>NZ_PVYW01000008.1 GCF_003001675.1 Cohnella sp. SGD-V74 | reverse complement strand
TATTACGAGTACCGGTTCCGAAGCAACTACTCTCATCATTTTATCGAGACGCTTTCCAGCCTGATGCTTGCCTCCTGCACGACGATTTACACGTTGAACGAGTACGGCATGCTTCGCGAGCGTAAGGTCCGGGCAGCAGCGGCATAAACAAAAACGCCCGCAAAGTGCGCGAGCGTCAATGGCTTACCGAATACATGAGCTAAGCCAGCATTAAAATATATCCATGCTCAAGTACCGCTCCCCTGTATCGGGAGCGATGCATAGCACGCGTTTCCCTGGACCCAGGCGGCGGGCAATCTGCAAAGCGGCCCAGACGGACGCTCCGGACGACGGACCGACCAACAAGCCTTCCAATCGGGCTAAACGTCTCGTCGTCTCCAGCGCATCCTCGTCCTTGACTTGGACGATTTCATCATAGATCGATGTGTTCAAAATTTGCGGAACGAATCCCGGGCTTGTCCCGACCAGTTTGTGGGGGCCCGGCTGACCCCCGGAAAGCACGGGGGAACCGGCGGGTTCTACGACGGCGACATACAGACCGGGAAGCTTCTCCTTCAACGCTTCTCCTGTGCCGGTAATCGTTCCCCCGGTGCCGGAAGTTGCGACGAATGCGTCCAAGAGACCGTCTGTCTGTTCGAGAATTTCCAAGGCGGTTGTCGTCCGGTGAATATTCGGATTGGCCGGGTTCTCGAATTGATTCGGCATGTAGCTGCCCGGGTTCTGCTCCAGAAGCTCACGCGCTTTAGCGATGGCTCCGGGCATGCGCTCGGCCGCAGGAGTCAGCACCACTTCCGCTCCGTAAGCGCGGAGCAGTGAGATGCGCTCCGCGGTCATATTATCCGGCATGACCAGAATAAGCCGGTAGCCTCGCGCGGCCGCATACATGGCAAGTCCGATGCCCGTATTACCGCTGGTCGGCTCGACGATCAGGCTGCCCGGCTTGATCAAGCCTCGCGCTTCCGCGTCCATAAGCAGACCGGATGCCGCGCGATCTTTGACGCTGCCGCTCGGGTTCATCTTCTCCAGCTTGACGAGCACTTCAGCGTCCTCCGGTCCGGTCAAGCGGCGCAATGCGACAGCAGGAGTGTCCCCGATCAGTTCGATTACGGAATTGACAATGCGGGTCATACCAAGTTCTCCTTATCTCTTTGACTTATGCGGCGGACAAGCCGTTGGCGATCTTCGTCGCCGAGAAACGAATGTACGGTAAAACAAGAAGGGCACACGTACATCGTCAATTTAAACGGCGCTTCCAGCAAAGGTTCTCCCAAACTGTCCGGTACTCGCGGGGCGAACTCTGGAGCTCCGACAATACGCTCCCCGGCTTCAATCATATACTCGTGACAAAGCGGACATTCGGGAACGAGTTCCTGTTCGTCGTACAACGACTCTACGCCCTCTTCGAAACGCTCCAGATCCTCGCTTGATTCCAACGACTCGTCGTCCAGCCAACCGAGATCCTCGTCATCGATGGAAATCGAACGCTCTTCCTCTTCAATATCCTCGTTGTCCTCTTCCTCTTCGTCCTCTTCCTCACCGATACTGAATTGCAGCGTACGATAGCCGTCGAGTTCGTTTTCGCACACCGGACATATTTTCTCCGGCTCTTCTCCTTCTTCCTGAAGGATTTCGCTTTGACACCATGGGCAAATTATGACCGACATTTGGGCTTTACGCCTCCTTCATCATATAAAATACGCCAACCGCGATAAACAAGATCGCCAAGACAAGCAAAGTTCCCCACAAATACTTCATGACGTTTGTTCCCTCCGAGCTTAGATGACGGCTGCGCCGATGATGTAGGATAAAGAAACGGACAGCACGAGGGACAGCAGCCCTACCGCGCGATTATCCTTGCCGATTTCTTCGTCGACCCGGAATACCGGGGTAAAAAACTCGAACAGAAAATAAGCGACGAGCAGCAGAACGAATCCGACGGCCGACCACAAAATGCTTTGATAAATCGTATCGTTAGCTTCGATAGAGAAACGGAAAATGTTGCAAATTCCGAATATTTTGCCTCCGGTCGCCATCGCTGCCGCCAAGTTGCCTCTGCCGATTTCCTTCCACCCGTCGTACTTCGTCACCCATTCGAAGCACGAGAGAAAGACGATCAACGCCAGTATTCCTACGGAGAAATAAGCCAATACCGCAAGAAAAGGCTGAGACATGATGGAATCGACAACATCCTGCATTCGCAAGACCTCCCGTTAATGAAGCTCGGCTACGGATACACCCGCGCCGCCTTCCCCGAATTGGCCTAACCGGTAACTTTTGACGTGCTTATGACGCCTGAGAAAATCTTGCACCCCGCTGCGCAAAGCGCCTGTACCTTTGCCGTGTATGATGTAGACTTGCCCCAGATTGCCAAGAAAAGCTTCGTCAAGGAAACGATCCACTTCCATAATCGCCTCGTCCAGCGCCATCCCGCGCAGATCCAGCTCGGTGCGAATGTTCTCGTCTCGGGATCGTTTGACCGTTGTCGCTTGCGCGGGCGCTTTGCCGGCCGAAGCCGCACGCGTCGGCTCCAGATCCGCCACAGGAACCTTCATCTTCAAAATGCCAAGCTGTACGACGGCCTCTCCGCTTCCTGTGAGTTCGACGACATGCCCTTTTTGCCCATTCAGACTGTGAACTTTCACTTCGTCTCCCGCTTCGATCTTCGCAGGCTTCGTTCCGCTATGGCGAGCCGGCTTGGCGACAGGGTCGGGAATCGCTTCCTCTAACCGCTTCTTGGCTTCGATCAGCTTATGTTCCTTGACAGATGCTCCTTCTTCCAAGGCCAGCTTACGAAGATCGGCTATGATCTCCTCGGCCTCCCGCCGGGTTTTGGCCACCTGTTGACGCGCTTCCTCGCGTGCCGCATCCAACAGCTTCGCTTTCTGCTCCTGAAACTTGAAGCGCTCCTCCTGTATTTCTTTACGCAACTTCTCCGTCTCAAGTCGCAACATTTCTGCAGTTCGCCGTTCCGTTTCGGCTTGCAAGCGATCTTGCTCCAATGAAGCGATCATCGAATCGACCTTTAATTCGTCTTCGCTCACTTCGCCACGGGCATGATCGATAATGCTCTTCGGAAGACCGAGCCTCTCCGCAATCGCGAATGCGTTGCTTCTTCCCGGGACGCCGACCAACAGACGGTAAGTCGGTCGCAAAGTAGCCACGTCGAATTCCATACTTGCATTGATAATACCGTCCCGATTGTAGGCGTAAGCCTTCAGCTCGCTGTAGTGAGTCGTCGCGATCAGCCTGCAGCCAAGCTTCTGAAGATGCTCCAAAATCGCGATAGCAAGAGCGGAGCCTTCCGCGGGATCCGTACCCGCCCCAAGCTCATCGAGCAATACCAGACTGCGGCTGGTTACTTGCCCCAGCATCGAAATCAGATTCGTCATATGGCTGGAGAACGTGCTCAAGCTTTGCTCGATGCTTTGCTCATCCCCGATATCGGCATAAATGCCGTCGAACACGCAAAGCCGGCTGCCGTCTTCGGCAGGCACGAACAAACCGGACATCGCCATCAGGCTGAGCAATCCGATCGTTTTCAGGGAAACGGTCTTCCCTCCCGTATTCGGACCGGTTACGATGATCGAGGTGTAGCTCTCGCCCAATTCGATATCGATCGGCACGGCCGTCTTTATGTCCAGAAGCGGATGCCGGCCTCTGCGCAGAAGGATTTTGCCCTCGTCATTCATAACGGGAAGCGTGGCGGATAACGCATGCGCTAAAGACGCTTTGGCGAAAATAAAATCGATGATCCCGAGAATTTCGGCATCTCCCGCAAGCAAGTCCGCGCGTTCTCCGATCTCGGAAGTGAGCTTGCGCAAAATGCGCTCAATCTCGTTCTGCTCCCTGATCTTCAGCTCGCGGAGCTTATTGTTCATCTGCACGACGGCTTCAGGCTCGATAAACAACGTCGCGCCGCTCCCCGATTGATCGTGGACAATGCCCCCGAAATGAGCGCGATACTCCTGCTTCACCGGGATAACGTAGCGGTCGTTGCGCATCGTGATCAACGTTTCTTGAAGCATTTTCTGAACCGAGGAGGAGCGGATCAAGCTCTCCAGCTTTTCTCTGGCGCGTCCTTCATTGACCCGAATGTCTCTGCGGACGGAAGCCAGCTCCGGGCTGGCGGAGTCGAGCACGTCGCCCTGCTCGTCGATGCATCTGCGAATCTCGTCCTCCAAAGCTTTGAAGTCGGTCAATGGTTCGCACAGATCCAGAAGCAGCGGAAGCTCCGTCTCCTCCCCTGCTGACGATATGAATCGGCTCAGCCGACGCGACCCCATAATGAATTGCGCGACTTCCATCAGCTCGGGGGGCTGAAGCATCCCCTGGAGCTTGGCGCGCTGGAGGGAAGATCGAATGTCCGTAATCCCTCCGAATGGCGGTGACCCTTTCAGACTGACGGCTCTAGCCGCTTCGTCCGTGGCAGCCAGCCGGCGTTTTACGATCTCGAGCTCGCGGCTGGGTGTCAGTTTCTCCGCTTCTTCTTTGCCTAAGCTCGTCGAAGCGAGCCCCGTCAGCCGGCGAATGATTTTATCGTATTCCAGTGTATGTAAAGCCTTCTCGTTCACGGCAACTGTCATCTCCTTCGCCTTTATTATAGCCGAATCCTTCATCCATGCGAAAGCAACGGATTTTCCGACTTTTTCGCCGTCGACTCATAGGGATCGAATCTCGGGATAAACTACATCCAAAGGAGGTCGAAAAAATGAATGTCATCGGCACGATCGTTCGCTTCATCGTCGCTGCCATCGTCTTGATGGTCGTCGGCTGGCTCGTCCCTCAATTTTCCGTAGGCGGGTTCTGGAGCGCTCTTATGCTCGCGGTCGTCATCGCCGTGCTGGGGTGGATCATCGAAGGAATCTTCGGTAAAAAAGTCACTCCGTTCGGACGGGGAATCGTCGGATTCCTATGCAGCGCCCTCGTCATCTGGCTGGCTCAGTTTGTCGTCGGCCACGTCGAAGTGACGATTATCGGTTCGTTGCTGGCGGCTCTCGTGATCGGGATTATCGATCTGTTCATTCCGATCGCGTCCCCATACGAAGCCGGCAAACACAGAAGCTGACGGAATGAATGCGCAAGGCCTCCTCGTTATCGGCGAAGAGGCCTTGTGCGCATTCGGGACGCTTTCCTAATTCTTAAATAATGTCATGACTCTGCCATAGATTAGGGAATAGGCGCAGACGACCTTATGGTACAATGTTGTGCAGGCGGAATCGTAAAGAGAGATAAGCCGTCCGCCATTTTATCGGTACGGAGGTCGTATGATATGCAAAGAAAAATCGCCTATTTTCTCACCCTCGCGGCATTGGTTCTCGTTCTATCGGCATGCGGAGGCAACGATACAAAATCCGGGAACAACTCTTCGGCCAGCGAAGAAACTTATTCCCAAGAGGTCGTCATAAAAGCGAGCAACTGGGAGTTCGACCAGAAAGAATACGCTTTGCCGAAGGACACGCCTGTCAAATTAACGCTGGAAAACTTGAGCGGAGCCCACGGAATCGAAGTCGTCGGACAAGACATCGCAATCAGGGGCAACAAGTCGAAAGTGATCACTTTGCCTGCGGGCACTTACGAAGTCCGGTGCAGCATCATGTGCGGACAAGGCCACTCGGACATGATCGCGAAGATTGTCGTAAGCTAACTTCATTAAGCTAACCCCTTTAAGCAGTTCAAGGCGATTGTTTCGGATAGAAACCCGAATCAATCGCCTTTTTTTCGCATATGCTGCGGTTATTCTTGTTCAAGCATGTCGATCCATTCGTTGTACTCGTTTTGAAGCTTTCTGTACTCTTCGTTCAGCTTGGAATGCTCGGCTTGTAGCTGCTCCAGCTCCGTGCGAAGCCTTGTGCCCAGCGCGGCTTGTTCGAGCAGCTCGTCCAGAGCTGCTGCGTCCGCTTCCCGGGAAGGAGCTGCGGCGGCTTCCGCGAGCGCCGCTTCCAACTCACGCTCAGCCCTCTCTGCGGCCTCGCCAAGCGCCGCACGGGAGCGATCCAGCTCGGCGACCCGCTCTTCCAGCTCACGGATTCTGCCGGCGGCAGCTTGCTGATTCTGCTGAGACTCGGACAGACGCTCCCGAAGCTCGCGAATCGTCTCGCTCCAACTCCGTTCCTGATCGTCCCGCTCGGACAGCTCACGGGCCAGCTCTTCCTTTTCCCGCAGCGCTTCTTCCAAAGCTTCCTGCTGCTTGTCGAAACGCTCCGTCGTTTGCATTTCCACTTCCTGCAGCATCTCCTGCTGTTCGAGGACGGTTTTCCTCTGGTCTTCCGCTTCCGTGGCCCACCGCTCCGCATCGCTCTCAAGCCGTTCGCGCAGCTGCTGCCACTCCTTCTCTCTGGAACGCCATTTGCTTTGCTCGGAAGCCAATGTCTCGAGTTCCGCCTTTACGGCTTCCAGTTCCTCGGAGTACATCACCTCCAGCTCTTGAAGTTCGGCAGCTGCATGGGCTTTTATTTTGGCCAGCTCTTCCGCCGCGCGCCCATCGGCTTCGGCTTGCGCTCTTGCCAACTCCGCGGCTGCGTTCGCCTTTTCTCTGGCTAGAGCCTCCTCCAGCTTGGCAAGCTCGTCGGCCGCACTCCGCTCCGCTTCGCGCCGAGCAGCCTCCAGAGCATTGTCGGCGTCAATCTTCGCTTGTTCGAGTTCAAGTTCAGCCTCCAGCTTCGCTTCTTCGAGCTCGGAAGCGGCTTTCCTCTCCAGCGCCTGACGATCGGCTTCGGCTTGCTGCTTCGCTGCCTGCAAATCCGCGTCGGCTTGTTGCTTCGCTGCCTGCAGATCCGCTTCAGCTTGTTGCTTGGCTGCTTGCAGATCCGCTTCGGCTTGTTGCTTGGCTGCCTGCAAATCCGCTTCGGCTTGCGCTTTGGCAAGCGCCAGTTCCACGGCCTCCCGCTTCAGCCGCTCAAGCTCTTCGCTTAGCTCTATCGAGCTCGCCAGCTGCTTCTCCGCTTCTGCTTGAGCCTTCGCCAGCTCCGACGCCGCTTGGGTCTTGGCGGCCTGCAGTGCTTGCGCCGCGGCTTGCTTCTGCCGCTCAAGCTCCGCGTTCAAGCCCGCCTTCATGCTCGCCAGACGCTGCTCCGCCTTCGACTCGGCCTGCTCCAGCTCCGACGCCGCTTGCGCTTTGACCGCCTGCAACGCTTGCGCAGCAGCCTGCTTCCGCCGCTCCATCTCCGCGTTTAAGCTCGCTCTCAAGCTTGTCAGACGCTGCTCCGCCTGGGCTTCCGCTTGCGCCAACTCTTCTGCGGCTTGCGTCTTGACCGCTTGCAGCTCGCTTGCCGCCTCTTTCCTGACGGTTTCAAGCGCGGTTTCCGCAAGGGCAACCTCCAACTCGGAGTTCAGCCTCAGCTCCTCCAACTCGGAAGCGAATTGCGCCTTCGCGGATTCGAGCTCGGCTGCGGCTTGCTCTCGAGCAGCCTCCAATTCCTTCGCAGAGCCGGACCTGAAGGCTTCCAGTGTCGCCTCCGCCTCTGCTCGCGCTGCTTCCAGCTTCGCCTCCGCTTCCGCCCGCGCGTCCTCCAGTTGCGCATCGGCCTCCGATCGCGCCGCTTCCAGCTTCGCTTCGCTCTCCGTTCTCGCTGTCTCCAGCTCTTCGGCCGCCCGCGACTTGACCGCCTCCAGCTCAGCCGCGGTCTGCGCTCTGACCGAATCCAGCTCCGCAGTCATCGCAGCCTTGGTCGCTTCCAGTTCCTCAGTCATCCGGGTCTTGGTTGCTTCCAGCTCCGCCGCGGCCTGCGTTCGGGCCGACTCCAGCTCCCTGGCTGCCCGCTCCTTAAGCTCCTCGCGTTCCGAATCCGCTTGCTCCACGAAAGCGTTGAGCTCCAAAGCAGCCTGCTCTTTCGCCGCCTCCAGCTCCAGCGCGGATCGCTCCTTCAAGCCTTCGAGCTCTTGCGTCAACGAAGACCGGGCGCTTTCCAGCTCTTCGATCTGAAGCTGCTGGTCATGCTCGGTTTTCAGTAGCTGTTCGTTCTCCCTCCGCAAGCGAAGAAGCTCGTCCGCAATGTTCACGGCTGCGAGCACGGCCAACTTC
Organism: Cohnella sp. SGD-V74; assembly: GCF_003001675.1. Lineage (GTDB taxonomy): Bacteria > Bacillota > Bacilli > Paenibacillales > Paenibacillaceae > Cohnella. The sequence continues at coordinate 288,536 of NZ_PVYW01000008.1, read as the reverse complement.
GGCAGATCGAGCTTTGGGTAACCGACGTTCACCTTGTTCATCTGATCATTGACGATTCCGGCTACCCTTTTCATATACTCCGTGCTTGTATGTCCCGTTATCGTATACTGCGTTCCATATATGTCAACGGTGACACGCGTTTTATCCTGACTGCTCACGGCGTGATCCTCCCATTGCATTCGTAGTAATTGTATGTAACAAAAGCAGCGAACCATCTTCCGCCAACCGGCGTCTAGATGTATTCGCTGCCTCCCATATCGTTTCCTGCCTATTTCCGAAGTTCCGCGCCGTAAGATTGTTCCAGCTGCACAAGCACGCGGGCATGCGCCTCTCCGACTTCCTCGTCCGTCAGCGTACGTTCCGCGTGACGGTAGACAAGCGCCACAGCAACGCTCTTCTTGTCGCTGCCGATTCTCTCTCCGGTATACACGTCGAACACCTTCACCGACTCCAGCAGCTCTCCGGCGGAAGCGGCGATCGTCTCCGTCAGCGCTCCTCCAGCGACGCTCCGATCCACGACGACCGCGATATCGCGCTCGATCGCCGGATAACGGGGCAGGATGCGGTATTCAATGCTCGCATCCGCATACTCGTAGATCGGCTCCAGTTCGAGCTCGGCCACATATGCATCGGGCAGATCGAACTCGCGCTGCGTCTCCGGATGCACCTGGCCGACGTAGCCGATCGTCTCGCTGCCGCGCTCCGTGCGGATGACGATCGCGGCTGTGCGGCCCGGATGGAAGCCAGCCGGCTGGGCGGCTTCATAGGAAATACGTCCCGTCAGACCGAGCCGGTCGAACGCCTGCTCCAGAACGCCCTTGGCATCGTAGAAATCGACAGGCTCCGCAGTACGGTTCCATGCCGCGGTACGGCGGTTGCCCAACAGCAGCAGCGCCGCTCTCGGCTTCTCATTCGGCAGTCTCGTCAGCGTCGTTTCGTCCGTGTGATAGACGTTGCCGATTTCGAACAGGGCGACATCGTTGTTTTTCCGATTCAGGTTGTAGGCAGCCGCCTCCAGCAAGCTTGGAATGAGCGTCGTACGCAGCACGCTGCGCTCCTCGCTCATCGGCATCGCCAGCGCGATCGGCTTGGCGCCGGCCGCCAGCTCCGCAAACAGCTCCGTTCTCGGCAGCGAGGTTACGGAATAGCTGATCGCCTCATGCAGCCCTGCTCCGGTCAGAATCGTCCGCAATTCGCGGCGAATCGCCTGCGGCTTCGTCAGGGAGCCCGGCGTCGTCGGGCCTTCGATCGGCGTCGTCGGAATTTCGTCATAGCCGTGCAGGCGCGCAATCTCCTCCACGAGATCGACGTCGCGGGAGATGTCCCCGCGCCGCGAAGGAACGGTGACCTTCCAAATATCGTCGCCGCTGGCCTCGACCTTGAATTGCAGCCGGGACAGAATCGTCTTGATCTCCAGCGAAGACAGCTCCGTTCCGAGCATGCCGTTCACGCGGGAGAGGGACAGATCGATGACGGCCGGCTGCTTCGCAGACACTTCCGCTTCGGCGACGCCTTCCGTCACAAGTCCTTCCGCATAACGGGCAATCAATCCCGCCGCACGGTCCAGCGCCGCGCGGACCCGGTCCTGATCGACTTCCTTCTCGAAGCGGGCGGAAGCCTCCGAACGCAAGCCCAGCTGGCGCGAAGTGCGTCGAACCGTGCTGCCGTCAAATTTCGCCGATTCCAGGATGATGTCCGTCGTGCCCTCGGATACTTCGGAGTTCGCGCCGCCCATTACGCCGGCCAAGCCGATCGCCTTCTCCGCGTCCGCGATAACGAGCATGTGCGGCTCCAGCTTGCGCTCCTGGTCGTCGAGCGTCACGAGCGTCTCGCCGGCCTGCGCCAGACGAACGTCGATGCGTCCGCCGGCTACCTTGCCCGCGTCGAACGCATGCAGCGGTTGGCCGTATTCCAGCATGACATAGTTCGTAATGTCGACGATGTTGTTGATCGGTCTTACGCCCGCAGCGATCAGACGGTTCTGAATCCATTGCGGCGCAGGGGCGACCTTGACTCCTTTAATGTAGCGGGCGGTATACAGCGAGCAATGCTCCGGCGAGCTGATCGACACCCGGACATAATCCGAAGTGACTTCCGCAGCCGAATAAATGTCTTTTGCCGGATCGGGCAAATTTAGCGGACGGCCGGTCAGCGCAGACACCTCGTAGGCCACGCCGAGCATGCTGAGGCAGTCCGAACGGTTCGGAGTCAGGTCGAGCTCGAGGATCGAGTCGTCCAGCGCAAGCACGTCGAGGATGTCGCGACCAATCTCCGTCTCGGGAGGGAGCACGAGAATGCCTTCTTGTTGCTCCTTCGGCAGCAACTTGTCGTTGATGCCGAGCTCGCGCGCAGAGCAGATCATGCCCTGCGATTCCACGCCGCGCAGCTTAGCGCGCTTAATGTTCAGGCCTCCCGGCAGCTTCGCGCCAACGACGGCGACCGGCACCTTCATATCCGCGCCGACATTCTGCGCTCCGCAGACGATCTGCAAATCTTCGCCCGTTCCGGCGTCGACGGTGCAGACGCTCAGCTTATCCGCGTCGGGATGCTTCTCTCTTTTTTTCACATAGCCGACGACTACGCCGGTAACGCCCGCATTGCGAGACGGCACGGAATCGATCTCGATGCCGCCCCGCGTCATCATCTCCGCCAGTTGCTCGGCGGGAATGCCGCTCAAATCGATATAATCGGATAACCACCGATAGGATACGTTCATGGGAAACTCCCCTCGTTTTTATCGTAATTTTTTTCGCGCTATATTTTGGCGAACTGGCTCAAGAACTTCGTATCGTTCGCGTAGAAATGACGGATGTCGTCAATGCCGTATTTCAGCAGCGCGATCCGTTCCACGCCCATGCCGAACGCGAAGCCGGTTACTTCCTTCGGATCGTAGCCGCCGTATTCGAGCACTTTAGGGTGCACCATGCCGCAGCCGAGAATTTCGATCCAGCCGGTGTGCTTGCACATCCGGCAGCCGCTGCCGCCGCATTGGGCGCAGGTGACGTCGACCTCCGCGCTCGGCTCCGTGAACGGGAAGAAGCTCGGGCGCAGGCGGATTTGCATCTGCGAGCCGTACATTTCCCGGACGAATTGCAGCAGCGTTCCTTTCAAGTCGCTCATGCGAATGTTCGGCCCGATAACGAGCCCTTCGATCTGGTGGAACATGAACGAATGCGTCGCGTCGTCGTCGTCGCGGCGATACACTTTGCCCGGACAGATGACTTTAACCGGCGTCTGGCCGTTCATCGCCTTCATCGTGCGAATCTGGACGGGAGACGTCTGCGTGCGCAGCAAAATCTCATCCGTAATATAGAAGGAATCCTGCATATCGCGCGCGGGATGGTTTTTCGGCAGGTTCAGCGCTTCGAAGTTGAAGAAGTCCGTCTCCACCTCGGGACCTTCCGCCACCGTATAGCCCATGCCGATGAAAATGTCTTCGATTTCCTCGACGATTTTGTTCAACGGGTGAACGGCGCCGACGGCGGACTTTTTGCCCGGCAGCGTAACGTCGATCGTCTCCGCTTGCAGACGGCGCGCAGTCTCGGCCTGTTCAAAGCCGGCTTGCTTCTCCGCGATAACCGCTTCGATCGCCGCGCGAACCTCGTTGCCGACCTGCCCGATGATCGGGCGCTCCTCGGCGCTGAGCGAGCCCATGCCGCGCAAAATTTCGGTAAGCTGCCCCTTCTTGCCCAAGTAATGCACGCGGAGATCGTTCAGCGCGGCGGCGTCCGCCACGGTCTGCAGCTTATCCAGCGCTTCGCTCCGCAAAGCCTCTAATCGTTCCTTCATCACCATTCTCCTTCTCGCGACAAAATAAAAAGCCTTCTCTCCCGTAAGGGACGAAAAGACCGTGGTACCACCCTTGTTGGAACGCCCCCGCCCTCATTCGGACACGCGCCTGATCCGGCGCTTGGACATTCCCGCTTCACGCGGCGTAACGGGCCGCAAGCCGGTATCTCCTACTGGACGGCCGCAGCCGAACGTTCAGAGATCTGCTCCGGAGCGAACTTCGGCAGCCTGATTTCTTAGGAACGCTCGCAATCTTCGGCGCTCCCTCCCTGTAAGAAGGCACTGCTTACTTTTCTCCATCGTCGCATTTGTGCATTTATTGACCATTATAGGGGATCGGAGAACCGCAAGCAAGCCGATTAACGCAAAACCCGCCTCTTTTCCGCAAATGCGCCGTGCCAGAGAGAGCCCGTTCCTCCCCCGAGCGAAAAAGCTTCCGAAATCGCCGCGGCCACGAACGCCTTCGCTTCCCGGCATGCCTCCTCCGGAAGAGCCCCTTGCGCCAGCAAAGCCGCGATGGCGGACGCCGTCGTGCAGCCCGTTCCGTGCGTATGGAGAGTCGGATACCTCGGCCCCGTGAACCGCCGCGCCTCCTCGGGGCGATGAGCAGAGACGAATACGTCGACGGCCTCTTCTCCGTTCCAATGCCCGCCCTTAAGAAAAACATGCCTGGAGCCCAACGAGAGCAGCCGCTTTGCCAATCTCTCCATATCCGCAATCGTTCGAATGTCGTCGGAACGGACGCCGAGCAGCCGGCAAGCTTCCGGCAGGTTCGGCGTGACGACTTCCGCCATCGGCAGCAGCAGACGCTTCATCGCTTCGAACGCTCCGCCGTCCATGAGCGCCGAGCCGTCCGAAGCGGCGCATACCGGATCGACGACAAGCCTTTTGACCCGATGCCGCGCAAAAGAACTCGCCGCCGTTTCAACATGGGCCGACTGGGGCAGCATCCCCGTCTTGACGGCATCGGCTCCGATGTCGGACAGCACGCTTTCGAGCTGCGCTTCCACCATGTCCGGGGAGACCGCCTCCACGCGCTGCACCCCTAAGCTGTTTTGCGCCGTCACCGCCGTCACGACGCTCATCCCGTATACGCCAAGCTCCTGAAACGTCTTCAAATCCGCCTGAATGCCCGCTCCCCCGCCCGAGTCCGAGCCGGCAACCGTCAAAACAAGCGAACGGCGAAGGGCGGGAGCTTCGCCGGACGAACGAGCGACGCCTCTCATCCTAGTCCCCTCCTCGTTGTTCCGGCAGGGGAGAAGCGCTCGATCCCGAAGACGTTCCCGTATCCGTCGTTCTTCCCTTGCAGCAAGTCTCCGACGATCGCCGCCGTCGCCGGACTGAGCAGAATGCCGTTGCGATAATGGCCGCACGCCAGTATCAGCTCCGGAGCTTCGGGGACGGAGCCGATCAGCGGCCAGCCGTCCAGCGTCGCGGGCCTTAAGCCCGCCCAGCCCCGAGAGGGAGAGACGTCGCGCAGATAAGGCATCGCGCGGCCGCTCCAGCGCGTCAGCCGCCCGATGCCCTGCTCCGTGACGCTCCGCTCGAAACCCGCGACATCTTCCGAAGCTCCGCATACGAGGCTTCCGTCTTTTTTGCCGACCCAATACGCCTGGCTGGAAAAAATCATATGGCGGATGCGGCCGCCCTTCCCATCGTATGCGCAAATCTGCCCCCGGATCGGATGAACCGGCACGTCGACGGGCAGCCACTCCCGCACGAATCCGCTCCAGGCTCCGGCGCATACGACGACCCGATCCGCCAGCCAGCTTCCCGCGCCCGCGGTTCGGACGGCTACGCCCGTGCCGGCAACTCGCTCCAAACCCGCAACGCGTCCCGCATGGGCAACGAGCCGAACGCCCGCCCGGCGGCAAGCTTCCTCCAACGCGCCGACCAGCTTCGGGGCGAACACATGGCTTTCGCCGGGACAATAAAGTGCCCCTAGCGCCTGTTCGGACAATTCCGGCTCCAGTCGCCGCAGCTCCGACGCGCCGAGCAGCTCGAATCCGGTCCCGTACCGGCTCTGCCATTCGAGTCTGGCGCGCAGGGACAGAAAATCCGCCTCGTGAAACGCGACATTCAAACTCCCGCTGCCGCGCAATTCGACCGAACGTCCCGTCAGCTCCTCCAGCTCGCGAACCCAGTCCGGATACCGCGCATGGCTGTCTGCGCACAGCCGAAAAAACGCATCGGGGCTTTCCGTATTTTCCGAGAACGGCGCCAGCATCCCAGCTGCCGCTCCGGAGGCTTGGCCGCCGAACTCCTCCGCCTCGAGCACTGTAACGCGGAAGCCTCGCTTGGCCGCCTCCCATGCGCTGGACAAACCGATGATGCCCCCTCCGAGGATCAGTACCTCAATCGATTGCGCAGACTTCGCAAACCCTGCAGATCGCGCCAACTTCGCACCCCCTGCCGCTCGCAACGACTCCGCAAACCCTGCCGATTGCGCCGACATCGCGACCTCCGTCGCGGGCCTCGCTTCCACGTTTCCTTCCGGCGCTCCGCTCACGTTTTCCCCTCCCAAGCTTCGGGTATGAACAGCCGTCCCCCCGGTTCGCTGCTGGCAGAGGCGTAACGCTTCCGAGGGATGCGTCCGGCCAACCGGGACAACCGCCCCGCTTCAATCGCCAGCCTCATCGCCCGCGCCATCGCCACCGGGTCGACCGCTTTGGAGACGGGTGTATTGGCGAGAATGCCGTCCGCTCCCAGCTCCATCGCCTGAACGGCATCCCCTGCCGATCCCAGGCCCGCATCCACGATGACGGGAACCCGCGCCTCCTCGGCAATCAGGCTCAGGTTGTACGGATTCAGAATGCCAAGCCCCGTGCCGATCGGGGCTCCGCCCGGCATGACCGCTGCCGCTCCGGCATCTTCCAGCCTGCGGCACAGCGCCGGATCGTCCGACGTATAAGACAGCACGGTGAAGCCTTCGTTGGCCAGTCGTTCCGTCGCCTTAAGCGTCTCGAACGGATCGGGCAGCAGCGTGCGCGGATTGCCGCTGATCTCCACCTTGATCCAATTCCCCAGTCCCGCAGCGCGTGCCAGCCGGGCAATTCGCACGGCTTCATCGGCGTTGCCGGCCCCCGACGTATTGGGCAAATAAATCAACTCTCTGTCCGCGACATGCTGCAGCACGCCGTCGTCTTCATAGTTGTCCAGGTTGATTCGGCGCACCGCGAACGTAATGACTTCGGCTCCGGACGCCTCCAACGCGCGAAGGAAAACGGCAGGGCTCGGAAATCTGCCCGTCCCGAGAAAAAAACGGGACTTCAGCTTCCGCCCCCCGATCACCATCCCGTCTTGCACAATTGTATTCATTTCCATTCCCGCGCTCAGCCTCCCCCGACAAAATGAACGAATTCGACCGAGCACCCGCCTTGCAGCGGCGTCTCTCCCCACAGCTGACGCGGGACGACCGCCCCGTCCAGGTCGGCGACGACGCTGCGGCCTTCCAGCTTGTACTGCGCCGCCAGCTCCAGCAGCGTAGCCGCCTGCGTCCGCTCGCTGCGGCCGTTGACGGTGAGCGCAATTTCCCGGACGTCCCTGCGCTCCGGCAAAGTCTGCGCAACGGATATCGGCAAAGATGCCGGTACAACTGCCTGCTCCCCCAAGCTCCAGGCGTTAATCTTCTCCAGCAGATTGCGGCAGACAGATTCGGGATCGGCATAGCCGACGATCGCGGACACCGCGCACAGCCTTCTGGCCCCCGCTCTCAGCACTTCCTCCGCGTTGCTCTCCGTAATGCCGCCGATGGCGACGAACGGAATGCGGATTTCCGCGGCCGCCTGCGCGACATAAGCAGTCGTTACCGCCTGACGTCCCGGCTTGGTGCCCGTCGGATAGACGGGACCGACGCCGATATAATCCGCTCCCGCCCGTTCCGCGGCGCGGGCCTGCTCGATCCGGTGCGTGGAGATGCCGATAATGCGTCGCGGTCCGAGAAGCTCTCGCGCCGCCTCGATCGGCAAGTCGTCCTGTCCCAGATGAACGCCGTCGGCGTCCGCGGCCAGCGCGACGTCCGGATGGTCGTTGACGATGAGCGGCACTCCATATTTGGCGGTCAGCTCCTTCAGCCGCTTCGCTTTCTCGATCAGCTCCCGCTTCGGACTCTCTTTGTCCCGAAGCTGCACGATATCGGCTCCTCCTCTTAAAGCCGCCTCCATGACCTCCGCCATGCTGCGTCCGGGATGATAGTTTTCACCGGTGATGACGTACAGCTTAAAATCCAACGGACGGCTCATCCGCTCTCCTCCTTGTCTCGTCGCTCAAATAATGCCGATAGATGTCCAGCGCGCGTTCGGCCTCGCCCGCTCCTTGAATCAACGCGCGGCCTTCCGCGAAAATGACGATTCGCTCGCCTTCGACCGTCGAGGCCCGCAGCAGATAGCGGTTATCGGCCGTAATGGCGCAGCCGGCCTCTGCCAAGCGCCTTCTCCACTCTCCGAGCGACACCGACGGCTTCAGCATCAACTGAAACGTATCCCTTCCGCACAGGACGACCAGCTTCTCTGCCTCGGAATCATCGCTCGACAACGTATTTTCCGTCTCTGCCTCGGAGTCATCGCCCGACAACGCATCTTCCGCCTCACTCTCCGGTTCATCGCCCGACAAGTCTTCATCTGCCGTGTCTCCATGATCCTCTCCGGACAAGTCGTCCTCTGCATGGACAAAGCCTTCATGCTTCGCAAGCTCCCTGCTGGCAGCTGCCGCCGACTCCCCCCATCCGCAATTAGGGCACGCTTCAACCGGCGGCGGCAGCTTCCATTCCTTGACCGCGAAATGCCACGCGTCCACGGTCAGCCACGTTCCGCGCAGCGCCGAGCGATTCCCAGTCAGCGCCTTAAGCGCCTCCGCCGCCTGCAAAGCGGCCACCATCTCCACCGCGGGCGAGATAACGCCGAGCGTGTCGCAGGTCGGCGCTCCATCGCCGCCAGGTTCATCAGCGCCAAGCAGGCAGCGCAAGCAGCAGTGTTCCCCGGGAACGAGCAGCGCGGTCATTCCCTCGGAGCCCGCGACGCCGCCGTAGACGAGCGGAATGCCGCGACCGAAGCAGACATCGCTGAGCAGCAGCCGGGTCGCCGTATTGTCGGTGCCGTCGAGCACCAGGTCGACGTCCGCCGCCAGCGACTCCGCGTTGCGCCGATCCACGTCGGCCACGAAAGCCTCGATCCGCGCCCTGTCGCTGACCCGGCGCAGCTTCGCCGCGGCGGCGACCGCCTTGGGCAGCGCCTCCGCGGCGTCCTCCTCGTCGTACAGCGTCTGCCGGTGCAGGTTGCTCAGCTCCACGTAGTCCCGATCGACGAGGCGCAAGCGGCCTACTCCGGCCCGGACCATATGCTGGGCGAGCGACGCCCCCAGCGCCCCGGCGCCTACGACGAGCACGCTCGCCTCGCCGAGCCGCCGCTGGCCCTGCGCGCCGATCGGAGCGAAGCGGATCTGCCGGGAATAGCGCTCCTGCTCCTCCGCTTCCTTACGCATAGATCCGGCTTCCCCCGGCCTTGAACGCTTCCGCCTGCTCCTGCATGCCGGCCTCCAGCGCTTCCTCCTCCGCTACGCCGTGCTTCTCCGCGTAATCGCGAATGTCCTGCGTAATGCGCATGCTGCAAAACTTCGGTCCGCACATCGAGCAGAAATGCGCCGATTTGGCCGCCTCCGCCGGCAGCGTTTCGTCGTGATACGCCATCGCGCGCTCCGGATCGAGAGACAGATTGAACTGGTCTCTCCAGCGGAATTCAAATCTGGCCTTGGACAGCGCATCGTCGCGCAGCCGCGCCCGCGGATGGCCCTTCGCCAGATCGGCGGCATGGGCGGCGATCTTGTAGGCGATGACGCCGTCCTTGACGTCCTCCTTGTTCGGCAGACCGAGATGCTCCTTCGGCGTCACGTAGCATAGCATCGCCGTCCCGAACCAGCCGATCATCGCCGCGCCGATAGCGGACGTAATATGGTCGTACCCCGGAGCGATGTCGGTCGTCAGCGGCCCCAGCGTATAGAAAGGCGCCTCTTTGCACACTTCCATCTGCCGGTCGACATTTTCCTTGATCAGATGCATCGGCACGTGGCCGGGCCCTTCGATCATCACCTGCACGTCGTGCTTCCACGCGATCTCGGTCAGCTCGCCGAGCGTATCCAGCTCCGCGAACTGCGCCTCGTCGTTGGCGTCGGCGATCGAACCGGGCCGCAGGCCGTCCCCGAGCGAGAAGCTGACGTCGTAGGCTTTCATAATCTCGCATATCTCTTCGAAATGCGTGTACAGGAAGTTCTCCTTGTGATGGGCCAGACACCAGGCCGCCATAATCGAGCCGCCGCGCGAGACGATGCCGGTCACCCGCTTCGCCGTCAGCGGAATATAGCGCAGCCGCACTCCGGCATGAATCGTGAAGTAATCGACACCCTGCTCCGCCTGCTCGATCAGCGTGTCGCGGAACACCTCCCAGCTCAGCTCCTCCGCCTTGCCTCCGACCTTCTCCAGCGCCTGGTAGATCGGCACCGTGCCTACCGGAACCGGGGAATTGCGAACGATCCATTCCCGGGTCGTGTGAATGTTTTTGCCAGTGGACAGGTCCATGATCGTATCGGCTCCCCAGCGAGTCGCCCACGTCATCTTCTCCACCTCTTCCTCGATTGAGGATGCGACGGCCGAGTTGCCGATGTTGGCGTTGATCTTGACGTGAAAATGACGCCCGATAATCATCGGCTCGCACTCGGGGTGGTTGATGTTCGCCGGGATAACCGCGCGCCCCGCGGCCACCTCCGTCCGCACGAATTCCGCGCTCATCCCTTCGCGCAGCGCGATATATTCCATCTCAGGCGTGATCAGCCCTTGGCGGGCATAGTGCAGCTGCGTCACGTTGCGCCCTTCCGCCGCCCGCAGAGAGCGGTTATGCAGCTTCGGAAACACCTCCGCGCCCCTCTTCTCGGCCGCATCGGCCGTCGCAAAGCCGTTGTCCTCGGGCCGCACCTCGCGTCCCTCGTACTCGACCGTGTCGCCTCGCTCCGCGATCCAGCGTCCCCGAACGGAGGGCAGCCCCCGCCGCACATCGGCCTGAAAACCATCCTCCGTATACGGACCGCTGGCGTCGTACACCCGAATCGGATCGTTCGGCTCCTCCTGCCCGTTCCTCCCCGAACTCGGCGCCAGCGCGATCTCGCGCATCGGCACCCGAATGTCTTCCCTGTCTCCCGTCACGTACACCTTGCGGCTTCCCGGCAGCGGCGTCGTCATAATCGGCATAACAAAAAACCTCCTTAAGCGGCATAATGTCAAATTCCGCTGGGAGGCCATGAGTAAGAAGATAAGAAACGACGGACAGACTTGGCGACGACTCCATTTCAGGCGCATGCATACCGACTCCGTCCCCCATGCCGATACGGCAAGCGACGGTGAATACGCGCGGTCCGCCCCAGCCGTTGCGCCTGTCTGCGACAACTCGCCGCATAACAAAAGCCGCCCCGGCAGGGAGCGGCTGAATGTGTCAAGCTCGTCGAAAGCCATAACGCAAGCATGAAGAAGCCTGCGGCCATCGCCTTCCAAAGTCTGACGTACATTGCCCACTTTCCTACGCTGGCATAACCCAGATCAGGTTCAAAGGGACCAAGGCATCGCCTTATCTCAGCCCTTGCGGGCGCCCCTAGTGGAATTCTATGAAAAACTTTACAGCCGAAGGGAGCTCCTGTCAACCCTTAATTGAGTTGCGGGCTCCCTGCAGTCCGTCCGCGCGATTGGCCGCGCCTTGATTAAGCCTTCTTGCGGAACAACGCGATGGCCAGAGCCAGAATACCCGCTGCCAGCCCCGCGATCGCCAGAGACAGCGTCAGCGCATCGCGGCCGCCCTCGTCCTTGGCCTCGCTCGCGGCGGCTCCGCTCGAAGCGCCGTGACCGTCGCCGTGGCCGTCTCCGGTCGCGGCCGTTACCGTCGTCACGGAAGCCGGTTTGTCGGCGTCCGGAGCGCCGGTCCATTCCACCACTTCGCCGTCGGAGTACGTCTGGTACGCTTTCCAGCTCAGCTCCTTGGCATCGTCGGCGATTTTGCCCTGCATGCGGAATTCGCCGAACTCCGTCGCGCCCAGACCGCTGCCGGTCGCCTTCCAGGTGACGCTGACGATTTTGTCCTCCGCGCCCTTCTCGACTTCGTACGTCCATTCCGGCTTAGGCTCGAAACGGCTGATGTTGACGCCGTCCGGAATCGCCACCTTCACCTGCGTCGTCGCGGCGTCCTTCTCGGACGGCACGCGCACGGTGAACACCTGATAGGAGCCCGCCGGCGCCTCCTTCGGCTGCACCGTCACGTGCGCGCTGGCCAATCCGGCAAATCCGATCGTCAGCAACAGAACGAGAAGCAAAGATACGCTTTTTTTCATGAAATATCCAACCTTTCAGATTCGATTAGTCTAAGATATTCCACAGTATAGCCCGTTCCCCGCACTCCGCGCATGACTCGAAAGAGTCATTTCGTCCCGTTCATTGTGACAATATTGAAACGGGGAGCCGCTTCGCCTATTCCGGCTCGACGATTCCCCGCTCATACGCGTAACGCGTCAGCTGCACCCGATTGTCGAGATGAAGCTTCTGCAAAATGTTTTTCAGATGGTTTTTCACCGTGTGCTCGGACAGGCCCAGCGATAACGCGATTTCGCGGTTTTTCTGCCCCCGCGCGACTTCCTGCAAAATATCGCGCTCCCTCGGCGTCAACCCGCCGTCGTCCGTCGCCCGGTCTCTGGGCGCACCCGCCGAAGAGCTTGATTTGCGCTCCGCGAACTCGCGAAGAATCGACATCGCCAGCTCGGGATTGAGCGGCGCCTCGTCGAAGGCGACCGCGCGCAAATAATCGCGCCAGGCGGCGGGGTTCAGGTTTTTCAGCAAATACCCCTGAGCGCCCTTCTTCAGCGCCTCGAACAGATGCGAGACGTCGTCGGACACGGTCACCATGACGATTTTCACCGCGGGAAAAGACGTCTTGATCGCCTTAACCGCCTCCAATCCGCCCATGCCCGGCATGTTGATGTCCATCAGGATCATATCCGGCGCCAGATCCTCCGTCATCCGGAGCGCTTCCTCGCCGCTGGACGCCTCTCCGACGACGACGAATTCCTCCAGCGCGGACACGATCGTCCGCATCCCTTCCCTCGCGTGCCGATGATCGTCGGCCAGCAGCAAACGAACGACTCTGCTCATCCCTTCTCCGCCTTCCTTCCGCTCTTGACGAGCTCTACGACCGTCCGCTCCCCGCGGCGCTCGGCCAGGAACGACCAGCCCATCGACCTGGCCCGATCCCGCACCATGCGCAGCCCGAACCGGCCCTGCGCCTGAAGCGGATCGCCGTCGAAGCCGACGCCGTCGTCCTCGACGCGGCAGCGGAAGCCGCCCGCTCCGTCCGGCTCCCCGACGACGTACACATGGGAGGCCTGCGCGTGCTTCCTTACGTTGACGAGCGCCTCGCGGACGCAGGCGTGGAGCTCGACCTTCTCCTTATCGGTCAAGCCGTCGTCCGGAATCGTCCAGACGAATTCCGCCCGTGCGCCGGACAGCTCCGCCGTCTCTCCGAGCAGCTCCCGCAGCGGCACGACCCATGCGGCCGAATCGGGCGAAGGCGGCTGACGGAGATTGGCGATCGCCTGGCGCACGTCCTCGTGCATGACCCGCACCGTCTCGCGCAGCCCTCCCGCCAGTTCCCGCACCGGCCCGTCCCGGCTCAGCTCGTCCAGCTGGTCCAGCTTGACGGCGAGCAGGAACATCGATTGCGAGATGCCGTCGTGCAGCTCGCGGGCCAAGCTCTCCCGCTCCTCCAGCGCCGCCTTCGCCTCCTTCTCCCGCTGCAGCGCCATCTGCGACTGCTCCATTCGCGCGAACAGGCTGCGCACCAGCGTCAACGTGACGGCAAGCACGATGAACGGCGCGAGCAGGTTGCCCAGCTCCATCGACACGTACGGCAGCAGGAAGGCATGCCGGACGTATTCCCACAAGCCGATCGTCAGCGTCGGAATAAGCAAAATGAGCCATTTGATCCTTCTGTCCTTGCTCCGGTTATCCATACGGCCCGCACGTCCCTTCCTCCGTTATCGCCAAGTTCGCCGCAGCCGCAGCCCCAGCCGGAGCTTCTTCTCGTTTCGGTATCCCCGCAGCCGATGCGCATCCTTTGGGCGCCCCGCCGATCGCAGTCGCCAGCGCTCTGCCGACCGCTAGTAAATCCGATAAGTCGTCTCGACGACCCGCTCCGTGTCTTCTGAATCGGTGACGCGAACTTGCGCCTTCCACTGTCCCGCAAAAGGCAAATAAGGTCCCTGCGCCGTATACGTCGACTTCTTGTAATCCGGGAATGCGTCCATTTCCTCGTCTTCGTAAAGCTGGAGAGGAACGTCGATATACCCCATCCCCTCCTTGTCGAGAGGCAGCAGACGGAGCTGAACGTTTTTCGGCTCCCCTTGGCCGACCCATTCCGGCAGCCATATTTTCAGATTAAACCGGTTGTCTCCCGGAGCGTTGGGCGAAATGCGCAGCGTCACGTGCATGTCCGTGCCCATCTTGTGATAGCTCAGCGGTTCGTTAACCGGCAGCGGAGTCTGGTAGGTCAGCACTCCGACGCAGAGCACGATTCCCGCGAGCAGTCCGACGTCGACCTTCAGCAGGCTGCCCCGGGGAAGCTCTCCCTTCTTCAGACGCAGCCGGATCAAGAATGCCGTGACGGCCACGAGCAAGGATACGGCGGCTTTGGCGATCAGCCATTTTCCCCAGTTCGTATACTGCAAGTATTCCAATGACGGCAAATATTTGAGCGTGGACAAAATACCCGTCACCCACAGGGCGAGGAACGAGATCAGCGCCCACTTGGAAAATACGAGCGCGAACCGGCCCGCCTCCGGCCGTTCCTTGAACCAGACCGCGAGCAGCAGCAGAAGCCCTCCGCTCCACAGGGCGGCGGCCAGAAGATGCGCATAATCCAGTCCTACCGTATAAGAGACCGGGTTAAACGCCGCGGCGTGCCCGGACCAGGATTCGACGAACAGCGCGATTGCGGCCCATGCGACGCGCGCGGCGGCTCCCAGCGAAGGAAGCAGCGGAGCGGCCAGAGCCAGCAGCAGCTCGGCGATGTACAGCTTGCCGATCGTCGTCTCCGTCAGGATGCGGCCCCATTCGGACAGCGGCTCCCCCTGCCCCAGATCGCGCAGGCTGAAGAAGACGTAGGCAAGCGTGGCGATAAGCGCGAATTTCCCCGACAGGCCGAGCGAACGCGAATGCGTGTCGCGGACGACCTGGGACATGCTTCGCAGCAAGCTCCACATAGCCAGGCCCGCCGTCGCGAGCAGTCCGGCGTAATACAGAATTCTCGCCGCATAGAGCAGGAACGAGTCCGCGTCCAGCCCCGAACCGCCGTGATCGTGGGCATGTCCGACCTGCTGGTGCGGGTTCAGCTTGCTCGCGTCGAGCGGAGCCGGATTGCCGACCGTGAACACGTACGCCCCGGAGATCGGATGCCCGTCCGCCGAGATGACCGAATAAGAGACGGTATAATGTCCCTCCGCAAGCTTCGGCAGTCCGATCCGGATGCCCTTGCCTTCCTCGATCCGCTCGATCTCGCCCTTCGCGACGTCGCGCGACGATTCGCTGAGCACGAGCAGCTTCGCTCCTCCGCTGTCCAGTCTCTCGTTGAAGACGATCTCGACCGCTTCCGGACTGACGTCCAGGCGGGAATCCGCCTGCGGAGTCGCCTTCTCCAGCACCGCATGGGCCTCTGCCCGCCCGGCGACGCCGACAATCGAATACAGCGTCAGCCCGACGCCGAGCAGCAGCAAAGCAAGGGAGCGCCGACGCAAGCTTCCGTTAATAAACCATGACTTAAGCAAAAATGACATCTATGCAACCTCCAACCTATCATTACAAACGAGGTGTCGCTTACGAGTCCCGCAGTTTGGCAACTCTATCGTACCCGAACCGTTCTGCCGCATCAACTGCAAGGGACGGCATCCCACGCCTTTCTCCGCGATTGTTCGGGATTCGCCACAACTTGCCGCAAAGCCCGTTCATGCCGCTGTACACTAAAAAGGAGCATTCCCGACGTCATAAAACGATCCGGGAAAGCTCCTCTTCCGCAACATTAATTCGACGACGACCGCCCGCGCAAGACGTCCGGCCACCACTGCGCCGCCACGACGGGGAAACCTCTGGATTCGGTCCAGACGTAGCCCCAGCCCGTCAGCTCCGGCCGATGCGCATCCGCCAGCCGCACCCGTTCGTAATCGTTAAGCTCCTCGATGCCGTAAAAATCCTCCAGCTCGTCCAGCACCGGCAAGCCTTCCCTCGCAATCTCCATCCACATTCCCCGTACGATGCGATTCGAACCGTCCAGCAGCAGCGCCGGATACGGGCCCGCATCGACAAGCCGGCCGCGAACCGCCCCGGGTACGGCGGACAGCAGATAGGGCTCGACGACCGCGTGGTTGCTCAGCCCCGGCAGAAGCGAACCGTACGCGAACACCCGCACGGTCCCCTTTTCCTCCGCCGCGCCCCTCATCCCGCCGTCTGCCTCTTTGCCTTATCCTGCTCGTACAAGCTCTCGAACTGCTCAGGCGGGACGGGCCTGGAGAAGTAGTAGCCTTGGGCTTCCTGGCATTTCAACTGCTTCAGGAAAGCGACCTGCCCCTCGTTCTCGACGCCTTCGGCCGTCACCGTCAGCTCCAGATTGCGCGCCATCGCCGAAATGCCGGACACGATCGCCGCGTCGTTGCGATCCGTCAGCACGTCGCCCACGAACGCGCGGTCGATCTTCAGCTTGTCGATCGGAAACCGCTTCAGATAATACAGCGAGCTGTAGCCGGTGCCGAAGTCGTCGACGCTGATCCGCACGCCCAGCTTCTTGAGCTGCTTCAGCATTTCCGTGGCGTAGGCGACGTCGGCCATAATGCTCTCGGTGATTTCGAGCTCCAGCCACTGAGGCGCCAGCCCCGTCTCCGTCAGCACCTTCTCGATGCGGGCGCACAGATCGTGCTGGCGGAATTGGCGAATGGACAGGTTGACGGACAGCACGATCGGAGGCAATCCCCTGTCGTGCCACATCTTCATTTGTTCGCAGGCGTTGCGAAGCACCCATTCCCCGAGCGGCAAAATGAATCCGTTCTCCTCGCACAGCGGAATGAATTCCACAGGGGAGATTTCGCCCTTCTGCGGATGCCGCCACCTGAGCAGCGCTTCGACTCCGACGAGATGGTCGCGCTCCAGATCGACGAGCGGCTGGTATACGAGATGAAACTGTCCGAGCTCCAGCGCGATGCGCAGGTCGTTCTCCAGCAGCAGCCGCTCCTTGGCCTTCAGGTTCATCCGCGTCTCGTATCTCTTCCAGCCGTTGCGAGATTCCTTCGCCCCGTACATCGCCGTGTCCGCGTTCTGCAGCAGCAGGTCGAGCGTTCTCCCGTCATCCGGGTAGACCGCCACTCCGACGCTGCCCGTAATATGAAAGGCGGAAGGACCGACCTTGATCGGCTGGTCGAACAAGTCGACCAGGCGCTGCGCCGCCTTCTCCGCTTCCTCCGCGTCGCGAATGTCGCTCAGAAGCACCGTAAACTCGTCGCCTCCGAGCCGGAACACGTTCTCCGGTTTGTCCGCGTACTCCGTCAGCCGCTTGGAGATCGAGACGAGCAGCCGGTCTCCGAACGAATGGCCCATCGAATCGTTAATCGTCTTGAACCGGTCGATGTCCAGCCAGAGCAGCGCGAATTGGCCTCCCCCGTGAAGCGAACGGGACATCTCGGCCCGCACTCGCTCCGAGAACAGCCGCCGGTTGGGCAGCGCGGTCAGCTCGTCGTGATAAGCCATATACTGGATGCGGGCTTCCGTCTTTTTCTGCCGCTTGTAAGGCTCCTCGATCAGAACAAAATAAATGCCCTTCAGAAGAAAATAGTAGCCGATCAGCTTGAAGCATTCCCCGAACAGATCTTGCGGCGAGCCGATTCCGCTTCCCAGCGTCTTCTCCAGCTTGGAGAGCAGCAGCCAGATAAGCGCTTGAACGATCGTCAGCACCGATTCCGGGCGTTCGACCCGATTGCGGTACAGCAGCACCAAGATGGCCGCCGCATAGCACAGCAGCGCCACGGCTTGTTGATACGATTCGATCGCCTCGATAGCGGCGACGTTCCAGCTGTCCGCGCGACGAAAAACGAACGCCGAGGCGACCGCAATCGTAACGAGCACGGGAATGATCGCCAGGATGCGGGTTTGCGCCTTGACGATCGGATTGCGCAGCGAGAATACGACGAGCAGGCCGATCGCTCCGATCCACTCCGCAATCCACTCCAGCAAAACGCTGGGCGTATCGCCGACCGCGCCTTCGTACAAAGGCATGCTCGGAGCGCTTATGGCGTGCAGCAGTCCCAGCAAGCCCACCGCCGAGAACAACGCGGCGGTCATCAGCCTGTGCCTGCACAAAGTCGGGACGAATACCATCCAACCGAGGATAAGCAAGGCGAAGCAGATCGCGAAGGCCAAAGATTCCAGAATGAGATGAATGGCGTAACGGTCGAGCGAATCGAACGACGCCTGCAGCCAGCCGCCGCCCCATTGGATACCGGAGAACGCCGCGATCGCCAAGACGATCGTCCATACCGTTTTCAATTCCGTGCGATTAATCCACATACACTGCCTCCGACGAATTACCTATTCAATGCCCCGTTCGTCAAAAAAAGTAAATCCTTTAGAACTACGACCGTTGTCCTCTAAAATAAAATTTCCACACCTTCGTGTTTTTTCCTGCATAAAAGCGCAAATTTTCGACATTCATTCGACACCGTTCGAGTCCATTCCAATCGGAGCTCCAATCTCGAAGCCCGCCTGACGCAGCCGTTCCGCGATAAGCCGAGCCAGCTCGGCTGCTTGCGGCGTGTCTCCGTGAACGCACAGTGTGCGGAATCTCCCTTGCCCCGCAAGCGCAAGCGCCTGCCGCACGACGTCCTCCGGCCGCTCCAGCACCGCTCTCGGCATTCGCCTCGGCACGAGTCCGCCGTCCGCTCCGTAAGCCCGATCCGCGAAGCCTTCGGGAACGAAGCCGATCCCCGCTCTATGCGCCGCAGCTTCCAGACTGCTGCCCGGAAGGCCGTACAGCAGCAGCGACGGATCCAGGCTGCGTACCGCAAGCGCGACTTCCTCCGCCAGCTCTTCATCCTTGGAAGCCATGTGGTAGAACGCTCCATGC
Organism: Cohnella sp. SGD-V74; assembly: GCF_003001675.1. Lineage (GTDB taxonomy): Bacteria > Bacillota > Bacilli > Paenibacillales > Paenibacillaceae > Cohnella. The sequence continues at coordinate 269,568 of NZ_PVYW01000008.1, read as the reverse complement.
AGCTTCACATGCCGCAGCCGCCCCCCGGCCGAGCGCGCGAAGCCGGACAGCGAGCCGGCCTGGTACAGGACGAAATCCGCCGCTTCGCGGGGAGAAATCGCCAGTTCCCTTCGTCCGAAGCCGAGTCGGTCCGGCAAGCCGGGATGCGCTCCGATCGCCACGCCGCGCTCCGCGCAGCCCTCGACAGTCGCGCGCATCGTGTGGGGATCGCCCGCGTGGAAGCCGCAGGCGATATTCGCCGACGACACGACGCCCAGCAGCAGCTCGTCCGCTCCGTGCTCGTAGGCGCCGAACCCTTCGCCCAAATCCGCGTTCAGATCGATTCTCATTTCGTCCCTCCTTTGCTTGCGGCTTGCGCGAGACGCAAGCCGATGCCGGCTTTCAGCAGCGCACGCTCACGGAGCGTCCGCTCCCAGGCCAGCTCGGCTTCCCGAAGCGTAACCGCCTCGAAGGCAAGCCTGCATCCGGGCGCCGCTTGCGCGAGCAGCGGCCAATCGGCCCCGATGACGTGCGCGATCTTCGGATAACCTCCAGTCGGCTGGCAGCCCGCTCCCAGCACGATCGGATTCCCGTCGGGGGGCACCTGGATCGTTCCGGGAACGACGCCGTGCGAGACAAGCTCGCTTCCTCCTTCGCGAAGTAGCGGCTCGCCGGACAGCCTCAGACCCATCCGGTCGGACGAGGCTTCTACCCGATACGCCGTGCTTAGCAGCCGCTCTCGGGAGGCTTCGGTAAACTCCTCCCACTCTTCCCCGGGCACGACGCGAAGCGTAAAGCCTTCTCCGCCCGGCCAGGCGGCGCTTCTCGCGTCATCGGCGGCATGCCAGCTTACGGCGCTCAGTCGTGCCGGCTTGCCGTCCGCTTCCGCCCGCGCACGCAGCGATTCCAGCAAAGCCGTCGAGCGGGGAGAAGCGGCAGCCGCGCCGATCGCATCCCCGGCGGCCAGCGCCCGCCCCCCGCTGCCGCCGCCGATACGCGCTCTCGGGTCCGCGCTGCGGCTTCCGAGGACCGCGGGCGCGTCGATTCCTCCGGCTACGGCCATGTAGGCTCGGCAGCCGAAGCGCGCCTTGCCGAACGTCAGCTCCGAGCCTGCGGCCACGAATACCGGCCGGTTCATCGGAACCGGGCTGCCGTCCGCCTGCGGCGACAGATCCGCGCCGCACACCGCGATCAGCAAATCGCGCTCGACCGCATAGCTGCCGCCGATCATCGTCAGCTCAAGCACGGCGTCCTCCTCGTCGTTGCCGACGAGCAGATTGGCCGTACGCATCGCCCGATCGTCCATCGCGCCCCCGGCCGAGACGCCGTAGCGTCGCCAGCCGGCTCGGCCCGCATCCTGCACGGTCGTCAGCAATCCCGGCTTCAGCACTTTGAGCGCGGGGTTCGCCGGAGCCCAAGGAGACTTATCCATGTCCTTGTCCTCATCCTCGCCCGGCGTGGAAAGCTCGGCTGCGGGAACGAAGCTGACTTGATCTCCGGGCCTCAGCGGGAAAGGCTCCTTCTCCTCCGGCCGGAACAGCGGCACGGCCGTTCTTCCGATAATTTGCCAGCCGCCCGGCGATTCGTTCGGATAGACGCCGGTCCGGTTGCCCGCGACCGCGACCGACCCGGCCGGCACCCGCATGCGCGGATTCGGTCTTCGCGGCTGTTCCAGCCTGTCGTCCAGCCCGCTTAAATACGGAAATCCCGGAGCGAACCCCATCATCTCTACCGTATAGACGGCGGACGAGTGAAGCTCCGCGAACCGCGCCTCCGTCATGCCGGCGCGGCTCGCGCACGCTCCCAGATCAGGCCCGAACTCCCCTCCGTAGACGACGGGCAGTTCCACCCGCCGGGGCTCCGCGGCGGCCTCTTCGCGGATGCCGTCCCACAGCCGGATCAGCTCTGCGGCCGCTTCTTCTATCGATGAGCAAGAAGGCTTCAAGTAAAAGGCGATCGTTCCGCTGGCCGCCGCCGACTCCAGCAGCCACGGGAGCCCGAGGGCGGAGACAGCCGCCGCTCTCGCCGCAAGAAGGGCGGCCGGCAACGGTTCGCTCCAGCGGAACGCAAATGCCCTGTCGCCGAGGGAGATCGTCTCGAACGCATATCGACGCACGACGAAGCCTCCTTTCATAACTTTCATTTGCAACGTTTTCGATTAACACGGTACAATTATACTATCGGCAAGGGAGGATTGGTTCAAAAGTGGAATCGTACGACCTGGCGGAGCTCGCCATCTCGCAGCACTCTCATGTCTGGAACCTCGTCTTCTCGCGCGCGAAGCTGATGGTCGTATCCGATCACGGCACCCGCCTCTGGTACGTCGATATCGACGGCGTGACCGACGACGAATTGCTTAAGCGGTTCGCCGACTCGGAATCGATCGAGATCGCCATGACCGCGACGACCGTCGGCGGGCGCGAACTGTCCGGCAGCGGCTTCTTCCATCCGAACCCGCGCCACCGCGCTGCCGCCATACGAGGAGACGGGCAATTAACGGGCTACGGGCCGCAATAAGGCTCCAGCGCCATAGGACGCCAAAACCGGAAAGGCTGATCTTCGTCAAGCCAAGCGCCGACGGGGAATCGGCCTTTCCTCATGCCAGGAAATCCGGACGGCTGAGCCGTTGAGAATACCCGCAGGAGGGAGGGAACCCGCGTTGGAAAACTGGATACGGACGATCGCCAAGCTTCGTTGGGCCGTTCTGGCGGCTTGGCTGGCGGCCGCTCTTCTTTCCTTGTTCGCGCTGCCGGATCTGCAGACGATTCTAAGGCATTCGGAGCAGCGTTTCCTGCCCGACGAAGCGAATTCCGTGCAGGCGACAAATCTGCTGCACGACATCGATCCGGACAATCGCTCCCTCTCCGGGGCCGTCTTGGTCTTCTCCAGGGACGAGGGCTTGCGCGAGTCGGACAACGACTGGCTGAACCGGACGCTCCGGGAGATCGACAGCCGCAAAGCCGAGCTTAACGTCGCCGGCGTCGTCTCCTCCCTCACACAGCCGGAGCTGGCGGAGCGGCTGCTCAGCCGGGACGGCACGACCCGGATCGCGCTGATCAACCTTCCGAGCGCCGACTTCGAGGACGTTACCCAAGCGACGCTCGGCCAGTTGAAGAGCCTGCTCGCCGCCGCCCCGGAAGGCTCTCGGGCGCTGCTTACCGGAAGCGCGCCGCTGTCCCAGGATTTTCAGAAATCCGCGGAAAGCGGACTGCGAAGAACCGAACTGGTGACGATCGGCCTCGTGCTCGCTATTTTGCTTCTGCTGTTTCGCTCCCCCGTAACCCCGATCCTCCCGCTGGCGACGATAGGAATCAGCTTCGCCGTGTCCGAGGGAGTGCTGGGAGCCTTCGCCCAGTGGGGCGTCCCGGTATCCCACTTCACCGAATCTTTCCTGATCGCGGTTCTGTTCGGCGCGGGGACGGACTACTGCATCCTGCTGATCCAGCGCTACAAGGAGGAGCTTCAGGCCGGAAGCGGCGCGGAAGGCGACCGAGTCGAGGCGCTCGTCCGCACGATGTCGGGCGTGGGCGGCACAATTCTGTACGCCTCCAGCACCGTGTTCGCCGCTTTCCTGCTGCTCGGGTTCGCGGAGTTCGGCCTGTACCGCTCCGCCGTCGGCGTATCGCTCGGCGTGCTGATTACGGTCGCGGCCGCCCTCACGCTGGCCCCTTCGCTGCTGCTTCTATTCGGCCCCGCGGCGTTCTGGCCCGCCCGCCGCGCTCCTTCGGGCCGCCCGTCGCCGCTCTGGAGCAAGCTGGCCGCAATCTCCGCGAAAAAAGCGACGCTTGTGCTGATCGCCTCCGTCATCTGCCTTGCGCCGCTTGCCTTGCTGTTCCAGGGCAAGCGGACGTTCGACGACCTGTCCGAGATCGATCCGAAGCTGGATTCCGTCATCGGTTTCCGACAGGCGGAAAAGGCGTTCAGCGCGGGAGAAGTATTCCCGGTAACGATCGCGGTCACGGCCAAGCAATCGATGCGCACGACGTCGGGCCTGGCGGCGCTTGAACAGGTCAGCGCGGAGCTGGACGCGCTGCCGTACGTCGGCGAAGTGCGCAGCGCCGTCCGCCCGCTCGGCAAGAAGCCGGAGCAATTGACGGTGCCCGGACAGCTCAAAGGTCCGAACGTCGGAGAGATCATCCGCTCGCTGACCGGCGACCAGCAGACGTTGATGGCCGGACTTCGGGAGATCGCGATGCATTCCGCCCCTCTAAGTCAAGGCATGCTCGGCATTCTGTCCTCCGTCCGACAGCTGCAGGAAGGTCTCGGCCAGCTGCTCCTGTCCCAGCTCGGCTCATGGAACCGGCTGGCGAAGGGCAATCCCCTGCAGGAAGGAAGCCCGGAGAGCGGCTCCCGGGAACAAGCGCTGAACTATTACATCTCTCCGGACGGAAGAACGGCGAAGTTCGAGCTGCTCCTCGCGCCTCATCCGTATTCGGACGAGGCGATGGACGCGATGCCCGAGCTCACGCGCTTCGTCCGCGAGAGCATGGATCGTACGTGGCTTGAAGAACCGCAGGCGTTCGTCACGGGCGTCTCGGCCAAGTACGGAGAGCTGCGCGACATCTCCTGGCGCGATTTCGCCCGCACCGGCTTGCTCGTGCTCGCCGGAATCGCGGCGGTGCTGGCGATTCTGCTCCGCTCGTTCGCGCAGCCTGTGTGCATCCTGCTGTCCTTAGGCTTGAATTACTTGGTGACGATGGGAATACTGGAGTTTATCTTCGTGAGGGTGTTGGGCTATGACGGTTTGTCGTGGACCGTATCGTTCTTCGTCTTCATCATCATCGTTGCGCTCGGCGTCGACTACGGCATCTTCCTGATGGCCCGATTCAAGGAAGAAACCCGGCGCGCGCCGGCGTCCGAAGCCATGACCGCAGCCTTGAAGACGACGGGCGGCATCATCCGCTCGGCCGCCGCCATCATGGCCGGAACGTTCGGCGCGCTTATCTTCTCCGGCCTGGACACGCTCGTGCAGATCGGCGCAGGCGCGCTGATCGGCCTATTGCTGTATGCGACGCTGTTCATGGGCTTCGTCGTTCCGGCCATGATCCATCTGTTCGGCGGCAAGCGCCGGACGTAAGCGGGATCGGTCCGCTAGTCGTCGCGAAGGGCTCCCAAGCTGCCTTCCAGGAAGCGCATGACCGCCTCAAGCTCCAGTTGCTGCACGTATTCCAGCTTGTCGCGGGCTTCTTCGTCGCCGATCCGGTACGCCTGCATCGCCGCGGCGGTTACGAACAGATAAGGATTCCAGCTCCCCTGCGCGGCGATTTGGTCGGCGGCCTCCCTGGTCGGGCCGTCTGCGACCGGATGCTGCCGAAGATAGGCTGCCGCCCTCGCTTGCAAGCCATGATAAGCGGGATGATTGCCGGCCTGGCGAAACCAGTAGCTCGCGTTGTCGAAATCTCCTTCGCGCCGGTGAACGATGCCGTGCAGCAAGCTCCCCGTCGGCGTCCCGAGCCGTTCGACCAGATCGTGGGCGCGCTTCAGGCTGTCGTTCCACAAGTGGAGCGCTGCCAAATAAGCGAGCGCGGACGGAATTCCGTCCGCCCGTCCTCCCGACAGCCGCTCCGGCGATACGCCGCCCAGCTCTTCGTCGATGCCGGGATGCCAGACTCCGTCCGGCATTAGCGGCGACAGGCGAGTCCGGTTGCGCAGTCTGCGAATCGCGTTCGCCAGACGGGTCGTCTGTTCGGGTTCCATTACCTTCTCCGTGTCGGTTATCCAGCCTTCCTGTTGCTCCGTGCCCCTCATCCAAGCGCCCCCCAACTTGCCAGCTTTTGACAAGACAATAGCCTATTTAACGATTTTTGTCAAAATAAACCGTGGCCAAACGGATCTGGAACGCCGCTAAACAAGCAAAAAAAGCCTCCCCGCCGAGGGGAGACTTCTCCGATTCGTCAATCCGCTTATTTGCCCTGATACACTTCCGGAGTCGTCATCTTGTCGTAAAACTCCGTAAACAGATCGCGCTTGTCCGAGGCTCTCCAGCCCATGGCGGATCTCGGATGCTCGTCCAGCGTGCCGGTAATCATGTCGGGGATCAGGTAGCCCCATTCTTCCTTCTCGCGCAGCTTGATCATGTGCTTCTCGATCATGCCGAGCACCGGGCGAAGACTGTACTCCGGACGGGTCAGCTTGGCGAGCAGCAGCTCGGTCGGCGTATTGCCGGCGGCGCGGCCCATGCCGAAGACGGACGAGTCCAGCAGCTCGACGCCGAGCTGCGCCGCGGTCAGCGTATTGGCGAACGCCAGCTGCAGGTTGTTGTGCGTATGCACGCCCAGACGTTTGTTCTTCAGCGTGCGGCTGAACTTATCCACCAGGTAGCGGATATCGTCCGGGTCCAGGCTGCCGTAGGAGTCGACGATATAGACGACGTCGATCGGGCTGTCGTTGATCATCGCCAGCGACTCGTTGAGCTCATTGTCCATGACGCCGGACAGCGCCATGATGTTGATCGTCGTCTCGTAGCCGCGCTTATGGAACAGCGTGCCCAGATCGATCGCCTTCGCGGTGTCGCGGGCGTAGCAGGCAACGCGGATCAGGTCGAGCATCGACTCGCTGCGCTCGAGCACGTCGTTCTCATCCACGCGTCCGACGTCGACGAGCGCGGACAGCTTCGTGCGTTTCTTCTCGCCGATGACCTTGCGCAGGAAGTCGTCGTTCAGAAATCTCCACGGACCTTCCTTGCCTTCGCTCTTCAGCAGCTTGGGGGAATTTTTGTAGCCGACTTCCATATACTCCACGCCGGCCGCGTTCAACGACTCGTACAGATCCTGCACGAACTCCACGCTGAAATCCCAGTTGTTGACCAACCCTCCGTCGCGGACGGTGCAGTCCACGATCTTGCAGTGATTCGTCTTGCTATGTACCGTCATGATTCTGAATTCTCCTTTTCTCGGCCCCGCGGATACCTGTGTCGAAATATAATGATTATTAGTTTACATCAAACCGCGCGGGTTTGCTACCTCTAATCGGTCGGCTTCAGGAGAATTGGAATACGATGTCTTCGCCGCGGCAATCGATGCGCAGGCTTCTGCCCTCCAGAAACCAGACGTCCTTGCTCTCCATGTAGAAGGTCACCCGGTCGGCGACCGTCGTCACCGCGGCGTCGATCGGCGTATCCCGCGTAATGCCGAAGGCAAAAGGAAGCTCCCCTCCGCTAACGTAACGCACGAACACTCTTACCGTTTCCCCGTCGGCGATTCCCCATTCCCCTTTGAAGCATGACAGCGCGGAAGGCGTAACGATCAGTTCCATATCCAACACCTCATCTTTCAATTTTGGGTACCCTTCCATTCTACCTCCATCGGCCCGATAAAGAAATGAGCCGGATCACAAGAGATCCGGCCCAATCTATCCAAATTTCCGCGCCAAGCTCGTCCCGCTTCGATATCGACCCGCCTTGCGGAGGCTAAGGACGACCTCTTACGGCCTTGCTGTATGCCCCAGCCGATTGACGGGCGCCTTACGACGGAAGGAAAATCCTTCCGCCTGGCGCTCCGGCCCGGAACGCGCGGCCAGCGAACGGGTCAATTCCATGAACCACGATTCGTCTCGAGTCGCCAGCGCGAGGTCGATCAGATTGTACAGCGAACTCTCCTCGTCCATCGCGTAAGACGGCAGTTCCCGAAGCCAGTGCTCCAGCACGGAGGTCGATTTGCCCGTCGACTCCTCGTTATCGGAGCGAACGACGAATACTTTCGCCAATCCTTTCGAATGATCTATCGACTCGATAAACCCGTGCACGAATTCCCCGTTTCTCGTCTTGGCTTGCACCCAATCGCCGATCTCGAATTTCATGTTGCCCACCGCCCGTCTATAAATATGGATTGCGCAAAACTGTAATCACTTATATTACAATTCGGAGAAAAAAATCGACGATCCGCATTGCTGCCTGCTCGCCGTCTATTTCCGCCACTGGATATACTGTAATTATAAATATTACAGTTGCGATTGTCAATTCCGCCGTTCGACAGCCTCCGCCGCGGCTGCCGCCGGCCTTATGCTATACTTTATGCATTTCCCCGGAACGAGGTATAGGCTTCGGCCCGCCCGGGCGCCGTCCGCTTCTGAACACGAACGGCGCAACCGCCAGCGACAGCGCCATCAGAGCCGCGCCCGCGAATGAAGCGATGCCGTAAGATTGAATCCACAGCGGCCCTCCGACCGCTTGATCGTACAGCCACCCGCCCGCGATCGGCCCGACGAATCCCGCGATGCCCGTGAAAGCCGAGAAGACGGCGACGTACATCGGCCTCTCCGATTTGGGAGAATCCCCGATCAGGAAGTTGAATACGAGCAGGTTGTAGCCGGCCAGCCCGAAGCCGAGCAGCGCGTGCGCCACGATCAGGATGAGCAGCACGGGCAGCACGGCCATGCCCGCCCAGATCGCGCACGACCCCGCGATAATCGGGAATGTCCAGAGCAGAAGCGCATTCGTCGAATATCGGCTGTTGAGCAAGCCCCAATAATAGTAGCTGATCATCATCACCAGATTTTGCAGCATGATGATCAGCGTGACTTTGCTCGCGCTCAGCTTCATCACTTCAAGCATAACGTACGCGAACAGCGGAACGGCGACGTTCTGGAGCAAAATGAACAGGGCGATGAACAGCGTCGCCATCAGAAACCGCCTGTCCGCGAACGGACGCGCAAACATGCGGAGCGACTTTCCGCTCTCCGACGGTTGAAAAGGAGGGTTTGGATATTGCGTCAGCGCCCAGCCGTTCCAGATGACGCAGGCGGCGCTGATGCCGAACAGCACGACGAATCCCCGCGGACCCGGCAGCCATTCCATAATCTGCCCTCCGAGCAGCAGCGTCATGCAGACGACGGCCCAGTGGACCGTGTTGCGGATGCCGAAATATTTGCCCCTGACGCTGGCGGGAACGATATCCGCCATCAGGGACGTCCAGACGACGCCCCCGGCCTGGCCGGAAACCATGCAGACGAGCCACATGGCCAAGTAAACCGGAATCCAGGAATCCTCCGGAAACGCCAGCGGGATCAGCCCGGTTCCGACCCACACCGTCCGGTGGACGATGCCGAACAGCGCGACGAAAAACCGGCGATTGTGCCAGCTCTGCATCGCGAACGCGATCAGCACCTGAATGAGCAGGGCGAACGGCGGTATCGCCAGCACGAGGCCGATATGGAACGCGCTAAACCCGAGGTACGTCAAAAAGACGGTCTGCAACGGACCGCCAAGCAGATTCCCCAATATATTCGCCGGAATGCCCTCGATCAACGAGATTCTGAGGCTTTTGCGGTTCTCGGATTCGCTTCTGCGGACCGAGAGCGCGCGCTTCATTCCTTTGATCCAACCGCTCATCGCGATGTTCCCCCATGTTGTACCGAATGTTACCTAGAAGTTCCCTCATCGCCGCTAATCCAGGGTGTGTATGCATACACGCCCTAGCGCAGCTACACCGATTTTACTCGTACTACTCGACGTAAGGCAAATAAATCATGAATTCGGTTCCTTCGCGAATTTGGCTGTTCACTTGAATGGTGCCTCCATGGTTGGTGATGATCCGGTAGCTGACCGACAGCCCCAATCCCGTGCCGGCTTCCTTCGTCGTGAAGAACGGGTCGAACAGCCGGTTCAGAATCGCTCGCTCCATCCCTTTTCCGTTGTCCCTGATGGAAATGACCGCGAACCTTCCCTCCGTTCTGGCCGAAATATCGATGCGTCCTTTTCGCTCCCCGATCACGTCCTGAATAGCGTCTATCGCGTTCTTCATAATGTTCAGCAGCACCTGCTTGATCTGCTTCACGTCGACTGCCACAGTCAGCTCCGGCTCGAAATTTTCACAATGGATTTCACAGCCCTGCATGTTCGCTTCGCTCTCGGAAATGAGAATCGACTCCCTGAGCAGCATGTCCACGAGAACTTTCTGCTTCATCGGCGCGGACGGCTTGGACGAGTTCAGAAACTCGTAAATGATGTCGTTGGCCCGATCGATCTCCGACAAAATAATTCTGCCGTACTCCTGCTTGCCAATCTCCGATAAATAGGGGTTAAGCAGCTGGATGAACCCTCTGATCGAGGTGAGCGGATTGCGGATTTCGTGGGCGATCGCCGCCGCGGTCTTGCCCAGCATCGCCAGCTTGTCGTTCTGGAATGCCGCCTGCTCGATCAGCTTATACTCCGACACGTCCTTCACGCTGACCAAGTAATCCCCCTCCAGCTCGTCCGGCTGCGAGATGCTGACCAGCAGATGGCGTCCGGCGGCGTCCTGGAACTCGTCGTGATAGCGGCGGTACAGCGCCAATCCCCGGTAAATTCTCAGAACGTGCTTGCGGATCGACCGGCTCAGATTTTCGTGAAAAAAAAGCCGGAACAGCGTGCTTCCGATCAACGCCTTGCGAGGAGCCTTCAGCAGTTTCGACATTTGCACGTTCACGAATCGGAGGTTGCCCGCGGCATCGAACAGGGCGACTCCGCTGTCCATATGTTGGAGAACGGTTTCAAATTTGTTCGAAGGCGTCTCGTCCATGTGCTCCGAGTGGATCGCGCCGGCGTTATAGAGCAGCTTGTCCTCGTCCCGCTTCTCTTCGGCCGCTGCCGCTTCGGGCAGGCGCAAGGAAACGAGCAGCTCGGTAATAAACAAAAGAGACCGGTGGACTAACGTCATCCGGTCTTCTGGTTCCGCGTAGGAAAGCAGAAACTTTACGCTCTCTTCATGGTGCCTAAGAATAACGGATGCCGGCAATCCGATCAGTTCGATCCACAGCTCCTGCATTTCCGGTCGAACGACGTGTCCGCCGCTTCGGGCGAACTCCGCGAGAACCGGAAAATAACGAGTTTTCCATCCGTTCATATCGAGAACCCTCCATTGCCAGAGCAGTCTCAGACCCCGCCGCTTCAAATTAACCAAATCATATCTATTAACGATCGCGGATGTCAACCGAAGAAGTTGTCGAGTCGTGACGAACGCATACGGACCGAAGTCATGCGACTTTTGTCGAATAAATCCGCCAAAAAACTACGGCTGACCAATTCGCGTACATGGACTCGTAACATTGAAGTTCTTCGCCAAGCGAGTTGTTCTAAATAGTCGCTTAACGTCTCCCGATTGGCGGTCGAACGGAGGGCGTTGTTCTAAGAAATCGTGTAACGTCTCCCCCATGGTGCTCAAACTAGAGGTGTTGTTCTAAAGAATCGCACATCGGCACTCCAGACTAGGGCGTGTATGCAACCTCCGAGGAAAGCAGATATTGCCGAATTTTCGTTCCATGCAAGGAACTTTTGTGAAGGCGTACCGGAGGTACGCCAAGCAAAAGTGACGAAGCAGGGGCGGTGATAGATGCCCCTGAGCGGGTTTGCTTACACGCCCTAGGATCTGGCGAAGGCTGTATGTCAATTGAGCAGTGGTAGAAAAAAAGGAGCGTCCCGGCATGATCGCACGATCCGCCGGACAGCTCCGAACCTGTTCCGTTTCTATCGCATTGCCTAGACCGCTCCGCCCGGCGCGCGCTTCAGCTTAAGCTTGTGGCGCCGTTGGCTGAGGACGATCAGACGCTTCTTCAACTGCTGCTGCCATTCCGTATCGCCAAGCTCCTTGGCGAAGGTCAGCAGATCGAGAGACATGTCGATCTGATTTTGCACGATCGCCATCGGATCTTCCTCTTCGTTGTTCACGCAATTTTCGTGCAGCGCTTTATCCGATTCATCGACGTAATCCTGGAAGTCGACTTCAGATGCTCCGTCGCCATGCGCATATTCGGCCAAAATTTCGTATTCGTTCTCCACCAAGTAGTGGACTTCGACCCGATGGCATACGGGACAAAACAAAATCGGCACGTTATGGATTCTCGTCCGGTAATGCTTCAGCGTCCCTTTCGTCCCGATCATGCTAGCTCCACAGCAAAAGCTCATCGCCTTCCCTCCCTGAATCGCTAAATCGGTATCCCTTATTCTTCTCACTATATTCTCTACACATGAACACAATTCCTGCCGGAAAATGAGGACGCGAGGTTAAAAACTCCCCGGGGCGCTTGCCCCGGGGAGTTTCTATGACGATCGCCCTCGTTCGGGCGGTCTTCGATTACCTGGCCAATGCCGCGACGATCAGATCGCCCATGGCGGTCGTGCCGATCGCGCTGCTCTTGTCGGTCGCGATGTCTCCGGTGCGGTGTCCGGCGTCGAGCACGTTTTTGACAGCCGTCTCGATCGCGGTCGCAGCGTCCTCATAGCCGAACGTCAAGCGGAACATGAGCGCGACGGACAGAATCGTCGCGATCGGGTTGGCGATGCCTTGGCCGGCAATATCCGGAGCGGAGCCGTGCACCGGCTCGTACAGACCGAAGCTGCCTTCGCCCAGCGATGCCGACGACAGCATGCCGATCGAGCCGGTCAGCATCGCCGCTTCGTCGCTCAGAATGTCGCCGAACATGTTTTCCGTCACGATGACGTCGAAGCTCGACGGACGGCGCAGCAACTGCATCGCGCAGTTGTCGACGAGCACGTGCTCCAGCTCGACGTCCGGATATTCCGGAGCGATGCGGTTAACCGTCTCTCTCCACAGGCGGGACGTCTCCAGTACGTTCGCTTTATCGACGGAAGCCAGACGCTTGCTGCGCTTCTGAGCCACTTCGAACGCTTGGCGAACGATGCGCTCGATTTCCGTTACGTTATAGACGCAGGTGTCGACCGCTTCCTGACCTTGCGCGCCGTCGCGGCGGAACTTCTCGCCGAAGTAGATGCCGCCCGTCAGCTCGCGAACGACGATCAGGTCGGTGCCTTCCAGCACTTCCGGCTTCAACGTGGAGGCATCCTTCAGGCAATCGAACACGACCGCCGGACGAATGTTGGAGAACAGGCCGAGCGCTTTGCGAATGCCGAGCAGTCCGGTCTCCGGACGGAGCTCCTTCGAGTTGTTGTCCCATTTCGGGCCGCCTACCGCTCCGAGCAGCACAGCGTCGGAGTTTTGGCAAATTTCCAGCGTCTCCTGCGGAAGGGGAGTACCCTTCTCGTCGATGGCGATGCCGCCGAACAGGCCGTGCTGGAATTCGAACTTGTAGCCGAACAGCTCCTCCGTCTTCTTCATCACTTTGATCGCTTCCGCGACGACTTCGGGGCCGATGCCGTCTCCGGCGATGACGGCGATTTTTTTAACTTCTGACATCTGTCGTATCCACTCCACCTGTAGGTTATTGTCCATTGAGACTTTCTCTCAATTGTAGTACACTTCGTCCGCGAATGAAAATATATAATAACTATCGTTTCTATAGGCAATGCCTATTTGGAGTTCGCGGCGTGCGAGCTTATTACCTGGTCCCCATCTACGGCGGGACCCCTAAGCTCGCCGGACGAGCTTATTACGGTGTCCCCATCCACAGCGGGACCCTTAAGCTCGCCGGGCGGGCTTATTACGGTGTCTCCGTCCACGGCGGGACCCCTAAGCTCGCCGGACGGGCTTATTGCCGTGTCTCCGTCTACGGCAGGACCCCTAGCTCGCCGGACGGGCTTATTGCCGTGTCTCCGTCTACGGCGGGACCCCTAAGCTCGCCGGGCGGGCTTATTGCCGTGTCCCCGTCTACGTCGGGACCCCTAAGCTCGCCGGGCGGGCTTATTACGGTGTCCCCATCCACAGCGGGCCCCTTAAGCTCGCCGGGCGGGCTTATTACGGTGTCTCCGTCTACGGCAGGACCCCTAGGCTCGCCGGACGGGCTTATTACGGTGTCCCTCGTCCAATGGACCGCCCCCTGATCCAAGGGGATAGCGTAAAAAGAGCGCCAAGCCGGCCTAACCGATCTCGGTTAGGCCGGAGACGCGTCGTCCTACTTCAACCAATATGCTCTTCAGCGTCTGATCGCCCTATTCCACCAATGCACTCTTCAGCGCCTGATCGCCCTATTCCACCAATGCGCTCCATCAGCCTGACGCCTGATCGCCCTGCTCAACCAATATGCTCTTCAGCGCCTGATGCCTGATCGTCCTACTTCACCAATACGCTCTCCATCGCCTGATTGAGGCGCTTCATGCCTGCGACCGTGCCTTCGAAGTCGGTGTGCGTGAAGTTGAGCCGCATCGTGTTGCGGCCCGAGCCGTCCGCGAAGAAGGAGACGCCCGGCACGAACGCTACGCCCAGGTCGACGGCCGTCTTGAGCAGTTCCCCGGTGTCTATCGACTCCGGCAGCTCCAGCCAGAAGAACATGCCGCCCTTCGGCTCGTTCCATGTCACGCCCGGCCATTGCTGCTGCGACAGCAGCTCGGCCATCTGGCGCATGCGCGCTTCGTATTCCTTGCGAACGAACTCGATGTGGCCCGCGAGATCGAAGTGCTCGATCAGCTGATGCAGCGCTTGCTGGTCGAGAGAACTGGAATGCAAGTCCGCGGCCTGCTTGGCGCGGGCCAGATGGCGGATCACTTCCGGATCGGCCATGACCCAGCCGGTGCGCAGCGCCGGAGCGACCGTCTTGGAGAACGTGCTCGTGTAGACGACGCACGAGCCTTGCGGATGCTCATCCAGCGAAAATAAAGAAGGATAAGTCACGGATGCGTCGCCGAATTTCAACTCGCCGTACGGATCGTCCTCGAGAATGAGCGCGTCGCTCGCGCGGCACAGCTCCAGCACGCCCTTACGGCGCTCCAGGCTCCACGCCTTGCCCGTCGGGTTGGAGAACGTCGGGATGACGTATACGAGCTTGGGCGAATGCTCCTTCAGCTTGGCTGCCAGATCGTCCAGCACCATGCCGTCCTCGTCGGCTTCGACGGAGACGAGCGTTGCGCCGTACGAGCGGAACACCTGCAGCGCCGACAGATAGGTCGGCTTCTCGACCAGGATGACGTCGCCCGGGTCGATGTAGATCCGCGTCAGCAGATCGATCGCTTGCTGCGAGCCGGTCGTGATGAGCAGATCGTCCGGCGTAATCGTTACGCCTTTAGGCTCCATCCACTTGCAGATGCTCTCGCGAAGCGGGAGATAGCCCTCCGTCAAGCCGTACTGCAGCGCCTTGTTGCCCGCCGCCAGCACCCGCTCGAACGCTTCCCCGATCGCCGCGACCGGAAAATGCTCCTCCGCGGGCAGTCCGCCCGCGAAGGAGATAATCGATTTTCTCTGCGTCAGCTTCAGAATTTCCCGAACCGCCGACGAGGAGAAGGAGTCGAGCCTTTTGGAATACCGATAGTTCATCCGAAGCTCCCCATTTCTGTTAGATCAGAGTGACGTTGTCGCGCTTGTTGCGCGCAGGCGCGTTGCGTTTGTCGATGAGCCTGTTCAGCGCGTCCACGTAGGCCCGTGCGCTCGCTTCCAGAATGTCCGTGCTGACTCCGCGTCCTTGGGCGGACGTATCCCCTTGCTTCAGAACGACGTGGACTTCGCCCAGCGCGTCCGTTCCGTCCGTGACCGACTTGATCGTGTAATCGTCCAATTCGACCGTCTCGCCGGTCAGCGCGTCGATCGCCTGATAGATCGCGTCGACCGAGCCGTTGCCCTCGGACTCCTTCTTCACGATGCCTTGCTGCGTCTTCAGCGTAACCGTCGCCGTCGGAGTCGCATGGCTGTCGAACGACACGACCAGCTTCTCCAGCGCGAACACTTCCGGCGTCTCGACGAGCTTCTCTTCGAGCAGCGCGCGAATGTCCTCATCGCTGACGTTCTTCTTGCGGTCGGCAAGATCCTTGAACTTGCCGAACGCGGCGTTCACTTGATCCTCCGTCAACTGCTCGTAGCCGAGATCGATCAGCTTCTCGCGGAACGCGTGGCGTCCGGAGTGCTTGCCGAGCACCAGCTTGCTGTCGCGCAGGCCGATCGTCTCCGGCGAGATAATCTCGTACGTCGTCTTCTCCTTCAGCACGCCGTCCTGGTGAATGCCGGACTCGTGCGCGAACGCGTTCGCGCCGACGATCGCCTTGTTGCCCGGCACGACCATGCCGGTCAGCTTGCTGACGAGGCGGCTCGTGCGCGCGATCTCCTTCAGGTTCAGCGTCGTCGTCGCCTGGAAGAACTCCGCGCGCGTCGCCAGCGTCAGGGCCACTTCCTCCAGCGAGGTGTTGCCGGCGCGTTCGCCGATGCCGTTGATCGTGCCTTCCACCTGGTCGGCTCCGTTCAGAATCGCGGCCAGCGCGTTCGCGGTCGCCATGCCGAGATCGTCATGGCAGTGGGCGGACAGCTGAATGCGCTCGATTCCCGGCACCTTCTCCTTCAGCACTTTGAAGATGTTGCCGAACTCCTGAGGCGTCATGTAGCCGACCGTGTCCGGAATGTTGACGACGGTCGCCCCGGCGTTGATCGCCATTTCCGTAACCTGGCACAGATAGTCCAGTTCGGTGCGGCCCGCGTCTTCGGGAGAAAATTCGATTTTGTCGAAATATTGCTTGGCATAGCGAATCGCCCGATCCGCCGTCTCCAGGACCTGATCCTTATCCATCCGCAGCTTGTGCTGGCGGTGAATCGGGGAAGTGGCCAGGAACAGATGGATGCCCGGGTCTTCCGCGCCTTTAAGCGCTTCCTTCACGGCGTCGATATCCTGCTCCCGCGAACGGGCAAGGCCGATGACGGTGGCGTTCTTGACCGCTTTCGCCACGGCGTTGACCGCCGCCAGGTCGCCTGGAGAAGCCGCGGGGAAACCGGCCTCAATGCGGTCGACGCCCAGCTTCTCGAGCTGCAGCGCGATCTCTACCTTCTCTTGAGTGTTCAAGTTCACGCCCGGAGACTGCTCTCCGTCGCGAAGCGTCGTGTCGAAAATATAAATTTTTCTCATGTCGGGGGAATTACCCGCACCTCCTGAAGCAAATCTGAGCTATCTTCAAATTATAGCACACCGTCTGTCGTTATTTAACAAAAACCCCGGCAGCGCATGCCGGGGTTTCGTATCCGCGCGTGGCGGTTGGTCTTATTTCTTGATCCAGTGCATCATGCCGCGCAGCTGAGCGCCGACGACTTCGATCGGATGCTCGGCTTCGTTGCGGCGGGTAGCCGTCAGGAAGGCGCGTCCGGATTGGTTTTCAAGGATGAAGTCGCGAGCGAACTTGCCTTGCTGGATGTCGGACAGCACGCGTTTCATTTCCTTCTTCGTCTCTTCCGTTACGACGCGAGGGCCGGTGACATAGTCGCCGTACTCCGCCGTGTTGGAGATGGAGTGGCGCATGGACGCCAGTCCGCCTTCGTACATCAGGTCGACGATCAGCTTCAGCTCGTGCAAGCACTCGAAGTAAGCCATCTCAGGCGCGTAGCCCGCTTCGACAAGCGTTTCAAAGCCGGCTTTGACGAGCGCGGAAGCGCCGCCGCACAGAACGGCTTGTTCGCCGAACAGGTCGGTTTCGGTCTCTTCCTTAAACGTCGTCTCGATAACCCCTGCGCGGGTACAGCCGATGCCTTTGGCGTAAGCCATGCCGATCTCGAACGCTTTGCCCGTACCGTTCTGATGAATGGCGATCAGTCCCGGAACGCCGAAGCCTTCGACATAAGTGCGGCGAACCATGTGGCCCGGGGATTTCGGAGCGACGAGCAGAACGTCCGCGTCCGCCGGAGCGACGATTTGGCCGAAGTGTACGTTAAAGCCGTGGGAGAACATCAGAGCGGCGCCTTTTTTCAGGTTAGGCTCGATTTCGTTTTTATAGACGCTTGCTTGCGTCTCGTCCGGCATCAGAATTTGCACGACGTCCGCTTTGCGGGTAGCGTCGGCGACGGACAGTACTTCGAAGCCGTCGTTGCGCGCGCTTTCCGCGGATTTGCCTTCGCGCAGACCGATGATGACGTTTACGCCGCTGTCGCGGAGGTTTTGCGCTTGCGCGTGTCCTTGGCTGCCGTAACCGATAACTGCGATCGTTTTGCCTTTAAGAACGCCGAGGTCGGCGTCTTTCTCATGAAACAAGTTAACTGCCATTGAACTGTGTTCCTCCTTAAAATAAGTCAATATTTGTCGACCCTCGAAGCGGGCGTTCCAAGAGAGACGGCTCCGGCGGCCCGGTTCGCGCGTCGGGTTTCTCTCCTCGAATACCCGCTCCGCGGGTACGATTGCTTGTCCAGGCCAAGGGCTCCTTATCTGGCGCCCCTGTTCATCGCCGTTACGCCCGTCCGCGACAGCTCGCGGATGCCGTAAGGCTTAAGCAGCTCGATCATCGCGTCAATCTTCTCCGAATCGCCGACGACCTGAACGATCAGGCTCGACGGGCCGATATCCACGACCGCCGCGCGGAACGTCTCCACGATGCCGAGAATTTCGGGGCGCATCGACGGCTCGGCGCTGATCTTGATCAGGGCGAGCTCGCGGCCGACCATCGGGTTGCCGCTGACGTCGATGACTTTGATGACGTCGATCAGCTTATACAGTTGCTTCTGAATCTGCTCCAGCGTATGGTCGTCGCCCGTCGTGACGATGACCATACGGGACAGACCCGGCTCCTCGGAAGCTCCGACGGTAATGCTCTCGATATTGAAGCCGCGGCGGCCGAACAGGCCGGAAACCCGTTGCAGCACGCCAGGCTGGTCGTTGACGAGAATCGCTATCGTAAATTTACGGTTCATTCGGCATCCCCCATGATCATCTGGTCGATCGTGCTACCTTGGGTAACCATCGGATAGACGTTTTCGTGCTTGCGAACGACGAACTCCACGACCGCCGGACCCGGATGCTCGAGCGCTTCCTTCCAGACGCGAAGGGCGTCGTCCTTGTTCGCGGCGCGATAGCCTTTCACCCCGTAAGCTTCCGCCAGCTTGACGAAATCCGGACTGCCGGCCAGATCGATGTGGCTGTACCGGTTGTCGTAGATCAGTTCCTGCCACTGGCGAACCATTCCGAGCACCTGGTTGTTGATGATGACCACTTTGACCGGAATGTTGTTGATCGCGCAGATCGCCAGCTCCTGGGCGCACATCTGCATGCCGCCGTCGCCGTTGATCGAGACGACCGTTCTGTCCGGGTTGCCCATCTGGGCGCCGATCGCGGACGGAAAGCCGAAGCCCATCGTTCCGAGACCGCCCGAGGTAACCCATGAGCGCGGCTGGTTAAACGGGTAGTATTGCGCCGCCCACATCTGATGCTGGCCGACGTCCGTCGTGACGATCGCGTCGCCGCGCGTCGTCTCGTGGATCATCGAGACGACCCATTGCGGCTTCAGTTCCGTCTCCGAATCCACGTAGGAATAAGGCTTCTCGGCCTTCCATTCCTGAATCTGCTTGCGCCAGGCGTCCGCCTTCGCCGCAGGTTTGACAAGGGCGTTCACCTGCTGCAGCACCGCCTTGACGTCGCCGACGATCGGAATGTCGGTCGGCACGTTCTTGCCGATCTCCGCCGGATCAATGTCGATGTGAACGATCTTCGCTTTCGGCGCGAAGCCGGACAGCTTGCCCGTGACGCGGTCGTCGAAGCGCGCGCCGATGTTGATCAGCAGATCCGCCGACTGGATCGCCGTATTCGCCGTCCACGTGCCGTGCATGCCGGGCATGCCCATGTGCAGCTCGTTGCCGCTCGGGAAGCCGCCCAATCCGAGCAGCGTCGTCGTCGTCGGAATGCCCGTCTTCGTGACGAACTCGTACAGTTCTTCGTGCGCCCCGGAGTAGACGACTCCGCCGCCCGCCAGAATGACCGGTTTTTCGGAGCTTTCGATCGCGCGGATCAATTTGTCCACCTGGTTTTTGTTCGGTTGGACCGTCGGGTTGTACCCGCGAAGCTGCACGCCGGATACCGGCTGGAACAGCGTCTTCTCGGCCGACACGTCCTTAGGAATATCGATGAGCACCGGACCTTTGCGTCCGCTGTTGGCAATATGGAACGCTTCGTGAATGATGCGGGGCAGATCCTCCGCCTTGCGCACGAGATAGCTGTGCTTCGTGATCGGCATCGTGATGCCGACGATATCCGCTTCCTGGAAAGCGTCCGTTCCGATCAAATGCGTCGCTACGTTGCCCGTAATGACGACCAGCGGCACCGAATCCATGTACGCGGTCGCGATGCCCGTGACCAGGTTTGTCGCCCCCGGGCCGGAAGTCGCGATGCAGACGCCGACTTTGCCGGTGGAACGGGCGTAGCCGTCCGCCGCGTGAATAGCGCCCTGCTCGTGCCTCGTCAACAGATGGTGGAAATCGTCGAAGCCGTGCATAGCGTCGTAGATGAAGAGCACCGCGCCGCCCGGATAGCCGAAGACGCACTCCGCACCCTCCAGTAACAGACTGCGAAGCAGCATTTCCGACCCGGTGATCACTTCCGGCTTGCTCCATTTTGCGATCAATTCTTCTTTGGATTTGATGGTAGTTTCCTGTGCGCTCATCTTTTTTCCTCCTTTCAACGAATCAAAAAAGCCCTTCGTCCCGACGACAAAATGACGTCTAGGGACGAAAGGCTAATAGCTTCCGTGGTACCACCCGAGTTTGCCGGTCACCTCGCGATGACGGCCTTATAAAGTACGAGGCAGATCATGCCGCCGTTCGTACTCCAAGCGCAATAACGAGCGCCACTCCGATTCTCCCTAATGAGCCTTGCGGCGGTTCAGGGGAACAGCTCCGAGGAGACTTCGCTAACAGGGATTAAGGCATCGGTCTCAGCTAATCCGACGCTCTCTGAGCATAAGAGCCCTATCGCTTTTTCCTCATCACGGCTATTGAATGTTCAGTCGATTTAGCATTTATTATATTCCCCGCGGGGACATTCGTCAATACACATCTTAGCCGTTCCGGGCGGAACGACTTGTTCATACGTTATAAAACCGCAATTCCGCAGCTTCCGGGCCTATGTCGAGCTTCTATAAAAAGAAGGAGGAATACCGTTGATCCGATGGAGAAGAACTCGCGACGACAAAGCCATCGTGGAACTCGTCCGCACGCAGCTCGTTCCGATCTCCCCTTGGCAGCATCCCAGGGACGGAAGATTGCATGCGGATATCGTCAAGCGGCTTCGCAAAGGCGCTACGCTGGTCGCGTCGAAGACGGACCGAAGCCCCCCGCTCGGCTTTCTCCACATGGAGTTTCGGCATCCGAAGCTGTTCATCGACTTGCTGGCCGTAGATTCCAGGCATCAGAACAAAAAATACGGAACGGCGCTGATGCAGCGCGCCGAGATCTACGGACGAAGCCAGGGCTGCGTCGCGTCGCACGTATTCGTCGACGATCATAATTATCGGGCTCTGCGGTTTTACCGCCGGCTCGGTTACGATACGCTCAGCGTTATTCCGTCGTTAAAAGTCGTCGAGCTCTTCAAGTCCTTATATACGTAAATGCGCGCACAGGGCGTCGTCGCGGGTGGAGACCGCCGTTTACCACCAGCCACCGCCCCAACCGCCGCCCAATCCTCCGCCGAAGCCGCCTCCCCAGCCGCCTCCGCCCCAACCGCCTCCCCAGCCTCCGCCGGCCACCGTGCCCAGCGCCAGCAGATCGAACAGGACGAGCGGAAGAATCGCGTTGGTCCTCGCTTTTTTGCCTCGCGGCTGCTCCAGAATGAGCTTGTCTCCGGAGATCCGGACAAGCTTGCCCGAAGCGACCGAGCCGTCCTTGCGGACCGCGTAGACGTGCTTTCCAAGCAGCTTCCGCGCTTGCGAACGGGTGATGTTCGCCATTTCGCACCTCTCCCTTCTTAGCCCGGACATGCCTGCGGCGCCCGCCTCGCTCCCGCGCAGGCGCCGCTTTACGGTTGTCCGTCATCCTTCAGCTTATGGCCGGAAGGCTTGTCGCGCTTGTACCTCTGTCCGCGTGCCGCAAATAGGGGCGTAAACGGATCGGCGAGCTTCAATGCGGCTGATCGGAGGAACATCAAAGCTTCGATGCAGCATTTTCTCCTTTTTGTAGGAATTTATCCTTTTTATATATTTTTCTCCCTTCATTTTCCGATTTTCGGGTTTATTTTATAAGTAAGCGTTTTCTTTTCAGGCTTTCCCCATACGCTTCTACCGCTTCTCGCTAATTCCCGTCCCTGTCCGCCGCACCGCTCGCGCACTCAGTCGCCGATGATCGTATCAGGTCCGATTACCGAACGAGTAAAGGGGGTGATGGTTTTCCTGCCGATCCTGTAATTCCTCGCCGAACCGTCGTTGCGTCCTCATGTTCCGCCCATTTCAGCGATCCGTCAAAATCGGAGGTGATCAAAGAAACTTTTCTGTTCAAAAAGCCCGGCCAAACCCTAATTATGAGGAGGAATTATTAATGATGAAGCAAGTCCGGTTAGACTCTGCCAGATGGTTTAAGCTGCTCGTCGCCGCAGGCGGAATGGTTATCGCGTTCGCCCTCTCCGCGTGGCTGGCCGACAGCGCATCCGCTCACGGATACGTCGATTCTCCTTCCAGCAGGGCGATTCTGTGCAAAAACAATGTGAATACCGATTGCGGAGCGATCGTCTACGAGCCGCAAAGCCTCGAAGCGCCCAAAGGCTGGCCCAACGCCGGCCCGGCCGACGGCAAGATCGCCAGCGCTGGCGGCGTCTTCCCCAAGCTGGATGAGCAGTCCGCCACCCGCTGGGCGAAGGTGAACGTCACCCCGGGACCGACGACCTTCACCTGGAAGCTGACAGCCGCGCATTCCACCGCCAGTTGGAAGTATTACATCACGAAGCCGGATTGGGATCCGAACGCGCCGCTGTCCAGAGCTTCGTTCGACCTGACTCCGTTCTGCAACCTGCCATACAGCGGCCAGCCGCCGTTTACGTTCTCCCATACGTGCGACATTCCGGTTCGTACCGGCTACCACGTCATCCTGGCGGTATGGGAAATCGCCGATACGGCCAACGCCTTCTATAACGTGATCGACGTCAACTTCGCCGGTCCGGCCGACACGATTCCGCCTACCGCTCCGACCAATCTGGCCGTAACGAACGAGACTTCCTCGACCGTATCGATCGCCTGGACGGCGGCGACCGACAATGTCGGCGTTAACGAGTACCGGATCTATCGCAACGGAGCGCTCGTCGGCACGGTGAACGGCGCGACGACCGCTTATCAGGATACCGGACTTGCGGCCAATACCTCCTACTCGTACAAGGTCGTGGCGCGGGATCTTGCGGGCAATTCGTCGCCCGACAGCAATACGGCGGCGGCAACGACAACCCCTCCCGTCCCGGACACGCAAGCTCCGACAGCTCCGGCAGGCTTGCACGACATGGGCGTTACGGCGACCAGCGTATCTCTGATGTGGGGACCGGCGACCGATAACGTCGGCGTCTCGGAATACCGGATTTACAACGGTTCTACGCTGGTTGACACCGTTAACGGCTCGACGCTTACCTACAACGTAACGGGACTGTCGCCGAACACTGCCTACACGTTCACCGTCTACGCGGCCGACGAGGCCGGCAACGTATCTCCGGCAAGCAATGCGCATACGGCGACGACTTCAGACACGGTCACCTGTCCGGCTCCCTGGAGCTCATCGCAAGTGTATGTGAACGGAGACCAAGTCACGTATAACGGGAAAAAGTATCAAGCCAAATGGTGGACGCTGAACGAAAGGCCCGATCTGAGAAGCGGCCAATGGGACGTCTGGCAGCTGCTCGGCGATTGCCCGTAAGCGGCTTCCGCACCAGCTGGACGCGCTTTAACCCAAACAAACCTCGGTCCGAACGGGCCGAGGTTTGTTTTTATCGTTTGCGCGTCTCGTTACAAGAACGTCGGAAGCTCGTCCCTCGTAATGACGTTAGACGCATTGTACAGCGCCTGAAGCTGCGCGTTCGAATTGTTCTGGAACGTCAGCTCGGCCCAGCTCATGACGAACGTCCAGCGCGGCTGGGCCAGAAGCTGGCTTGCCGTCGGCAGCACCGCGCATTCGCCGATCGCGATCGGTTTGTTGCCCGCGACGCCGATCGCCGCATTGTATTTGGCCGTCGTAAATCCGTCCGGGTTGTAGATGTCGACCGAGAACACATCCCAATAATTGTTGCCTGGGTTGTAGGCGCTCCAGTTCAAGTCGAGATCCTGCATGTTCCACACCCAGACGAGATTGCTCAAGCCTTTGACATTTTCCAAATAGTCGTGCGTCAACCGGTACAGCGCCGCCGTGCCGTTCGGACCGGAGCGGCCGGCCCACCAGAAAACGCCCTGGTTCATTTCATGGAACGGACGGAACAGCACCGTTACGCCGTTGTCCTCCAAGTATTGCAGGTAGACGGCATACGTATCGAGACGCTGCTTCCATGCCGTGTTCAGCGTGCCGCCGTTCGTAATCAAGGAATTCCACTCGGCGTTCGTCAAGGAGCTGACGACTCCTCCGTCCCATGAGCCCACTTCGCCCTGCTTCGGATTCGTCACATGCATCATAATGTTGACGAGCGCCCCGTTGTCCCACTGCCGCTTCGCTTCGTAGATCATGTTCCAGCGGTTGTTCACGTCGCTCTGGGAAAACAGGAAGTCCCCGCTCCACAGACCGGGGTAGCGTCCGGTAATGCCAAATACGGTGTTGGTTTGCAGAGCGGGCTGGGCGTTCGGTTCCCGATTATGAATGCCGACCACCGTCTGGCTGCCGCTGATGCTCTGCAAATATTGCAGCACTCCGATCGGGCCGCCGCCCCCTCCGCCGGATGAGCTTCCGTAGATTTCGAACTCGTACAACGAATACCCGTACGCCGTCGCGCGCTGGAACGCGTACATTTTCACATATCGCGCCTGCGTCGCCGCAAAGTTGATCGTGTCGCTGCCGCCGGTTCCGTTGTAGTTCGAATAGACGGTCGTCCACGTCGTATTGTTCGTCGAAGTCTGAATCTGGTACCCGAGCGCATAGGCCGCCTCCCATGCGAGCCTGACGCTCGTTACCGTCTGCATGCTGCCGAGATCGACGATGATATGCTGCTGATCGGACCAGGCGGACGCCCATCTTGTATTGCCGTTCGCATCGACCGCATACTGCCCTCCGTACGCGCCCGATTCGGATGACGAGACGGTTACCGGCCTGCCGTAGGCCAAGTTCGTCGTCCCTGTTCCTCCTCCCGTGCTTTGATTGTTGTAAATTTCGAACTCGTACAACGAATACCCGTACGCCGTCGCGCGCTGGAACGCGTACATTTTCACATATCGCGCCTGCGTCGCCGCAAAGTTGATCGTGTCGCTGCCGCCGGTTCCGTTGTAGTTCGAGTAGACGGTCGTCCACGTCGTGTTGTTCGTCGAAGTCTGAATTTGATATCCGAGCGCGTAGGCCGCCTCCCATGCAAGCCTTACGCGCGCGACCGTCTGCACGCTGCCAAGATCGACGATGATATGCTGCTGATCCGACCAGGCGGATGCCCATCTTGTATTTCCGTTCGCATCAACCGCATACTGCCCTCCGTACGCGCCCGATTCCGCAGACGATACCGTAACCGGTTTTCCGTATGCCAGGTTAACGGCTGCCTCCGCTTTGGGCGGAGCCAGCGACAGCCCTCCGAGCAAGAGAACGGCGGCCAAAGCCATAAACAAACCTCTCCGAAACCTTAATGCAGGAACGCGCGCGGTACCGACAGAACCGTTCATCACTTCCAACCTCCTTAATAGATCAGCCGGCTCTCTCTTCTCCTCTCCGAAAAAACCGCTTGTATAGGGACGATGCCCGCACCACCTCCTCTCCGGAAAAAATCCCCCTCCCGAGCGTGCCGGAAGGGGGAACGTGCGCCGGAAAACCAGCGCTTAACGAGTGAGTAAATTCCAGATGACTTGAGCGCTTTCCGACCGCAGCTGACTGCCCTTCGGATCAAACCGACTGCCGCCCTTGCCTTGAATCAGTCCGAGCGCGGACGCCGCATCCACCGATGCCGCAGCCCATCCGCTCACTTCGCTTGCATCCGCGAACGGGGCATCGGGTTGACCGGAAGCTTTCGCGCCTGTCCGGCGCTCGTACGCCCGAACGATCATGACCGCCATTTCCTCTCTTGTAATCGTCTCATCCGGGGCAAACCGGTCCGCCGTGCGCCCTTGCACGATGCCCGCCTCGGATGCGGCGGCGACAACGCCCGCGTACCACTTGCCTGCGGCAACGTCCGCGAACGGCGCCGCCCCGGAAGCTTCCAGCTTCAGCGCGCGGGCGAGGAACGCCGCGAACTCGGCCCGGGTTACGCTGCGAGACGGAGCGAATTCCGTCGCGCTTACGCCTTGCACGATGTGCTTGGCCGCGACTTTCGCAATAACGTCGGCCGCCCAATGTCCGCTCTTCACGTCCGCGAACGTCTTGCGGTATTCAAGCGGAGCATAAGCGCTGAAGTGGCGAACGCGAACCGTAATCCGATTGCCCTCAATCTCTCCGCCTGCGTACTCGAGCGAACCGTCCGCGCCGATCCAATAGATGCCGACCAGGTCGCGATCCGCTCCTTCATTCAGCTCGAACGACAGCGCGATGCCGCCTTCGAATCGTTCGAGCGGCAACTCCTTGCCGTCCGGTCCGACGAGGCCGATGCGGAACGTATACACCGTTCCCGCCGCCCGTATGCCGACTGTATTTTTCCGGCCCGCCTGATCCAGCAATGCGTTCGCGCCGGCAACAGGCACCGCTTCGAAATAAATGTCGCTGTCCGCCAACGCCCCTGCTCCCGCAAGGCTTTGAATTTGCCGAATGACGTCGGCCGGAATCGCTGCCGAGAATCCGTTGCCGCTTACGACCAGCGATTTCGCTTGCGCCCAAGCGCTCGCGTTCGCCGGAATCGTCAGCCTGGTCGCGTCCGACAATGCGGCCGCGATGTTGCCGCTTGCGTCGACGCTCGGATTGTCGATCGCGACGGTTCCGTCAGCCGTTCCGCTGCCCGGACTCGAACCTGATCCTGATCCCGATCCCGGGTTCGGATTTGGGTTCGGTCCCGGACCGGCCTGGCCGGTCAAGCGGATGTCGTCCAGGTGGAATGATCCCGCCGGTTCGTTCAACAAGCCCAAGTACATGTTGAATTCTAAAATTTCTCGCGGATCCAGCGTCCCCGACCCGCCATACCAGGACGGATAATCGAAGTCGGCGAACGGAATTTCTACGAGATGCGCATCCGCGCCGCCCTCGATCTCTGCGGTCGCTTCCATATATTCGCCCGCGCCCGTTTTCACTTGAATCGTCAGCTTATGCGAGCTCGGACCCGGCTGAATCCAGAACTGCAAGCCGGTATACGCCGACCAGTCGGCACTCGGAAGCTGCGTGATGAGGCCGGCATAACCCGGTCCCGTCATGTCGTAGTCGACTTGCATCGAGTACGTTCCGCCGCCCCTGACTTCATCCGACAGCGACGCGGCAATCGCGCCGCCGCCCGTGTTGCGGGTTCCGTAACGAGCCGCGAAAGCCGCCTCATTGCCGGCATAGCCTTCGAAGTCGTCGATCACACGCGTCTGGGTGAAGCGGATATCGTCGAGATGCACGTACCCTGCCGACGGTCCGGTGCCGCCGAGCACATGAAGCGAAAACTCGGTCAGCGTCGTCAAATCCGCTTGCTGCGCGTTAAGCGGCAGACTGATATAGCCGCCTTGCACGTTGGATGCCGTAAACGTTCTCGTCCACGTTCGTCCGGCTTCGTCCTTCAACGCGACGCTCAGCGCGCGCGGCTGGCCGTCCGGACGCACCCACAGCTGCAAGGTGTCATAGCGGCTGCGGTCTGCATCGGCCAAAGGTTTCACGATGCCCGCCCGTGAAACGGAGCCGAGATCGAACGCCAGACGCAGCGCGTATTCGCCTGACCGCTTCGTTTCGGAATCCAAGCTTAGCTGCACTCCGCCTTCCGGTTCCGTCCGGTAGGCTTTGGCAAGCAGCAGATTCTCTCCGCCGTAATGGTCCCCGGCATCGATCACGTGAGCCGGAGGCTCGCCCGGCAGCGAGATCGTTCCCGCGCCGACCGCGATTTGCACGCCGCCGATTTGCGGATTGCCCGTTTCCGGGAAGACGACTTTCAAAAACTTGATGCCTGCCGGAAGC
The DNA here is from genome assembly GCF_003001675.1 of Cohnella sp. SGD-V74. Taxonomy (GTDB): domain Bacteria; phylum Bacillota; class Bacilli; order Paenibacillales; family Paenibacillaceae; genus Cohnella. The sequence continues at coordinate 241,819 of NZ_PVYW01000008.1, read as the reverse complement.
TGCTTCGCCATGCTGTTCGCCTTGAAGCGATCGCCGCCGAGCGGCACGACTTCCGTCTCCAGCTCCGAATAGGTTTCTCCGTCCGTCGAGCCGTAGAATCGGAACGCGTCTTCCGAAGCCGGCTCCGCCGCGTAATACCCTTCGAGCTTAAACGCCTTCATCTCCCCTTGCGTCCGGTACACGACGAACGCTTCATCGCTGCCGCCGCGCGCCAGCCTGGAGCCGTCCCCGCCGTACAGCTCGGGAGTCGCCGTATCGAACGCCAACTGACCTTCCCTGTAGAAAATCGAATTGAAATTGTCCAGCCGATCCGTCAATACGCCCGAAGTCAGAAGCGGCTGAACCGGCGTCAGCGCGGAGCCGTCTCCGACGAACTCGATTTCGACGCGGACGATCGTGCCGTTATTTTCATCGCCGTCCGGGTAGACGATTTTCAGATGGTTCGCCGCCGAAACGGAAGGCGCAGTCCACGTATATTCCGTGCCTGCACGCACCGGCGTCACCGGCACGTACGCAATGCCGTCGTCCGAGACGAGGAACGTGAACGGTTCTCCGCCCCCGGCGCTTTGCGCGTCGACGACAAAGCCTTTGATCGCGCTCGGCGTCCGGTACACGACCGCGCCCGGCTCCGAGTAATACTGCTTCGACTCGTCCGTCCGATCGTCTTCCAGCACGTATTTCGCCGCAATCGGACCGAGCGTCGGCGAATAATCGCTCGCCCCGCTCGCGTTTATTCCTTTGACCCGATAGTAATATGCGGTTCCGGTTACCGCCGTCCAGTCGGAGAACATGTTCTCGCCCGGCTCGACATCGTCGAGCACGTTCTCTCCCACGACCGTCCAAGGACCTGCAGGAGATTCCGCCCGCTCCACCGTATAGTAGCTGGCTCCCGTCGAACCGAGCCAAGACAGCTTGGTCACGGAATCGGATGCAAGCAGCTCAGGCGCCGGTTCCGGAGAAGGCAGCGGAGGCACCGGCTTCCCTTGAATTTCGTAAGCTTTGTCGCGCACGACGCGCAGCAAATTCGTCGCATCCAGATAATCTCCGGACGGCATGCCCGGCCAATGGTAAGCGCGATACAAAATGCCGCCGACCTCGTACTCGCTGTGGCGAACGAATCCGCCCTGGGCGCTGTGCGGACGCAAGCTCCAGATCAGCGCGCCCGACGCTCCGCCCGCGATCGTTTCGTTGAGCATCGAGACGACTTCCGACGTCGGCTTGAAGCCGAACTCTCCGACGAAGAACGGCTTGCCGTGCGCCTCCGCCAGCGCTTTGTCGGTTCTGACCCGGTTCGCGTAGTTGCCGTCGTAGTAGTGGCTCTTGACGATATCGATGTTCGGGTCGGCCAGCGCTTGCGGAGAGAGATTCCGGTAGAAATGCGGCAGCTCCATCTGGTTGCCCGAGACGAGCAGCTGGTTCGGGTTCACGCTCTTGTAGAAAGCCGCGATCTCCGACATCCACTCCGGCGCGACCATCAGCTCGTTGCCCGTCTCCCAGGCGAGGATGGCCGGATCGTCCTTGTAGCGCACGCCCGTGTAGGTGTTAACGCGGTTCATCACTTGCTCGATGACCAGCTTGAAGTCCTCGATCAACTGCGGATCGGTGTAAAAATCGAATCGGCCCTTGCCCCGGAAATGGGCGAAGTCGGTAATGCCGCCCGGCGGCCAATCCCAGTTGTCGATAAACGGAATAATGAGCCGCACGCCGTGCTTGTTCGCCAGCTCCAGCAGCTTGTCCATCGACTTGAACGCCTCGTCGTTCAGTACGCCCGGTCCGTCGATATGCCGCAGCACATGCGGAGGATCGGCTTTATCCCGAACGGTCAGCGTATACGTGCGCAGCACTTGGCCGCCGGTCTGCACGGCCGTCCGAAGCGCGTCCTCCATTTCGAATTCCGTCGGCATGATGCCGTAAGGGCCTTCGTCTTCGTTGTAGAGCCCGCCCGGATAGTTAAACGAAATGAACCGCAGCTCATCGCTTCCGTCCATCAGCTTCGTGCCGGAGGTCGTGACGAAACGGTCGAAGCCCGCGTCTTTCTTGTTGCGCGAACCGTCGAAAGCCGCGATCGCCGCATTCAACAGATCGATATCGCCTTGCGTCGCCGTATTCGCCGTGTACACCGATTCCGCTACGGAAATCGCCTCGTCGAGGCTGTTCCAGGCGGCAAGCGGATATTGCGCATATCCGTCGCCGATCGGCGCGGCGCTCAATTCGCGGCTGGCCTCGCCGAGCCGCAGTCCCAGCCAGTCGTTGGCTGTCGCGGCCGCCACCGGTCCGACCGCGTCTGCGCCCAGCACCGGCTCGCCTGCAACGCCCGCGGCGTCCACCGGCGTCACCTCCAGCTTCACGTACTTGCCTTCCTGGGCTTGCGTCAGTGTGAATGTCTGGCCCCAGCCTCTCGGAATGGGCGCGTACGCCCCGTCTTCTTCGTCCGCTTGCAGCCACCGGTACATCGAGTAGCCTTCCGCCGTCCCGCCGGAATGCGCGTAGTCGAACGAACCGACGAGCGCGCCCGCCACTTTCGCCGCGCCGCCGATCGTCACTCCGCTCGCTTGCGGCAGGACGCTAACGATCGGATCGCCGATGTAGAAATCGTCGTAGTAGGCCGTGCCGCCCGCATCGGAGAGGTACACAATGATCGCGGAGTTCGCTCCGCTGTTGAAGTTCACCGTATACAGATGCCAGTCGTCATGGGCGCCCGTATAGTTCTCCGTGATCTGCGCTTCGTCCGATGCCTGCAGCACCTTGTATGCCGCGCCGCCCGCGCCTTTGCCGTAGAACGTCAGCGTATAATCGGTATTCGGCGCAACGTTCACCGTATACTTGATGCCGTTCCAGTTTTGCGGTCCGCCGATCTCAAGCGCGTAAGCTCCGCCGCGCGCTTCGGCATCGGTCACCTTGAACTTGTCGTTGCCGCCCGTATTCCAGCCGTCCAAGTTCCCGGATTCGAAATCTCCGTTGGAGAACAGATTGTTCAACACCCGTTCGAGCGTGAAATCGTCGTAAAAAGCGACACCGCCCGCATCGGACAAGTAGATGACGACCCCGTCGTTAGCGCCGCTGTTGAATTCCACCGTATAGAGCGTCCAGTTGTCGTTCGCTCCGGTGTAATGCTCGGTCAGCTGCGCCTCATCGGATGCCTGAAGCACTTTGTAGGCGGCTCCTCCCGCCCCTTTGCCGTAAAACTTCAGCGCATAATTCGTGTTCGGCTCCACGTCGGCCGTATATTTGATGCCGTTCCAGTTTTGCGGCCCGCCGATCTCAAGCGCGTAGGAACCGCCGCGCGCTTCGGAATCGGTCGCCTTGAACTTGCTGTTGCCGCTCGTATTCCAACCGTCCAGGTTCCCGGATTCGAAATCCCCGTTCGCGATCAGATTCACGCTCGCGGCGCTCGCCGCTCGGCTCCATCCGCCCCCGCCCGGCGCGGCGACGCCGAACGCCAGAGCGAAAACGAGCAGAAGAGCCAGCCTCTGTCGCCATCCCTGTCTCATCGTCATCCTTCTCTTCCCCTTTTACGAAATGATGATTGCGCTTACACTCTATCACACCTTTAAACAAATATCAATTATTTTCAACTTATTAATTAAAAGTTTCAGAATATATTGAATCTAACTTGTCCTTTTTCCTATAATTTCAAGGTTAAATCCTTTTCCCTTCTATACCATTTTTCAAAAAATTCATCAAACTTTGATTTTCCCACCGTTTCGCGATTAAACTAATTTCAACTTTTTTTAGAGTAGAACTGCATCTTAGGGATGGCAGGAGATTCCGTTTAAGCCATATCCTCCTTGACGACTCGGATTTGATCCAGTAGGATAGAGGCATTTCCAGGATTCGGAGGTTATAAGGATGGCAACGAAAAGAATCGATCATGTCGGCGTAATGGTGAAGGATCTCGAAACGACGATTCGTTTCTACACGGAGATTGTGGGACTGGAGGTCAAAAGCCGGGTCGCCCATACGAATGGCGTGCTGCAATTGGCCTTTCTCGGAGCCGGAGGCTCCGACGAAACCGAGATCGAACTGATCCAAGGGTATAACGACCAACTGCCCGCAGAGGGCAAGGTGCACCATTTCGCGGTAACCGTGGACGACGTCGAGGCGGAGCACGAGCGGATCAAAAGCTTAAACATCCCCTTCGTGCCCGGATTCGAGGAGATTACGGCGCTGCCGAACGGACATCGCTACTTCTTCATTCATGGTCCGGATAAGGAATGGATCGAGTTTTTCCAGCGGTAAGCAAAGTCAACAGCCCTCGGTGTATGCCGGGGGCTGTTTTCTACGACGGGCCAATTCACACACATGAGCGCACACACCGAAAGAATTCAGATAGAGCCACTCGAATTGACCGCCCCTAACGGTCCGGCAGACCGTTACGCGTGCGAATCCGGGCCGTTGGCCGCCTCTAACGGTCCGGTAGACCGTTACACCCGCGAATCCGGGCCGTTGGCCGCCCCTAACGGTCCGGTAGACCGTTACGCGTGCGAATCCGGGCCGTTGGCCGCCCCTAACGGTCCGGCAGACCGTTACGCGTGCGAATCCGGGCCGTTGGCCGCCCCTAACGGTCCGGCAGACATTCTTTACGCGCAAGAGATCTGGCAAGCTATTTGTAAGTCAATTGTCAGTCGTAGTTGTTAACGTCATAATTCGTCCTCGACAGCAGCTAACGGAAATACGGGATACTCAGCAGGAATTCTCTGGTATTCCGTCTCATAATTCGTTTGTTTCGTAAATGGGCTTCCGTGTTACAATGAACGAAACAGCGAGATCGGGGAGAGGTTTCTTGCAACTGGACGGATTGGAGCTCTTGATCGGCGTTGCCGCCGGTTTAATGATCGGATTCTCGAAGACGGGGATTCCGAGCTCGGGGATATTCGCGGTGACTCTGATGGCGATGGCGTTCCCGGCCAAAGATTCCGTAGGCATCATTCTGCCGATGCTCATTTTCGGGGATATCATCGCGGTTGCCTATTACCGGCGCAAGGTCGTCTGGAAATATTTGATCGTGCTTATTCCATGGGTTTTGGTCGGAGTCGTCGCAGGTTATTTCTTCCTGGACATCGTCAGCGATCATACGCTTAAGCTGACCATCGGCTGGCTTGTGCTGGCGCTTATCGCGCTGCATCTTATTCGGGAGCGGTTCGGCGACAAATTCTCGGGCCAGGGATGGCTCGCTTCGTGGTTCAATCCTTTTCTGGGAGGAACGGCCGGATTCGCGACGATGATCGGCAACGCCGCGGGAGGCGTCATGTCGATCTATTTGCTGGCCAAGAAGCTGCCCAAGGAGGTGTTCGTCGGCACCGGAGCCTGGTTTTTCTTCCTCGTCAACCTGCTGAAGGTGCCTTTCTCCGTACAGCTCGGCATCATCACTTGGGATTCGCTGCTCTTCAACTCGCTGATGATCGTTCCGATTGTCGTCGGAGCCTGGGTCGGCATTCGCGTGCTGGCCAAGCTGCCCGAGCGCTGGTTCCAATATTGCGTGCTCGGACTGTCGGCGGCGGGGTCTCTGAGATTGATTTTCTTCTAACAAAGACGCACATGACCCGCCGTTAATTCTCCCTTAACAAACCGATTGTATACTGGGTGTAAAGCAACTGCTTGTCATCCAGATATGCGAAAGGAATGAGGTCTATGGGAATTCATACGTATTTTCAATCGTTAACCGACCTGGAGCGGATTATCCGCTGCCCGGGCAAGTTCAAGTTTCAGGAGCACAGCGTGTCGGCGCATTCGTGGAAGGTCGTGCAGTACGCGAAAACGTTGGCGGACATCGAAGAGAGCAACGGAGTCGCCATCGACTGGAAGAAGCTGTACGAAATTACGAGCAGCCACGATTACGGAGAAATATTCATCGGCGACATCAAGACGCCCGTGAAGCATTCTTCGTTGGAGCTGCGAGCCATGCTGCAGCAGGTCGAGGAAGGCATGGTCGACCATTTCATCGACGAGCACATTCCCGCCGAATTCCAGCCGATCTTCCACAGACAGCTGCGCGAAGGCAAAGACAACTCGGTCGAAGGCCAGATCCTGGAAGTCGCCGACAAAATGGATCAGATCTACGAGGCTTTCTCGGAGCTGCAGCTGGGCAACACGGAAAAGGAATTCGTCACGATGTACCGCAACGCCTTGATCAAAATCAAACAAATCAAGCTCCATTGCGTCGATTACTTCCTGCGAAACATCCTCCCCGATCTCGTCAGCGAAGGCTCCCGCTCCCCGATCGACATCGAGAAAATCACGAACGAAGCGCTCGCCTCCTAAGCTCCCTCCTTTCTCCAACCCCTCTCACCATCCTTCCCGCTGCCCGTTCTCATCCGTTCTTCCTTTCTCACCCGAAATCTCTGTTCCTGCCCGTTGCTTACTCCTCACGCCGCACTTTCGTCTCCAATCCCACTCCGACTCTCCCTTCCGCCCCCCTTGCTTCCGTTTCTTCCTTCTCTTACCCCCGTTTTCCGCCCACTTCTTTAAAAAATGCAGTACGATGTTAAGTTCCCCGGGTAAACCGCGTTTTCGGAAGTCGCTATAATCTTGCTTAGGAAAGGAGGGTTTTCCAATTATTGTGTAAGCGCTTTAGTGATTTCGCCATATCACTTTGGAGGGGAATGTGATGAATGGTTAAAAAATTCAGGAAATTCGCCCATCTGCTGCTTGCGTCCGCGCTGCTCGTACCGTCGGGATGGCTTGCCCCGGTTGCGAGAGCCGACGGCGGCGAAGCGGCGGCGGATACGACGATCTACCATGAAACGTTCGCCGAAGGCGCCGGAGCGGCAGCGCAGGCCGGGGGAGCCAGCTTGACGCCGGTCACAGGGAAAGCATTCGACGGGAACGACGACGGCGCGGCTTTGTATGTGAGCAACAGAGCGAACAACTGGGACGCGGCGGACTTCGGCTTCGGCGACATCGGTCTGGAAAACGGCAAAACCTACACGGTAACCGTCAGCGGGTACATCGACGAGAACGAGACCGTACCTGCGGGCGCGCAGGCGTATTTACAAACCGTCGACAGCTACGGCTGGCTGGCAGGCGCGGACCTGGTCGCAGGAGCGGCCTTCTCCCTGACGCGGGAATTCACCGTCGATACGAGCAAGGACAGGGCCTTGCGTGTTCAATCCAATGATAACGGCGCGTCGGTTCCTTTTTACATCGGGGATATACGCATTACGGAGAAGACGGCCCCGGGAGAAGAGGAAGAAAATCCGAGACCGCCGGCTTTGGAGTTCGCCGCGATAACGTTCGAAGATGAAACCGCTGGCGGCTTTGCGGGCAGGGCCGGGACGGAGACGCTGACCGTCACCGACGAGGCGAACCATACGGAGGGCGGCTCCTACGCCTTGAAGGTGGAAGGCAGGACCGGCACTTGGCACGGACCGGCGCTTCGTGTGGAGAAGTACGTGGACAAAGGCCGCGAGTACAAGGTGACGGCTTGGGTGAAGCTGATCGAGCCCGCCAGCTCCCAGCTTCAGCTGTCCACGCAGGTCGGCGACGGAAGCAGCGCCAATTACGTGCAGCTGTCGGCCAAAACAATCAATGCCGCGGACGGCTGGGTCCAGTTCGAAGGAAGCTACCGTTACAACAACGTGAGCAGCGAATTTTTGACGATCTACTTAGAAAGCTCGAATAATGCCACGGCCTCCTTTTATATCGACGATATCGGTTTCGAGCCCACAGGTTCCGGACCGAGCGAAATTCAGAAAGACTTGACTCCGATCAAAGACGCTTACCAGGAAAGCTTCCTGATCGGCAACGCGATCTCCGCGGAGGATCTCGAGGGCGTCCGTCTGGAGCTGCTGAAGATGCACCACAACGCAGCGACCGCCGGCAACGCGATGAAGCCGGACGCCTTGCAGCCTTCGAAGGGCAACTTTACTTTCGAGACGGCGGATGCGCTAGTCGATAAGGTGCTGGAGGAAGGGATGCAGATGCACGGACACGTGCTGGTCTGGCATCAGCAATCTCCTCCGTGGATGAATACGGCAGACGGCAACCCGCTGAGCCGGGAAGAGGCGCTCGACAACTTGCGGACTCATATCCGCACTGTCATGGAGCATTTCGGCGACAGGGTCATTTCCTGGGACGTCGTCAACGAAGCAATGAACGACAATCCGCCGGAGCCCGCGGACTGGCAGGCGTCCTTGCGGCAAACTCCATGGTACCGCGCCATCGGGCCGGACTACGTGGAGCAGGCGTTCCTGGCGGCGAGGGAAGTGCTGGACGAACATCCGGAGTGGGATATCAAGCTGTATTACAACGATTACAACGAGGATAACCAGAATAAGGCGCAGGCCATCTACAATATGGTCAAAGACATCAACGACCGGTACGCGTTGGACAATCCCGACAAACTGCTGATCGACGGCGTCGGCATGCAGGGACATTACAACGTTAATACGAACCCGGAAAACGTGAAGCTGTCTTTGGAGAAATTCATTTCTCTTGGCGTGGAGGTAAGCATTACCGAGCTGGACGTTCAGGCGGGCAGCAACTACGAGCTATCCGAGAGGCTGGCCAACGCCCAAGGGTACTTGTACGCCCGGCTGTTCGAGCTGTTCAAAGCTCATGCCTCGGACATCAAGCGCGTAACTTTCTGGGGCTTGGACGATAACACGAGTTGGCGAGCCTCTTCCAATCCGCTGCTGTTCGATAAGAACCTGCAGGCGAAGCCGGCTTACTACGGCGTTATCGATCCGGAAGCTTTCATTGCGGAGCATGAGCCCGAGTCGACGGATGCAAATCAATCGATTGCCCGTTTCGGTACGCCGAAGATCGACGGTGCGGCGGACCAGATTTGGAGCCTGGCGCCGGAAATGCCGATCAGCCGGTACCAGACGGCTTGGCACGGAGCGACCGGAACGGCCAAGGCGCTCTGGGACGACAGGCATCTGTACGTCCTGATCCGGGTCAGCGACGCGCAGCTCGACAAGTCGAACGCGAACGTATGGGAGCAGGATTCCGTCGAAGTGTTCCTGGACGAGAACAACGGCAAGACGTCGTTCTATCAGAGCGACGACGGACAGTTCAGAATCAACTTCGACAACGAAACTTCGTTTAATCCGCCCGGACTCGGAGACGGCTTCGAGTCGGCCGTTCAAGTATCGGGAACGAATTATACGGTCGAGATGAAGATCCCGTTTAAGACGATCACGCCGGGCAACGACGTCAAGCTCGGGTTCGACGCCCAGATCAACGACGCGAAGGACGGCGCCCGTCAGAGCGTAGCCGCTTGGAACGATACGACCGGCACGGGCTATATGGACCCTTCCGTGTTCGGAGTACTGACGCTCGTCGGTAAAGTCGACAACGGCGGAGGCAATAATGGCGGCGGCACTCCTTCGATGGGGGCCGAAAACGGCAGGATCAAACCCGAAATCAAGAATGAGAACGGTCGCGCAATTGCCGCTGTCTCCTACGACAGCTTGAAGAAGGCGCTCGAACAGGCGGTTCCAGCCGCGAACGGCGCCAAACACATCGTCATCGAGCTGACGAAACAAGCAGACACTACAACCTATGAAGCGCAATTGCCGACCCGAATCTTGCAGAGTGAGGACAACTTCCTGCTGTCGGTGCAGACGCCTTACGCAACGCTTCAACTTCCCGGCGGGTTGCTGTCCGGCGCGGGCGTAGACACGGAGCACGTGTCCGTTCGCGTTGCCGAAGGCTCCAGAGATAAGCTCGATGCCGCGACTCGCGAGCGGATCGGCAATCACCCGTTGATCGAACTCAGCCTGACGGCAAACGGCGAAGAGGTGGCGTGGGGCTCCGGGGCAAACGTTACGGTATCCGTTCCGTATACGCCGACGGCGGAGGAGCGTCTAAATCCAGAGCGAATCGTCGTATGGTATATCGACGGAGAAGGTCGGACGACGGCGATCCCGAACGGACGTTACGACGCGGCAACGGGAACCGTCGTGTTCCGAACGAGCCACTTCAGCACTTATGCAGCAGCATTCGTATTCGCAACTTTCGAAGATGTACGAAACGTGCCATGGGCTAAACAGGCAATCGAAGTCATGGCATCCCGAGAAATCGTGCAAGGCGAGGAAGGCAATCGCTTCTCTCCGGCATCCTCCGTATCCAGAGCGGACTTCGTCGCGCTTCTCGTCAAGACGCTGGAGCTGCCGAACGCAGACGACCTGAACAACGGCGGCGGAGCGAACGCGAACGGCAGCCTCTCCCGGCAGGACATGATCGTGCTGACGAGACGCGCGCTGGAAGCAGCGGGCAAACCTCTGGAGGCAGGCGGAAGCCTGGACGCGTTCTCCGACGCGGCGAGTATGACCGGCGACGCGAAAACTAGCGCGGAGGCTCTCGTGAAGGCCGGCGTCATCAACGGCAAGAACGGCAAAATCGCGCCCAAAGATGCGCTGACCCGCGCGGAAGCGGCGGTCATTCTGTACCGGATTTGGAAGCTGTAAAGAAATAACGCTCACCCTCGCACCGAGGCCCGGCTGTCAAGGCACCCCGCCTTGCTCGGCCGGGCCTTGGCTTCTTCCCGGACGGAATACGAAACCCAGCAAAGAGAATACGAGAAACGCGGCCCCCAGAATGAGAAATATGCTGTGAACGGATACGTAGCGTATGCCGAATCCGCCAAGCGCCGGGCCTAACATACTGCCGACACTGAAATGAATCGAAGCGATCACGTTCGCCGTCGGCAGCATGGGCCGGGGCAAAATATCCGCCGCATAAGCGAGGCCGAGCGTATAGAACGAGCCGACCACTCCTCCCGCAAGGGCGAACAGCAGGAACAGCGCCGCGACTTGGCTTCCCGCCGCCGGAATCGCCAGGAACGCGAAAGCACCCGTCAGTCCGCAGACGATCAGCACCGGCTTGCGCCCGATTCTGTCGCTGAGCATGCCAAGCGGAAGCTGCAGCACAAGCGAACCCACGCCGAACGCCAATAGCAGCAGCGATATCCAGTGTCCCTCCAGTCCGATCCGCAAGCCGTACAGCGGGAAGCTGCTGTTCATGGAAGCCTCCATTAATCCGTACAGCAGTCCCGGGATCAGCACGAACCAGGCAGCCCGGTAGGTAATCATGAACCGGTTGCCCTGCGCCGCCTCCCTTTTGTTCCGCTCGGGAAATTCGTTGTCCAGCCGCAGCACGAGCAGCAGCACAACGATGAAGATCGCCCCCCGTGACAAGGAACGGCACAGCTCTGCCGAGCGGCAGCAGATTAATCCCTAGCGGCCCTAGGCTAAACCCGATTCCGTAGGCCATGCCGTAGAAGGAAATATACTTGCCTCTCGCTTGTGCAGGACTTGAGCTGACGATCCACAGCTGGGTCGTGTAGTGAAGCGCGCTGTCCCCGGCTCCCACCAGCAGCCGCAGGACGAACCAGACGGCCAGCGAATCGACCAGCGGAAACAGCAGCCCGGCCACCGACACGACTGCGATGCCGGCGACGATGACGTTGCGATAGCCGTAGCGCATCACCGGCCTCTCGATGAAGAACATGGTGCAGAAAACCCCGATGTACAGCGCCGCCGAGTTCATCCCGTTCGCATCCGAAGAAACCCCGGATTGCTCCAGCATGATCGACAGCAGCGGCAGAAGCAGCCCTTGGCTCATCCCGCCCACGACGACGGCCAGAAGCAAAATCGTTAGGCGATAACGGAAGGAAGAGGATTCCGAAGCGATAACTCCCGATGTCAAACCGATCAACCCTCCTTGTTGCAACCGCGCGATCGCCCTCCCCTCTCCGGACGCGGAGAAGTAGGCACACAACGAAAACAAGCCCCGGTAGCCCGGGGCCTGTCGACGTACGCGGAAATTACGCGTTGATTTTCTCTTTGGCTGCGCCGGCCAGCGAGTTGAACGCGCTGATGTCGTTCACGGCCAGGTCGGCAAGCATTTTACGGTTTACTTCGATGCCGGCCAATTTCAGGCCGTGCATCAGTTTGCTGTAGCTCAGGCCGTTCTGACGAGCTGCTGCATTGATACGCACGATCCACAGTTTGCGGAAGTTCCGCTTCGTCTGACGACGGTCGCGGTATGCGTACATCAAGGATTTCATGACTTGCTCTTTAGCTTTCTTAAAGAGGCGGTGCTTCGCGCCCCAGTAACCTTTAGCCAACTTCAACATTCTATTGCGACGACGGCGCGTGACGAATCCGCCTTTGACTCTTGCCATGATTCATTACCTCCCGGAAGTGTTCGATATGAGGTTCAAAAGTCCGATTTTGATCACGAAGCGATATCCTGAAGCGGATTCGACGTCGAATCTTGAATTCAGCCGGGCTGAAAACCGAACTTAATCGCTCAATCCTGTATTATTTCAAGTTAGCGATTTGTTGCTGCATGCGGCGAACGTCGCCTTGGGCAACCAGCGGCTGCGTGCCCAGAACGCGCTTCTGGCGTCCGGACTTGTGGGACAGCAAGTGGTTTTTGTACGCTTTGAAGCGTTTGACTTTGCCCGTTCCGGTTACTTTGAAACGGTCTTTCAAGCTGCTGTGAGTTTTCATCTTAGGCATGGAATATATCCTCCTGTCAGTGGGGTTTCGGCGCCAGAATCATAATCATGCTGCGGCCTTCCAGCTTAGGCATGCGTTCAACGATACAAATGTCGGTAACTTCGTTGGCCACCCGCTCCAGGATCTTCTGGCCGAGCCTGGCATGCGTAATTTCGCGACCGCGGAACCGCACGGAGCATTTCACCTTGTCGCCGTCTTTCAAAAATTTCACAACGTTGCGAAACTTCGTCTGGTAGTCGTGTTCCTCGATGTTCGCACGAAACCAAACTTCTTTGAGGTCGACGATTTTCTGATTCTTCCGAGCTTCCTTTTCCTTCTTCTGCTGCTCATAACGGAACTTGCCGTAGTCCATAATGCGGCACACCGGCGGTTTCGCCTGCGGCGCTACGTTGACTAGGTCAAGATTCGCGTCAATGGCCATCTGCATCGCTTCACGGAAAGGTTTGATCCCCAGTTGCTCGCCTTCGGAGCCGACCAACCTGACTTCTTTCGCCCGGATTTCCTCGTTGATTTGATGATCCTTGCTAATAATGTTCCACCTCCGAAATAGTCTACCGAACTTAAGGTTTGCACAAACAAAAAAATGCGAGCCGCATTCGGCCCGCATTCCAGTCCTCACGTTAACGTTCGTGCCGGGAAACCGAAGTCTCCGCCGCACTATCCGTTCGTCGGCTACGCTGACCCGTCAGCCATAGCCGATCGGGTGAGAAGCGGGCGCTTCTGCTTGCGCGTGCTGATTAATTTTCATAAACAGTCACATCGACCACTTTAACACGGCTTGCGCGGAATGTCAACAGAAGCTCGCGCAAATTCAAGGCGGCATGTTCAAGGGCGTGCCGCAGCCGCGTCGTTACATCTGCTTACCCTGCACTTCTTCCAGACGGATCACGCGCGTATGCTTCGTATGGCTCCACGTCTTGTTGTTCTGCGTGAAGAACGCGTAGAACGCGATCGGCCACCAGGAGAGGAAGAATACCGGGAACAGCAGCAGCTTCAAGTACATTCTCCAGTTGACTTTCTCCATCAGCATCGCGATCGGACATTGCAGGTAACCGTACAGCACGATCGTCAGCGACAGCCCGAGCGGCATTTTCGAATAGATCGAGGTCAGATTCGGGTCGCCCGGGAGCATCATGTCGAACCAGAGCGCCAGCGTCACGAGAAAGCCGATCAAGTAAATAAACGCGTTGAAAATGTACAGCGCGGCATCGATCTTGACGATGCTGCCCGTGCGGATTCCCTGCCACAGCAGCGGGAACATGTAACGGCGCGATACGTCGAAGTGTCCTTGCATCCAGCGCAGGCGCTGGCGGGCGGACGCCCGGAACGTAATCGGCTTCTCGTCGTAGACGCGCGCGTCGTAGTTGAATTTCGGATAGATGCCTCTTTGAATGCAGCGAACGGTGAACTCCAGGTCTTCGACGAGACTGGTCGCTCCCCATCCCATCTCTTTAAGCAGCTTCGTCTCGAAGCACATGCCCGTTCCGCCAAGGAAATTGGACAGCTTCAGGTTAAAGCGCGGCAGCTGCCACAGCCGATTGCAGAACCAGTAGGTAATGCCGTTGGCGGCGCTGATCCAGGAATCGTGCGGATTCTTCGTATCCAGATAACCTTGGACGACGCGGTACCCGTTGCACAGATCCTCGTTCATATATTGCAGGAAGTTCGTCGCGACCAGATTGTCGGCGTCGAACATGACGATCGCATCGTATTGGCGGGGATTTTTCCACAATTCCTTAAGCATCCACTCGATGGCGAATCCTTTGCCCCGCTCGTTCGGATTCGTTCTTTCGCAGGCGTACACGCCTTCGTAGCCGCGTACGATATCCGCCGTCCCATCCGTGCAGTTGTCGCAGATGACGAAAATATCGAACAGCTCGCGCGGATAGTCCATTTTCAGCAAATTCTCGATCAATGCCCCGACGACCGCCTCTTCGTTATGCGCGGCGACGATGAGCGCGAACGACTTGGTCGGCTTGTGCGTGATCCGCTCTTTCCTCCGGTACCAACCGAAAAAGGACAGAATGATCTGATACACGCCAATGGCCGCAGCAATAGCTTGAATGACCAGAAGAACGTTGTTGAACATATTCAATTGTACCCCCTAGATCCCTTTTTTCTTTTTTTCTCTTTATTCTCTCTTTGTTTGTGTGTAGGCGTTGCAGTCGATGCTCTCCTGACCTTGCTCCTCCCGTCCTGCCGTGTTATCCTCCAGAAGAGGTAATCTTGATTTTCTTGCCTTTGCTTCCTTTTGTCAAAACCGGATGAGCGCCGTTTAGGCGGCCCTGGCCCGAGATGAGGGAATGGCGCCGGACAAGCCCCAAGCGCAAAAGCATTTGCTCCTCCCCAGCCTCTGATTTCATCGATTTCCTCGTTTTTTCTATCCGGAGACCTATGCCAGCGATTAAAAAAGTTAACGTCAGGAAGAGATCGAATGTTGCTGCCAAAACAAGACATTTTTCGACAGGAAGGCGAATCTCTCCATTGAAAGTTTACCCAACGCGCCGGATTGTAAAACGAAAACCGACTTAATACTGCCGTGACAATCGCATTGTATGCTGAAAGAGGATCAGACATTCCGCACCGAAGGAGATGGAGTTCATGAGCCGGATTTACCGCATGCTCCAGGAAGTCGAACGTCCTTTGTTTCTATACGTCAACATCCGCTGGAATCGATCCACCTTGAACTGGTTGTTTCATACGCTGTCGCTGTTAGCGGGAGCGACCTTCAGCTTAAGCCTGTCCCTGCTGGCCGCCTTGTTCGCTCCCGAGCCGTGGAACGAAGCGGGGCGGCTCGCGCTTGCCTCCGTCGTCCTCAGCCATATTCCCGTCGCAATCGCCAAGAGAAGCGCCCCCCGTCTTCGTCCCTACCAGGTATTCCCGCAAGCCAATACGAACCGCCGTCCGCTGAAGGACCCTTCTTTCCCTTCCGGGCACACGACGGCCGCATTCGCCATGCTGACGCCGTGGATGATGGCCCAGCCGCTGCTCATTCCGATGCTGCTGCCGATCGGGATCGGCGTGGCGCTGTCCCGCGTCTACTTCGGCCTGCATTTCCCGAGCGACACGGCCGTGGGCGCGCTCCTCGGAGCCTCGACCGCATTTCTTCTGTCCATCTGGATATAAAAAGGGACCGCCCTGTAAGTCGTCAAAAGGCAACAATAGAATCATCGATGGAATAAGTACCGGGGTATGTATCTCCTTACGCTGCTTATACGGCCATGAAATCAGGAATCGCTTAACCCGTGACAGGGTAATTTCATGACCGTATGAGGCAGGCGCTTCGCTCTCCAGGAGATACATACCCCTCTTTTATCTCGATGATTTATGTTGCATGACTTACAAGGACGGTCCCTTTTACAATCTGCGACTTATTCGTCTTCCGATTCGAAATCTTTGGTCGAGCCCCGGCTGAGCTGCTTCTCCAGCTCGTCCGCAACGCGGCGGCGGTGCTCTTCGCGGACCTTGTCGCCCACGACCGCCTCCAGGCGGTAGATCGGCTTTCCTTGCCCGACGAACTTGGCTTCGTACTCCGTCAGCACCAGGTCTTCGCGAATGCCGTTCCTGTGCAGATCGAGCGAGATGTTGCGCATCTGCAGCTCGACGTCCGAGAAGCTGTTCAGCGAAAACTCGAACAGGCTGAGGGAATCCGTCTTGAAGTGAATTTCCCCGATCTCGCTCAGCACGCGCTTATACTTCGCCAGGAAACGCGGGTGAGTCAACCGGCGTTTGCCATGCTTCGACTTCGGCCAAGGATCGCTGAAATTCAAATAAATGCGCTCCAATTCGCCTTCCTCGAACATCTCCTCCAGAAATTCGACGTTCCCTCTGACGAGGGCCAAATTCGGCACGGTGTCGGATTCGCGCTCGCCCTTCCACAGCGCTCTCGCCTTCTCGCTCGCGCGGCTGAGCAGCTCGTCGTACATATCCATGCCGATATAGTTAATGTCCGGATTGTTCGCGCTCCACCGGCTGATGAATTGGCCTTTGCCCATGCCGCATTCGATGTGGATCGGACGGTCGTTGCCGAAGAACTCGTTCCACCGCCCCTTAAGCTTGCGAGGCTCGAATACGATCAAATCCGTCTGGCGCTCCAAATCTTCCTTCATGCTTTTCCTGCCGCGAAGTCTCATCTGTTCCGTTTCCTCCTGCCGCCGATTAGGCCGCTTAGCGTTCAATGAATTCTATTGTGACCAAACTGCCGCCGGTTGTAAAGGGAGCAATCGGGGTATATTAACGAAAAAGGATTCATTAAGGAGGTCCATTCGCACCCATGAACACGACTCGACGAATCATTGCTCTTATCGCGCTTGCGGCGCTATTCGCGCTCGGGGCATGCGGCGGCAACACCGGCAAGAACGAAGCCTCTCCATCCCCGACCGTCAGTCCGACGACCCCGGCGGGCGGAGGAGGAGCAACGAACGAAGTCACGATCAAGGCCACCAACTGGAAGTTCGAGCCGGCTGAAATCCGCGTCAAGGCGGGGGACACGCTCAAGCTTACGCTGCAAAATACGCAGGGAGCGCACGGCATCGAGATCAGCGACCTCAACGTGACGCTCAAAAACAACGAAACGAAAGAAATCAAGCTGGACGAAGCGGGCAGCTACGAGTTCCACTGCTCGATCCAATGCGGACAAGGGCATGACGCGATGACCGGCTTCATCGTCGTCGAATAGTCGAATCAATGAAGAAGGAATGCGGCAGTCCCGTCGGGGCGGCCAGCATTCCTTCTTTAAGGTTATCATCGCGAGGGCTTGCGAATCCAGCCGCGAAACAGCTCGATGCCGAGCCCCAGCCAGACCATGCTCGCCAAGTAGCCGGCCAGCACGTCGCTCGGGTAATGAACGCCGAGGTAAATCCGGCTTAGCCCGATGGAGAGCACGAGCAGCGAGGCCAGCGCAATCAACGCGAGCCTTCCCCGTTTACTCCCGATATGTCTCCACAGCAAGTACGCCAGAACCCCGTAAAGAGCGAACGCAGCCATCGAATGCCCGCTCGGGAAGCTGAAGCCCGTCTCCTCCGCCAAGCGATACAAATTCGGCCTCTCCCTCTGAAAAACGCCCTTGAGCAGCAGATTAAACAGCGCGGCTCCGCTGACGGAGAAGACGAGCAGCAGCAATTCTTTGCGATGTCCGAGCACCGCGGCGAGCAGCGCTCCGATCGCGACGACGAGAACGGTGACGCCTCCCGTCGAACCGATCTGGCTCAGCGTCAGGGCGATTCGGGTCGCCGGCGCGGACTCCCAGCCTTGGACAATCCGGATCACTTCTGAATCGAAGGAAGTCGCTCTCTCCTCCATAACAAGCCAACTGACGGCAATAAATAAAAGAACGGCCAACAGAGCCCATAGGTACGCCCTGCGATAAATCTTCATCTTCGCTTGTACTCTCCTTGCCCCGGTTGAATTGAGGATATCGCATTTCGTATGGTATCATAAGAGTACCGGATAACGAAAGGAGGAACGGGAATGACCGCGACGATACAGCCGTTTCGCAACAAGTCGTTCGTCCTCTTCCTGCTTGCCGCTTTCGTTCTGCTCTGCATGCCGACCGTGTCGATCGGCGACAACTTCCTGACGTCCCAAAGCTCCTCTCTCGCGCACGACGTGCCGAACAGCGTCAAAGTGACCAAGCGCGCGTCCGCATCGCTGAACAGCAAGGCGCTCATTACCGCGCTGCTGCTGCTTATTTTCCATTTCAGCCTTCATGCTTATTCCACTTATATCGTTCCGGCTTCCAAGACCGTTTCCCTTCCCGTCCACTTGCCCGGTCTGCGCAAGCTTCTATTGATGCCTCTCAAGTTTACCTCCACTTACGTCCGTATGTAGACATTCCCTTCCAGGCTTCAGCGTTCTCGCGGAAGTTTATTTGAACTGCCGCCTTCCAGCGCTCAACTTCATATCGGATGGAAAGGGTGAATGCCAACATGGCCAACATGCGCATCTCCGTCCGGCTTGCATGGGTAACGTTCGGATCGATTCTATCCGCGGCCGGTTTGGAGCTGTTTCTAGTCCCGCACAACATGATCATCGGAGGAATGACCGGCGCGTCCGCCATCTTCTCGTATTTGTCGGAAATGCGTCTCGGATTGTTCCTGTTCCTGCTTAACTTGCCCTTCCTCTTGTTTCGGTATCGCAAATTGGATGCCCACACCCGTCTATTGACGTTTGCAGGGCTGTCCATCTTGTCTCTCAGCGCGTTCTTCCTCCATCCCGCTCCGGCGGCGCTGGATCATACGCTGGCCTCGACGGCCGCCGGCGGCGTCGCGCTGGGCATCGGAATCGGCATCGTGCTGCGTTTCGGAGGCTTCCTCGACGCCGCGGACGGCCTGGCAATGACCTCGGAGGCGAAGACCCCGGGCCGCATTCGCAGAAGCTACTGGATCTTCAACGGTTCCGTCCTGTTCGCGGGAGGTTTTGTCTTCGGATGGGATGAAGCGATGTATTCGGTCATTGCCTTCCTGCTCGCGTATCGCTGCTCCGACTTCGCGCTAAGCGGCTTCTCGCTGACGCGGATGGTATGGATTACGAGCGAGTCGGGCGAAGAAATTCGCGAGGCGCTGCGAAGCCGATACGGCAAAGAAGTCATTCTCTTGGATAACGAAGAAACCGGCAGAGGAAAAATGATGGTCTGTACAGTAAGCCGCATGGAGCAAGCATCCGTCATTCGCTTCATCCGTTCGCTGGATCCGAATTGCTCGCTCGCTTTCCACGCGGCTCATCGATGAACAAGGGGCATTCCGCCATCCTTTCGGCGGAATGCCCCTTTGTCTTACGCGGTCGCTTTGCGAAGCAGACCGTAGGATGCGGCGACGTAAACCAGTGTCAGAACGAGAAGCCCGTTCGCCAGTTCAAGCACAGAAATGCCCACGACCCAATCCAGCACCTGCCCCCACTTATCGAAATAGGTAGTCAGGTAGAACGCGACGGTAAGCGCGAGCCCCAGCACAATGAACACGCCGAACAGTCCGTTGCGTCCCACTTTGCGATAGACTGCCCCGATTGCGAAGCCGCAGAAGAACAAATTCATCATGATGATGAAGAAAATCCAGAACTGCGACAGCAGCGAACCGTCGGTAAGATAGGGAACGTTGAAGAAGTGCAATCCGATTCCCCAGTAATCCGTCGCCCTCTCCACGTAGCCGACCAGAAGCAGTGCGATCGCCGTACCGACGCTGACAAGCGCGATCGTCGCGGACGTTCCCAGGAAGTAGTCCTTTCTGCGGGCGCCGAAGCTGATGAGGAACGGATACGTCTGCCCTACGCTGACGATGCCGATCACCATCATGTAGATGAAGATGGAAGCCAGGCCGCCCGTCTTGATCTCCTCGTCGATCAGGCTTCCGATAATGACATTCACCGCGAAGCTCGACCCCAGGATAATCCAGGGAAGCATCAGCCATGACAATCTGTCGGTCAGATGCGTCTTAACAATTCCCGTTACTCTGCTCATTGCGCCGCCTCCTCGCTATTCCCGTTTCCTCCGGTCATATGGACAACCATCTGCTGCAGCGATACCGGGCCGATCTCCAGCCCCAGCTCGGTCGCCCGCATCCGTTCTTGCGCGCTTAGCTGTCCGAGCACCGTCGCCGACATCAGGCCGCCGAACGGAGCGCGATGAATGATCCTTTTTCCCGCCAGGAAATCTTCCACCTTGGAAGCCGCTCCGACGACGTTGGACGCGTTGCCCCTGAGCGTCTCCGCTTCCTCGTCGAGCAGCAGCTTGCCCCCGTCGATGACGAGAACGTGCTCCAGCAGTTGGCTGACCTCGTCGATCAGATGGGTGGATAACACAATCGTGCGCGGATATTCGGCGTAATCCTGCAGCAACCTGTCGTAGAACAGATTTCTCGCGACCGCATCCAGACCGAGATACGGCTCGTCGAAAATCGTCAGCGGCGCTCTGCTCGCCAGGCCGACAACGATGCCGACGGCGGAGAGCATCCCTCTGGACAGCTTCTTCATCCTGCGCTTGAGCGGAAGCCGGAAATCCTCGACGAGCGCCATCGCGAGCTCTTTATCCCAATTGGGAAAGAACAGCGGACTTACGTTCAGCACGTCCTTCACCCGGAACGTCTCCGGATACTTCTGACTCTCTTTAATGAAGCAGATGCGGTTCAGCACCTTTTCGTTCTCGTAAGGCTCTTCCCCGAACACCTTCAGCTCTCCGGACGTCTTGAAGATTTGCGCCGTCAGCATGTGCATGATCGTCGTCTTGCCCGCCCCGTTCCTTCCGAGCAGCCCGTAGATTTTCCCTTCCTCGAGCGTAAAGCTGACGTTGTCCACCGCCTTCACCTTGCCGTAATGCTTCGACAACCCGCTTACTTCTACGATCTTCGTCATTGCTCCTTCGCCCCTCTCTTGATCATGTCCGTCAACTGATCCGCCGTGATGCCCAGCTTCTCCGCTTCCTTGACCATCGACACGACATACTGTTCGTAAAATTGTTCTTTGCGCTTGCCGACAATAATGTCCCGCACTCCCGTCGCCACAAACATCCCGATCCCTCGCTTTTTATACAAAATTCCTTGATCCACGAGCAGGTTGATCCCTTTCAAAGCCGTCGCCGGATTGATCTGATAGAAGGCCGCGAACTGATTGATCGAGGGCACCTGGGACTCTTCCGGCAGATTTCCCTCCAAAATGTCGTTCTCAATCCGTTCCGCGATCTGTACGAAGATGGGGCGGCTGTCGTCCATCGGAAATGACATTTTCTCACCACCATGTTATTCGGTTAGTTACTGATGTAATTAACTATATATCCAACTAAGCGGACTGTCAAGCGGTCAATCGCCCGCCTTTTTTGGCAATGCCCCGTCAAAGCGCAAAGGGCCGCAACAGCTCGCCTTTCGGCAGCCGTTACAGCCCTTTGCTTCGCGGATGTACCGCTCTATTGGTTGAAGAACCCGATCACTTGATCCAAGGCGACGCTGTTGCTGATATAGCCGTTGCCCCGCCAGATTTCCGTCGAGCTCACGAGTACGCGGTCCTGCTTGACGGCGGGCAGATCGGCCCACAGCTTGCTGCTCTTCAAATCTTCGACCGCCTTCTTCTGATCCTCCTGCGTATCGCTCTCGTCCGTCTCCAGCACGATGAAGTCTGCGTCGGCGAGCTCCGGCATCATCTCCAGCGAGATTTGCTCGGAACCGTACTTCTTCTCCAGATTCGACGGCTTAAAGCCGAGATCGGCGAGCAGGTCCTTCTTGTCCTTGCCCATGACCCAGATCGATTTGCCGATGTAGAGCATGACCCCCACAGGCTCCTCGCCCAGCTCGGCCTTGAGCGTGTCTCTCGCCTCCGCCAGCTTGGCCTCGTACTGCTCCAGCTTGCTCTCCGCGGTATCCTTGCGGCCGAGCAGCTCGCCGAAGCGGACGAGCATCTGGCGCCAATCGGCTTCCGGCGTCCATACGTTCGTGTAGACGAACGTCGGAGCCACCTTGGAGAAGGAGTTATACACGGAATCGTCCGGCGGGTATCCGAACACGATCAGATCGGGCTCGTAGCTAAGCGCGACTTCCGGAGTCAGACCGGGATCGAAGTGAAGCTTCGGCACGTCGGGAAAATAGTCGTCCAGATACGCGTACTGGTAACGGACGACAGGCTTCACCTCGAGAGCGGCCAAGTAGTCCTCCATGCCGGTGGCGATAATTCGCTTCGGCTCGGTTGGAATGACCAGCTCCTTGCCGGTCTCGTCGGTAACCGTGCGCGCCTCTTCCGTCGGCGAAGCCGAAGGCGTTTCCGGCGCTGGCAAAGCCGAAGCGGCGGGCGTTGCCGCGGATGCGGACGGCGCTGCCGGCGCGTTGTTTGTATCGGACGAGCATGCCGCCATCGTCAAAACAAGCAGTAATACGGCTATCAGTAATGCGGATTGCTTCCCCAAGCTTTTCAAAACCATTCCCTCTTCCCGATTGATAATCGTTCTCATCCGAATTATAGGGCGTCCCATTTATGCGTTGCCATGGACAATAATCGGCACTTGAGATGGAGATTCATCGGCCAGGAGAGCGGATATCCCATTAAGTATGCAGTCGTGGGCCAACGCGGAGTATTCGAACCACGGAGCAAGGGGCACGCGATAGACTCGGCCGGAGCGAACGGCTTTCAGCCGCTGCCAATGGTCCGTGCTTTGCAGCGCGTCCCACATCTTCTCGGCCGCCTCGTAATCTCCGACCGTGACGATGATCCGATCGGCATCGAATTCGGCCAGCCGATCGGGAGCGACGGAGGCGATGTCCTCGAACGGAAGCGGCGAACGCAGCCCCAGATCGCCGTACAGCACGTCGGCCAGGTTCCGGCTGCCGTACACGAGATAGTCCGTCTCCATGACCAGCAGCGCAAGGATCGTCTCGTCGCGGACGCTGCGCGCCACGCGTTCGCGAACGGCCGCAGCCTTGCGTCCGTATTCGGACAGCCATTGCCGGGCCTCCGGCTCCCGTCCGACCCATGCGGCAATGTCCAGCAGCTGCTCGCGCCACCCGGTCTCGCACCAATCGACGATATGCGTGGCGGCAATATGCCGCAGACGGTCCGATTCCCAGGAATGGATATAACCCGTGCCGATAATCAAATCCGGCTCCGCGTCCTGCAGAAGACCCAGGTTCGCTTCCCAGAGCTGCTCGCGATTGTGCGAATCGTCGGTCAGACGCAGCGAGATCGCGTCGTAACGCGGGCCGGGAGACTGACTTGCCCATTCGGGACTGAAGGCGGCCGCGCACGGATCTACCCCCAGCGCCATCAATTGCCCCGTGACGGGATAGTTGTAGGAAGCGACCCGCAGCTTCCTGCCGCGGCCGAAGACCGAAGGGCCATGCCCGCGTACTGCTTGAATTTCCGGCTGAAATAGTATTCGTCGCTGAAGCCGACGCGCCTGGATACTTCCCGCACGCTTGCGCCCGGGATCAGCAGCAAGACGCGGGCGGCGGCCATGCGGCGTCTGTTCAGGTAGGCGATCGGGCTTATGCCGTACAGCTTCTTGAACAGCTCCATATAATACTTGGGGTTTAATCTCGCCATTCGGCACAGCCGGTCGATCGTCAGTCGCTGCGCGTAATGCTCGTCGATGTATCGCTTCGTGCGTTCGACGGCGACGACGGTCGTGTCCGTCTCGGGACTGCCCTCGCTGCGCAGCATCGTATAGATTAATTCCTGAAGAGCCGCGCGGCAGCCCAGCCGTTCGAGCGCCGTTTCTCCGCGGGAGCGCGCGCATATTTTCTCGCACAGCGCTGCGATGGCGTCATGCTCGAGCGACGGCCAGCTCAGGCAGCCGAACCCTTCGGAGCCTTGGCCGGCGCCTGCTTGCGCTTTCCGTTCCGAATCGGCGGTCATGTGGAACAGATAGATCTCGTAAGCCCCGCCCGATCGCAGCGAAATATCGACCGAGCGTCCCTGCTCGACGAAGGCGGCCGCTCCTTCGGTCAGCAGCTCCACGTTCTCTCGCGAACGAATTTCGACTTGTCCTCTGGCCGCCACCAGGAGCAGACGGGACGACAGACGAGGGGAACGATAGCTCCAAGGCTCGTTCGCGCCCGCGTGCCTCTCCGCGCGGTCCAGCCCGAGCTCCCCGTCCTGCAGAACGGACAAGCGGCCTATGTCGGGAGCCGAAGCCAGAATCGCTGATTCGTTATGTAAGGCCATGCCGGATCACTTCCATCCCGTTATGAGAATTGCCGTGCACAGTCGCGCGGACTAAGCGGAGCGTTACACGACCAATATTGATAATGATTATCATTATTGATTTTATACAACCGGACGAATTTGCACAACGCTCAATTCCTGTATCTTCTCTGGACATAACAAAAAAGGCCAATCCCCATTTTATAGGAATTAGCCCTTTGATTGCGCATTCTTGATCCGTTAGTGCGTTTGCTTGTTTTCCTCGAGGTAGTGATCCTCGATCACGTGATTCAGTTTCTTCCTGGCCGAAATCTCGATGCTATGGTTATTGGGAAACTTAGCTCCTGCCAGCGCCAAAACTTCTTTCACCGTCAATTCGACTTTTACCGTATCGTCCCCTTGAGGAATCCGTACGCTTGTGTTCATTGCCTTCACCTCTCCAATGGATGTTTTAAGTTGCCTTAGCTTGCCCGGAATATGGAATCGACATGAATTGAGCTTGAGAAAATGGTGTGATGTCAGGTTTTTTCATTGATTTGTCGCACTTTTAATATAACACACCATGTTAGGTATTGCAAGTTTAAAGCTGACGATTTCCGCCCAAAAATCGATGTTCGTTTGGGATGCAATCTCGGGCGATTCATCGGAATTCGGAATGAATACACGTTCCCGTCTACGGGTCCTCTCGCAATTTGGTACGATATTCGCTACAATAATACCGACTTCTGTTAAGGACGGATGCAACGATGACTACGGACGAAACGGACCAACGCACACCCTTGCTTTGGACGGACAAAAGATTCCATACGTGGAACTACGAAATGCGCGAGACGTTCGGAACGAAAATTTTCAAGGTGATGCTCGATGCCGGGTTCACTTGCCCGAACCGGGACGGCAGCATCGCCGCCGGCGGCTGCACGTTCTGCAGCACGAGAGGCTCGGGAGACTTCGCCGGCAGCCGGCGCGACGATCTCGTCTCCCAGTTCAACAAGATCCGCGACCGCCAGCATCTGAAGTGGCCCGAAGCGAAGTATATCGGCTACTTCCAGGCTTATACGAACACCTATGCCCCGGTGGAGACGCTGCGGGAATACTACGAAGTCGTTCTGGAGCAGCCCGGCGTCGTCGGCTTATCGATCGCCACCCGTCCGGACTGCTTGCCGGACGACGTCGTCGATTATTTGGCCGAGCTGAACGAACGCACGTATTTATGGGTCGAGATGGGCCTGCAGACGATTCACGAATCGACCTCACAGCTCATTAATCGCGCGCACGACACGGCGTGCTTCGTCGATGCCGTGCGGAGGCTGCGGGAACGGGGCATCCGCGTCTGCGCGCATATTATCCACGGCTTGCCGGGAGAGACGCGCGAGATGATGCTGGACACCGTCGGCGCCGTGGCGAACATGGACGTGCAGGGCATCAAAATTCATCTGCTCCATCTGATGCGCAAGACGCCGATGGTTCGCCAGTGGAAGGAAGGCCTGCTGCGGTTTCTCGACATGGACGAATACATATCGCTTGTCGTCGACTCGCTGGAGATGCTCCCGCCGGACATGGTCGTTCACCGGCTGACGGGCGACGCGCCGCGCGACCTGCTGATCGGGCCGATGTGGAGCCTGCGCAAATGGGAAGTGCTGAACGCCATCGACGGCGAGCTCGTCCGCCGCAACAGCTGGCAGGGCAAAGCTTGGAAGGCGTGATCGGGATTTATGGGGAAAGGGGACGGAGCTGATGGGTTTCCTGTCTGTACTCAGTCAAGCGCAGCGCTGGGTGAAGGAGCGGGCTGGGCCGGGCGACTGCGTCGTGGACGCGACCGCCGGCAACGGCTCGGATACGCTGTTTCTGGCCCGGACGGTCGGACCGAGGGGCCGCGTGTTCGCCTTCGACGTGCAGGAGGAGGCGCTGGAGAGCACGCGGCGCAGGCTGGCGGACGATCCGGATGCCGGGAAGCTGGCTCCGGCAGAGCTCGTGCTGGCCGGTCACGAGACGATGGAAGCCGCGCTCCCGGCCGATCTGCACGGCCGCGTAGCCGCCGTCATGTTCAACCTCGGCTACTTGCCCGGCGCATCGTCCCCCTTGATTACGCTGCCCGGCACGACGCTGGCCGCCCTGCAAGCGGCCGTCCGGCTGCTGCGCGGCGGCGGTGCGCTGACCGCCGTCGTCTATCCCGGCCACGAGGGCGGCAAGGAAGAGGCCGACGCCGTCGAAGCTTGGGCGGCGGAGCTTCCGCAGACGGTCGCGCAAGCGGTCGTCTACCGTTTTCCCCAGAAGCCGGGTTCGCCCTATCTCATCGCATTGAACAAACGGTAACATTCATCTATTAGGAGGCTATAACACAATGAGCGTACAACCTTATCCGCTGCATTTTAAACCGGAATTCAAAGAAAGAGTATGGGGAGGCCGCGCGCTGGAGAAGTTCGGCTTCGACGTTCCTGCAGGCGCGATCGGCGAAGGCTGGATGATCGCCGATCACCCGAACGGCGTATCGCACGTCACGAACGGCGCGTTCGCGGGCAAAGGGCTGGACGAAATCCGCGAGGCGGTCGGCGAGAGCTGGTTCGGCTCGAAGGGCGCTTCCGGCAACGGGCGCTTCCCCTTGCTGATCAAGCTGCTCGACTGCAACGACGACTTGTCGATCCAGGTTCACCCGAACGATACTTACGAGAAGCTGCCGCAAGGCGAGCTGGGCAAGACGGAAATGTGGTACGTGCTGGACGCCAAGCCGGACGCAAAAATCATTTACGGCCTGAAGCCGGGCGTAGACCGGGAAGCGATGGCCAAGGCGATCGAGGAAAACCGGATCATGGACTGCTTGCAGGAGGTGTCCGTCAAGGCGGGAGACACGTTCTACATTCCGGCCGGCACGGTGCATGCGCTGTGCGCGGGCGTCGTCGTGGCGGAAATTCAGCAAAACTCGGACACGACGTACCGGCTGTACGACTACGACCGTCCGGGTCTGGACGGCAAGCCGCGCGAGCTGCATATCGAAGACTCGCTGAACGTTACGGCCTACGAAGGCGCGGGCGCCGAGCGGATGGATACATCCTCCGCCGTGCCGGGAGAGTGGCTGACGCTGGCGAAGTCGCCGTATTTCAAGACGGACAAAGGCATCGTGCGCGGACCGTGGTCGCTGTCCACGACGCCGGACAGCTTCGTCATCGTGATCGTCTGCGAAGGCAGCGGCACGATTGGCTGGGAGAGCGGCCTCGTCGACGCCAAAGCCGGAGACTGCTTCCTGCTGCCGGCCAATCTGGGCGGCTATACGCTGGACGGCTCGATGACCGTGCTTCGCAGCCTGGTGCCTTGAGCCGATTCGGGCTGACGGCTTCCGTTTCGGATGAGTCAATCGTGAAACGGGAGCTGGGAAGGATTCTGCCCGGCTTTGTCGAATATAGGGCAGACGACCGACCATACGACTTGCGAAAGGATAGATGACCATGCGGCAGGGACTAATCATTGCGGGACTCGGTTTGGCAGTATGGGCCGTGCCTACCCTCTTCTTCCTTTTGTTCGGAGACTGGGTGCTGCTTGAAGTCGGGGAAGCTTATTTCGGAACCTCCTTGTTCCTGCTCGAAATGCTGTCGCTGCTGCTGCTGATCGGCCTGGCCTTGATCGTCAGGCTGAGACTCGTCAAGGAGCGCGGCTCCGCCGCCCGGTTCGGCTACGCGGCCGCAGTTATCGGGCTGCTGCTGAACGCGTTCGTCATTTGGCACAGAGGCTCGGTGTTCTCCTCGTTCACCGAAGGACAGCATCACGCTTATGCGGTATGGATGACGTTCGCTTATGTCTTGACGCTGCTCGTCCCGGCCATCGTGGACCGGATCGTGAAGGAACCGGCAAAAGTCGAAGAGACGCCCGCCGTCTCCGATCCGGCCGTCGCCGAAGAGGCCGGTCCGGACGAAGAAGCGGCTCGTCCACTGTAACAACATTGAAGAGGCTTTCCGCGCATCATCGGAAGATGAGTGCGGAAAGCCTCTTTTGGCATTCGCGGGCGGAAAGCTCCGGTCCGTTACAGATGGCTGCCGAGCGCTTCGACGAACCCGGTCAAGCCGCGAACGTCGTCTGCATCGAAACGGGCGAAGCGGGGGCTGTCGATATCCAGCACGCCAATCAGCCGTCTCTCCCGATCGCGCAGAGGAAGAACGATCTCCGAGTTCGAAGCGGCGTCGCAGGCGATGTGGCCGGGAAACTCGTGCACGTTGTCGACGACGACCGTCTCCCCCTGCTGCGCCGCCGTGCCGCACACGCCCTTGCCGAGAGGGATGCGGATGCACGCGGGCAATCCCTGGAACGGACCAAGCACCAGTTCCTCCTTCTCTTCCTCCAGCAAGTAAAACCCGACCCAATTGATCTCATCGAGAAATTGGTTCAGCAGAGCCGAGGCGTTGGCCAGATTGGCGACGCGGTTCGGCTCATCCGCGACGAGATGCTCCAGTTGGCGCGTCAACGTCCCGTAATTGTCTTCCTTCGTGCCGGTATAGATTTCTTTGGCGAACATGCTGCCGTCTCCTTCCTCGCGATCAGCGTCCGGCTTCCTCGCTGCGATCGGTCGCCAGCGGAGGGTCGATCGACAGCGCCGTAATCTCCTTGCGCCATTCCTCGGTGAATTCCAAGTCCACCGCAGCGAGAGACGGCTCCAACTGCTCGATGTTTCGCGCTCCGATGATCGGCGCCGTAATCGCAGGGTGACTGAGCGTCCATGCCACCGCAAGCGTAGCCGGATGGATGCCGCGCTCGCGCGCGTAAGCGGAGAAACGGTCCGCGATCGCATAATAGTTTTCGTTCTCGTAACGTTTCGTATAGTTGGTTTGCTCCACCAGCCTGCCGGTCTCCGGCCGCTTGCCTACGCCGTATTTGCCGGTCAGCAGCCCGCCCCCGAGCGGGCTGTAGCTGATGACGCCCAGCTTCTCCGACTCCGCCAGCGGCAGAATCTCGACTTCGGCCTGACGCTTGACGAGATTGTACATCGGCTGGATCAGCTCGAAGCCGGCCAGACCTTCCTTCGCGGAGACGCCGAGCGCCTTGGCGATCTGCCAAGCCGCCCAGTTGCTGACGGCCGGGTAGAGGATCTTGCCCTGCCGGCGCAAATCGTCCAGGGCGCGGACCGTCTCCTCGATCGGCGTCAGCGGGTCGAACGTATGGATGAAATAAAACTCGATTCGATCCGTATTAAGCCGCTTCAAGCTCTGCTCCACCGACAGGAACAGATGCCGGCGCGAGGAACCGCGGGCGTTCAGGTCGGTTCCGAACGGGAAGCCCGCCTTGGAGGTAATGACCACTTCGTCCCGCCTGCCCGCGATCAATTCGCCGAGAATCTCTTCCGCCACGCCGCCGCTGTAGACGTTCGCGCTGTCGAAGAAGTTGATGCCCTTGTCCAGGCAGCGATGGAACAGCTTCTTGGACGTCTCCCGGTCGGCATTGCCGCCGAAAGACATCGTGCCGAAGCATAGCTCCGATACTTGAATGCCCGTCTTTCCTACTGTTTTATACTTCATGTTTCGCATGTTCCTCCCTGTTTTCAACATCGCAGCTTCGTTTCTCCCAGCTCCCTAAGGCCCGGAGCCGTTCTTTAATTGCCACATCCGAAGAGCCAGCTTCCGCGTCGCGACGCTCAAATACCGATAGTAAGTCGGCACCGACAAGTTGAGCCGCTCCGCGATCGTCTCGTGCGTGCCGACTTTGCGAACGTAGGCCAATTTCAGGATTTTCCCGTAGACGGCTTCTTCTTCCCGCTCCGTCTCCATCCGCTCGATCTCCCGCAGAAGATCTTGCCGCAAGGCCAAGCCCGCCCCTTCTCCGGAGTGTACGGCAGCCTCGTACCAGCCGGAGAGTTCCGCGCCCAGCGCCGGCTCGTAAGGGAGCCTGTCGAAGCGCTTAAGAATCGGCTTCAGGAGGCGAACGGTCTCTTCGGGGGAAGTCGGCACTCGGGCTCCGCTCGGGAGTTCCCGATCCGCATCCGAACGCGACAATCCGCTCAGCAGCCGGTCGATGCGGGCCGACAGGGAATCGTCTCGCAGATCGATCTGATAGGCCCGATAGATCGTGCCGTCCCCGGCTGCTCCGTCGGCCCAAGCCGCGCGTTCGTATCCCATCAGCCGCAAGTAAGGCATCCAGTGGGATTCCGCCAGCAGATTCACGATTCGCGCTTGCAGGTTCAGAAGGATCAGCAGACTTCTGGCGAGAATGCCGCTGATCTCGTATTCCACGTCGGTATCCATTCCCGCGAACGGGATGGCGTATCGGACCTGCTCCTCTTCGCAGCGGGACGCCAGAGGCGCCGTAATCGGGCTGCGCTTAAGAACGGCGACGGTCTTGCTGTGGAGAGGAATGACGGCGCAGAAAGCGACCATCCGGCCGTCCCTCCACATTCCGACGAAGGAGGAAGGGTCCGCTTCCCAGAGCGGCCTTAGCAGCTCCGCCGCGTGCCTGTCCTCCGAGGAGTCGGCCCGATAGAAGCGGCGGTGGAAGGAATGATACAGCCGCTCCGCCCGCTCCATATCGGAGAAGGCGCATTCCCGTATGACCGTCTCCCCGTCCCATTGAAAACAAAGCTGACGAATGAACTCGTCCTCGTGCAAGGCCAGCTTGTCGAAGGTCCATTCGGACGAGCGAAGGGTATCGCCGCTCTCCCTTCGCTGAACGACTTGCAGCGCGCGGGCGCGATATTCGGCATACTGGCCGGGCTTGCGGCGCTGGAGATCGTCCACTCCCCATTTGCGGACCAGATCGTGTATTCTCCAATGATCGCGATGCCACGCGACGAACGGCAAGTTGCAGAACTCCCGGAAAACCGGGACGGACAGCGGGCGGCGAACGATCGCCTCCAGAATCTCCTGATCGAACCGCCATACGACGCATGCGGCCTCCAACAGTTCATAGTAAGGTTCGATGAGCAGCTCCCCCAGCCACTCCAGCGGCAATCCGTTCGGCGTCTCCCCGTCGAAAAGACTGATTTCGGCACCGTGAACGGCCTGTTTCAGCATTCTGTCGCAAGCAATGGACAAGGACAGGGGAATCCCGCCCGACAGACGGTACAGAACGCGCACGCTCTCGGGTTCGGTCAAGCCGTGCTTTTCGGCAAATCCCCTCACTTCCGCGGTCGTGAACGGCTTCATCTCCAATCGGTCGATCAACCGGTTCCAGCCGCCTTTGCTCCACTCCGCTCCGAGCGCGTTCCGGGTGACAATGCACAGCTTAACCGACGGGCTGAGCGAAGGAATCCACTCCTCCCTGATCCAGCCTTCGATTCCGACCCACTGCTCGAACTCGTCCAGCAGCACGACAATACCGCCCGCTTCCTCCGCCCTGCGCATAAGACTCCCGTTCAGCTCCTGGATCAGATCGGCTTGGCTTCTCTCCCCTTGCTCGAAGAGGACGCGATCGGCCGGCTCGAGTTCGCGAAGGAGGCATTGAACGAAGGCTGCGGGAGAAGGATGCCCGTCGTGTCCGGGAACGTAGAGGCAGCGCCCGATCGAGGTCCTTTCGGCGAACATGCGCAGTACCGTCGTCTTGCCGATGCCGCTCAATCCGTGCAAATTCAAGATCTTCCAGGATCGATGATCCGCTTCCTGCAGCCGATCCAGCGCCTCCAGCTCGGTCTTGCGCCCAATGAACGTCGACCTCTGGGCTTGATTGAGCAATTCTCCGATCCGCATGACGGACGTTCCTCCTCTTCCGACCCCGCAACACCCGATTTTCGTCCATTGTAATACAAATTGATAGTTTTGTGATATAGACCGCGATAGTTTCTCCGTGGCATTCTCGCTGTAGTTGGATCGAATCGATAACCGCATCGCCCCGACCAAAAGGAGGAACCGATTTTGATGAAGTCAACCGTCCGTTTGTTGATCGCATGCCTTGTATTATTCGGCCTGGGAGCAGGCTCGCTCTCCGCTGCGGCCCCCGCGTCCGTTAACGCCAATCTGGACCACAGATTAAAATTCCGGATCGACGGCCGCGATTGGATTTCCCCGTCCGCTCCGCTGAGCTACAAAGGAACGACCTACTTGCCGGTACGGGCCGTATCGAACGCGCTCGGCCTCGATATCAAATACGAAGCGGCGAGCGGCTCCATTATCATTTTGACCGGAAAATCCGGTGCGTCCGCTCCGGGAGGCGGACTAACGGCTGCAGGCGAGAAGTCCCGCGGGTTGGAGCCGGTCGTCGCCAAAGCCGATCCAAACCTGAAGTTTCTGATCGACGGCGCCCAGTGGACGCCGAGCGCTCCTCCGCTGAGCTACAAAGGGACGACTTACTTGCCGGTCCGCGCCATCTCCGGCGCTCTCGGCCTGGATATTAAGTACGAGTCCGCAACCTTAACGATCCACGTCGCCTCCGGCAAGTCCTCGGGAACGGGCGGCAGCGGCGGTTCGGCTCCGTCCGCGGCAACGCTGCCGCTGTTCGATTCCCGCTATGAGCAAGGCGGCTACGAGCTGCATACCGGACAATCCGACAAGCTGACGTACGCCGGAAAGAAATACAGCCGGGTTTTATATTCTCCTGAACCCTATCAACATTTCTATGTGTATCCCGAGGGAAAATATCCGGTCCTGTCGCTGCAGATCGGCGCTTCCGAAGTCATGGTCGTCGAGTTCCTCGGAGCCGGCGGGGAAAAGCTGAAAACCGCGGAGATTCAGAAGGGCGTCGTATCTACGGTCACGTTGGACGTATCCAAGTTCACCGGAGATCAATACGTCACCATCTATGCGAGACCGTTCCACGACAATCTTCACGGCGAAGTCTATATTTTCGACACTTCCAAGTACACGAACGACAAGGAGGCCTCCTCCGTGCTGCCGGAGGCGCCTAAGACACTGCCGCTGTTCGAATCGCAGTATGAAGCGGGCGGCTACGAAATCCATTCCGGACAGTCCGACAAGCTGACGTATGCGGGTAAGAAATACAGCAAATTGCTGTACATCCCTTACGGTTATCAAAATCTGTACGTCTATCCTAAAGGCAAGTACGCCACGCTGGCGCTGCATATCGCGAGCACGGAAGCGGCCGTCGTACGGTTCACCGACGACAACGGAGAACAGCTCAAAACGGCGAACATCCCCAAAGGAACCGTCACGGAGATCGAGCTGAACGTATCGAAATTCACGGGAGACCGCTACGTGACGATCTACGTCGAGCCGGCCGTCAGCGACCTGGAAGGCGAAGTGTTCATCTTCGAGACTTCTCATTACAAGTAAAAGCGCAAACCGTCGAACGCCGTCCCCTGCCTGAGCGGGCGGAACGTTCGACGGTTTGCATTTTGTCGCTTGTCTCCGTGTCGAATATCTGTTATTTTCTAGGAAACCGATAGAGAAGGAGACGTTGGCATTGACATCGAATTCGACCGAGCAGCACCGCCGGGAAGCTCCCTCCAGCGTCGCTTGCTCCATCCTTACCGTCTCCGACACGCGCACGCCGGAGACAGATAAGAGCGGACAGCTCATTCGCGAGCTGCTGGAAGCAGCCGGGCATACGGTCGCCGAGTACGCGATCGTGAAGGACGACTACGAAGGCATCGCGGCGCTGCTGCGATCGGCGGCGGAAAATCCGCAAGTGGAGGCGGTGCTGCTGAACGGAGGCACCGGCATCGCGGGCAGGGACACGACGTTCGAAGCGGTCCGCGATCAGCTGCATAAGGAGATGCCGGGCTTCGGCGAAATTTTCCGCTATCTCAGCTTCACCGAGGACATCGGCTCGGCCGCCATCTTGTCCCGCGCCATCGCCGGCACGATCGGATCGACCGCCGTCTTCTCGATGCCGGGTTCAACCGGCGCCGTGCGCCTGGCGATGACTCGCCTGATCGTGCCCGAGCTCGGACACGTGATGCGGGAGCTGTACAAGGACAGGTAAGCGCCGAATCAGACATGTCGTACATCGGGTGCTTGAAGGGGTTTTGGCATTTCGTTTATAGGAACAACGACCTGCCGGGTTGGGTGGTGGAATTGATAACGCTACGGCGTAGCGCTATTTGACCGATTCGGACTCGGGGAGCGGTCAATAGAGCGATGGCGTAGCGTTATCTCTTCCCTATGCCCACAATATCGCCTTTGCTCAACACAATAGCGTTAGGCCATAATGCTAACCTCACTTCACCCACCTTGCCGCGAATCAAATAACGTTACCCCATCGTCTTAGGCGATTCCCTGTCACTCGATCTCGATCCCGAGTGCGCTTGCTCATCAACTCCGGGAGAGTAGCTTAGCCTGACAACATGTTTGGGGGCGGGAACGAGATCCGGGTAACCGACCGATATGAAGCCCTGCCGACCTTCTATCCCCGCACCGTAAGCTTGGATTCGGCCGGGGAGCGGGGCCGGGGGTCGGGGATGAGATCCGGATAACCGACGTGAAGCACGCCGACGACCTTCTCCCCGTCCGCTACGCCGACCGCCCGGCGAAAGTGCGGCGAGTAGATGTACGGATTCGTTTTCCATACGACGCCGATTCCCCGCTCCCACGCCGCCAGTTGAAAGCTTTGAATCCAACCGCACGCCGCCCCAAAGTCCTCCTCCCACTGCTTCTGCCGCGGATCTTCCTTCATGACGACGATCAGGTGACACGGAATGACCGCATAGTCCCTGATTCTCTGTTCCGCGTACTTCGCCTTGTCCTCCGCGGACATCGAACCTAGCACCGCCTCCGTAAATTCGGAGCGCGCCTCTCCCTGATACAGAATGTACCTCCACGGCTCGCGAAGCCCGTGATTGGGAGCCCAGTTGGCGGTATCGAGCAGCTCCAGCAACAGAGGAAACGGTACCGGGTCGGGCTTGAACTGCCGGATCGTCCTGCGCTGACGCAGCGTCTCGGCTACGGGATAACCGTCCGTCCCCATGCGAATCGCTCCCTTCGACGATTTATTGATTGCGCTTCTTGA
This sequence comes from Cohnella sp. SGD-V74, assembly GCF_003001675.1. Taxonomy (GTDB): domain Bacteria; phylum Bacillota; class Bacilli; order Paenibacillales; family Paenibacillaceae; genus Cohnella. The sequence goes on along the minus strand of NZ_PVYW01000008.1, from coordinate 206,864 downwards.
ACAGCAAATAGACCATGTACGGCGCGCCGATCAGGGCGATCAGAATGCCGCACGGAATTTCCAGCGGCGCCGCGACCGTCCGGCCGAGCAGATCGGCGGCGTTCACGAGCAGGCCGCCTGTCAGCACGGCCGCGGGGAGCAGCCGCCGCGACATGGAGCCGACGATGAAGCGCGCCAGATGCGGCGCCATCAAGCCGACGAAGCCGATCGTGCCGGCCATCGCGACGGCCGCTCCCGCGGAGGCGACCGCCACGAGCAGCAGCAGCGCGCGGACCCGCTCCAGCTTCGTCCCGAGGCCGGTCGCCAGCGAATCTCCCAGCTGCAGCACGTCCAGGCTTCTCGACAACAGCAGCGCGACCGGAAAGCCGACGGCCAGCCACGGCAGCAGCGGCCAGAAATGCTCCCAGCTCCGGCCGTAGACGCTGCCGGACATCCAGATCACGGCCGCCTTCGCCTGCGCCAGATCGGTGAACGTGAGCAGGAAGCTGACGACGGCCCCCGCCGACGCGGCGATGCCGACGCCGACGAGCACGAGTCGGACCGGCGACAGCCCCCGTCTCCAGGCCAACGCGTAGGACAGCAGCGCCGCCAGCAGCGCGCCGGCGAAGGCGGCGAAGGGCAGCATCGCTACGGGAACGCCCGGAGCGAGCACCATGCAGCCCACCGCGGCCAGCGCCGCTCCCGAATTGAGCCCGAGCACGCCGGGCGAAGCGAGCGGATTGCGCGTGATGCCCTGCAGAATCGTGCCGGACAGCGCCAGACCCGCGCCGGCCAGGAAGGCAACCAGCGCGCGCGGGAACCGGAAGCGGTTCACGACCAGGTCGAACCGCTCGCTTCCCGCCCCGAACAACGCGTGAAGCGCTTCTGCCGCGGGAATGGGGAAATCCCCCAGCACGATCTGCAGCAGCAGAACGAGCAGATTAAGCGCGGCGAGCGCCGACAGGACAAGGACAAACGATGCGCCTCTGTTTCTTACCGTCTCCATCGTTCGTTATGCCCTCCTCTGCGCCAGATAGATCAGGAAGGGCGCTCCCAAGACGGCGGTCACGACGCCCGCGGATACTTCCTGGGAAGGAACGATGAACCGAGCCGCGATGTCCGCCGTCAGCAGCAGCGCCGCTCCGGCCAGCGCGGAATACGGCAGCACCCAGCGGTAATCCTGGCCGACGAGATAGCGGACGATGTGCGGCACGGCGAGCCCGACGAAGCCGATCGGCCCGGCGATCGCCACCGACGAGCCGGCGAGCAGGACGACCGCGAGCAGCGACAGCGCCTTGACCAGGCCGGTGCGCAGCCCGAGCCCCTGCGCCGTCTCCTCGCCGAGGCTGAGCAGGTTGATCTGTCTCCCCATGATCAACGCCCCCGCGACGCCGATCAGCATATAGGGCGCCACCTCGGCGAACAGAGACGTGCTTCTTCCCGTAAGCGATCCGGCCAGCCAGAACCTCATCGTATCGAGCGAACGCTCGTCGAACACCAATATGCCCTGCGTCAGCGCTCCGAGCAGCAGGTTGATCGTCGCTCCCGCTACGATCAGCTTCAGCGGGGTCAACCCGCTCGCGCCCATCGTGCCGAGCAGATAGACGGTCAGCCCCGCGGCCCCTGCACCGACGAACGCATACGCAATCGCCGACGAGCCGGACACGCCGCCCATCAAATACAGATGGATGACGATGAGGAAAGCAGCCCCTTGATTGACCCCGAACAGCTCCGGCCCGGCCAGAGCGTTGCGGGTGACGGCCTGCATGATCGCTCCGGCCATGGCCAGGCAAGCTCCGACAGCCATCGCGATCAGCGCCCGCGGCACGCGCACCGTCCGCACGATCAAATGCTCCCTGGACCCGTTGAACTCGAAGATGGACCGGTACACTTCGGACAGAGAGATGGCCTGCTTGCCGAACGCGATGCTGACGACCAGGCAGAAGGCGACCAGCAGCAGGCCGATGACGATTCCCGCCGGACGCATCGCCGAACCGAGCTCCTTACTGCGCACCGAAGAAGCGATACAGGTCGTCCAGGATCAGATTGGACGCCAGAATGCCTTGGCCGCTCAGCCACGTTTCCCAGTTGACCATATGGACCCGGTCGTTCTGCACCGCGGACAGCGTGCCCCACAGCGGATTCGTCTGGATTTTCTCGTTAAAATACGCCGCTTCGCTCTCTCTGCCGAACGAAATAATGACGTCCGCGTCCATGTCCCCGATCTGCTCCTCGGTAATCGCGATATGCTGGCCCGATACGCCTTGCTGATTGGCCGGACGGGCCAGCCCCGCTTCCTTGACGATAGCGCCGGCATAAGAATTCTCCGTGTAGATGCGGATATGGTCTTCCCGCGGACGAATGAGGCTGACCGTCACGTTCGCGAGCTTATCCCCCATGTCCGTCTTGAACTTCGCGATGCGCGCTTCGAATTCGCCGATAAGCCGGTCCGCTTCCCCGAGCTTGTTGACGGCGTCCGCCTGATCGCGGAGCAGCCCTTTCCAATCGCCGGTGACCCGCTCGGTCAGAACGGTCGGAGCAATCCGCTTCAGGTCTTCGTACACCGCTTCGTGCGTATCCCGCTGTCCGATGATCAGGTCGGGGTTCAGCTTGGCGATCGACTCGAGGTTGGGCTGGTCCGTCGTGCCCGTATTCTCGATGCCGTCCGTCCGTTCGGCCAGATGGGCGAAGAAGTTCGCGTTGACCGATATGCTGTACGGCGCTCCGATCGGCTTGACGCCCACGGCGAGCACGTTATCCAGACCGGAAGAGTTCAGCACGACGACTCTTTCCGGATGCGTCGGAACTTCGACTTCTCCGAACGCATCCTGCACGACCCTCGTTGCCGCGCCCGCGCTTTCGGCAGGAGACGGGGACTCCGATGGAGAAACGGTAGATGAAGCGGAGGGCGAAGCTTGCGCTGCCGCCGGAGAAGAACTTCCGGTATTGCTGGAATTGCCGTTATTGCCGCACGCGGCGGCAACAAGCATAATGAGCAGCAGACTTATAACCGCAACAATAGCTTGATGTTTCCTTGATCTGAACAGCATGACGAGAAGCTCCCCTTTGTAAGAAAAATTATGATGATAATGAGAATCTTTATCAATTATAATGAGAGGGACTCTCGATGTACATGTCCGATCCTATCCAGAATAAATGCCCGATTTTATCTCGATACGCCCAGGAGGAGATTGCATGAACACCGATCGGACCGGCCGCAGCTCCGGTTCCCTGCTGCTGCTCTCATCGGTCTACCGCCGGTCGCTGCGCGCGGCGGCGGGCATTCGGCGCTTCCGGGCGCCCGCCCGCATGCTCGTCTACGTGACGGACGGAGAAGGAACCGCGACGATCGGAGATTCCCACTACGTCGTCGTCAAGTCCGGGGCTCTCTATCACCTGCCTCTCGGCACGCAGGTCGAATTCGTCGACCGCGGCGCCGACACGAAGCTCTATTTGTTATTCGTAGAAACGCCGATGTTGATCAAGCGCAGGGGAAAATGGCAAACACGGGGCAACGAGGAGAAAGGGGCGGGAGGCGAAGAGTGTTGGCTGGATCGCTTGTGGCCCGCCGGCGAAGTGCCGGTAGAAGACCCCGCTTCGCTGACGGAACGAATCGCGGAGCTGCACCGTGTCCGAAGCGTCGATCCGGCCGGACGAAGCAGGCTTCATCTTCTGTTCCACCACCTCGTGCACGAACTGCTCTCCGCTGCTGCGTCCGGGGACGGAAGCAGGTGGATCGGCGGAGGGGTCGCGCAGAGCCTCGATTATATTCACAGCCGTTTTCGGGACAAAATCAAGCTGGAGACGCTCAGCGACATCTCCGGCTTCACCCCGACCTCGTACTCCAGGGAGTTCAAGAAAATGTACGGCCTGTCGCCGATCGATTACTTGAATCGTTACCGCATCGAGCAGGCGAAGCAGATGCTCGTGGAGCGCACCCGCTCCATTAAAGACATATCGGCGGACAGCGGCTTCGGCAACGAGTTCTATTTCAGCAGAATGTTCAAGCGGCATGTCGGCATGTCCCCGTCCCATTTCGTCCGCAGAAAAAACCTGCGGATCGCGGCGGCCTCGACGTTGCGCTTCCAGGACATGCTGGAGTCGCTCGGCGCATCCCCGGTCTACTGGGCGAACTGCCACAAAGCCAAAACGATGGATCGAAGCACGCACCAGACGATCGTCGCCGGCAAAATCGCCGAAATGCGCCAAGCCGCGCCCGATCTGATTCTGTGCGACGATTACCACAGGCCGTTCCTGGAGCAGTTCAAGCAGATCGCGCCTACGGTCGTCATCAGCCTGAGTATGGATTGGCAGGTCAACAACCGGAGAATCGCCGAGATCGTCGGCAGGGAGGCGGAGGCCGAGCGCAACTTCAAGCTGCTCGAGCGCAAAATCGAGGAGGCGAGGGGGCCGCTGAGGGAGCGTTACGGCAGCGAGACGGTAACGATCATGAGGGTCATTCACAAGCTGATTCGTATCCAAGGACTGTCCAACCACCCGATGAACGATCTGATTTACCGCGATCTCGGGCTGAAGCCGGGCTTCTGCGTGCCGTCCAACGCGATGAACGTGGAATTTTCCCCCGACAAATATCCAGATATGGACACCGACCATCTGTTCGTGCAAAACGTCTTTTTCTACCCGGAGGACGAGACGATCTTCGCCGGCATGCAAGAAAGCCCGGAATGGCAAGCCATCCGGGCCGTCGCGAACGATCGCGTGCGCAGCACGCCCAACTGGGTCGGCATGAGCTGGTCGACAAGCGGGAGAATGCGCATTATCGACGGGCTACTACAGCAGCCTTGAAGCGATGAAATCCAGTGCCTGACGCTGCATCTCCCCGGTAACCGCATGGCCGGTAAACGGAAACGGCGCAATGCGCTTATCCCCTTCGATCCGGTTGTACGCCGCGTAGATCGTCTCCGGCATCGTGACCGGGTCCTTCAGGCCGACGGTGACGAATACCGGGATGCGAATGCGATGCGCCAGGTTCATGTTGTCGAAGTAGCTGAGCGTGCGCAGTACCGCCTCCAGATGGCCGGGGAATCGTTCCACGAACGAAGCGGCCTCCGTCAGCGAGCTGGCCGAGTTCAGGATGCCGAAATCCATATGACACATGTTCGGAATATGAGGGACCGCGATCGCCGGCTTGTCGGACAGCGCCGCGGCGATCATCGCGAGTCCTCCGCCCTGACTGCCGCCCATCGCGCAGATCCGGCTCCGGTCTACCTCCGGCTGGTCGGCGGCCCAATCGAGCGCCTTGAGCGCATCAATTGTGATCGCTTTGTAGTAGCACGTATCCCGATCCAGGATGCCCTGCGTCAGCCAGCCCCTCGTCATGCCGTACGGCTGCGGCATCAGATTACCCGTCTCCCCCGCCTGGCCGCGGACGTCGATGGCGAATACCGCGAGGCCCATCAGTACGTACGAGGCGTAATCCTCCGGATAGCCGCGGCTTCCCCCGTATCCGTGGTACAGCACGACGCACGGGAGCTTGCGGTCGTCTCTCCGTGGAAACTTCGGCAGCAAGTACCAGCCGCGAATCGGCGTCTCGTCGAAGCCCTCGTACGCGACGTCGTACGTCTCCATGAACGCCAACGGCGTCTCGACGAGCGTTCTCGTCGCGTTCAGCGGCTTGGCGGCATACCGCTCAAGCTCCCCGTCCCAATACGCGTCCAGATCGGGCTGCGCCGTCAATGGCGGAGCCAATCGCTCCAGCTCTTCTATTCTTCTTCCTACCGCGTGGTTCATCCGGTATTTCCCCTCCAGCGTATCGATTACCGGCTCCATAAAACAGGGGACTGCCCCTAAGTGTAGAGTCGTACTGAACGATCATCGATGGATGGATAGTCACGGGTATCTATCTCCCTCCGGTGTCTCCGGAAGATAGATGCCCATTCTTTTTTTTCATCGGCAATCTTGTACGACCCCACTTATGGGGCAGCCCCCATCCGTTACTTCAAAATCGCTTCGATCCGAGCCAGCTCGTCCTCCGAGAAGTCGAGCCGCTTCAGCATCGCGACGTTGTCGTCGAGCTGGGACGTCTTGCTCGCGCCGATCAGCACGCTCGTCACCCGCTCCCCGCGCAGCACCCATGCGAGCGCCAATTGCGCCAGCGTCTGCCCGCGGGATTCCGCGATCTCGTTCAGCTTGCGCACTTTGTCCAGCTTCTCTTGAGTAATGTTCCCTTCGTTCAGGAAGACGGACGCTCCCGCCGCTCTCGAATCCTGCGGAATGCCGTTCAGATAGCGGTTCGTCAGCAGCCCTTGCTCCAGCGGCGAGAACACGATGGAGCCGACGCCGCCCTCTTCCAGCACGTCCTGGAGCCCGTCCTCGATCCAGCGGTCGAACATGCTGTAGCGCGGCTGGTGAATGAGCAGCGGCGTACCGAGCTCCTTCAGGATGCGGATCGCTTCCTTCGCTTCCGGCGCGCGGTAGTTGGAGATGCCGACATAGAGCGCCTTGCCGGAGCGGACCGCATGGTCGAGCGCGGCCATCGTTTCCTCCAGCGGCGTATCGGGATCTGGACGGTGGTGGTAGAAAATATCAACGTAGTCAAGCCCCATCCGCTTCAAGCTCTGATCGAGGCTGGACAGCAAATATTTGCGCGAGCCCCATTCTCCGTAAGGGCCTTCCCACATGTAATAGCCGGCTTTCGTCGAGATGACGAGCTCGTCCCGGTAAGGCTTCAGGTCGGTGGCGAGCAGCCGTCCGAACATCTCCTCCGCCGATCCCGGAGGCGGTCCGTAGTTGTTCGCGAGATCGAAGTGGGTGATTCCCAGATCGAAGGCGTGCCTCACCAATGCGCGGCCGTTCTCGAAGGAATCGATGCCTCCGAAGTTGTGCCAGAGTCCGAGCGACACCGCCGGAATTTTCAGCCCCGAGCGTCCTACCCGGTTGTATTTCATCGATGCGTAACGTTCTTTGTTCGCCAAATAAACCATGTTCCTTATCCACCTCTCGCCCTTTTATTTAACTGCCGCAATCCCCTCCGGAAGCGGCAGCGCCAGCAACTGCGGCCCCGCTTCCTCGCCCGAGTATTGGAAGACGAGCAGCGACGGCCGCTCGCGATCGACCCGGCCTTCCTGCACCCAAGCGCCGTAATCGAACGGCAGCCGGTCCAGCGCGCTCTTCTTCTGCAGCTCGCGCTCGTCCGCGCCGAGCTGCTCCGCCGCGTACTTCAGCCCAGCGGACCAATCCCGCTTGTCCAGACGGTCTTCCCACCAAAGCTTGCGAGGCTTGTACTTGTGCTGCAAATAGTAATCGATGCGCAGCAGGCCGAACGCGACGTCGCGGTCCAGCTCCGGCCGCGCGTCGTGCTCGAGGAACGCCCACAGCCGCGAGAACAGATCCTCGAGCTGATGGCCGATCCGGCTCCAGCCCCGCTCCTCCCAATAATCCCCGAACGCCTGGAAGAAGTCGAACGGAGACGGATAGGCGCTTCCGACCAAATATTCGATCGTCCGGTCCATCCGGTGGGCGTTCCAGAATTTCTCCAGCACGTCCTCCACCCGCTTGATCCGGACGATGTCGCCGAACGGCATCAGGTCGTTGCCGAGCATCTCGTACGGCGCGCGCTCCGAATAAATATACCCGAACTTGGCCGCGTCGTTGCGCAGCCCCGTTCCCCGCAGCATTTTCAGGAAGCCGAGCTGAAGCTCTTCGGGCCTGAGCGCGAACACGTCGTTAAACGTCTTGCGGAACGTATCGTAATCCTCATGCGGCAGGCCGGCGATCAAGTCCAGATGCTGGTCGATCTTGCCGCTGTCCTTCACCTTGACGACGGTGCGCGTCAGCTTCGCGAAGTTCTGACGGCGCTGCACCGCCAGATTCGTCGGATCGTTCGTCGACTGCACCCCGATCTCGAAGCGGAAAACGCCCGGAGGCGCGTGCTCGGCCAGGAAATCGAGCACCTCCGGACGCATGATGTCCGCGGTAATCTCGAACTGGAACACGCAGCCTCTGTGGTTATCGATCAGAAACTGAAAAATCTCCATCGCGTAATCGCGCTTGATGTTGAACGTGCGGTCGACGAACTTGATCAGCTTGGCGCCGCTGTCGATGAGGTAAGTCAGCTCTGCCTTCACCCGCTCCATATCGAAGTAGCGAACGCCGACCTCGATGCTGGACAGGCAGAACTGGCAGCTGAACGGGCAGCCCCGGCTCGTCTCGAAGTAGACGACGCGGTTGCGCAGCGAAGGAATGTCCTCTTGGAACCTGTGGGGCGACGGTATGGCGTTCAGGTCAAGCTTCGGGCGCCCCGGCGTGATGACGACCTCGCCGTCCTTGCGATAGGCCAGGCCGAAGACGAAGTGATATTTGCGTTCCCCGGTGATCTGCCGCAGCAGGTCTCGGAACGTCTCCTCGCCTTCCCCCATCACGATAAAGTCGACGGAGGAGAGCCGGTTCATCCAATAGTCCGTATCATAGGAAACTTCCGGACCGCCGAGCACGATCTTCGTCTCGGGCAGCACCTTGCGCAGCATGTCCACGATGACGATCGTCTCTTCGATGTTCCAGATATAGCACGAAAACCCGATCACGTCGGGCTTCTTGGAAAACAGATCGGAGGCAACCGCCATGGCGGGGTCCTTGATCGTATATTCGGCGATGTCGATGTCGAACTCGTCCTGGGCGTAGGCTTTCAAATATCTCAGGGCGAGCGAGGTGTGAATGTATTTGGCGTTCAGTGTCGCTAAGACGACTTTCATGGCGGAATCCTCTTTCGGCGTAAGGCTTTCCTTTATTGTAACGGATAATCGCCGGGGAAGAAAACCTTTTGCGCGGGCGGACGGTTCAATTCAGCAATCCGACCAGACGAAGCCCGTTGGCGATGCCGTCGCGATCCACGGCTGTCGTCACGTAACGCGCCAGCTTCTTGACCGCTTCGGGCGCGTTGCCCATCGCCACGCTGTGGCCGACATACCGGAACATCTCCACGTCGTTCAGGTTGTCGCCGAAAGCGTAGGCCTGCTCCGGGTCGAAGTCCAGCCTGCCGATCAGCTGCGCGATGCCATTCGCCTTCGACCCTCCGGTCGGAAGAACGTCTACGGAGCGGGGATGCCACCGGACGAACCGCAGACCGGGAAAAGCCTCCTCGTATGGACGTTCCTCCCCTTCCCGGCAGAACAGCATCGTCTGGTACACGTCGGTCCGTTCATAGAAACGCGGGTCGCATGCCGGATGCTCGTGCCTTAGCGAGCCGATGCATTCGTCCACATAGGGGTGATAGTTCACGCTGCCACGCATCTGCCCTTCGTTCAGGTAGACGAGCGGGTGGCCGCGGCGGGAAGCAAACCCGGACAGGGCGCGGAGATCGTCGGTGCGAAAAGGATTCGTATAAATCCGTTCCCCTCTCAGCACGACGTATTGGCCGTTAAAGCCGACGTAAGAGTCGATGCGCAGCTCCTCCGCCAACCGGGCGATCATAAACGGCGATCTGCCCGACGCCAGCACGAGCTCGTGCCCGGCCTCCTGCAGACGCCTCAGCGCCTCCTTCGCCGAGGACGGCAGCCGCTTGCGCTCGTCGAGCAGCGTGCCGTCGATATCGAAAAACAAAACGCGCTTCGTCTTAAGCATATTGAAGCTCCCGCTCCGGAATCGTCACCGACACTTGGTCGTGCAGCTTGTACGGCACGGGGGAGACGACCTCCCACTGCTGGCCGGCGGCGACGATATCGTAGTTGAACTCCTTGCCCTGGAACTGCACGTTGGCCACTTGGCCGACCAATCCGCCCTCGCGAGCGGGACCGAGCTCCAACTGATCCGGCCTGACCGGGTACAGCCCGTTCGATTTGAAGTAGCCGGCCACCCCGGCGCCGCGCCATTGCACGGAGCTGCCGGAGCCTTCCGGGATGAACAAGTCGTTGTCCCAATGCCCGCGAACGAGGTTGGCCTTGGAGACGAATTGCGCGACGAACTCGGTCTCCGGCCTCAAATAAATGTCCTGCGGCGTGCCGATCTGCTCGATCCGCCCCTCCTTCATGACGACGATCCGGTCGGCCATCGACAGCGCTTCGCCCTGATCGTGCGTCACGTAGACGATCGCCGAGCCCGTCTGACGGTGCACGCTCTGGATTTCGCGGCGCATGTTCATGCGCAGCAGCGCGTCCAGGCTGCTCAGCGGTTCGTCCATCAGCAGCAGCGAAGGCTCGGCCGCGATGGCCCGCGCGATCGCAACCCGTTGCTTCTGCCCGCCGGACAGCTCGTGCGGCATGCGCTGGGACAGATGCGACAGGCCGACCAGCTCCAGCACCTGCTCAATGCGCGACGCTTCGTTGTCGCGGATCGCCTTCGGCGTCTTCTTGTGCGTCCGGATCGGAAAACGGACATGCTCGTAAATGTTCATATGAGGCCACAGCGCGAAATGCTGGAACACCATGCCGATGCGCCGCTTCTCCGGCGGTACGAGCGTGCTTGCGCCGGCGACGACTTCGCCGTCCATCCGGATCTCACCGGAGGTCGGCTGCTCGAAGCCCGCCAGCATGCGCAGCAGCGTCGTTTTGCCGCAGCCGGAAGGGCCGAGAATGGCGACGAACTCTCCGTCGGCGATATTCAGATTGACGTTGCAGAGCGCCGTGTAGCTTCCGAATGTTTTGCCGACGTCGTGAAGTTGAATGCTCATTAATTGTTTCCTCCTCTGCGGGCGGTCCATTTCTGCAGCAGCTGAAGCAGTCCCGCTCCGACGAAAATAAACAGCACGATCAAGCTGGACAAGGCGGTCGAATACAGCGTCTTCCCGGCCTGCTCGAAGCCGAAGATCGTCACGCCGATCGTCTGCGTTCCCGAAGAGTACAGCAGCGCCGATACGGTCAGCTCGGTGAGCGCGGTCAGGAAGACGAGCAGCCCCCCGCCGACGATTCCGGGCAGGAGCAGCGGCAGCAGAATCGCTTGCCAACGGGTCCACGGACCTGCGCCGGAGACGCGGGCCGCTTCTTCCATCGAAGCGTCGATCTGCATGAAGGCGGTCACGCCGGACCTGATCTGGAGAATCAGGAAGCGGCACACGTAAGCGATCAATAATATCGTCGTCGTTCCGTAGATGCCGGGATTCCAGCCCGGCACCGGCTCCATCCATACGAGGATCATCGACAGCGCGAACACGATGCCCGGCAGCGTATACGGGATCGAGATCGCCAGCTCGGCCAGCTTGTTCAGCTTGGACGGCTTTCTGACTCTGTAGAAGGCGAACAGCGTGCCGATCACGAGGCAGACGACCAGCGTAATCGACGATAGAACGAGGCTGTTCTTGATCGCCTGCCAGATGACCGGATTGTCGAACAGAACGTAACGGTAGTTGTCTAAAGTCATGGTGCTCCAATTCAGCTTGCCGCCGTAGGATTTGCGCAGCGACAACGTAATCATGGACAGCAGCGGCACGATCGTGATGAGGATCAGCACGCCCCACATCGCCCCTCCGACCCACGCGCGGGCTCTTCCCAGCGCGTAGCGGGGTTCGTCGTCCATACGCCCCGTCTCCGTCGCTTTGCTCTTGCGGACGGTGAACCATTGCAGCAGCGTTCCCGCGATCGCGATCACGCCGAGCAGCACGGACAGCGACGCTCCGCGCGCGAACGCGGACGGCCCGAAGCCGATAATCTCTTCATAGATAAGCGTGCTGAGCACGCTGATATTGACCGGCGTCCCGAGAAAAGCGGGAATGCCGAAGTTGTCCAGCGAAGCCAGGAAGACGAGCAATCCGCCGGCCGTTATACCGGGCAGCGAGAGCGGCAGCGTCACCCGCGCGATCGTCTTGAGCTTGCCGGCGCCGCCCGTCTTGGCGGCCCATTCCAGATCCCTCGGGATCTTTTTCAATACGTTAAGCGTAAACAGGTAGACGAGCGGGAAGTGATGAATGCCCATGACGAAAATAATGCCGCCCGCGCTGTACATGCTCCAAGGCTTCGCCCCGGCGTCGAACAGCTGCAGGAAGCTCGCCATCAAACCCTGCGTCCCCATGAAGGAGGACCAGCTCAGCGTAAGCACGTAGGACGGAAGCACGAACACGAGCACGATCAGCAGGTTCAGCAGCTTCTTGTGCTTCAGGTCGGTGTAGGCCATCAGCCATGCGGCGACGATGCCCAGCGCCATGGAGAGCGCGGTCGATCCGAGCACGATGACGAACGTATGCCTGAGCACCTTCCAGAACCGCTCCTGCCGGAACAGCTCGAAGTAATAGCTCAGCGTGAAGCCCTGCTCGTTCTGCACGCTCAGCAGCAGCAGCTTGGCGATCGGAAGCACGAAGAAGAAGAATGTCGCCGCCGCGCCGAACGCCAGCAGCCCGTATCTGCCTAAGGACGATGCGGAGAGAAGAGAGCGGGGGAACGTCCCGCCGCCCTTCTTCATCCCCGTCTCCAGGACGGAAGTGTCGGAAGTAGCCATCCGCTGTCAGCTCCGCGATCAGTTACCGAACAGATCGGTAAACTGCTTCTTGTCCGCTTCGCGCTCGTCGGTCAGCGTCGCCAGATCGCCGGACAGAATGTGGAAATCGGCGATGCCCTTCAGTCCGGCAGGCGGCGTTACGCCTTCGCGAATCGGCGTATATCCGATCTCCGCGGCCAGCTTCTGGCCTTCTTCCGACAGTACGAAGTCGACGAAAGCTTGCGCGGCGGCTTCGTTGTCCGTGCCTTTCAGAATCGCGATCGGCTCGGTGATGAGCGGCACGCCTTCCTCCGGATAAACCAGATCGATCGGGGAGCCGTTCGCCTTCTCGCGGGGAACGAGGTAGTCGACGATCATGCCGTACGCCTTCTCTCCGCTGGCTACGGCTTTCAGAACGGCGCCGTTTCCTTTGATCACGGTCATGTTGTTGTCCTTAAGCGACTGGAGGAACTCCCAGCCGAAGCCGTCGGTGCGGGAGAATACGCCTACGTTGTAAGCGGCGGCGCCGGAGTAGAGCGGGCTCGGCATAATGGCCGCATCCTTGCTCTCGGCGGCGGTCAGCGCCTTCCACGATGTCGGCAGGCTGGTCACCTGGTCGGTGTTGACCGTAATGACGGTAGCCATCACTTTCGTTCCCGTGTACATGCCGTCCGGGTCGGCCAGCTCGGCAGGAATATGCTCGATCTCGGGAGACTTGTAGGAGAGCAGCAGGTCTTGGCGCTTCAAGCCCTCGAAGGTAACGGCGTCGGCCAGCAGCAGCACGTCGGCTTGAACGCCTCCTGCCTGTTTCTCCGCCTGCAGCTTGGCGATGACTTCCTCCGTGCCGGAGCGGAACGTCTCGACCTTCACGTCCGGATAGGATTTGTTGAACGCGGCGATCAGCTTGACGACGTCCTCTTCCGGCTGGGAAGTGTAGAACGAGATCTGTCCGGAAGCCTGAGCGGGCGCTTCGGCCGAAGGCGAAGCTTGCGAAGAGGCCGGAGCGGACGGTTCCGCCGCCCCTGCGCTGCCTGTATTGTTGTTATTCGATTTCGCGCCGCATCCGCCGACGATAACCGTCGCGGCCAGCAAAGCCAGAATCGTGCTTTTCTTCAACATGTGTGTTTCTCTCCTCTTTGTCTGTTTAATGATCTATGAGATGATGCCATACGGCGCGCGCGACGCCGTTCTCCCGGTTGCTGCCCGTTACGGCGCGAGCGACCCGCTTCACGCGCTCTTCGGCATTGCCCATCGCGATTCCAAGTCCGGCCCATCGCAGCATCTCGATATCGTTATCGTAATCTCCGATCGCCGCCACCTCTTCGGGCCGTATTCCGCGTTCCCGGCACAGCAGCTCCAGCGCGGTGCGCTTGCTGACGCCGGACGCATTGACATCGAAGCGTCGTCTGCCCGTCCTCGTCAGCGCGAAGGCGTTCCGCACGGCAAGCTCGTCCAGCAGCTCGTCGATCAAGCCGGGATTGTCGCAGATGACGGTCGCCTTGTATACCGGCCTCGGGTCCGAGCCTGCGAAGCTCGTCAGGTCGCCAACCGGGATAACCCGGATGAGACTTGTCTGCTCGCGGTAGTTGCTCTCTGTCAGTTCGCGGCCGGGAATTACGACCACGTTGGCGAGCGGCCAGCGGGCGTTCATCTCGTTCAGCCGCTCGACGTACAGCTCGTTGCAGCCGTAGAGATGAACATAAGCTCCGCGTTCCTGCACGAGACGAATGAGCGAGATCAAGCCGTCCGCTTCTATCGGACTTCCTTGCAGCAGGCCGCCTGTTTGCTGATCCAGCATGACCGCGCCGTTCAGCGCGATGAGCGGGACGTTCATTTCCAGCTCTCTGGCGTGCAGCCATACGGATGCCGGAAACCGGCCCGAGGCGATCGTCAGCAATCCGTCTTGCCCGAGATAAGCGGCGAGCGCCCGGCGAACTTCGTCCGTAATCCGCTTGTCGCCGTCCAGCAGCGTGCCGTCCATATCCAGCGCCAGCAGCCGACGCCTCGGTTGCCCGGCGCTCATACGGTGTACATCCGGGAAGTGTCGGGCAGCTCGACCGGACCTCCGAACGCTTCGCTGGCCGACTGGCGCATATGCTCGAAATTCCCGTCTCCGGGAAGATGGACAAGCACGAGCTTTTTCACGTTGGCCTTGCCCGCGATCATGCCGGCCTGACTGGCGTCCATATGGCCGGCTCCTGTCGTATGCTTGCTGCCTTCGCAGATCGTCGCCTCGCACAGGAAAATGTCTGCGTCCTTCGCCAGCTCGACGAGCGAGTCGCAATACGACGTGTCTCCCGAATAGACGAGCACCTTGCCCCGGTACGTGATTTTGACCGCGTAGCAGGGAATCGTGTGATCGACCGGAACGAATTCGACCCGCGCGCCGGCTAGCTTCACCGGCTGGGCCGGATCGATGATCGTAATTTCGGAATGGTTCCCGTACAAGGTCGACAGCACGTTCACCGGCTCCGAAGGGGTGAACAGCGACAGCTTGCCTTGCATTTTCCCGTTGCGGATCGCTCCCGTCGCGGCATATTGGAGAATGCCGATGTCCGCCATATGGTCATAGTGGAGATGCGAGAGGATGACCCCGTCCAGCTTGTCGACCCGGGTGTGCTTGACCAGTTGGCTCATCACCCCGCTGCCGCAGTCGAGCAAAATCTGCCCCTCGCCCGTATCGATCAAGTAACCGGCCGTCGCTCCGTCCGCCGAAGGATAACCTCCCCAGTATCCCAAAATGGTAATATCCATCCTTTCACCTCGACTGTCTTCGCTTGCTTTTTACATATGTTCGCTTACAAAACAATTGTAAATTCGGTAGATTCGTCGAATGTCACACGAATGTAATCGCAGCGTTAAACTTGCGGAATCGGCGGTTTCGGCGAGGGGATTTCCTAGTCTGCGGAGGCGAATCGTGTATACTAGTAGAGAGTTTAAGTAGAGTTAAGCAGAGTAAAAGCAGCGTTCAAAAAGCCCGGTTTTCAGCACCGAGTAAGAGAAAGTTGGGATTGCGGATGAGCTCCGAAGACATCCGGTTGATGGTGAAAATATGCAAGCTTTACTACTACGAATCGTGGACGCAGGAGAAGCTGGCGGAGAAATTCGGCATCTCGCGTCCGATCATCTCCAAGATGATTCAGAAGGCGCGCGAGATCGGCGTCGTCGAAATTATCGTGCACGACGATCCGCAGCAGACGTCCGAGCTGGAGAAGGAAATCGAGCTTGCCTATAATCTGAAGCAAGTGTTGGTCGTGCCTACGCGGGACTTGAACAAGGAGCTGGTGACGAGCGCCGTCGGCAAAGCCGCCGCCCTGTTCGTGCAGAAGCTGATCAAGAACGGAGACCGCGTCGGGGTGTCCTGGGGCAACACGCTGTACCATATGGTGAGGGAATTTCCGCTGGACAAGAAGGACAACGTGAAAATCGTGCCGCTGATCGGCGGCATGGGCAACGAGCGCACCGAGGTGCATTCCAATCATATCGCGTACGAACTGTCCAAGAAGCTCGGGGGAAAAAGCGAATCGCTGTACGCGCCGTCCGTCGTGGAGACGGAGCAGCTGCGGGATCAGATCGCCACGCTGCCGAACATCGTGCACGTGCTGGAGGAGGGGGAGCGGGTCGATCTGGCGCTCGTCGGCATCGGCAATCCGTACTCGATGTCCACGATGGAGAGGTACGGCTACTTGAACGAAACGGTGCTGAGCGAGCTGAAGGATCTCGATGCGGTCGCGGACATCAACTCCCGCTTCATTAACCGGGACGGACAGATCGTCGCGCATCCGATCAACCGCCGGGTCATCGGCGTCGGGCTGGAGCAGCTCCGGCAAGCCGGCAACGTCGTCGGGCTGGCCTTCGGCCTGCACAAGATCGAGAGCATCAGGGCCGCTCTGCGGGGAGGCCATATCCAGATGCTCGTAACGGATGAAGCGACTGCCCAGAAAATTATGGAAGGTTAGCTGTTTAGGCGCCGGATAGATCGCAAGCCCCCCGGTCGGCCGGGGGGCTTGCTTTTCGTTAGACCTGAGACTCGCGCTTAAACCTCGAACCCGTCATTGGCAATGACGTCCTGGATAAAGTAATAGCTGTCCTTCGGATGGCGCTCCAGCGTCTCGTAATTCGTGTAGACGATGCCGAAGCGTTTGCGATAGCCTTCCGCCCATTCGAAGTTGTCGAGCAGCGACCAGGCGAAGTAGCCTTTCAGAGGCACTCCGGAACCGATCAGGCGATGGCACTGAATAAAATGTTTCCGATAATACTCGGTACGCTTGACATCATGGACGCGGTTGCTCTCGGTCAGTTCGTCCTCGTAGCAGGCTCCGTTCTCGGTAATGTAGATCGGCGTATCGCCGTATTCCTCATGCACCCAGCTCAGCACCTTGTACAGCCCTTCCGCGTAGACGTTCCAATCCATATACGTCTTGTCGAAGCCGATCTGCACCTCTTCGCAGTCGAACAGCCCTTCGCCTTTCTTGTACCGCCCGAAGCCGCCGCTGTAGAAATTGACCCCGATGAAGTCGATCTTCTGCGCAATCGTCTCCATGTCGCCCGGCAGAATCGGCACCGTCGCCCCCTTCTCCTTAAACCAATCGACCATGAACTGAGGGTAGCTGCCCTTAAACGTCGGGTCCATGAACCATTCGTTGTTGAACGCGCGGTTGCGGCGGGCCGCTTCGATGTCCTCCGGCGAAGTCGTGTACGGCTCGAACCAGTACAAGTTGTGCGTCGTACCGATCTCGCCCTTAATGCCGAGCTCGCGGAACTTCTTGACCGCCTCGCCATGCGCGACCATACAGTGATGGGCGACGTTAATCGCCAGCTGCAGATCCGTATTGCCCGGAGCATGGGCGCCAATGTAGTTGGACAGGAACGAGACGCACCACGTCTCGTTAAACGTAATCCACTGCTTGATCTTGCCGTCGAACGCCTTGAACATCACTTCCGCGTAGTTCACGAACGCGTCGATCGTCTCGCGGTTGTCCCAGCCGCCCTTGTCCTGCAGCGCCTGCGGCAGGTCCCAGTGATACAGCGTCGCGCAAGGCTGAATGCCCGCGGCGAGCAAGGCGTCCACGACCTTCCGGTAATAGTCCAGCCCCTTCTCATTCACGTCACCCGTCCCTTGCGGGAAAATGCGGGGCCAGGCGATCGAGAATCGATACGCCTTCACCCCCAACTTTTTCAACAGGGCAATGTCTTCCTCATATCGGTGATAGCTGTCGCACGCCACGTCGCCGTTGTCGTCGTTGAACACTTTGCCCGGCGTATGGGAGAACGTGTCCCAGATCGACAGTCCCCTGCCGTCCTCTTGGTAAGCCCCCTCGATCTGATAAGAGGCGGTTGCCGTCCCCCAGACGAAATCTTTCGGGAATTGAATTTTGGCCATAAAAAGTCCCTCCGCGCCAGAATGTTTTGTGTGATGGAAAACGTTTTCTGGATATTAGAATTCGACGGAGGGAGGGGGAATTCCTGTATGCGATTTTGGCTCTGTTTAGTTGTTTTTTGCGGCGGGGAGCTTGGCCAGCGCTTCGTCCTGCAGCTTGTCGCGGAATTTCTTCACGGCTGGGACGTCCGTCTGCTCGCCATTGTCGCTCTTAACGAACAACTGCCCCTTCGACTCTTCGAGGATGGACAGAAATTCTTTCGCGAATTGGCCCGAGATCGTCTCCCCGTGGGAAGCGGCCATCTGCTCGTACTGAGTTTGCAGCTCCAGACGAATGGCAAACGTCTCATAATCGAAAATCGGCGTATTGCTCAGCCCGATGAAGTAGAAGCTCAAGTAGCGAAGGAAGCTGTATTCGGCCTTCTGGCGCTCGGGAGTATCGGGAAACGTGACGAGATAGCTTTCGGAGGCGAGAAGCCTGGAGGCCAACTCATCCCAGGAAATGACCAGCGCGGCATCCTTGGCGGAAGGAGCGTCGGATTCCCTCGCCCTCAGATCCAGGTAGGCCTTCATCGAGATCGTCACCTGATCGCTGTACGTCAGCAGCCTGCCATAGTCCACTACGGGAAAATAGTAGCCTTCCGCGGTCTCCACCTTGTAGCCGCCGGCAACCGTGTTCTCCACGAGCGTGCGCACTTCCTCGTCCTTCAGCTCCGCGACCGCTTGCTCGGTAATCGGCCAGTCGAGCTCGGACAGCTCCTGCTGGACTTCGGGTTCCTCGAACGACTTTTCGGCTTTCGGCAAATCCTGCTCGTAAAATTGCTCAAGCGTCCGAATCAATTCGTCGGCTTGAGCGGGCTGCACCTGTTCCATCGACTTCTTCAATTCGGAGTAGGCTTCCTGGGCGGGGGCTCCTGCGAGCGTTAGCTCCCGATAATGCTTGGCGATCAGCTCGCTCGAATCCTGCGTCGGAGGAAGCGAAGCCGATTCCGTCGGCTCGGGCGCCGTCTCCGTAGGAGCAGCCGTCGGCGACGGGGTGGACGTGGGCGCGTCGGGCTCATTGCCCTTCGCTCCGCATGCGGCAAGAACAAGGGATAATACCAGTATAGTAGCTGCTGTCTTTACTCGATGGTTTTTGGTCACTGCGATAACCTCCCAGTATAGCTTATATGTCTACAGGTTACAACGTTTCCGGCTGGCAGGAAGTTGCAGGTACTGAGTTAAAATTGGAGAAATCTTCTAGGCCAAAAACCGTTTTTTTAACCTATCTATGATAAAATGAAGACGATCGCTGCTTTCGCGAACCCCAAGCTCACATCATTTTCCAGGGAGGTTCGCGCAGCCCGCAGGATAAGGCTTCTCGGCATTTTTACCCGGCTGTGCCTCCAACAAAACACTTCGCTGAACGAGGTTCGCGGAAAAGAGCCGAGATCTCTTGCTGGGTAAGGGATTATTGCGATGCTGTCGCTCCCCGTGCGGGAGCGTGGATTGAAACATTCTATCATGATGAGCGTTTCTCTTTTGTGATCGGTCGCTCCCCGTGCGGGAGCGTGGATTGAAACTCCATCTCGGGGCCGTACCAGGGATCCCCGTGAGTCGCTCCCCGTGCGGGAGCGTGGATTGAAACCGATCTTGACGCTTAAACCGGTTGCGACGTGGATGTCGCTCCCCGTGCGGGAGCGTGGATTGAAACCGGTGTAACCGGTCTCGATCGGGTACGAATTACTGTCGCTCCCCGTGCGGGAGCGTGGATTGAAACGGTCTTGCATGTACTGCGTGTAAAGCTTCTGCTGTCGCTCCCCGTGCGGGAGCGTGGATTGAAACGTCCGGTCCCCGTCGACGTCATTCAATACGCCAGGTCGCTCCCCGTGCGGGAGCGTGGATTGAAACACGACGTAGGTGTCCGGCTTGTCCTGCCCGCGGGTCGCTCCCCGTGCGGGAGCGTGGATTGAAACTCGCGGGTACGGCGAACGCTTCCGCTACCGGAGGTCGCTCCCCGTGCGGGAGCGTGGATTGAAACCGCAATGGACGAATCCGTACACTCTGCGACGAGCGTCGCTCCCCGTGCGGGAGCGTGGATTGAAACGGCGGCTGCGGCTGCATTGCGGCAAGCTGCTGCTGTCGCTCCCCGTGCGGGAGCGTGGATTGAAACCTTCATGAGTCATTTTAGAAATTGGATAAGCTGCAGTCGCTCCCCGTGCGGGAGCGTGGATTGAAACGTCAAGTTGTCCTGGTAAAGAATCACAACTTGAGTCGCTCCCCGTGCGGGAGCGTGGATTGAAACACAGGGTCGTGGTAAGTGCGACTAAACGTCAGCTCGTCGCTCCCCGTGCGGGAGCGTGGATTGAAACCACGTGGAACATCAGAATTTTACAATCTTAGACAGTCGCTCCCCGTGCGGGAGCGTGGATTGAAACTCATGTCCGGCGTCCTGAACGGTCAGGCCGCGCGTCGCTCCCCGTGCGGGAGCGTGGATTGAAACTTAGCCTGGCTGCGCTTCTTGCGATGGGAGAGCTGTCGCTCCCCGTGCGGGAGCGTGGATTGAAACTCCCTTGTTCCGGTGTCGTTCCGCTCCGGCCACGTCGCTCCCCGTGCGGGAGCGTGGATTGAAACGGTGAGCGATATGCCGATTCGTGGGACGGAAAGGTCGCTCCCCGTGCGGGAGCGTGGATTGAAACCGCTTCCTTACGTACTGGGAGTTAACTGGGACGGGTCGCTCCCCGTGCGGGAGCGTGGATTGAAACTCGCGGATCAGGCTAAGCGTCACGAGCAAGAGCAGGTCGCTCCCCGTGCGGGAGCGTGGATTGAAACGCCGCCGTGGAACAAGCGTTTAAGGAAATTGTAAGTCGCTCCCCGCACGGGAGCGTGGATTGAAACGCGTAGATAGTTGAACGCGAGGCTCCCGGTCGTGTCGCTCCCCGCACGGGAGCGTGGATTGAAACATAGTGTCACTCCTTCGGTATGATCTGACGGACTGTCGCTCCCCGTACGGGAGCGTGGATTGAAACCAAAAAATAAGCGTTGTTTGCCTTCGCAGACTGGTCGCTCCCCGTACGGGAGCGTGGATTGAAACGACGAACCGTATGCGTCGCCTAACTCGTTTCGGAGGGTCGCTCCCCGTACGGGAGCGTGGATTGAAACTCGACTGAATTGGAGCTGAACTAAATGGCACGCAGTCGCTCCCCGTACGGGAGCGTGGATTGAAACAGCCGGTTGCCCAGCAGACTCGCAGGGGCTTCGGTCGCTCCCCGTACGGGAGCGTGGATTGAAACACCTGCTGTAAATTCCCCGAGCAGATACTTTCGATGTCGCTCCCCGTACGGGAGCGTGGATTGAAACTCGTCAGACGGGACTCCGTGCTTGTTTTTTACGCGTCGCTCCCCGTACGGGAGCGTGGATTGAAACTCCCCGTTCGTCATCTCCGGTCGTGATCTGGCGCTGTCGCTCCCCGTACGGGAGCGTGGATTGAAACATGCTGGGATAGATCTGGTGCAGACTGATCGAGGTCGCTCCCTGTACGGGAGCGTGGATTGAAACCTTTGCTGCGGCAGCTTCAGCCCCTTGATTAGGAGGCGCTTCTTGTGCGGGAGAGTGAATCTACTATGTGTAGAACCACAAAGCCCTACAGCAACATGCTCCCCGCACATGAGCACGGCTTTGAAAAAGTCAAAGATTAATTCGCATCTCCCCGAGCCTTCAACAACCGTTCCCCATAATCCGGGTCCTCCAACAGAGGGGATCCGATAGCGATACAATCGGCCAATCGATCCTCGAGTATCCGATCTGCGAGACCGCGGTTGTATATCTTCCCGACGGCGATAACCGGAATATTGAAGTGCTGCTTGATTGCTGCTGCATGAGGCACTTGATAGGCAGGATATACATCGCTGGGCTTTACGGGAAGAAGTCCGCCGCTGGAAACATGGATGCCGTCCAGTTGCGACTCGATCGGCTTTAATATCCGTGCCCACTCTTCCGGGTTTAGCCCCCCTGTCCAATAGTCAGTAGCGGAAATCCGTACGATAACCGGGTAATCCCTGCCGACCTCTCCTCGAACCGCGAAAAGAACCTCTTTCAAAAACCTGGCTCTGTTTTCGGAAGTTCCGCCATAAGCATCCGAGCGCACATTAGATAACGGGGAAGCAAACTGATGAATTAAGAAACCGTGCGCCGCATGAAGCTCGATGCCATCAAAGCCCGCTTCTATGCTCCGTTTTGCGGCAAGACGATATTCCTCTACAACTCTCTTAATCCCCTCCACAGACAACGCTTCAGGCGTGCCGTAGTGATCATCAAACGCAATCGCGCTCGGAGCAACTAATGCATTTGTGACTTCCGGCGAAGATTTTCTTCCTCCATGCGACAATTGGATAAAAACCGGAGTATCGTGCTTGTGGACGGCATCCGTGATTTTCTTTAATGGGTCCACGTGGCGTTCCGAATAAATGCCGATGTCATTGGGCCACAATCTTCCCTCCGAAGATACGGCGGTAGATTCCAGAATGACGAGTCCAACATGCCGCGCCCTTCGGCCGTAATGTTCAATATGATGGTCACCGGCAAAGGCTTCCGGCGTCCCCTTGTACTGCTGCAACGGCGCCATGATCAGCCTGTTTTTGATTCTTAATCCGCCCAAGGCGATCGGATCATTCAAGTTTATTGTCATACGATAACCCCCTCCCAAGTGAATATTGACATTTTATTATGGATAAAGATCGAATTACATCCTATTATTAAGTAGAATAGAGCTGACTAACTTCATTATTTAATTGATTTAAGACGATTACCTTTAATAATTAGGAAGGTGCAATCATGGATCAGATCGATATTAAAATTTTGGGTTTAATGCACGAGAACGCCCGAATCCCGATTGCCGAGATGAGCAGACAAATTGCAATGTCGCAGCCGGCTGTAACGGAAAGAATCCGGAAGCTGGAGGATCAAGGCGTCATCGCCGGCTATAAGGCACAGCTGTCCCCTTCTAAACTGGGTATGTACGCAACCGCCTTTGTGCTGTTTCGAACGAATCGTTGCCCCGATTTCACAGCCTTCTGTGAAACGTCTGCAGAGGTTGTCGATCTGTACCGGATTAGCGGAGAGCATAACTTTCTGTTAAAAGTAGTTACGGAAACTCCGGAATCGTTGGCCGCCTTCCTCGATTCCTGCAATGCCTTCGGCTTTTCAACCGTCTTAATCGTTCTGTCAACGGCATTCGAGGATCGAAACCTTGCAGCGCAGCTGCACGGAAATTAAGACGACTGGCGACTCTCGCGGCCGAGAGCCTCCAGCGCAAAAGACACATGAAACTGCGCGCCAATCTTAAGCGCCTGTTCATCCACATCGAAGCGCGGATGGTGCAGCGGATACACGATTCCTTGCCCCTCATTGCGTATGCCCAGGAAGGCGAAGACGCACGGGATTCGCTCTGCATAGAGAGCGAAATCCTCGCCCGCAAGGCTTGGCGCTTCGAGCCACTGTACCTCCGCCCCGCCATCTGTCGCTGCCTTGGCCGCAATTCTCACCGTTTCCGTGTCGTTCACCAGCGTCGTCCCCATCCGGAATGTGGACGTATAGGTCCCGCCGAACGATCTGGCTGCGAACTCGGCGCGCTGCTCAAGCAGGCTTTTCAGCCGCTGAACCGAATCGCTGCCGAACGTGCGGAAGCTGCCGCTCACCGTGCCTTGATCCGCGATCGCATTCAATACCGTTCCCGCCTGCATCTTGCCGAAGGTGAGCACCGCCGGAACAAGAGGATTCCATTGCGAGGCAACCGCCGTCTTGGCTTCAATGACGAACTGGGCCGTCATCATCAGCGCATCGGCGGCCAGATGCGGAGCGGCGTGATGCCCCGACAGGCCGCGGAATTCGTAGGTAAAATGCGAGGAGGCCGCCATCATATAGCCTTCCTTTAGACCGATCGTTCCCGTAGGCAAATCCGGCCACACATGCAGGGCAAAGCCGAACTCGACGTCTTCCAATACGCCGTCATCGATGAGATCTCTGCTTCCGCTGACGAGACTGCCGTCTATTGGACAAGGAAGAACGCCCTCCTCGGCGGGCTGAAACACGAACAACACTGTCCCGCTTAGACTGTCGCGCTCCCGACTAAGCGCATAAGCGGCTCCCAGCAGCATCGCGGTATGCGCGTCATGTCCGCAAGCATGCATGAAGCCGTCCCGCAACGAGCGGTACGGCGCTTCCGTCTGTTCCTGGATCGGCAGTGCATCCATATCCGCACGCAGCATAATTGTGCGGCCAGTCTGGCCGCCCCGAAGGACACCGACGACCCCGGCTTTGAATCGCTTACCGACGCCGCGTCGCACCTCCAGCCCCCAATCCTCCAATTGCCGCGCGACGAACGAAGCGGTGCGCGCCACCTCGAACAAACACTCCGGATTACGATGCAGCTCGCGGCGCACCGAGATCATTTCATTTTCCCAATGGTCCAGATGCGATTTTAATCTCTGAGATAGACTCATGAGCGAGCTCCTGTCGTCTGGATCGTGTAACGGTTGGCCGGAATCGGAAGCCCCAAGTTGCCGCGCAGCGTATCTGCCTCGTACTCGGTCCTGTAGATGCCTCTTTCCTGCAGAATCGGTACGACCCATTCCACGAATTCCTCCAATGAAGTCGGCGTCACCGATTGAATCATGAATCCGTCCGCTGCGCCTTCCTCGTGCCAGCGCTGAATCAGATCCGCGATATACTCCGGCGTCCCGACGAACTCTCCGGGCGGCATCACGGCATGATGAGCCACCTGTCGAAGCGTCAGCTTCCGCTCCGCGGCAATGCGCTTGATTCGATCGGTCGTGCCTTTAAAGCTGTTACTTCCCAGGTCGCCCAGATCGGGGAACGGTTCGTCCAACGGATATTGCGAGAAATCATGATGCTCAAAAAATCTGCCCAGATGGTCGAGCGCCGCTTCAATCGTAACGAGCTTCGCGATCTCCTCGCGCTTGCGCTCCGCCTCCTCTTGAGTACGCCCTACGATCACGCCAATGCCATGCATAATCTTAATTTCGTCCGCCGAGCGCCCATATGCCTTGGCACGGGCCTTGACATCGCTGTAGAAGGCTTTCGCTTTCTCAATGTTTTCATGCTCTGTCAAGATAGCATCCGCCGTCTTAGCGGCCAGATCTCTGCCCGTCTCGGATGAACCGGCTTGAAATACGACGGGATGTCCCTGCCTCGAGCGGGCGATATTGAGCGGACCCTGAACGGAGAAAAACTCTCCTTCGTGATTGAGAAGATGCAGCTTCGATTTATCGATGAATACGCCGGTTTCCTTGTCGCGGACAAACGCATCGTCCTCCCACGAATCCCACAATCCCCTCACGACCTCGACGTACTCCTCCGCCATGCGATAACGCTCGGAATGGCTCGGATGAGGTTTGCCGAAGTTGCGAGCCGAGCCTTCCAACGGGGACGTCACGACGTTCCAACCGGCTCTGCCCCCGCTGATATGATCCAGCGAAGCGAACTGCCTGGCCACATTGAATGGCTCGCTGTAAGTGGTCGACAGCGTGCCGACCACTCCGATGCGACTCGTCACAGCAGCGAGCGCGGAGAGAATGGTGATCGGCTCGAACCGGTTCAAGAAGTGCGGAATCGATTGGTCGGTAATATACAGCCCGTCGGCGATAAATACCAGATCGAATTTCCCGGCTTCGGCGACTTGAGCCTGACTCTTGTAGAACGCCAAGCTGACGCTGGCGTCCACTCGTAAATCCGGGTGCCTCCATAAGCCGACATGAGCGCCAACGCCTTGGATGATGGCGCCGAATCGGATTTCTTTTTTCTTAGACATCGGGAACAACTCCTCTGTTTATTTTCATAGTGTTTCTCTAGCTTGTAATTATAAAACAACTTATCCCATGAAAATAATAGGAATAATCTATACAAAGATTAGCATTGCTGCTTCGCAACCGTCCACGAAGAAACAAAGATAATAACCCGGTTTTTACTTGAATATCGCTGTAAAACAATCGATTTACCTTCAAATATATATTTCATATTGCTGTTTGATTTAGTATTTTTGAAATTTGAAGTTTATAGAAGAAAATAAGCTCATGCGCGGATTCGGGAAATCCGATTCATGAGCTTTTTTTGGGGGGAAGGGAAGGTTCAGCGTTCCGGTGTTGGGCTGCGACTGTCGGACAGCAACGCCATAACCAGCCTCGCTCCATCTCGCATCCCCTGCAAATATAAGCGTTCATTTTCCAATCCCTGCCGATAATGATGCTTATCCTCCCACTCTGCAAACTCCAGGATATTCGCTGCAACTGCACTCGCGAACATTGCCTCGAAAGCTCTCTTTTCTTCGGCACGATAGGGGCTTATGCTCGGATCGAACTGGATTCGGGCACTTACATCGTTGAGCCTCTCCTGAATCGCGCTTTGGAACCATGATGGCCACTCCAATGCCTTTTCCTCCTTCTCGCAATTATCCGCTTTCACCTCGTAGCGTTCTTCCATCATAGCTAATTCATAATCGTCTAAACGACCCATTATATTTGGCGAATTATTGTGCGCATTTTCCAGAATCATGAAGGATGAACAAAGTATTTTGACGAATTAGTAACCAAATCCACTTACCAGTTCTTACTGTTAGCAGGTATTAATATGGAGGCTGTGTAACACATCGTATGTTTTAAATCTTATGAAAGAAGGAACGCCCGTTGTACTATGCCCACAGAACTTCCTCATCCGATAAAAGTCAATGGCACTTACTATCAGACCATCTGAAGGCTGTAGCTTGCCTTGCTGCCAAGTTTGCCGATTATTTCGGTGCTGGCCCATGGGCTGAAATCGCTGGAATTCTTCATGATGCCGGAAAATTTTCTGAAGAGTTTCAGCGCCGCTTAGCCGGTGCAAAAAATGAAGTAGATCATTCCACTGCTGGAGCCAGATATATTACTGAGGTATGGGGCGATAAGACGAGGCTTTCTCGCATTCTCGCTTATGTGATAGCAGGACATCATTCTGGATTGGCTGACTTCGGTTCCATTTCTTCTGCCGAAGATCGCGCATTAGCCAGAAGATTAGTCAAGGAAGTTAAATCGTATAAAGAGGCGTTGCAGACCCATATCCCAGATGCAGCGAAAGCAATGCCAACTTTTCCAATTAAACCTGGTTTTCATTCAGGCCTGCAATTATCCTTGTTTATCCGCATGCTATTTTCGTGCCTGATAGATGCAGATTCTTTGGATACAGAATTTTATGCAAAACGCGCCCAGGCAGACCTTCGCGGCAACCATCAACCGATGGAAGTTCTATGGGACCGTTATAATCGCCACATGCGAAAGAAATTCCACACTGTAACAACAGAAGTCGAACTTGCGCGAGCTGAATTATTAGCTGAAAGCCTTCATGCTGCACTAGGAGAACAAGGACTCTATTCGCTTAACTTGCCTACAGGCAGCGGAAAAACCCTTATTTCTCTTGGCTTCGCGCTAAGACATGCGATACGACATGGGTTAAGAAGAATTATTTTTGTTATCCCTTATACCAGTATTATCGAACAAAATGCTAACGTTTTTCGGGAAGCAATCGGATCCGAAAATGTATTAGAACATCATTCCAACGTTCAGTTGAATGCTGACGAAGATATAGAATATACAGATGAATCTCTCAAACTACAAAAAAAACTATCACTAGCCACTGAAAATTGGGATTTTCCAGTCATCGTGACAACAAATGTACAATTCTTCGAATCCCTTTTTTCAAACAAACGCTCGCAATGTCGAAAGCTTCATAACCTTGCAAAGAGCGTAATTGTGCTTGATGAGGCCCAAATGATGAACGGAGAATTTTATAAACCTTCGCTGTATACAGCAGAGGAACTCGCTCGTAATTACGGAGCAACCATTGTATTCAGCACAGCCACCCAGCCCCTTGTAGACAAACTCTTTCCTCAGTCTATTGAACTAAAGAAAATTTCGAGAGATGTCAAACAGCGATTCCCTCAATTTCAACGTGTACGAATTGAACAGTTGGGCATCGTGAATTTCAACAGTCTAACTGAGCGCCTGCTTAAGCATCAACAAGCACTCTGTATCGTTAATACACGAAAAGCCGCAAGGAAAATGTATAAAAAAGTATCCGATATACTTGGCAAAGATTCCGTATTTCATCTGAGTGCCAGGATGTGTCCTGCCCACCGAACAGGCAAGCTTGAATTTATACGCAAATTACTGGAACAGAAAAAGCCCTGTATTCTCATCAGCACACAATTGGTAGAGTGTGGAGTCGATGTGGACTTTCCTGTCGTATATCGCGAATTGGCCGGTTTAGATTCGATCGTTCAAGCAGCGGGAAGATGTAATCGCGAGGGAACAGAAGACACAAGCACCACGTTTGTATTCGAATTTCAAGATACTTGGCGAAGCGGCTGGTTCGCCATGACCGCAGCGGCAGCACGAAAGATATTACAGAGGTACAGAGACAATTCACTTTCCGATGAAGCTATCAACGACTATTTCAGAGAACTGTATTTCTATCAAACCGGTGGAGGTGCTCAATCAGATAAAACCGATAGATATCACATCCTAGATCAATTGGGAGAACGAGCAGTGGAACTGGCCTTTCCTTTTGAAACCGTATCCCAACAATTTAAGTTGATTCAATCTGACACTAGTGCGGTTATTGTTAATTTTGATAAAATATCTAGTTCATACTTAGAAGCCTTGAAGAATGCAGAGCATACTCATGATATTTTGCGTAAGCTCCAGCCCTACGTCGTGCAACTGTATTCACAGGAGTTTGACGCCTTCCGAGGTGCGAAAGAGATTACTGAGATTCGTGATAACGTTTTTGTTTTAGAGAACCCCAGTCTTTGGTATGACGATAATATTGGGATAAAACCTTTCTCGGAAGATTATGCTGGTCAAGATGATTGAGTGCCTAGAAACACTTGGGAGTTGCCAGAGAAGGGATTCACGAATAAAATGAAGTGAGTCGTCTCGTATGTTTGGGGCGTGGATTGAAACAGTGTGCTGTACACTCTTCTTATGAAAATGACACTTACCTTATAGGTGGTGTCTTTTTCATTTTCAATGTACTATACACAATACTTAGTTCAGTGTTCTTTTATATTCTCTTATTGCATAGATCAAGGGAAAATGATAGAATGTCCTTAATTTGGGGTGGATATTTTTGGGAGGGGTGATTTTATTGATGACAATTTATGAGGCAATATCCTTGATGCTCTTATTTGGTTCCTTAGTTGTTTCATTGATGACGGTTAGACGCAAATAGTTCCCCTTCTAAACTTTAGCAAGGGGAACTGCAAACACTCGGAACATCCCAAAGATTCTCGTCGAGGAGAAGTGCGCCAACACTTCTCTTCGAATCTTAAGGCTGCTTATGTTTGATTATATCACATCAACTAGACTAGCTAAATAACGATAAGAGATTCCATTTTGAGAGGAGGCGCAAAGAGTGGGTTACGGAATCAAACTTCACGTCTGGGGAGATTACGCATGCTTTACACGACCGGAAATGAAAGTAGAACGAGTTAGCTATGATGTGATGACTCCTTCTGCGGCACGAGGGATTTTAGAAGCCATCCACTGGAAGCCTGCAATTCGTTGGGTTGTAGACCAAATTCAAGTGCTTAATGAGATTCGGTTTGAGAACATTCGCCGAAATGAGATTGAGAACAAAATTCCCATATCTGCGATTAAGAACACTATGAACGGAAAAAATGCTGTTCTCGAACAGGTCGTGACAGAGGAACGGCAACAACGGGCAACTATGATGCTTAAAAAACCTGCTTACGTCATCCATGCTCATTTCAACATCACAGGATCGGCTGGACCGGAAGATACGCCAGAAAAACACTATAACATCTTCCTTCGGCGAGCACGGCAAGGACAATGCTTTCACCGTCCATATCTCGGATGCAGAGAGTTCGCCGCTCAGTTCTCTCTTCTTGAATCTGGGGATCAGTCCCCATCGTATTACTCTGGTTCCGGCGAACGTGATTTAGGGTGGATTCTCCATGACATCGATTTCTCTAACGGAATGACACCCCATTTTTTCCGTGCAACAATGCGAGATGGTTATATTGACGTTCCTGATTTGACTGAAAGGAAGTGATCATCCGTTGATTATTCAGGCACTTCATCAGCGTTATCTCGATCTAGCCAACGACTCGAAATCAGAAATCAGCCCCCTCTACTTCAGTTCTGGAAAAGTTTCTTATGTATTGGAAATTGACGAAGACGGCACGCTTGTCGAAGTGGTAGATATTCGAGATACGTCAGGTAAGAAGAAACGGCCGGAAACGATGAATCTTCCTGAACAAACCAGCCGTTCAAGTGGAATTGCTCCTTACTTCTTGTCTGATAAAGCAGAGTACATCCTGGGTTACTATCCTTTGATGCCTCAGGAAACAGAAACACAAAAAAAAGCCTCGGATGCACGTCGAAAGCATGAAGCATCGAAAGCACTTGCTTGTAAGTTGCTTCATGGATTAAACGATATTTCCGCCAAAGCTATTCTAGGATTCTATGACAAGTGGCAGCCGGAGCATGCTCGAGAACATCCGCTTCTGGTTTCCTTTCAGAGTGAGTTGGACAAAGGAATAGATACCAATATGGTTTTCCATGTTGTGACACAAGAAACTTATGCGCACGACTCCCCTGCCATTAAAGATGCTTGGATTAGATTCCGTGAACAGGAAGATACTTCAGATACATTTCTGGGTCAGTGCTTATTAACCGGAGATACTGATGTACCAATTGCACGAACGCATGACAAAATTAAAGGCATTCGCGGTGCACAATCTGCAGGAGCCTCTCTGATTTCCTTCAACTTCCGTTCTGCAGAGTCTTACGGCAAAGACAGCATGCAAAGCTATAACTCCCCTGTTAGCAAAACTGCAATGTTCGGGTATACAACTGCTTTGAATCATCTGCTTGCTTCCTCACGAAACCGAACATTGATTGGGGATATGACAGTTGTCTTTTGGTCAGGAAAACCCGCTGTCGCCAACGAAGTTGAACCGATTCTTGCGTCATTTTTCTCTTCTACTTCAGAACCATCCGAAGATCTGAATTTGACTGAACAGATTAATGGCATCCTGCAAAGAGCTCGAAAAGGCAAACATGTGGATACTGCTATGTTGCCGCATTCCGATACGCCCTTTCATGTGCTGGGATTGTCTCCGAACAATGCCCGAACTTCCGTAAGATTTTATTGGCAAGGAAACTTTGGTGATTTAGTTGTTAAGCTCGGACAGCATGCTAGTGATTTTGCACTTGACGGCTATAAATCTAGAGATGAGGAAACACCTACTACCCATCGGATTTTGCAGGAAACTATGAGGGTTGGAGGCGACGGTAGCAAGGTCGGGGAAGCGCCTCCGTCTCAACTAGGTGGCGAGCTATTTAGAGCAGTAATTGAAGGAATGGCTTATCCATATTCCTTACTAACCCTTATCGTAAATAGAATTCGTGCAGACGGGATCATCAATACGCTTCGAGCTTCTATCATTAAAGCTTATCTTCTTCGTTACAACCGTATTCAAAGACGGGATCGATTAAAGGAGGAATTGACTGTGAGTCTCAACTTGCAAGCGAAAGAACCTGCTTACCGGCTAGGAAGATTGTTTGCTGTCTTGGAGAGAGCGCAGCAGGAAGCAGCCGGGGGAGCCGGAAAATTGAATGCAACCATTAAGGACAGATATTTTAGCACTGCTTCTTCTAACCCCGCTGCCGTATTCCCTGTACTACTCAAATTATCTCAGCATCATCTGAGTAAATCAAAATTTGGAGATTTTCGAGATCGGGAAATGCAGGATATTATGCAGGAGATACGGGACTTTCCTGTAAGCTTGGATCTTCATCAGCAAGGTATATTTATTTTAGGATACTACCATCAGAAGCACAATTACTACACACAAATAAAAGCAGCTACAGAAGCCAAACAGGAAATAGCCTCAGCCGCGACCGAAGAAGGTTAATTTTGTAATTCAGAATTGCAACCACAAATTCATGAAGAAAGGCGAGATGAACAATGAGTGCAAATATTCAAGAGGAAATCGTTACAACAAGCAAGCAGCCAGCCTTGTCTAAAAAAGTGGAATTTTCATTATTCTTTGAAGTGCGCAATGGTAATCCCAACGGTGATCCTGATGCAGGCAATATGCCTAGAATCGACCCCGAAACAGGGTACGGCATCGTAACAGATGTCTGCCTCAAACGTAAGGTTCGGAACTTTATTGAGTTAACCCGCGCAGGAGAAGAAGGCTTTAATATCTACGTGACGGAAGGCGGCGTATTAAATGAACAGCACCGCCGTGCTTATCGTGCTGTTCGACCTCATAATGCAGATAGCAAAGAGTTAAAACCGAAAGATGCCGAAGAAGCCGCACTTTTGACTGAATGGATGTGTAACAACTTTTTTGACATTCGTACTTTCGGGGCAGTCATGACAACTAAAGTAAATACCGGGCAGGTTCGTGGCCCTGTCCAATTTACATTTGCCCGGAGTATAGATCCGATTTTTGCCCAAGAGGTTACGATTACTAGACAGGCAGTGACCCAGGAAGGCGTCGATAAAGATCGGGAAATGGGCCGTAAACATGTCATTCCTTACGCTCTATATCGCATGGACGGATATATTTCTGCTTACTTAGCTGAAAAAACAGGATTCACAGATGGTGATCTAGAGATTCTATTAGAAGCTCTTAGGAATCTATTCGAGCATGACCGTTCCGCCGCACGCGGACAAATGGCTGTACGCAAGCTTGTTGTTTTCGAGCATTCATCCAAACTAGGTAACGCCCCCGCTCATCGCCTGTTTGACTTGGTGAAGGTTCGGAAAACAGTTGAAGGGCCTGTTCGTTCTTTTGAAGATTACTCTTTTGAAGTTGATAAAGACAACACGCCTGATGGCGTTCGGCTAATCGAACTTGAATAACAGCTAATCTATTAGTGGTGCGAACCCCAGGCTCACATGATTTCCCTGGGAGATTCGCACCTCTTGCCGCACAAGGGCTCCGGGGGTTTGAGAATGTTTTTAGCCTCATTCCTCGCCCCAAAAATGACGATTCGTACTTTTACGCCTTAAATCCCTTGCCCAACAAGGATTCGCAAGGTCAGCTGTCACCCCCTTCCAGGGAGAGTGGATTGAGCCTAAAGATCGCCGGCGCCGCGTCTAGGCGAATAGTTCATCTCCTTTAGGGACGCGTGGATTCTAACAAATTGTGAGGTGAAACGGTATGTTTGATACAATCGACCGGAAAAAGCAACTGCTTGATGCCAAAAGACCTTTCCCTACCCACACATTAAAAACGATCCGAGAGCACTTGATCGTTAACTGGACCTACAATTCTAATGCCATTGAAGGCAACACGCTGACACTATCCGAAACTAAAGTTGTTCTAGAAGGCATTACTATCGGTGGCAAGACGATTTCCGAACACCTTGAAGCACTCAATCATAGGGAAGCTATTATATATGTTGAAGAGATTGTGAAGCAAAACCACACTTTGACCGAGTGGCAGATCAAAAGCATTCATAGTCTGATCCTGAAAGGAATTCTCGACGATCAGGCTGGAGTTTACCGTACGCAAAATGTGCTAATCAGCGGTGCAAAACACGTTCCCCCTGACTATAGTCAGGTCCCTGAATTAATAGCGAATTTTACGCAATGGCTTGAAGAGGAAGGAACTAATTTACACCCAGTTGCCAGAGCAGCAGTAATTCATAGCGAATTCGTAAAAATTCACCCTTTTGTCGATGGTAACGGACGAACTGCCCGACTTCTGCTTAACTTCGAGCTCATGAAAAACGGGTATCCTCCTATTGTCATCGAAAAAGAACAGCGTCTTGCCTACTATACAGCCTTGGATGAAACGCACATGACTGGAGATTTTTCGACGTTCATAAATTTCGTAACCCCCATTGTCGATCGAACCTTCGACTGGTATCTGAACTTGCTGTAATTAGTGCGAACCCCAAGCTCACATGATTTTCCTGGGAGGTTCGCACCTTTTGCTGCACAAGGGCTCTCGGGTTTTTATGACATTTTGAGCCTGCTTTTTCCGCCTCAAAAATGTCGATTCGCACTTTTACGCCTTAAATCCCTTGCTCAGCAAGGGTTCACAAGGCCCGCTGTCGCTCCCTGTACGGGAGCGTGGATTGAAACGCCCAGGCGGATGATTTCGCCCGCCGTGATCGGGAGTCGCTCCCTGTACGGGAGCGTGGATTGAAACCTGACCGTCGTGCATGAATCCGGCGACGATCATAGTCGCTCCCTGTACGGGAGCGTGGATTGAAACCTGTACCTGCAATGCGCACGGTATATGGACGGCAGTCGCTCCCTGTACGGGAGCGTGGATTGAAACAGTGCCTTGATCCGCTGCTTAGCCGTCCCTAGCACGTCGCTCCCTGTACGGGAGCGTGGATTGAAACCTTTCCATGGACGAGAGTTTACGCGGAACTGGCGGTCGCTCCCTGTACGGGAGCGTGGATTGAAACGGATCCGGTGCGGTGTTTTTCAATAAAGCTCCGAGTCGCTCCCTGTACGGGGACGTGGATTGAAACGCTTGTGCGCAGATCCCGCCGAGATTGCAGCCTCGTCGCCCTGGGGCGTGGATTGAAACAAACAAGACATATGCTGCCGATCTGAGCGGAACATCGCATGGGAGCGAAATCGCCCCTACTACTCAAGCACTACTCAATGCAAAGAGCGACCCTTAGGAGCATCTCGCCCCAGGGTCGCTCTTTATAACTCCACCAAATTAATTAATTCCCTTATTAACCACTCTGAACCTTAACTTGCTTTCCCTTGAAAGCAATCCCCAGCTTGACAATGTCCTTAATACCTAGCGCACGCAACTCAGCTTCATATTGCTTGGTTTCAATCTGCCGAAGAGCAGAGACAGCAGCTTCATCCAGCGACTCTTCTTCGAAGCGATCAGCTTTCTTGAACTCGATGATAATCCCTTTTTGTCCTCTGGATGAATCTCGGGGAATGATCATGACATCGTATCTGCCATAACCGCTCTCACGGTTAGACCGTACTTCGTACGATTCTCCCAAATGTACCATCATCCCCAACACAAACGCATGATAAAACGACTCGGACTTGTCTTCCCCCACGTCATAATAACTGAATGTTTTCATGACGATATCCCTAAATCTTGCCTGAAAAGCAGAAATATCTCCGCTAGTCAATGCCTCAAGCAGTTGTTGTTCTTGCCCTTCCGTCGTGTCCGATAACCACGTGCGGAGCATTTTACGATAGAAATAATACAACTCCTTATTCGGTACATCCAGTAGGCCGTACAGCTCGCCGTCATCTCTGCGTTCTACTTGCAATGGCTTCAAGTATCCTCCCAACAGCAAGAAAGACCAGACAGCCTCGGAGGATCTTTCGATTTCCCGGTACACGATCGTATCGTCAAGCCGAATAGGTCCGATCGGTCGCTGCTCCAACAACTCGGCCACCAGACGCTGAACTTCGCCGCTTCCCTCTGTCACCAATTGCCGCACAATTTGATTGTCACTCGTATTTACCCAATAGGAAATCAGATCCCCCTGTTCGACATACTGCGCAATGGACCACGGGTTATAAATCGTAACCGGATGTTTGCTTCCGAAGCGATAGCCGTTATACCAGCTTGTCACTTCGGCCATCTGACTGATCAAAGAAAAGTCTTCCAGAACCTTCTGAACCTCACGCTCCGTAAATCCGAAAAACTCACTATAATCATCTTGAATAATCGTACTAACTTTCAGATTGTTCAATCCGCTAAAGACGCTCTCTTTTGCAACGCGGAAAATTCCCGTCATAACGCCC
Source organism: Cohnella sp. SGD-V74 (assembly GCF_003001675.1). GTDB lineage: Bacteria > Bacillota > Bacilli > Paenibacillales > Paenibacillaceae > Cohnella. Next base: position 171,334 of record NZ_PVYW01000008.1, on the reverse strand, counting down.
TTGCGCAGATGAATGTTATTCTTAAAAGCCTCACCCAACAGCAAACGCAGAAACGTAACCGCCTCATCGTAGAAGCCATGGATGTAAGCCTCATTCAGTAGCGTGTCATATTCGTCCACCAAAATAATGACTTTTTCCCCATGGTAAGCATGAAGCAGACGCGACAGCAGCTCCAGACTTCCTCCGTACTCCGATTCATCTGCCGTCCTGTCGAGAATTCTATTGATGACATACTTGTCGTTAGTGGATAGATTATTGTTTTCGTACAAATAGGCATGTCGTTCTATCTCCGTAGCCAACAGTGTACACAGCCTGGAATAATTATTTGGCCAGGTCGTCATTTTCAAACTTTTCATTGTCAAAGCGATTACCGGGTATTTGCCTTGCTCTCGCCTGTACCGCTCTCCTTGCTTCCAGATCTCCAGGCTTTGAAAAAGTTCGCGATGATTCTCTTCCGTTTTCTCGAAAAAGTAGCGAAGCATCGATAAGTTGAGCGTCTTTCCGAACCTCCGAGGGCGTGCGATGAGGTTAACTTCAGCTCCATCATCGAGAATATCCTTGATAAGCATGGATTTATCTATATAATACAAATTCCGCTCATGAACGGCCTTAAAGTCATCCACTCCGATTGGCATCCGCTTCACTCTGCACACCGCCCCTTTTCTTCATTATGATTAGTATAACCCAAGCCATATCGCAAACCAATAATGGGATTAATTGTTCAAGATCGCTGGAGGTAGGAGTGCGTTGTATCAAGCACGACGTAAAGCAACCTATAATCTATCATAATGACTTCCACAACCTCCCAGTAAGAGCTTATAATAAAGTTATTCTGGTGCGAACCCCAAGCTCACATGATTTTCCTGGGAGATTCGCACCTCTTGCCGCACAAGGGCTCCGGGGTTTTGAGAATGTTTTTAAGCCTCATTCCTCGCCCCAAAAATGACGATTCGCACTTTTGAGCCCCAAATCCCTTGCCACGTAAGGGTTCAAATGGGCCGCTGTCGCTCCTTGTACGGGAGCGTGGATTGAAACTGCTAACACCAAAACTCCATATCATCAAAACCCGTCGCTCCTTGTACGGGAGCGTGGATTGAAACGTACTGCCAGCGCTCGACTACCGGGCCGCTTACAAGTCGCTCCTTGTACGGGAGCGTGGATTGAAACATTGTTATTTGCCCGATTGCATTAAGCCGACCCCGTCGCTCCTTGTACGGGAGCGTGGATTGAAACCTTCTACATCGTACCGGTATTTACCGCTATGGAGGTCGCTCCTTGTACGGGAGCGTGGATTGAAACTTCCATGATTTTCTCATAATAGGACTCAATTTGGGGTCGCTCCTTGTACGGGAGCGTGGATTGAAACCGAACGGCGGCGAATATCAAGCTATTTTGGATAAGTCGCTCCTTGTACGGGAGCGTGGATTGAAACTAGAGCATCCCCTTGAATAAACGTATACGGATAGGTCGCTCCTTGTACGGGAGCGTGGATTGAAACCCTTAATTCAGGGGCGGGGGATTTTTTCTAGGAGTCGCTCCTTGTACGGGAGCGTGGATTGAAACTCCTTCTGCGCACGCTCCTGGAGACGGGCTAACGTCGCTCCTTGTACGGGAGCGTGGATTGAAACCAACGTTGACGAGGAAGAGTTGGTCAACGAGATGTCGCTCCTTGTACGGGAGCGTGGATTGAAACCACGCAAGGCGTGTTCAAGGACAACAGACAACTCGTCGCTCCTTGTACGGGAGCGTGGATTGAAACTGCGACCTCCAGCCGCTTGGCCGAATAAAAGACGTCGCTCTCTGCACGTTCACCGTAAAGGAACGTGAATTAAACAAGCCGCAAGACCAGTTGCCAGTCGTCCCCAGTCAAAAGACGCTCCCTCAAGGGAGCGCCGAGTTGCATTGTACTTTTAAACGCGTTTCCAAAAGCGCCCCCACCAACCTACTCGCGAATCTCAAAACTTACCACAAGTTCCTCCTGCAACTCAAGATCCGTCTGAGGCATTGTCCCAAGGAAATAGGACTGCGACGCATCCAACGCAGGATACTCCAGAATGTACTCGTAAGATGTATCGCTGACCCTGGTCCGCTTCCCATTATCCGAGATGAACCGCTGTCCATCCGGCGTCTCCAGCCAAAGCGAGGCGTATTGGATATACGGGTTCTTACCTTTCACTTCATAGTGAATCAACGTTTTATCCTGCAAAAACTCAACGTTCTGCACCACAATCTCTCCTACTTCTCCCTGCGACAACACGATCGGATAATCGGTCGTTAGCTTGGCTGTAACTGCTTTCTCTGTATCATTTTTTCCCACCAACAAATTGTAAGGCGTGACCGCCACCCTTGTCGTACCTGGAGCAAACGGAACAAATCGAACTGTCCCTTCCGCCGTTCCATTCTTGTCGACTGTAAAAGCTATATCCAGCATTCTAATCAACATTCCTCTATCATCCTTAAGCTGAAACCCTAACCAATCCGTATTGCCGGAATAGAGAAAATCCAGCTTCATTGTCGCCGGAGTGGCCAAGTACCCAGTCACTTGAAACTGATCCCCTTTCCAACTCGCCACATAGCTGTCGGCAAGCGAAATATATTCGCTGTCCGCAACGCGATTTTCAACGTTCATCTTAAAGCCCCATTCGCCGCTGACTTTCGTTTGGTTTCCTTCATTCATGCCGCTCACACCGCCGATAAGAAGCTCTAGCTCGAAGCGATCCTCCTTCTCCGGCTCATCCAGATCGATCGTCATAATTCCAGCAGCATGTTTGGCATCAAGAAGATGAGGTTGGGCGCTGGGTCTGGCGTCGGGGCGAAAAACACCATTAACGCTAACTCTGACATTCTCCAAAAAGATCAAATTTTCCGCCTGTTCCGAAATAATCTCGTAACCTATTGACAATCTCGCACCGTCATAAAGAACGTCTTGCAGCTTAATTGTGACTCCCTGATCATTGGCTTCCTCGTTTACCCCGGAAGAAAGCCCAGACTTTTGACCGATTACGATTCCGCTATCTCCCGCAAAATCAAAAATATTCCCCTCAAACACCTTCCCGATAACTGGAATTTTTCGCAATTGCTCTGCCGAAGCTGGGAAAATGGACAATAGGCTGATTAACGCAACTACAGATATGACCATGCTGATCGCGGCGAGAAGTCGTCTGGAACGAAGAGCGTTGGCCTTCGCGGGAAAAACCTTTTTTGTCGTACCCAGTTCCTCCAATACCCGAGCCTTCAACTGAATTTGAGGCAATCTGGTCTCGCCGAATTTTCGTTGCAGCTCCTGATCCTCAATAAGAAAGACTTCGACTTTGTCCATCGGACTCTCCCTCCTTTTCAGTCAACCCGTTTTTGAGTTTCCGCTTTGCCCGCTCGTATCTTTTGCGAACCGCTGCATAGCTCATATTGAGCTGTTCCGCGATATCCTCGAATCGATTCTCCTCCACAATCCGAAGCAAAATAATATGCCTGTCCTCCGGATTCAGACGCAGCATCGCCAGACGAAGCCCGGCATTGTATTCTACATCTGGCACCCGATCCGCCTCTACTGTCGGGGCCGTCCTCACAAAAAGACGAATTAGACGCTCATAGGTTTTAGCCCGCTTCAATTTGTTCAGACACTCGCGATAAGCGATCTTATACAACCACGCTCCGAAATTAGTCCCTTCCCGGTACTGCTCAAGTCGTTCAAACCCTTTGATGAACACGTCCTGCGCAACATCCTCCGCTTCCTGCATCTGCCCCAACATATGAAAACAATATCGGAAGATCCGTTGTTGATAGTCCTCGACCAACTCTCCGTAACGTTCTTTGTCTCCTTGTTTGACAGCTTTTACGATTCTTTCCGTTTCCGACCGCTCCATGCCCCGCCTCCTTCCCAATGTTTACCGTTTCGTTTATATAACCAACACTCTCGCTGTTTTGGGACATTTCACGATAATTAAATTCATTTATCGGAGTTAAGGCTTCTCGGATTAGATCAATTTGTCCAAAAGTGTACACGAGTCTTGAATCTACTTTACTAATATCGGCATCCACAACTCTACAAAAAAAGCTTATAATAAAATCGTTATATGGGTCGAGCCGGTGCGAACCCCAAGCTCACATGATTCTCCTGGGAGATTCGCACCTCTTGCCGCACAAGGGCTCCGGGGTTTTGAGAATGTTTTTAAGCCTCTTTCCTCGCCCCCAAAATGACGATTCGCACTTTTGAGCCCCAAATCCCTTGCCACGCAAGGGTTCAGATGGGCTGCTGTCGCTCCTTGTACGGGAGCGTGGATTGAAACAATAAAGATATCCGCAAATCTGTCGGCCTTAAGGTCGCTCCTTGTACGGGAGCGTGGATTGAAACGGTACTGGTGGAGGTTTATTACTAGGAAGCGCAAGGTCGCTCCTTGTACGGGAGCGTGGATTGAAACCGTTCGGATCGATGGTAAAGACCTGAGTTCGGCCGTCGCTCCTTGTACGGGAGCGTGGATTGAAACTAAGGAGGTAACGGACTAATGCCTTTCATCGACAGTCGCTCCTTGTACGGGAGCGTGGATTGAAACTAGATCCAAAATATTACACGACACGATTCGACAGTCGCTCCTTGTACGGGAGCGTGGATTGAAACGACTGTACAAGGAATTAGGTAATGCTTTTGAAGGTCGCTCCTTGTACGGGAGTGTGGATTGAAACTATATTATCCCTAATCAAGAAGCTAAAGCTGCCGCCGCTCCCTTGCAGGAGCATGGATTGAAACAACTCCGGCAGGAATGTAACGTACCAAGTTCACTCCCTACCCCAAAGCAAAAAGCCGACCGACAAGGACCCGGAGACCCGGGGACCTGGCGATCGGCTCTTTTCACTCGTCGGCGGAGACCGTCTCAGGGTCTCCGTACAACCACACTTTAACGGCGACGTCCGGCTTCGGGTCGCCTATGAACTTGGCGCTGAACGACAGCGTTTGTCCGCCATGACGGACGGTCGGAGCTTCGGCGGAGGCTTCGACGACGCGCAGCAGGTTGCGGTTCGCGTCGTAGACGCGTCCGGTCCGGGTGCCGTCGCATTCCAGATACTGATTCGCGGCGATTTCCGTATCGAACGTCATATAGACGCCGTCGGTGTAGAAGGTGGGCCGCTGCACCGCAGCGTCCTCGTTGCCGTAGGACGGACGCACGCGCATGGTGAAGCGAAGCGGCTGCTCGGCGTACTTGTTGAACATCGCCCAATCCGAGCCGCCCGGCTGTCCCGGCTGCTGTTCGGCCGGAGTGCAGACGAGAGGCTTCGTCGCCTGCACCGGATACAAATTCCAACGCTGCGGTCCGACCGGCTCAAGATGCCAATCTCCCTTCGGTTCGACGAGCCTCTCCCGCTGCTCCGCGCTGAACGCGCCGAGTCGCCGCGCCGTCTCCCATTCCCGCACCGCCGCCAGCAGCGCTTCGATGTTGCCGTTACGCTTCAAAACCTCTTCATCCGCAACAAGCGCGAATCCCGCTCCGAAGCCGGCCGCTTTGGACAGCACCCACTCGATCTCGTCCAGCGCCGTCGACTCGAAGCGGTCGGACGCCGAACGGACAAGGAACCATCCGAGCATACGCGGAATAAAATTACGCTCGAAATACCGCTGATTGCTGAGCCGCCACTCCAGCTGCCCTTCGCGCGTCTCCGCTCCCCACGGCTCGCCCCAGTTGAAACGGGTGGCCATATGCCACAGGTAATTCGGCACGACGATGCTCGCGTCGTTGATCACTTCCCGTCCCCAGCTCCGATATTGCCGCTCGACGAACCGAATGACGCCGTAATCGTCCTGCCCGGTCGCGTACAATCCCTCCAGACCGTCGAACGAAACCTGCCGAATATCGGCCCCGTTCATCAGTTCCGCAAGCCGATCGGCATATTCGTCTTGCAGCTCCAAATCCGGAAACACGACGTCGTACGGATGGTCCCATAGCCGAGCCACCGTCTCTCCTTTGCCATGCTTCGATGCCGCCGTGCCATGCATGCCCCGCTTTACGCCAAGCAATCGCCACGGCTTCGTCTCCGATACCGCTGCGTATTCCACCAGTTCGCTGCCGATACGCGCCGTTTTGCGATATAGCGCAACGGTAAACGGCCAAGGCTCGTCGATCGTTAGACTGTCGCCCCGCTCATCCGCCTCCTCCGCAAGCACAGCCGCTCCAAGAGGCTGCAGCCGTATGTCCGGCACCGGCGTGACGTAAGAATCGTTTAGCGTCGTAAAATTGCTGAGCGTATGGATGCCGAGCGATACGCCTTCCGCTCTTGCGGCCTCCGAGCAACGCCTCAGCCCTTCATCGCCGCTCGGGAAGCTGCCGCGCTTCAGCTTGAAGTGTCCCCATTGCTCGAAGGGATCGGGGTGATATACATAGCTCAGTCCAGCAAGCTTGGCGTACTGGACCGCCTCCCCGATCGTCTCTTCCGTAAAAGCGGTAATCAAGTAGGATTGATTGGCCGCCGGAGATGTCTTCCCCCACTGTCCTTCGATAGTCGGGTGAGGAAGACCTTCCCCCAGCTCGATCTGCTCTATCGTTTCTAGCACCTCTTCGACGGGACAACCGAACAAAGCAATCCCGCTCCCGACAATGACCGCATCCTCGCCCTCAAACGGCCGCACTTCAGTGGCGGGCACGTTCCATGCCTTGCGGATCGAGCGCTTCGTGCGATCGCGGGCGTACGCTTGCAGTGCGCTGCCGCCGTCCACCGTCGGCCAGGCAGTACAGACGGGATACTCAAATTTGTTGTCCGACCCCCGGCGGCCATTCGGGTCCGGAGCGTCTCCCTCGCTGTACGACGGCGCCATGTACGCTAATCTGTCCAGCTCCAGCGGCCAGCCGCCGACCGTTTTCGCATTCAGCACCTGAAGGGCGATCGCGAACCGGCCGTCGTGCACGACACCGACCGACTCTCCGATCGAACCGCCGATCCGTGTGCGGAACGGCCCCCATATAACGGCATCCGGGCTGCCCGACTCGATGGTCAGCACCTCCAGAGCCGCGTAACTATCCCGAACTGCAACGCCGACCTTAATCTTCGTCCCATTCGGATACGTCAGTGTCAGCGTCCCGGTTCTGTCTTCCTGCTCGCAGCCCGCCGGCTCCTGCAACTCCCCGTCCTGCACGAGCCTCAGCAGCGGCGACGGATACATCGCCATAGGCAAGCCTTCGGAAGCGCCAACCTTATCGGCTTGAAGCCGAGCCTCTCCGCGTTCGTTAATCTCCAGAACAAGCTGACCTGCTCGAATGTGATAAGTCATTGAAGCTCCTCCTCCAGAAGAAGGCTGCCGCCATTCGGCCAGCAGCCTTACGCGAAGCTATATTATTTCAAATATTGATCATAGATTTGCTGGGCCTCTTCGAGCACTTTGTCTCCGCCCATCTTCTTCCACTCGGCGACAAATCCGTCGAACTCGTTCAGCGATTTGCGTCCCGTAATAAAATCGATAAACGTCGTCAACGTAAATTGCTTCAGCTTATCCTGATTTTCGTTGTAGATCGGCTTGCTGAACGGCGCGAGGATGTCGATCACGCGCGAGCCTTGAGCACGGGTATCCTTGGCCAGCTGGCGCAAGTCCTCATCCGATGTGTACGACGTTTGAAAATCGTAATCGTTGAACGATCCGGCCATAGAATAAGCAACGATGCCCGCTTTCTTGCGTTCGTCCTCGTTATCGTACGGCGGAAGGAACTCGATCGTTCCCTTATCGCTCCGCTTCCAGTGCGTGCCTTCGATTCCAAAATTAATCGCTTCGTACGAATCGGGCTCGAACTGGGTCGCTTCGAACACTTGCATGTAGCGAATCATTTTCGCTTGATTCTGCTCGAGCTGCTTGCCGAACATGACGCCGGACGCGAACGCCGGATTGTATTGCGAAATGCCCCAATTGCCGTCCGGTCCTTTAATGCCGCCCGTAGTCGCGAAGGCGAAATCCGGATTTTGCGCCTTGAGCTTATCGTACCACTGCTCGCCGCCGAGGAACGCGCTGCCCGGCAGGAACGCCCACCAATAAAACTCGATGGCCCCGATTTTGCCGCCAAGCACTTTGTCCTCGACGTTATTGCCCTTGTTGACGACGAATTCCGGATCGATCAATTCGTTCTTGTACCAGCGGTTGAGCACTTCCAGCGCCTGCTTCGCTCCCGGTTCGATTTCACCGCGAACGATCTTCCCGTCCTTCTCGCGGAAGATGTTCGGATACGCATTGAATGCGCCGAAGACGGTGCTCATCATCGACTCGATGTTGTCTCCGGCCGAGGTGATGCCGTACGTGTCCTTCTGGCCGTTGCCGTCCGGATCGTCGTTGCGGAACTTCGTGAGCGCTTCTTCCATCTCCTCCAGCGTTTCCGGCGTTTTCGCAATGCCGACCTTCTTCAGCCAGTCCTCGCGGAAAGCCAGCTGCAAGCCGTCGATGCCGATGTCCCAGATGACCGGAAGCGCGTAGATTTTACCGTCTCGGCGCACGTACTGGAACGGATCGTCGCCCAGGTAGCGTTTCAGCCAGGCCACGTATTTCGGCATGTATTGCTCGATGAGCTCCTGCGGAATTTCCGCCGCCACGCTCTGCTGCAGCAGCTTGTCGTAATCCGGGAACGACGGCTCCTTCCACCAGTCCGGAATGTCGTTCGAAGCCAGCATCAGATTCAATTTCTCTTTCATCGCTTCCCGGGTCGTCGAGATGTAGTCGACCTCGATGTTCAGCTTCTGCTGCAGCGCCGTGACCCCTGGGGAGCTCTTCACGGCCGTTCCGTCGAGATCCCAGAATGTCAGCTTCATCGGAGCCTCGGGAGAAGCGCTTTCGCTCGAACTCGTGCTGCCGCTTGGCGAAGCGCTCGGACTCGAACTGCCTCCGTTTTTGTTCCCGCTGCACGCCGACAGCAGCGTTGCCGTAAGTGCGATTGCCAATGCGAGGGACAGCCAGCCTTTCTTTTTCATCTGTAACCAACCCTTTCCCTTATCATTGTGATCTATTAAATGGGGACTTACCCCTTAATAGCGCCGATCATGACACCTTTGACGAAATACTTCTGGATGAACGGATACACGATCAGCATCGGAATGATCGAGAACATAATGACGGTGGCCTGCAATTGCCTGCCCGAGAAAGCCGTCGCTTTGCCGATGCTGTTGATCACGTTGTTGATGTCGGACATGTCGTTCTGGATGACGATTTTGCGCAAAATGACCTGCAGCACCTGCTTGCTTGGATCGTTCACGTAGATCATCGCATCGAACCAGGCATTCCAATGGCCGACTCCGACCCAGAGCGCGATCGTGGCAAGCACCGGTTTGGAGAGCGGAAGGACGATTCGGAAAAAAATCATCGCATAGCCTGCACCGTCGACGCGGGCAGATTCCTCAATCTCCTCGGGAATGCCGCGGAAAAAATTGCGCATGATGAGCACGTTAAACGCGCCGATCATACCGGGAATCACAAGCGCCCACAGCGTATTGATCATGTTCAGTTCTTTGATGAGCAGGTAAGTCGGGATTAACCCTCCCCCGAACAGCATCGTGAACAAAATGATGCCGGTAAAAACTCCGTTAAACGGTAAATCCCGTTTGGCCAGCGGATACGAGGTCAGCGCGGTGAAGAAGACAGCCAGCAGCACGCCCACGACCGTTCTCAGTATCGTGTTGCCGTAGCCGGTCCACAGCTCGGCAAAATCGAACGCCAGCTTGTAGCTTGCGAGCGTCAGCTCCTTCGGCCACAAAATCATCCCCGACGCATAGGCGGATCCGCCTGCTCCCGCTCCGTCCAGCGAAATGACGACCTGCGTCCAGAACGGATACACCGTAATCATCATAACGACCGCCATCGCCGCATACAGTACCGCATCGACCACCCGGTCTCCGCTCGACTTTTTCACGTTGATCATCGTCTTCTGCCTCCCTCTTCCGGCTTACCACAGCGCATGATCGCGTCCGCCCAGCCGCTTGACGACCTGGTTGACGACCACGATCAGGACCAGCGCCACCGCCGACTTGAACAATCCGACTGCCGTCGCGTAGCTGTAGTTCATCTCCAGCAGACCTTTGCGGTAGACGTACGTGTCGATAATGTCCGCCACTCTGTAAACCTTGACGTTGTACATGTTAAAAATTTGATCGAAACCCGCGTCCAGAATGCCGGACATTGACAGGATCAGCATGATCGCGATGACCGGGGCCAGCATCGGAATGGAAATGCGGAACATCCGCTGGAACCGGCCCGCCCCGTCCATAATGGCCGCTTCGTGAAGCTGCGGATCGATGTTCGCAATCGCCGCGAAGTAGATGATCGAGCCCCAGCCGAAGCCTTGATAGATGCTCGTCACAACGAGAATGGAACGGAAATACCGATCGTCCGCCAAGAAGAGAACGGGATCGCCGCCAAGCAGCTTAACGATCGAATTGACCGGGCCCTCAAGTGAGAAGACGGTGAAAAATATACCGCCGAGCACCACCCACGACATAAAATGCGGCAAATACGAAACGGTCTGCACCAGCTTCTTGTACTTGGCGCTCACGATCTCGCTCATCAGCAGCGCGAACAAAATCGGAATCGGAAAACCGAAGACCAGCTTGTATAAGCTAATGACAAGCGTGTTTCCCAGAATCGTGTAAAAGTAACTGTCCGAGAATACGGTTTCAAAATGCTTCAGCCCCGCCCACGGGCTGCCGACGATGCCTTCCGTCAGCTTGTAATCCTTAAACGCCAGCAGAATGCCGTACATGGGGGCATAGTGGAAAATCGCATAATACGCCATGGCCGGAACCATCATCAGCAGGAGCACCCGATATCGCTTGATGAGGCGCATTCGTTCGGATTGTATCCGCTTTCCGTTAATCGATGCCGTTTTGTTCATCCTGTCGCCTCCCCCTGCGTTTCACTATATCAGCGGCGGAGTCAAAAAGAATTATCAAAGAATTTAGAAACGCTTCGGTTTTTTACGCACTTTCCGAAAAGCCCGCAAAAACGAAAGGATCTCGCCTCCCCGCAGCCCGGCGGAGATTGGAGATCCTATTTGTCGTCGGTATCCGGAAAATAGGGAGGAACCGTCAATTCAATCGTTGTTCCCTCTTCAGGTACGCTCGCGATGGAGATTCCGTATTGTTCTCCGAATTTCAGCTTGACCCGTTCGTTCACATTCTTGAGGCCGTAGCCGCTCGACTGCGTGGAGGCGACGGCGCGAGCCAGCTCTTCCGGCATTCCCGGCCCGTTGTCGCGAACCGTGAATACGATCGCTCCTTCCCGGGCGGACGCGGAGACGCGCAGCGTTCCCCGGCCGTCGCTCTTCTTGTTCACTCCGTGCTGAATCGCATTCTCGACCAACGGCTGCAAAATCAGATTAATCGTCGAGTAGCGAAGCACCGCCTCGTCAATCTCGAATATGACGTCGAAGCTATAATCCTGCATGAGCTGAATGACTTCCAGATAGGAACGGACGTTGTCCAGCTCGTCGCGTACGGAGATGATATTGCTGCCGCGATTCAGCGCCGTCCGGTAGAAGCGCGACAATGACGTGACGGTATGGCTAATATCGTACGCGTCCTTGCGCAGCGCCTTCCAGTTGATGAAAGAAAGCGCGTTGTACAGAAAATGAGGATTGATCTGCCATTGCAGCGCCTTGAGTTCCGCTTCCTGCTGCTTGATTTTCCCGTTGTACGATTCTTCGATCAGCTCGTTGATCCGTCCCAGCATGCTGCCGAACCGGTTGGTCAGCTCGCCGATCTCGTCGCGGTCCGCGCTGCGCACGTCCAGCGTCAGATTGCCCATCTCGACTTTTTTCATCATCACGTTCAGCGCCAGAATGCGCCGGATCATCGTCCGGGAGAACAGCGTAATGACGGCGAGCATAATCGCGACGCAGATCACGATCATGCCGACGGTGGCGCTTATGATTGAGCCGGCCTCCGTAGCCGCCCGGTCGGCCGGAACGAACCAATAGATCGTCCAGTCGCTTTGCCGCAGCGGTTTCCGGGCCAGAAACAGTCGCGTATCCCCCAGCTTAACCGTCCCGTCCTTCTGCTTAAGCATCTCCTCCGCCGTAAAGCCGGGAAAACGGGCCGCGAAGGCGTTGGCGTAGATCGGGCGTCCTTGCCCGTCGGCGATTACGATGCCATTGTCATGCTGCATGTCGGCCGCGCCAAAAATCGATTCCGCCTTCAAGCTCATATGGACGACATGCGTGTAGGCGCTCCCCAGACTGCGCGGGAATTTCGCCGTCACGAACAGCCCTTCGTCGTAGAACCATCGGTACTCATTGGGAGGAGCATCCAGCGTCTCCCGGTACCAAGCCTTATCGTCTACGCGCTCGGAAGAGAGTAGAAGCGTGTCGTATTCGGGTACGTCTCCCTGTGCATAGAGCGTTATTTTGGCAATATCGTTGTCCAGGTTTTTCATCATATTGAAGTAGGGAGTCAGGTAGCCGTTCAGATCGCGGGACAGATTGACCAGGTCCAAATAGTCGTTCTCGACGATTTTCTGGAAGGTGACGTTATAGGTAATCGAGCGAAGCGTGTGGCTGTATCTCTCAAGCGAGCTGTCGATGCTGCCCGTCACCGTCGTTATGTTCTTATCGATGCCTTCAAGCGTCCGGTAATCCAGCATCTGCCGCGACTGGTTGTACGCATAGATGCCCAAAATCAGGATCGGAATAATGACGACGACCATGTATGAAAGAAACAGCTTGTTCTTGAACCGCATGCGGTTCAACAGTCCGGGCGACGTCTGGTTCATAGACTACGACTCCTCCCGGAATTGCGCGGGCGTTTTGCCGAAATGGCTTTTGAACAGTGAAATAAAATAGGGTACGTTACCGTAACCAACCTGCGGCGCGATATCCACCACCTTGGCATTGGTCGTCAGCAGCAGTTCCTTCGCTTTGTCCATTCGGTACAGCGTCATATATTTGTTCAAGCTGATGCCCTTCTGCTTCTTGAACAGGTAGCTCAAATAGCTCGGCGACAAATACACCCTCTCCGCCAGCCGCTCCAAAGACAGATCCTGATCGTATTCGCGCTCGATCCATTTCACGACCTCTTCGATCGCTTTCGAGGAGCCGTCCCCGAGCCGGGTGGCGCTTGCCGGCGAATGCTCCTCCAGAATCGCCCTCATGACCAAGCGCAGATCGGCGAGCCTCGTCGTCTTGTGTACGCTTTCAAGATGCTTGTTGAAGAGCTCGAAGTTTTTCCGCGTCGAGGCGTCGAACAACGCCTTCACGACTTCCATGCACACGTATTTGACATAAATGGACGATAGGCGGTCGCTATTCTGCAGTTGATCGAACAACTGCTCGAATCGCAAATACGCGAAGTCGAAGCGCGTACGCTCGATGTGCTGCTTCACCTCGTCCAGCATCTCCTGAACGGCGGCCGTCACCTCTTCCTCCGACGTTCGATTCGTCTGCACAACCGTCCCTTCGCCCCAGAAGAACTTTCCCTCCAGCATCGTCTCCATCGTCTGGTATTCGCGAATCAGCTGATCGAGCGTCTCTACCGGACCGCTGACGACAACGGCGACGTCCTGCCCATACTCGTTCAGCAGCCGCTCCGACAACGTTTGCGCGATGCGCACGAAATCGTCCGCGTTTTCTTCCGGCTGAGCCTCTACGAACAGCAGCGCCTGGAATTCGTTGAGATGAATCCATTCGCGCCATCGCCCGACAACGCTGTCGAGCCGCTCCTCGAAATCCGGCGGAGTGCGGTCGAAGAATCGGCTTCTCGCATCCAGCATCAGCAGACGCAGTTTCGACTCGTAGCCGAAATCGGCCAGCCTCATGCCCGCATACTCGTCAGGCTGAAGCCGCCCGGAGAGCAGATCGGCCAGCAGCCGATGTTTCTCCATCCGCGATTCCCGGTTGTACGCCATCTCCATCCGTTCCAGCTGCGCCTTCTCTTGCCGCTCCTCCTCGCACTGCTGAATGGCCTGGGAGAGCACCTTCAGCGCGTCGGTCACCTGAATCGGCTTCAGCATATAACGAATGGCGCGCACATCGATCGCCCGCTGGGCATACTCGAACTCTCCGTAAGCGCTCATAAATATGATTTTGACTGGCCAATTGGCCTCCCTGATCCGATCCGCGAGTTCCAGCCCGTCCATACCCGGCATCCGAATGTCCGACAGCACGATATCGACCGGATTCCGTTCCAGATACTCCAGCGCGCGCTCGGAGCTGTCGGCCTCGGCCAGCTCCAACCCCAGCCCGAACTTGTCGACCAGAAACCGCACGCCCTCCCGCTCGAACTTATCGTCGTCCACTACGAGCATCCTCAACATGCCGCTTCCCCCTTCTGCTTGCTCGAATGTTCAACATCTTGTTCGACACTAGTTTACGATCCTCCTGCTGTCAACATCTGGACTAAGAGTTCGCTGCCGTTCGGAATCGTTCTCTCAGTGCCTGTTAACTGCAGAACCAACTCCTACCATACGCCAAAAAACCGCTTCGCAATAAGCGAAGCGATAGGAATATTCCGATTATTTTAGTATAGCTCCGGCCGTCAGCGCATTTTCGATCTGTTCGCTTGCGGATGCGTAGACGATCATTGTAGGAAGACTGGACAAGATCATGGCGGCGCCGATTAATCCCCAGTCGGTAACTCCGATCTCCATGAAAAAGTTGGCTAACCCTACCGTCAACGGCCGGAAGGCCTCCTTCGTCACCAAAATATAGCTTAAAGGAAATTCGTTCCACACATTCATGAAGATCAATACGCATTGCGTCGCTATTGCCGGCTTAATAATCGGCAGGATGATGCGAAAATAAGATTGATAGACATTGCAGCCATCGATGCATGCCGCTTCCTCCAGCTCTTTGGGCAAGCTCCGAAAAAATGCATATAACATGAGCACACACGCAGATAAGCCGAAAGCGAATAATGGAATAATGAGACCCATGTAAGTATTCTGTATATTCAAATCAATAATCATTATAAACAAGGGGATCATGACGACATTGACCGGTATAACCAGCCCAAGCGAGATGTAACTGAGCGCGTACTTGCTGAATCTCCATTCCATGCGGCTTAAGCAGTAGGCAAGCATACTGCCGAGGAATAAGATCAGTACCAGAGTGCCGGCCGTATAGATCAGGCTGTTCTTGAAATAAACCAGAAAATTATACGATTGGAAAGCGTTGATATAATTATCGACAATCCACTGCTTCGGAAGCGCGAAGGGAGTCACATAGAACTCTTCCTTGCTCTTGAACGACATATTCAGCATCCAATACAACGGGAAGATGAAGAAAATACCAATTATGATCAACAACATCCGGATAGCTATCCGGAGAGCCCGATTTCTCATCTGCACACCCTCAATCCTTATTCCTGTCTTCCATTAAAATTCAATCTTCTCTCTTGCGACAAATCGGTTAAGTACCAATGTGATCAGAATACACTGCAAAACATAGATTACGGCTACCGCGCTGCCGACTCCAAATTCAGAAGACATAAACGCCTTGTAATACAGCTCGTATACGATCGTTCTGGAGAAATATCCTGGACCGCCGCCCGTCATAACCTCTACATGCGCGAACATGCCCATAGAGCCCAGAATGGAGATGACCAGTACAAATTTGATGACCTCCTGCAGCAGCGGAATGGTTATCATCAACGCGCTTTTTACGGGGCCGGCTCCATCCATTAAGGCAGCCTCGTAATACGTTTTAGGTATGGATTTCAATCCGGTATAAAATAACAGCGTATTCAGTCCGATGTACTGCCATAAGAATGCCACCGCAACGCTGAATATAACGATTCCTCTATCAGTCAGCCATTCCTGGGACAAGCTTTCAAGTCCGATTGCTCTCAACAGGCTGTTGAGCAATCCC
This sequence comes from Cohnella sp. SGD-V74, assembly GCF_003001675.1. GTDB lineage: Bacteria > Bacillota > Bacilli > Paenibacillales > Paenibacillaceae > Cohnella. The sequence continues at coordinate 155,525 of NZ_PVYW01000008.1, read as the reverse complement.
CATTGCGGCTCGTAGATGGCCATCCACATCTGCGCAATGACGGTCACGGACAGAATGGCCGGCAGCATGCCGGCAGCTTTGAAATATCTGCGTGTGCCGTTCGCCTGCGAATCCAACAGAAACGCAAGCAACAACGAGATTGGCAGGCCTGCCGCAGTTGATAATAGCACGATGATGAAGGTATTCGTATTCGCCTTCCAGAACGAATTCGAAGAGAAAATCTCGATGTAATTCTTAAATCCGACGAAGCCTTGACTGCTGAAGCCATTATGTTTTTGAAAGCTGATTACGATCTCTGGAAACAGCGGATAGACGACAAATGCGGTAAAGATAAATAACGCCGGAAAGGCAAAAATAAAAATCGATGTATTCGTACTGAAAAATCGGGTCATGAACATCCACCTTGCTCATTTAGTCATCGTTCGAGAAAGGAGTCCCCCTGTCGTCGACTTCTTTCAACAGGGGGATCAAGGAGACGGCTGGTGAAGCTGTTCGTTACTCGAAATACGTATTAGCCAGCCAAAGATCGTTAAAGTCTTTAATAAAATCATCCGAAGTATAATCGCCAGTCATCAGCAGAGAACCAAAATTCGAATATTCGGTTGACGTCTTCGGATCCATCATGACGGTAAGCGAAGGGATTTTAATATTCGCTTCATTGTAAGCGTCGATGTTGGCTTGCATTAACGGCGCCGGCGTCGAAGTTGCTCCGACATCCAGCGTCACCAGCGAACCGGTGTCCGTGAAGTATTTGGCGTCTTGCTCGGCCAAATATTGGGCAAGCTTGACCGCCGCCTCAACGTTCTTGCTCTTCGCGCTTACGGCATAACCTGCCAGCGGCGAACCCCAGAATTGAATGGCGCTGCCAGGTGTATACTTCTCGCCTGCCGAAGGCCAATCGAAGATCCCGACATCCGGCACATTCGCTTCCAGATCGGCAAGCTCCCAGGAGAACATCATATACATAGCCGCTTTATTTTGTGTGAACGCTTCCTTAGCAGGACCGTAATCCACGTTGGCAGCGCCTGGTCCGAAGGCTCCCATCTCGGCCAACTTAACGACTCGATCCAGACCATTTTTGACTACCGGATGGGTGAAGTCGATTTTGTTCTCCACCAGTTGCTGAGCTACCGCTGGATCTTCGATTTGAATCATATTCTGAATCATGAAGAACGCAGGGGCCCAGCCTCCCTTGCCGGGTGCGGCAATCGGCTGAATGCCTGCCTCCAGAAGCTTTTCGGAAGCCTGCACGAGCTCATCGTACGTTGTCGGAATCTCGATATTGTTCGCCTGGAATATATCTTTGTGATAGAAGATTTTAGGTGTGAAATAGGCGTCTGCGCCGCTCGACAACGCATAGATCCCATCCTTATACTTAAGCGCTTCCTTAACTGCGAATTTATTAATAAATCCGCTGTCTGTAATGGACTGCTCCAAATTCAATTGATTGCCTGCATTAATGATGGCCGTCGCATAATCCGCACCGCTCCAGAATACATCGGGCAATTCACCGGAGGCATTATACACTTTCATTTTGGCCCCTACATCCGAAGTTTCTTCGTACTCGATTTCGATTCCGGGCAGTTCATTGGCGAGATTGGCTTTGATGTATTCTTTCATAATCGTTTGTCTCGCTTGATCCGAACTGATCGTCAACAGTTTTAACTTGACAGGCTGTTGGTTGACGACCTCCTTCTCCTTGCCTGGCGCTGTATTCGTCTGCTCGGATGCGGGAGTATTCCCCGAATTTCCGCAAGCTGTTAAGAGCAGCAGCGACATAATCAAGGCCGTGCCGGTTTTCCAGTTTTTACGCATTGCATATCCTCCCCTTAATGTAGTCCTTCGCGATAGGACCTCTTTTTACATCCCCATGTTACTTTTTACGCAGGGACAATTGAAGAGAATATTCTCCATAGGTAAGGAAAATTGTCGCATGTTCATCTGGATAATCGATTATCGATATATTTGCCCGGAGCAACTCCGTACTTTTTCTTGAAGCATTTGCCGAAGTAATTGGCATCCGCATACCCTACCCGGCTTGCGGCTGCGGCAACGCTGTGGCAGCCTTCGTCGATCAGCTTTTTCGCTTTATAGATTCTCGCTTCCGTAATATAGCTGTTGATTGTTGATCCCGTCTCCTTCTTGAACAATTCGCATAATCGTCCATAGCCGATGTAGACATGCCCTGCGATATCCTTAATGTTCAGATCGAAGTCTCCCAAGTGTTGGTCAATATAGGTCAAGGCTTGCTCCACCGTTTTGGAGAAGCCTTGATTGGCGATTAATAAGTCAGAATGCATCGCCTTCATGAACAATTCAAGCACCCATTGTTCCCATTGATCGAGCGACTTTCTCTCCTGAAGCTGTGCAGCGATGCGGTTGTCTTCGCCGAATATTCGTTCAAGATCATGTCCCGTCCCGTGGATAAACTCCAGGATGGTCGACACCAGCTCCACGCCCTTGTTCATCACCAGTTCGCTGGAAGCATTCATTCTTCTGAGCTCCCCGAATATAAAACGAACGTTGTCTCTAATCTCCTGATCGTTGTTCTGACGCGCTGCCATAAGCAGCTGCTTGCGCTGCTCGACCGAATAAATTCCGATCGCCGCTTCATCCGCCACAGTAACATCGCTATATTGAATGACTTTGTACTCCGAGATCAGATGGCTGTTGTTCAAGGCATATACGGCTTCATTGTACGACTTGGGAAGCCCCGCAAATCCTTCATGTACGTTGCTGATCCCAATCGCAACCGCAATCTTCAAATATTTGGATATCATACTTCGAATCGTATCGCACAGCATGGCAAAGTCGATCGGGAAGCTTGATCTGGTGCCTTTGATCTGTACGACAACGCAAATGTATTTGGCGTCTTGGCAGATTTCAAATACATACTTCGACATTAACAGCTCTCTCGTTATATTCGACACTGCAAATGACCATAGCCGATCCGCTTCCTCGTTCCAGCCGTTGTGATCGATGATTTCCATCACGAAAGTCCGGTAAGGCTGTGAATCGGGGTCTATGGCCAGCGAATTCTTGAGGCTGCGGGATTCGTCTTCCGTGAACGTCTTGACGCCTTGCAGCAAGTGATGAAGCAGCAGCTCCTTCAACAGCGGCTTGCGCACCTTGATATTCATCTTTAATTCTTCCATGCGATCAACGATTTTTTTCTTCACGGATACAAGCGCTTTGATCAGCTGCTCTTCTTCTACCGGCTTGAGAAGATAATTCTCGACGCCTAATTCGATAGCCTGGCGAGCATAGGTGAACTCCTCATACCCTGTAACGATAATGATGCTGACGTTCAGATTGTTTTCTTTGATTTCTGCTGCAAGTGCCATGCCATCCAGGAAAGGCATATTAATATCGACAAGCGCTACATGCGGCCTGTGTTCATGTATTTTCCTTAAGGCGTCATTGCCGTTCTCCGCTTCGCAGCATACTTCATACCCCAGCTCTTCCCACGGGACGGACTTCCGCAGCGCCTCCCGGAACAATTGCTCATCATCCGCGATCATAAGCTTCAACATCAGGCTTCACCCCTCCATCATTAAGGCCGGTATGGTGACCGTTACTCTTGTATAAAGTCCAAGCTCGCTTGTTATGTGAAGCCCGTAATCGTTACCGTACATCAATTTGATTCGACGATCCACGCTCCGTAAGCCGAAGCTGTCCTGGCTGCTTTTACGTGTCGGATGCTGCTGCATAAGCGCAGCCGCCTTCTCTTCCGACATTCCTACGCCGTTGTCGCACACGGTCAATATAATGCAGCCCTGCTGAAGACACCCGTGAATTTCAAGCTTCCCTTTGTTCCCTTTGAACTTTAACCCGTGATAGATCGAATTTTCGACCAACGGCTGTAAGGTCAGCTTAGGCATGGCATATTCGTGAATTTCCTCAGGTATATCGATTGAAAATTCCATATAGTTGGAATAACGCAAGTTCTGGATCTTCAAATAATTATGAATAATTCTGACTTCCTCACCGACCGTTATGATATCCTTCCCTCTGCTGAGCGATCTTCGATAGAAGTCCGCGAGGGTTCGCGTGACTTGAATGGCCTCGTCGTACCGTTCAAGCTTGTTCAGCGAGATAATCGTCTCTAATGAGTTGTACAGAAAATGGGGATTCATCTGAGACTGGATTAATTTCAGCTCATACTCCTGCTTCAGCTTCTGCTCGTTCACATTATCTTCGAGCAATTGCTCTACCCTGTTCATCAAGCTGTTGAATCCGTGCGTGAGCAGACCGATCTCCCGGTTGTTGGCATGATCCGCCCGAATATTCATCTCCCCTCTTCTCACTTGTATCATAATTCTCGCCAGCTTCTGGATCGGTCTCGTCACCGTATTGGAGATATAGTAGGAGGATACCAAAGCGAATAATAGACAGAATGCCCCGATAATGAGAATGAATCGCTGAATCTTCGCATTGTCTCTTCTAATCTCTTCCATGGATTCGAAGCTGACAATATTCCAATCGATTGTATCCACCTTCTGCAAGGACAACAGATAGGAATTGCCGCCTCGATTCATGACCATTTTTTTATCCATCAACAGCCTGTTGAACTGCCAATCCTCGATTTGAATCGCCTCCATCAGGTTTTGATTCAATTCGGATGAATCCTCCGCCGAGATAATCTGTCCATCATTTCTCACAATGTATCGCTTATTGGTCTGATCGCCTTTGTTCGCCGAGAATATTCGGGACATCTGCTGTTCGCCGATGAACAGGATCACGATTCCAATATTGTCGCCTTTGTTCAGGTCGATGACCAGCTTGGCTACTGCGAATACATGCTCGTATCTGCCATCGTTCAGCTTCAGCCTCATTAAGTCGGACCAGACCGGCTTCTGAAGTTGTTGCGCGCTTGCCAGAAACTCTTCGCCAATCATGCTCCGGATACTTGACTGATCGATCATGCTGTCGCTGTAGACGACCTGGTTGTTCAGGAAGACGGACACAGCGAATACCGGGGTATTAGGCGAAATAATATGCGCAACCGCGCCGTACATTTCCGGCCGCATGCTGATGACATCGATCTGGCCGTCGCTTTGCTCGTCGGCGGCGATCTTGTCCGTCAATGTTCGAAGCAGCGACTGCACCCTGTTGTTGGTGGCGACAACCTTGGAATAGTCTTCAATGCTGCTCATCAAGGTATAGAGATTGGAGTCGATCAGCTCCAGTTCCCGCCCCGCGCTTTTCTCCGTCTTGTCGATAATGATTCCGCTTGATATATTGGTTGCCAAATATCCCAATACCGTCAGGACGGAAACGATAATCAATATGAACAGGATTAATATTTTGTCTCTGAGCGTTAAGATGTAATAAAAGCTTTGCAGCCATTTCCGCATCCATGCACCTGCTTGCCTATTGAGATTAAAATCACTTCCAGTATAAACAGGATTGTCCATAGGCGTGGAGTTATTTTCGCCCGGGCTATGGCATAAAAAGCAACCGGCCTCTATCGTGCAGGCTCGGTTGCTTAAGGGTGCGCTCTGGGAGAGCTGTCGCTCTACTCCAGGGTCACTTCGTTGGAACTCGGCTTCATCGTACCTATGCCGTCCCACACGAAGGCTTTGACTTGGTAGCCAGTCACATTGCCGGGCAAGCTGAAGCCGGCCTGGAAGGTGAACGATTCCGTTCCGCCAAGCAGTTGCTCGGCATACGCGATTCGTTCAATCCTGCCCTGCGGATTATACAACGCTACAATGAAATAAGCGTTCGCCGATTGTTCCGAATTGTTAGTTACGGTCACTTGGGCTTTCAATGCGGCGGAAGGTACAAGCCGTTGCAGCTCAGCCCCTAGCGCATTGCTGAACCGGGGAACAGCGACTGTAAAATAAGATGGCGCATCCGATGTTGAAATACGGAGCTCCAGCCCGTCCGCGCTCCACCTGCCGGCGGCATCCCCGGCGGTCACCTTGAACGTATATTCGGTGGCGGGCGACAGTCCAGTCGCCGCATAGCTGCCGATGCTGCCGGATACCGTATCCAGCAATTGATCGTCGCGATAAATGCGATATTCGGACACGGCTACGTCGTCCGCCGCTGCCGGCCACTGCAGGTGCACGCTGGTCGGCGTTACAGCGGATGCCGTCAATTCGCTTGACTCCGGCCAAGAAGGCGGCGTCAGATCTTCAAGCCCCAATGGATTGACGATAACGTTGCGTGTCGCCCCATTGCCGATTGATGTTTCCACGTATACGACCGTATAGTCTTCGAACCGTTTCGAGAAGGCAGGGAAGATTTCTCCCGTTTCAGAATCCTTTGCCTCATACTCGCTGTAGGCGCTGGACATTTTGAATTTCAGCCTCACGAACGGCAGGTTGTAGCCGTTGTTCTCAATCGTCGCGGTACTTGTTGCGAGTGTGCCGTTATTGGCGCTGTTGTAGTTGATCGACAGATTCAAATTATCCGCGAGCATATGCTGATGCGTAATCTGCGAGCCATCGACATGGACGAGCGCGAATGCCGGGTTGCTGTGCGAAGCCGTCCCGATGACCAGATACGGTATGCCTGTCTGCGAATCTACATTGCTTTGATAATTATGCTGGTGACCGCTGATCATATAGTTCACATTATGCCTGGTATACAAGTCCCTCGCGTTTTGAACTGTATTGCCGTCCGATACGAACATATTGAAGTTATGGTGCGACACCGCGATCCGGTTTGTTTTGTCAGCAGCCGCCTCGAATGTCTCATCCATCCAGTTATACAGCGCTTCCCCGACTTCGTCATTGGGAAGGGTGACCAGATAACCGACAGTGCCCATTCTGAAATAACCGTTACTGACATTGCCGCCCCAACGTTTGGTCCAGTCCGGCATGTCGTAGTGGAAGTTCGTCATCATGAAGCTGGTGTTGCCGAAGTCTAAGCTGTATGCGGTCGGTCCCAGATACTTGTTCCACAACGCTTCGCCCATCCCGTATCTCGCGTTGCTCTGATCAACCCAGCCGCCTCTTACCAGATCGTGGTTGCCCGGCACCTCGAACACGGGAGAAGAATAATTCTCGAGCAGGGACAGGTATTGAACGAAATGGCTATCCTTCATGTAATCCTGCGGATAACCGAATTCACTGGCGTGGCCCGCGCCGCCTATTGCGCCCGGCGTTCCCGCCGTCACATCGCCCCCGCTTATGGACAGGTAGGGATTGATGAGCTGGGCCTTCTTAAGCAATTTGTTCTGGAACGGGACAGTTCCATCCTGATTGTCGGCCCAAGCAATAAAGTAATAATTATCGGGATCGGGATAATACCACGGTTTAATATCGACCGTCACGTTATCTCCGGCGGGAACATGCAATTCGAATTGAAAGGAGTTTACGCCTCTGGCTGTTATGCTTCCTTCATTTATCGTGACAAAATCGGGATCTACATTGCGAACCGTAACGGTAAGCGTATCGTCCTCTCCATGCTCATTGTGGACCGTAAAGGAGCCTTCGATCGCTCTCATACGGAACGCAAGCTGCCTGTTCGGAATATCCGTACCGATGACTTGAGCCATGCCGATAGCGCTGACCGTCATGTCGTATGCGGTTGTGGCGGTGATGACGGGGCCATTGGTGCTTATCAGTCCGTCCGAATTGTCCGCTTCAATCCGGAACGTATATTCCGAGTTCGGCGTAAGCTCGGTTACCGAATAGCTGTTCACACCAAGACTTGTTCGACCCAGGAGAACGTCATTCTTGTAGATGACATACCCTGTCGCCGTCGCATCGTTAATTGCCGGCCAGTTCAATGTCAGCGAAGTCGTGCCCAGATTGGATACTGTCACCTCTCCTTCTTGGTTCCATTCTGGCGGCTGCTTCAGCATAAACACGCTTAATTCGGACAGGAACGAATAACCTTCATTCGTCCTTGCATAGCGGACATAGCGGTATGCGTTCTCATCCCCCACTTCATGGGACCAGATATATCCCGGATAGGGGGTGCCGCCAACTGAACCTATGACAGTATAAGATTCAAAGGTGGGATCGTTGGAAGCGCGGATCTCGAAGTTGGTCCGCGGACCGTCCCAATCCCCTCTGCCATCTTGCCCGTCATACGGCCGATCATGTACCTGAACCCGATGAATGAGGTATTCGGCGCCCAGATCAACTTGCAGCCAAGGTCGGATGCCTTCGAAAGTTTCTGTCGACCAGCCGTTCGACCATTCGCCGCCGATGCCGTCTACCGCCTTCTCCGGTGAATAACTGGGGGACGGCGAGAGATCCGATGAGGTCACCGGCTTGTTCAGGGCGACGTTCACTTCTATTCCGGCCCCCGCTTCCGTGCTGTCGGCAAAGGCCGAAGAGGCCATGAATTGCCATGCCATGACGATGGCCATACTCATTGTCAATACTGCTTTCATCCACTTGCTAACACTCATGTCGGTGCTCCTCCTCTGCAATAGGGTCCGCGCTACTCATCCTCCGTCATCGCGAACACGCTTAATTCGGACAAGAACGTATAGCCCGTGTCGGTCCTTGCGTACCGGATGTAACGGTAAGCGTTCGGATTCGTCACCGTATGGTTCCATACATAACCGGAATATGGCGTACTGCCGACGGAACCCAATACGGCATACGTTGCGAAGCTCGGATCGTTGGAAGCGCGAATCTCGAAGTTGCGGCGCGGACCGTTCCAGTCGGGCCTGCCCTCCTGCCCGTCATAGGGTCTGTCGTCTACCTGCAAGCGATGGATGACGTATTCATCTCCCAGGTCAACTTGCAGCCACGGGCTGATGCCCTCGAATACGGTAGGAGACCACCCGTTGTCCCACTGCCCGCCTATGCCGTCAACCGCCTCAGCCGGTCCGTATTCTGGCGGGGCCGTGCCGGTATCCGAGGAGCTTGCCGGTTGGCCCATCGCGACATTGGTTTCGATCAGTTCAGGTTCCGGCAACGCGAATATGCCGATTTCGGACAAGAAGGTGTAGCCCGTCGACTTTCTGACATATCGGATGTACCGATAGGCGTCAGGCGCCGTAACCTTGCGGCTCCACGTATAACCCGCATACGGTTCGTTGCCTACGGCGCCTAAGACAGTGTAAGCGCTGAAATTCGGATCATTGGATGCCCGGATTTCGAAGTTGCGGCGCGGACCGTCCCAGTCGCTGCCCGGTCCATTCGTTCCGTCGTAAGGCCGATCGTCGATCTGGATGCGATGGATCACGTATTCGTCTCCCAAGTCCAGCTGCAGCCATGGACTGAGGCCCTCGGATACCAAAGGATGCCACCCGTTGGTCCAACTGCCGCTGATGCCGTCCACCGCGCGGGCAGGAGAATACGAGGCGTCGACGATATCCCATGAAGGAATCGAAGCCGGCTTATGAAGCGCCACGTTCACTTCCTCCGGTGATGCCGGTTCATTGCTTGCCGGTATCAGATACACTCTCCAATCCCGGTATTTACGTTCGCCGGCGAATCCGGGATAAGGCAGTTGTTCGCCCATGTACACTCTGTAATCCCGGTAGGCGCCACCTTCCGTAAGCAGGGTCAATTCCGTGCCGTAAGGCGTGACAACGTCCAGTTCCAACGCCGCCGCATCGTCAGTCGTCCCAAGCTTGAGGTACACTTCGCCGTATTGCGCGCTGATGCTCGCAGGAACGATTTGACTCGCGAATGTAACATTGTCAATCGCCAGTCTTGGCGGGTACGATTCGGGTTTGATCTTCGACGACCAGCTCGCGCTGCCCTGTGCCGAGAACGAGATCTCGTCTCCCGGGGCCACATCAATATGAACCAGATAGTCGTCCTGCCCTTCCGCGGTTGCGCCGCTCCATACCTGGCTGCCGTTCTTGTGGATCGAATAGGATGCGGCGGGCATAGCGGAATGCACCGTGCCTGCGATTTTGACGCTGCCGTAATCCGTCGCCGTCCATGGATTGCCGGTTCCATGCATCTGCACGCCCGGCACGATATCCCAATACGCCGGCTGCACTCCCGCATGGTTCTGGATCTCCGCATCTTGCATGCCATTATTGGAGATGACGTTGTAGTGCGAATGTGCGGGATTGAACTTTATTTGATTGGCTTCGTCGCCGATGCGCGCCATCGCATTGTCGCGAATGATATATCCCTTCGTCTCTTGATCGAGATAGATCGCTCCCGCGAAATACGAGGAGGCAAATTCATTTTTGTCGAGGTCATGAATAAAGTTCTCCGCCATCTCGGCATTGGGTGTATTGCTGAGTGTATAGATTGCTCCGCCGTCAGCCAATCGGTTCATCACGTTATAGACGTTATTGTATCGAATGCTCGTATTCTTTAACGTAGTGGAATTGGCCGTCCAGCCCCAGCCCGCCGAGATTGCCGAATAACCCGTATTGGATATTTCATTGTGCTCTATGACGCTGCCTTGCGCATAGCCGCTTAATATAGCCACGCTGCTGTAGTGGTTGATTCCGATGCCGTTCATATAGTTGTTGGCGAACACATTGTCCTTGGCATGGAGAAGCTCGTCGGAATGGTTGTATTCGGTCAAATCGTCGAAGACGCCTTCCACGATGCCGCTGCCTCCGATATCGAGGAAGGCATTGCCTTCCACGACGTTGTTCTGCGTCATCCTGTCGAGATCGATGGCCGCTGCGCCTAAGTGCCTGAACACATTGCGCTCGATTCGAATATGATGAGCCGCTTTCATAGAGATGGCAGCCGGTTGGCGGCTCCCGCCAGACAGCCCGCCTTGATCGGAGATCATTCCGTTCTGCGTAATGGCGAGCTGGTACTTCGTATGCTCGAAGATCAGCCCCTGCAGCCGAATGTTGCGTACCGGATTATTCTTGTTGCTGCCTTCTATGATTACGAACCGCTCGGAAGCGCCGATCCGGGCGTCTAACGTTCCCGCTGACTCGCCGCTGCGGGGTTTGTAGAACAGATCGCCGTTGTCCTCGTCCAAGAACCACTCTCCGGGCTGATCCAGGAACTCGTAAGCATTCTCGAAATGCACGCTCTGATTCACCGCTCTGTCCGGGTATGTCCGTGTGAATAGTACGTCGCCCAGAGAGGCGAGCGATATTGCCGTCCCCCCGCCTGCGGTCGAGATTGCATTGACCCTCACCATCGATTCGGTCCAATGCTGGTTCAGCACGAGCTCCACTTTCTGCAGCTTGCTCACGTCAAGGACATCGGCAACGGCGTTGTCCATGCGAATCTGCTTGCCCGGAGTGTTCCAGCCGGCAATCTTGAACGATTCCGTGCGAGACCGAAGCGCTCGTCGATCGTTCACCCATAGATCGCGGAATTTCAGGTTTCCTACATTCGTTATGAACAGGTCCCCTTGCTGCGTCCACCCGCCTATCGCTTGTGCGCCGCTGATGACTGGCGTCTCGCCGGGGTAATTCCGGTAAGTGATAGAGTAGCCGTTCGTTCCGGAGTCCGCGACACCTAGCTCAAGCGGAGAAGTCATCACATATTGCCCGCCGCGCAAATACACGACGATGTCCCGATCCATATTCGCGTTGAGTGTCCGAACCGCATCGCGCGCGCGCGTCAGGGTGCGGAATGGCTGCGTCAGCGAACCATCGCCATTGTCGTTGCCGTCCGGCGACACGTATAACGCGATCGGATCGCCGCCGGGCTGGCCCGGTTCCAGCATCGCCATCACCTTTAATTCGGACAAAAAGGTGTAGCCTGTATTCGTGCGGGCGTATCTGACATAGCGATAAGCGTCCAGATCCGTTACGTCATGGCTCCATGAATAACCTGCATACGGAGTGCTGCCAACGCTGCCTATCACCGTATACGCAGCGAAGTCGGGGTCGTTGGAAGCGCGAATCTCGAAGTTGCTGCGCGGACCGTCCCATGAAGACCTGCCGTCCAGCCCGTCATAAGGACGGTCGTCGACCTGAACTCGGCTGATGGCATACGCCTCCCCCAAGTCGACTTGCAGCCATGGCATGATGCCGTCGAATTGGACAGGCGACCAGCCGTTCGTCCACTCGCCGCCGATGCCGTCTACCGCCTCCTCCGGAGAATACCCGGAGGAGGACGGTGTGCTATCCGATGTGACAACGGCCTTGTTTAACGCTACGTTCACTTCTTCCAGCGTGCCATTGGCAGAAGTCGTGCCTGGAACGACAATGGCCATAAGAGCCAGAGCCAACGATAGTACGACGGCAACCCCAATCTTCAATCCGGCGTTCATCTCTCCGCCCCTCAATCGGATGGATCTGCTTCCGAATAGACGCTCAATTCGGACAGGAAGGAGTACCCTGTATCGGTTCTCGCATATCGGATGTACCGGTAGGCGTTCGAATCCGATACCGCCTGGTTCCACACATAACCCGAGTACGGCGTGGTGCCCACCGAGCCCAATACCGCATAAGTACCGAAGCTCGGATCGTTGGAGGCGCGAATCTCGAAGTTGCGGCGCGGACCGTTCCAATCAGGCCTGCCGTCCTGTCCGTCGTATGGCCGGTCGTCTACTTGAACGCGCTTGATCACATACGCATTGCCCAGATCGACTTGCAGCCACGGGCTGATTCCTTCGAAAGTAACAGGCGACCAGCCGTTATCCCATTGTCCCCCGATGCCGTCGACAGCTTCCAGCGGACCGTAATCGGGCGAAGGAGTCGTCGTATCCGAAGTGCTGACGGTTTTGTTCAGCGCCACGTTGACTTCATTCCCGCCTGCTGCAGGCGTAACCTCGACGTTGCGAGTAGCTCCGTTGCCGATCGAGGTCTCGACATAGACGACGGTGTAGTCGTCGAACCGCTTCGAGAAGGAAGGAATCGTCGCTCCCGTTGCCACGTCTTTTGCTTCATAAATCTCATGATCGTTAGACATTCTGAATTTCAGCCGGACGAACGGCATATTGTAGCCGCTGTTCTGAATCGTGGCGGTATTGGTCGTCAACGTTCCATTATTGGCGCTATTGTAATTGATCGTCAGATTGATATTGTCCGCGAGCATATGCTGATGCGTAATTTGCGAGCCGTTGACGTGTACGAGCGCGAACGCCGGATTGCTGTGCGACGCCGTGCCGATAACCAAATAGGGAATCCCGGTCACCGAATCCACATTGCTTTGATAATTGTGCTGGTGCCCGCTGATCATGTAGCTTACATCATGATTGGAATACAGAGTTCTTGCCGTCCCGACCGTATTGCCGTCGGATACGAACATATTGAAGTTATGGTGCGATACCGCAATCCGGTTCGTCTTGCCTGCTGCAGCCGCGAATGTCGCATCCATCCAGTTGTACAGCGCATCTCCGACATCGTCATTCGCCAGCGTAGTCGTCAGATAACCAACGGTTCCCATCTTTAAATAGCCGTTATTGAGATTGCCGCCCCATCGCTTCGTCCAGTTCGGCATGTCGTAATGGAAGTTCGTCATCATGAAATGGGTATTGCCGACATCAAAGCTGTAAGTGGTCGGCCCCAGATACTTGTTCCACATCGCTTCGCCCATTCCGTATCTGGTGTCGCTTCTATCGACCCATCCCCCTCTGACGAGATCGTGGTTGCCCGGCACCTCGAAGATCGGCGTTGTATAGTTCTCGAGCAGAGACAAGTACTTCGTATAATCGATGTCCTTCACGTAATCATTCGGGTAGCCGTATTCGTTCGCATTGCCCGCTCCGCCGATCGTGCCCGGCGTGCCTGTCGTCACATCGCCTGCGTTCACCGAGAAGACGGGATTGATGAGCTCGGCTTTGACCAGCAATTTGTTCTTGAATGGCGAGGTGCCGTCCTGATTGTCGCTCCATGCGATGAAGTAAAAATTATCGGGATCGGGTTCATACCAAGGCGCGACCTGGACCGTAATCGAATCATCCGCAGGCACATTGAGCTCGAATACAAAGGAATTGGTTCCTTTAGACAGCATCGTGCCTTCGCTGACTGTAATATAATCCGGATCTGCATTGCGGATCGTTACCGTAAAGGTTTTTGCAGCTTCATTCTCATTGTGGATCGTGAAGGAGCCCTCAAGCGCTCTCATCCTGAATGCCAACTGGTTGTTCGGAATATCCGTTCCGATCACTTGCGCCATGCCGGATTGGCTGACCGTTACGCCGCTGGAGGGCAACGGAGTAAGCGTGAGGCTCATGTCAAAGTAGAGGTCCGAACTGCCTGCTGTCGCCTGATGCACCTCGGCTGCGATCACGTTGACGCCGTTCTGGAGCACGCTTTGCAGCGCTGTTGTCAAATCTGCCGTTACCGAATCGGGAGCGCCAAGCGCGATGCTCGCCCATGTCGTATTCGTCACAGTGCCGCTCGGCATATTGCGCCGATACGCTTCCTGCCCATTCACGTACAAGACCAGGCCGTCGTCGATGCCGATGTTCGCCGCTATGCTGGCGATATTATCTTTGTCGTCAATGGTGAACGTGTTGCGGAAGTAGGTCGTTACATATTTGCTGGTGCTGCTTGGGCCGTAGGAAATGACTTCGTTAATAGGTCCAAAAGCCGTTGTGGTCGTTTGCGCATAATTGCCGGAATAGCCGAACGGACCTGCTGCCGTGTTCCAGCCCGAATCGTTGAACGAAGCGGCGCGCCAAGCTGTGCCTTGATTGCTGCCGTCGTCCAGATACTTCCATTCGGAATTGCCTGCAATCAACGTGACTGACGCAGGCGTCGCCTCTGCGGTTTTTGCCGGTCCCGTTATGGCTAACAGAGATGTAAGCAACAACATGGCGATGAAGAGCGAAATCACCTTTCGTCCAATTGACTTTGCATTCATACCGATCACCTCTCCTTTTCATAAATAGGCTGATCTTGCCTTGGAACATCAAACGCATTACGGGAACAATACGGCATCCGTCAATGGCTGCATGCTGTCCAACCCATCCCAAATGAATACTTTGGCATAATAGCCGTCAATCTGACCAGGCAATGTAAGACCGACTCGGAATACAACCTTATCGAATGCTCGGACTTGTTCTTCTATATAAGCCATATCCGCCAGTCTGCCGCTTGGCGAGAATAAGGCTATAATAAGGCCGACGTCTTGCGGATTCGATTGATGGTTCTCTACCGTCATACTGGCGTACAGGAAGTCAGAGGCAATAAGCCGATCGACTGCGTTGCCCTCTGCATCGGTGAACGTTACCGGCCCAATAGCCAGTTGTTCCAGCGATAAGTTCATGTCGGCATAGACATGATTGAATGGAATGTAGATGACTTTGGCAGACTCGCCTCCATCTGCTCCAGTCGCTTTAAGCCAATACTTGCCGGCACCGTGATCGGAGGATATGGAATAACTGCCGTCTTGCCCTGAAGTGGCCCTCCCTACGGGAACTTGTTGATTGGCGAATGCATACAGTTCGACAGTCGCCCCCGCGATCGTCTGACCTGCGCCGCCGCGAATGGTGCCGCTGACTGAATAAGACTCGGGCAGTCTGGCGCTGTACACCTTCAATTCGGATACAAAGGCATAATCGATCGCTGTCTTGGCATAGCGGATATAGCGATATGCCGTGTTGTCCGTGACCTCAAGTCGCCAGCTCTCTCCTTCGAACGGAACCGTTCCCACGCCGCCGAACACCGCATAGCTGCCTTCACCGAATGCCGGATCGTTGGATGCCTGTATTTGGAAGGTCTTCTTCTCTCCGTCGTATGTTCCGGCGGGCCTTGCGAATACTTCGACTGCTTCGATGATGCGCGGCGAGCCGAGATCGACGACAAGCCACGGCTCGACCCGGTCCTCCTCCGGCCAATTGCCGCCTGCCGATTCGGCGCTCCAACCGTTGGAGAAGTCTACAATCCCGTCCACCGCTTTATCCGGTCCATGGCCGACAAGGATGTTGCCTTGCTCCGAGCTGGTTGTTGGTTTGTTAAGAGCCGCGTTCTCGGGCACATTCCGGGATTTGCCGAATACAGCGATTGCGGATTTAAGCGACACGATACCTTCCCGCAGCTCGGCTTCTGTTGCAGCTTCATTCTCATGCAGGACTGTCATAACGGCGGTGACAAGCTCCAGGTATTCCTTAGCCCACTCCGGGTATTGTCCTGGACCGTCACCAATCTCCGCGCTGTCCAACAGCTGCTTCACATTGTCCAGCTCTGTCTTAAGGTGCGGCCGGAAGTCGATTCCATCGCTTGCTCCGGTCGTGAAATGTTTGGACAGCTTGATGACATTGCCCGCTTGGTAAGTACCGAAGTAACCCTCCTCATCGATCCGGTCTTCAAGCGTATCGACGCAATCGAAGATTAACATCCCATTCACGTACATCAGGAGTCTAACGCCTCCTTCGACATTGACAGCTCCCAGCTTAACCCGATTATGCGGGTTCTCGTAATCGAACGCCGTATTCGGGATGATATCGCCGAATACGCTCGGCGTCCCTCCGATGTTGCCGTAGAAGACCGTTCGCTTGCCGCCGTTGAACCGCTGCAGTTCAATGCCCTCCGGCTTGATGACCACGATGTAAGTGTCGTTACCCGGACCGATCGGGTCGCTGCCTCCATCGCGGGTTCTGAACAACAGACTTGGCCAGCCGCCGGCGTTGGTATGCATATTGAACTCCAGCAGCTCATCTCCGAACTTCTTGGCGCCATAGTAAGCGAAGCCGCCATTCAGTTCCAACCCGATTGCCGTTCTCATCTTCGCGCCGCCGGAGATATGCCAATTGTCTGCGTCGCCGATCACATCGTTCAACGAGAGGGCAACCGGCGCCGGGGACAGCTTGATGACATTGCCCGCCTGATAGGTGCCGAAGTAACCGTCCTCCTCAATCCGATCTTCGAGCGTATCCACGCAATCGAACGCCAGCTTGCCATTGATATACATCAGGAGCCTGACGCCGCCATCGACATTCATTGCTCCCAGTTTAATCTGATTGTACGGACTCTCGTAATCGAATGCCGTATTCGGGATGATATCGCCGAATACGCTTGGCGTCCCTCCGATGTTGCCGTAGAAGACCGTTCGAGTGCCGCCGTTGAACCGCTGCAGCTCAATGCCCTCCGGCTTGATGACCACGATGTAGGTATCGTTATCCGGACCGATCGGATCGCTGCCTCCATCGCGGGTTCTGAACAGCAGACTTGGCCAGCCGCCGGCGTTGGTATGCATATTGAACGTCAGCAGTCCGTCTCCGAACGTCTCGGCGCCGTAGTAAGCGAAGCCTCCGTTCAGTTCAATTCCGCTCGCCGTGCTCATCTTCGCGCCGCCGGTTACATGCCAATTGTCGGAATCGCCGATTTGTTCGTTCAGCGATACGGCAATCGGCGCTTGGGACAGCTTGATCACGGTACCTGCCTGATAAGTGCCGAAATATCCGTTTCCTTCGATTTTCCCTTCGAACGTGTCGATGCAATCGAACACCAGCTTGCCGTTGATATACATCAGGAGCCTGACGCCGCCGTCCACGTCCATGGCGCCTAGTTGCACAAGATTGTATTCGGTGCCGTAGTCGAATGCCACATTCGGTATGATGTCCCCGAACAGACTGGGAGCTCCTCCAATATTGCCGTAGAAAACCGTACGATTGCCGCCGTTGAACCGCTGCAATTCAATGCCTTCCGGTTTAATGACGACCAGATAACTCGCATTGTTCGTACCGATCGGATCCGAGCTGCTGTTCTGAGCGCGAAGCACCAGGCTCGGCCAAGCGCCTGCATTCGTTTTCATATTAAATTCCAACAGCTCGTTCGTGAACGCCTGCCCTCTATAGAAGGTATAACCGCCATCCAGAGTCATGCTTCCGCGGCCGGCAGTCGAGGTGCCGCCGTTCGTCACCCAATTGTCGGCATCGGTTAATTGATGCTGTACATTAAAGCCGGTAACATCGAGCAGATCGCTGTCCCTCAGCAATTTGACCTTCCAGTATTTCACTTTGACGCCGTCTTTGAAGTCCGGGTCACGAGTCTGGCTGTCAAGCGATATTCTGTACTGCAGCTCCATGGAATCGCTGCCCGGCGTGACGCTTACTTGTTCCAGAATCGTGCCATACGGGGTGTGGACGATCGGCTCAATCCTGCTCATATCTACGTCAGGCTGAGTAATGACGGTGACCACTTTATTGAGATGATCGAACTTGGTTCTTCCCTCTTGCAGGCCCTCGAATTGAACGCTTTCAATAGCAAGCCTTGGCGTGTATGATTCCGGCTTCACCAGCGAATGCCAAGCCGCATCTCCGTCCGCGTGGAAAGTAATTTCATCCCCAGGGCGAACGTCGACGGCAAGCGTATATGCCGAGCCTCCGTCCCCTGTTGCAGAGCTCCATACCACTTCGTCGTTTTTCATAATCGAAGCTGAGACGATGTCAGTCCCTGCGACGCTTCCGCTAATCCAATAGCTGCCGAAGTCAGAGGCAGTGAGCGTCTCGCCTGCATGATGCAGGTTTGCGCCAGGAACGATATCCCAATACTCCGGCTGCAAGCCAGCCGACGCGATAATAGCGGCATTCTGCGACTCATTATCGTATAGTTGATTGCCGCCCTCTTCCAACATGTTGAAGTTGAAGGTATGCCCGACTCTCCGGAACACATTGTTGAATATCTTGTAGCCCCAAGTGGCCTGATCCAGGTAGATCGAAGCAACCGGATAGTTGGATGCGAATTCGCTGCTATCGATATCATGGATATAATTGCCGCTTATTTCGCTGTCAGGCGTTCTGCTAAGCGTATAGATCGCTGCGCCGTCGGCCAACCGCTTCATGACGCCATGAATATTATTGTTCCGGATCACGTTGTTTTGCAGCGACGTAGCGTTAGCCGTCCAGCCCCAACCGACCGAGATGCCGCTGTAATCGGCATTGGCGACTTCATTATGCTCGATCCGCACACCTCGGGTGTATCCCGATACAATGCCGACCCCGCAAGAAGTAAGCGAGATGCCGTTCAAGTAGTTGTTCCGGATGACGTTGCCTTCCGTAATGCGAGCAGGATCCGCCGTCGGCGCCCCGGGTTCGGAGAACCAGCCTTCGGATATGCCGCTGCCGCCGATATCCAGAATGGCATTGCCGACGACCTCATTGTTGCGAGAGCTCCCGCGAATGTCGATAGCCGTTGCGCCTGCATGTCTGATGACGTTGCGTTCAAGCACAATATTGTCCGCCGCTTCCAGTTGAATGGCCGCCGGCTGCCGCTTCGATCCGTCATACACGCCGTCTGCCAGACCGGCTTGACCCGGTACGACATGATTGACATCCAGTGGATACTGGTACTTCGTATATTGGAACGTAATACCGCTCAGCTTCATATTCGTAACGCGATTATCCTTATTCATCCCCTTGAAGTCGATGAACGTCTCCGTCGTGCCGAACTGAGCATTCAGAGTGTTCACGTCTTCGCCCTCAAGCGGGATATAATACACAACCCCATTCGCCTCATCCAGCAGCCATTCGCCCGGCTCATCCAAATAAGCAAGCGAATTTTCGAAGTGGAAGCTTTGATTCGCCGCTTTGTCCGGATATTGGGCATTGAACACTTTATCTCTGGCATCGGGTATCAGCGCAAGCGACACTCGTTCCGACTGTCTGTCGAAGCTGTCCAGCCGGGAATAGAAGCGCACCCAGTGCTGAACGACCACAATTTCCAGTTGAGGATCAAGCGTGTCCCCCCATGCGGATACCGCGGCTAGAGGAACATGGATCAATCTGGCGCTTTCATCCCAGCTTGCAATCTTGAATGCTTCGGATCTTGCGCGAACCGCCCGCTGGCCATTTACCCACAAATCCCGAAATTTCAAGCCCGTCGCATCCGCTTTCAACATGCCGTTCTCTTCTACCCAGCCCTCGATCCTCTGCCCGCCGGTAATGACAGGCGTCTCTCCAGGGTAGTTGCGATAGACGACATTGTAACCGTTGGAACCGGAATCCTCTTCATTGAAGATCAGCTTCTCCGGCATCGCATACTCTCCGCCGCGCAGATATACGACAATGTCTCCGGCCATATTGTCATTCAAGCCGCGAACCGTGTCGCGAGCCTTGAGAAGCGTACGAAACGGAGCCGATATCGAACCGTTGTTGCCGTCGTCGCCATCAGGCGATACGTACAGCTTCAGCTCCGCGTTATCGTCCATGGCGTATACCTTATTGTTCACTGCTAACGGCTCCAGCAAAGATAGACTAATAGCCGCCAAACATAAAGCCGTTGTCAATCTGAACCAAAATGATTTCTTACGAGCATTCAAAATGAATAACCTCCCCGCTAAAATGACAATTGATGAAAGCGCCCGCTCATCATTTCATATAAATCCGGTATAGAAATACGGCAGCTTCCGCTCTTGATGCTGAGCCCTCCGGATTCAGGCGACCCTTGTCAGACCCTTCAATCAAGCCGTCGTTCACTAAAGAGGCAACATAAGGGACAGCGTACTTGGCAATGAGATCCCGATCCTGGAACGAGTCTAACCTGGCAGCTGAATCGGCAGCCTGCAGTCGTCCATATTGCTGCAGCGCGCGTGCCGTCAGCACCATCATATCCTGTCTCGATATCGTCTCATTCGGTCGGAAGCTGTTATCGCTGAATCCTTGAGCAATGCCAAGCGCCTTCGCTACGGCCATCCCTTCCTCGTAATAGGAGCCCGGCGCGACATCGGAGAATCCTTTCACCGAGCTTGTATCGGCATTCAGCTCCAGTGTCCGGACAAGAAGCAGCATGTAATCCGCTCTTGTAATAGAACGACTTGGCGAGAATGCTGTCGACGAAGTTCCGGTAATGACGCCCTTTGAAGCCAGCACTTCAATGGACTTCTTCGCCCACGGCAGATGCGTGATATCGGCGAATGTCTTAGTGACGTATGCGACAGCATAATAGCTGAAATGCGCAGTCCGGAAAACGACGTTGCCGGAAGCTTCGTCATAACCGCCGTTAGGGACAGGCCGCACATTGCCATCCTCATTGATATGCCATACGACGAGATGTTCCTCGTTGCCGTTCTCTTCCGAATTCGGCTGGTACGGAAGCGAGATTGTGACCGGCGCTTGCGTATTGCTCCAAGGCAGCCTTGCTCCATTCAATCTGAAATAGATTTGGATAATCGGCTTGTCGCCTATTGCGTCTTGAAGAGAACGGTCTATCCTGTCCAAATCGGCCGCTGCGATTACGAGCTCTATTGTCTCGGCGCCGCTCACAACGCCTTGCAACATGTGGCCCGGAAGGTCGAAGACGCCGATTGCCGTTGACAGTCTATAGACGATGCCTTTGCCAACCTCCGACAACGCCGAGACAGGCCATTCCAGGACATAGCTGCTGTCGCCTTCCCCCCCTTGCACAGCCATCGGAATCACCTTGACACCGCTTACATTTGATTTCGCCAGTTTCACAGCCGATTGCAGCAACGCAGAATCCAGACCCAGCATGGCCTGCCCTGTGGCTGGATCGTAGTAAGGCTTGCCCTCAATCGTGCCATCGTCTCGCAATTCCGTCGTACCTTTGCCGCTCGGAGGCGTAACGATGACACCTCCGCCTCCGCCTCCACCGCCACTGTTCCCGGAACTCTGTCCGATTCTGTACGTGAACTGCGTGGTTGCGGGTGTCTCGACGCCCGTTCCTCCTGCCCGCACATGATATACGCCCTCCGAATTCCGATTCAGGCTGTACGAGAAGCGATAATGTCCGCCATCCCCGCTAATGCTCTGATTCATGAAGTCGATGCCCCCGGATGGGTTGATGACCTGCACCGTCACCGCCGTTCCAGCTCCTGACGATATCGTCCCGGTTACAACAACCTCTCCGGATGAGGGGGTTACCTCCGCCTTTACCGTTATGGCCGCCGATGCCGCCGCAATCGGCGTCGCTGCCAGACTTCCGACCAGCAATGCCAGAGACAGCAGCAGTATCGTCAACTTGAACTTGCTCATTTCTTCTCTCTCCTTTCGCGTTGAACCAGTCCCTTCCCAACACAACCTCATCGTATCCGCATCGATTGGACAAGTGAAGGGAATATTGTTCGGCCGCAAGGAAATTTATACACTCTTTGATGCAGCGTTGCGGGACTCGTCTGTCGCAGTCACAATCGCAACAAAGCCGTCCATCAGAACATCTTCTGCTCTAACGAACGGCTTTGTTTTACATGAATCCACAGTGACGTTTGATCAGTCGGCAAGCGCAATCGCATCGATTTCGATCATCGCATCGGACGAATAGAGCGAGGACACCTCGACGAGCGTGTCTGCCGGATAAGGCTGAGACCACCATTTGCGACGAAGTTCAACGAGCTTTTCGAAGTTGGACATTGCCGTTAAATAGATGGTCACTTTGACGACGCGGTCGAGTCCCGATCCGGCCGCCTTAAGCGCGCGATCCAAATTCCGGAAAGCCTGGTCGGCCTGCTTGTCGAAATCACCGATTCCTACGAGATTGCCATCATCGCCGATTGCGGCTTGGCCTGATACGAACACGAATCCGTTGGCTTTGATCGCCTGCGAAATAAGAAAAGGAGCGTATGGATCCGGTTGAGTTTGTACTTGAGTAAATGTTGTCATAGTTATCATCCCTTTGTGGTTAGTTTTTTTCAGTTACAGCCATCGATACCGCAGGACAGTCCTTCCGGGAAGCGATTCGATTTCTGTTTCTCGATTTCGTCATTGATGAATTGCTCAAGGGTTTCCTTTGAACGAACGCCTGCTACTGTAGTGCCGCCAATAACGAAAGTCGGAACCGAGGTAATATTTTCACGATAGGCCTGTTCCAGTGCTTTTTGATGCGCTTCTTTGTATTTCCCTGTTTCAAGGGCGTCCTTGTACGCCGCTTGATCCAATCCTATATCGCCTGCTAATTCGGTTAACACCTCAATGTCTCCAATATCGCGTTCTTCTTGAAAAAAGGCTCGAAACATGCGGGCATTGTATTCATTCGCTTTGCCCTTTTCCTTGGCATACTGGTAGCCCTCGAACGCTAGATGAGTATACGGCTGCGGGGATACGCGCGGCAGCGTCATTGGAACCCCCATTCGTTCAGCCATCGGGTAAACCGATTGTTTCCAGGTACTCTGCAAGTAATCCCCTTCAGGCCTCAATGTTTGTTGAGGAGAAGGACGCAGCTCATACGGCATCCATTCCACTTCTACCTCTTTTCCATGGATCGCTTGTTCAAGAGGATTTTCCGCCAGCAGGCAGAAGGGACACACATAATCTGAATAAATCTTTATTTTTACCGACATGTTGGCAACACCTCCATCCTTGGTTGTTGTTCAATGCTGCGGATCGTATTGTGTATCCCGCCGCACCGTTTTTATTTCTTGTTCTGATTGTAATTCGAATACCCCATACAGTAAAATGATCAATAAAGATGGGGGCATCAATATTATTGATCCCTTTATGTGGGGGAGGTTGCAACCTATGGAGTTAACCGATCTGAAAATACTCATGGCCATTATGCAAGAAGGCAGTATTACCCGCGCGGCGGAAAAGCTGGATTACGTGCAATCGAACCTTACGATGCGAGTTCGCAAAATGGAAACGGAACTGGGCGTCCAGCTGTTCCACAGAACTCCGAAAGGCGTCTTGCCGACGGAAAAAGGGCTCGTCTTTAGCCAATATGCGGCCGACATATTGTTCAAGTACGAAGAAGCGGTTACGGCCGTGCAGGAGCCTGAGCATCCGAGCGGTCCGCTCGCGATCGGCGTCGTGGAAACCGTTGCGTCCACCCCTCCTTTTATTCGCGCGTTATCCGATTTTCAAACGAGATACCCCGAAGTTGCGCTGTCGCTTGTTACCGGGACATCGCCGCTTAATTACGAGAAGGTGCTGAACCGCGAGTTGGACGGGGCTTTCTTCTCCGGAGAATTCGATCTCGCTCCATTAAAGGTTTTCTACGAAATGAAAGACGAAGTTATTCTGCTGACCAACGCCGATGGAAATCCTTCGCCTCCCGACGTTGCGAATGCGACATGGATCGTTTTTCCGAAAGGCTGTCCGTTTCGCGCCGCCAGCATGGATTGGCTTCACAGCATGGGGATATCTTCTATCAATATGATCGAGGTGAGCGCGCTGGATACGATGCTGAATTGCGTGCGAGCAGGCATCGGTTACGCGCTTTTAAACGAATCGGTCATTACGGAGGCTGACGAACGATTAACCGTGCATCCGGTCCCCGAACAATACCGATTCATGACGACAAGGCTGGTTACGCGCAAAGAGCAGTTCGGCAGCAAATCGTTCGCAGCATTCGCGAACTGCATTAAAGCGGCGGGCATTTGAGCGAACGACTTTGAAACCTTATCCTCCATTGGATCGTATTCTTTATAACGACATTTTCTGGGGGATATTTCCATGAATTATGGACTTTTCGGCGCTCTTGCATTTTACGCTCTTGTCTTTGCAGCGCTAGGAATTATAGCTGTTAAGATCCTTAGAAGAAAGCAGCTTCCGACCTCTCATTACACTCCGTTTGATTACATAACCGGTCACACAACAGTTGAGTTCCACGAAGAGAGCGAAGAAAAAGAAGATGAGGATGCCCAGGGCGACGATAAGGATAAGTTTCGATATAAGTTAAAATAGGGCCAAACATCAATTCGACCCGACCGCCGATTCAGGCGATTGGGTCGATTTGACGTTTATTCTATATTAGAAGCCGATGTCGTCTCGAGCCGCCGCTTTTTCGGCTACGAAATCCGCCATTTCCTGCGCGCCTGCCGCCCTGTACTTGTCTTGGATATCGCGCAGCATTTTCAGCGCTTCTTCGTCGGATTTGGCGAAGATGGCTTTCCGGAACTCGGTGTCAAAATTCAAAGAGTTGGTGGCATCCCGGTATTTGTCGTATTGCGGCCATTCCCTGGCAACGTAGTTGGCGCTGATCTTGTCGATCACTTTGATCGGCATTTTTTTCCAGAAGCTCTCCTCCAGCTTCCTCCACTCCGTCTTCTGGTCCTCCGGCTGAGGCCAGGTCACATCGGAGGAGAAGGCGCCAATGAATCTGCCGGGCAGGAAGTTAAGTCCTTCGTCGCGCTTCTCGTCCGGGTTATTGTCATACTTCTGCTTCACTTCGGGAAGCCAACGAGGCTGCCCGTTATCCAACATATACGTCTGGCCTTCGACGCCCCAATAGGCGAGCAGGCGGCCTTCTTCGCTATTTACATAATCGAGATACCGCAGCGCCGCTTCGGGATCTTTGATTTTGGCGCTCAAGAAGATGACCGGGAATCCGCCGCGTCCGGGCGTAGCGACCTGCGTCGCGATTTCCCCGTTTTTGTTTTTCATCGGTCCCAGCAATTCGTACTGCATTTCCGGATTCGTCTTATAGAGCGTTTTGGACAATTGATCCATCATCGGTTGGGCTCCGTACACGGCCATCTTGCCGGTAGCGAGCTTCTCATTCGCCGTCGTATCGGTGTTGCTGAAGGCTTCGGGATCGAACAAGCCGTTCGAGATCAGCTTTCTCATGAACAGCAGCCGGGGTTCCTGATCTTCGCCAAGGGTCCAATGCGTCACCTTCCCGCCTTCCAGGCGGAAGTCCGAAATATTGTAATCCGACCACCCCATCAGGTATCGTCCATAATCCCAACCGTTGTGCATGGTGCCGGCAGGGATGACCGATTTTCCGCCGATATCCTTGAAGTTGCCGTTCTTGATTTGGGTCAGCAGGTCGTACAGCTTATCTTGCGTATCGATATCCTCGGCCTTCACGTTCAAAGCCTTCAGAATGTCTCCCCGCGCATAGAGTCCGTAATTCCAGTTATGAATGCTCTCCAGCGTACCGTCCGGCGTCTCCACCGGAATAAAATATTGCTTGCCCTCGAACTCCGGGCTGTTCATCTCGAATTCGTAGAAGTCCTTGGACACGCCGGTCGTCAGCAGTCTCTTCACGTTGGGATATTTATCGAGATAAGGGGTCAAATCCAGAAGCTGCCCTTCCATTGCCGCCTTTTTGATGACTTGCCCTTCTCCGGATATCGTCGACCAGAAAGGCGCGTTGACGATATCGGGAACCGTATCGGAAGCAAAAATCGTGTTCAGCTTTTCCACTTCGCTGGTTGTAATGGATTCCAGCTTCAACGTTACGCCGACTTTCTCCCTGATCTGCCGCGCCACGAGATTGTTCTCCTGATCTTGCGGGAATGCGCCGCCGCCTCCGTTCCAGGCGCTCAGGTAGGTCAACGTAACCGCCTTGGGCGCCTCCGATCCTTTTTGCTCCGAGCTTCCCGAGGGAGTCCCCGAGCTGTTGCTTCCTCCGTTTCCGCTGCATGCGGCCACAGTCAGTACGAGCATTGGGACGGCAATCATCATGCTGAGCGAACTTTTCAACTTTGTGTTGCGCATTTGACAAGCCCCTTTCGTTTGCTCATTTTTTTATATAAAAGGCCATGCCTCTTATACCGTCGACTACTCCTTCAGCGAACCTACCAGCACGCCTTTAACGAAATATTTCTGCAGGAACGGATACACGCAGATGATCGGCGTCGTAATAATGATGACGAAAGTCATCCGAAGCGCTTCCGGGGTTACGCCGCGCAGCCCCATCTGGGACTCGCTCATGTTCTGAATGCTGGAGCCGCCGCTTGATCCCGTCATCGTCTGGAAGGAAGCTTCGCTGATCATCTTGTTCAGGAACGTCGCGGCGGGATAGAGGTCTTCGTTCTGAATGAAGAACTGTCCGGTAAACCAATCGTTCCAGACGCCTACCCCGACGAACAAGGCGATCGTGGCCAGAACCGGCATCGACAGGGGAAGGATGATTTTCGCGAATACCGACAGCTCGCTGGCGCCGTCGATTCGGGCCGATTCCGACAAGCTGCCCGGAATTCCGTCGAAGAAAGTTTTCATGATAATCGCGTTGAAAAAGTTGTACATCATCGGCAGAACGAGCACCCAGTACGTGTTGAGAATCTCCAGCTGCCGGAACAGGATAAAGGTCGGAATAAGCCCGCCGCTGAACAGAGTGGTGAAGAAAAAGAAGAAAACGATATACTTCCTTCCCGGCAAGCCTTTGCGCGAAAGCCCGTAGGCCAGCAGAGCCGTCAGCAGAACGGAACTTACGGTCACGATGAACGTTCTTGTAACCGAGATCATGAAGGAATTCAAGATGAGCGGGTTGTTGAACGCCTTATTGTAGTTCTCAAGCGTGAAGACTCGCGGGAAAAAGTAGATGCCGCCCTTCATGGCGTCATAGCCGTCGTTGAATGAAAGCGCAAGAAAATAGATAAAGGGATAAAGTGCCGTCAGGCTGAACAACGTCAGCACCGCATAATTAAGCGTCGAATAAGCTTTATCGGCTGCAGACATTTTTCTTACGCCCATACCCGCACCTCCTTTGTTCATGTGATAAAATTCGCCGGCTTACCATAGCGATACGTCGCTGACCTTTTTGGAGATTTTGTTGACAATCACAATCAGAACCAGCGAGATCGCCGACTTGAACAAGCCGATCGCCGTCGAGTATGCGAATTGCCCCTGCTGGATGCCCGTTTTCAACACGTAGGTGTCCAGTATCTCCGCGACGCTTATTGTAGCGGGCGTCTGCATGAGCCAGATTTGGTCGAACCCCGCATTGAGGATGCCGCTAAGGGAGAAAATCAGCAGAATGCCGATCGTAGGCGTAAGGCAAGGCAGCGTAATTTTAAATAAGGTGCTCCAACGGCCTGCGCCGTCCATTTCCGCCGCTTCGTACAAGTGCGGATCGATATTGGTCAAGGCGGCCAAATAAATGATCGATCCCCATCCGACGCCTTTCCAAATATCCGAAATAATGACCAGCGGATAAAATAACGACGTCATGCCCATAAAAAAGATCGGATCCAGCCCCATCTTTTCACGGATATCGTTGACAAGTCCGACGTTGGGCGAAAGAATTTTCTGCATCAGCGTCACGACGACGACCCAGGATACGAAGTGCGGAAGATAGGATATTGTCTGGAAAATCCGCTTTATTTTATTGCGAAAGACGGCATTCAGCATTAAGGCAAGAATCAGCGGCGCCGGGAATCCGAACAGCAGCTTAAGCGCGCTGATGGACAGCGTATTGTAGAGCACCGAGTAGAAACTGGAATCGTTCAGAAACTGTTCGAAATACCGAAAGCCCGCCCAAGGGCTGCCTAAGATCCCCATGTTATATTTGAAATCCTTGAACGCGATCAAAATGCCGTACATCGGGTAGTAGCAAAACACCAGATACCAGACGATGGCGGGGAGCATGAATAAGTAGATGTGTCTGAAACCCCATACTTTGGTCCAGGTTTTGTTCGTTCTTGTCGGTATAACTCCCGCTCTCGCTTCTTTCACGATCATTGTTTCCCCCACCTCCTGCAAAATGCAGCCCCTCGAAGCGCTTTCAAGTCCGGGGACTGTTATATGGAATCGTTTCCACAAAAGTGATACTATCCTCCGGGCTGCTTCGGTCTAGCCGAAGCAGCCCGGGTGGAGCAACCGCATCAGCTTCCCCAGTCTACCCGCACGTTCGCTTTGTTTTCGCTCCCGTGCCGGTATTCCAGCAGAACGCTTCGTGTCCCTGAGTCCCACTCCCACGCAATCGGCTCCGTCTTGCCTTCGCATTCAAGCACTGCGGAGACCGGCAGGCGAGGACAATAGAACCTTGCCGTCGCGCGCATGTTTGCAGGCCCTCTCGCAATGAACGTAAAGCCGTTAGCCTGCGAGTCCAGTTCCTCGATTCGGGACGAAGCGGAGATAACCGCCGCCTCGTCGGCCGCCGGGCGGCCGGCCTCCACGTCGAACAGCAGCGTCTGCTCGCCCGGCATCAGGCGCACCTCCCGCTTGACGGGCAGCGACGGGTCGAACAAGTCGACGACCGGCCCGTCGATGACCAGAGGCTCATCGGCAACCGACTCCTCCATCATCGCCGCGATCACGTAAGGGCCCCGCTTGATCTTGAAATGCGGTTTCGCGCGCCAGCTGAGCGCCGGATCTCCGAGCGCCTCCATCGTCTGCCTGACCGTCGAGCGCAGCGCCTCCGCTCCCGCCTCTGACGCGGCGCAATCGTCCGGACGGACGGCGAGATAACCGACCGCTCCTTTGCCCGCCGTGTAGATTCCGCCGGCTGCGCCGCCAAGCTGCAGCTGCTCGAACAGATGCTCGCGGGGCGAGCCGTACGTCCGCGCCCTTCCGCCGGAGCCTTTGCTCTCGTTCCACCATGCCCGAATCCGGTGATACGGATCGGAGTCGTCTCCGACATAGATCAGCGCTCCGCCTTCCCTCACCCACCCGGCCAAAGCGTAATGAAGGTCCGGATATTCCGGCTTCATATATTCGTAGCTGAGCAGAAGGACGCGATAATCGTCCAAGTAGTGAGCGAAGCGACGCACGTTATCCAACTGCACCGGCCGAACGGGGATGCCGTGCTTCAGCAGAGGCAGCGCGAGTCCGTAGAACGGCGAGAAATCAAGCAGCTCCGTATCGCCTACTTTCTTGAAGCCTTCCGGATCGGTGCCGTCGTACTTGCCCGCGTTGGCCGCCTCGGATTCCGGCTTCATGCGCTGGAACATCGCGGAATCGGCGATCAGCACCCCGATCCCTTGCGCCGCGTCTTCCGTCTCGACCTCGTCCTGGGCCATGTTGCCGAGCGTATGCATCACGTGAAGCAGCGTTGTCGCGTAATCGGGCGGAATCGCCGCCTTCCCGACGCCGTCCTCCGAAGGGTATTTCCCCTGAAAAATACGGCGGGGCCACGGGGACACCTCGTAATGGGCAACCCCGGGATGAAGAAGCGAAGCGACGACCGTCTTGATGTAATTCTGCTTGTAATCCGACCAGGTGTAATTCGGATTGTCCTCAATCGGATCGTGGAGAAACCACATGCGGCGGTCGGTTCCCCTGACCAGCTCCTGCATGATGCCGTATTCGAGGTAGGCCGTCTCGAAGGTCCGCTCCTTCCGCACGCCTTGATACACATTGGGCGTCCGCGACGTCCCCGTCCAGATCTGGGCGATGTACCCGTCGATCGACGGAAGCTCCAGCAGCCTGGATTCCGGGCTGACGATGCGCCACTGCGTGTAATTGATCAGGCTGTGGGTCGGAACGTAGAAGCGCAGCCGGCGACCGTACTTGAGCAACGCGTAATCCTTCATTTCCGCGCACAGCCGATCCAGAGCCCGCGTATATAAAAACGCTTTCAATTTCGAAGCGCGATACTGCGCGTCCGGCGATGCGTGCGGGGGAGACCAAGGCTCTCCGTAATACAGCAGCCACTCGCGCTTAAACGCCTCGGAGTAACCGCCGTTGACCCAAAACTCGGGCTCCTCCAGATGAATCGCCTCCACGCCCGCGTCTACCGCGATGCGGATGCGTTCGGCCAGAAAATCGGTAAAGCTCAATGTAGGCACCATGTAAGGAATGACGACCGGCTTCTTCCCGTGTACGATCATCTCGCCGCTGCGATCGGTCTGCGCCTCGTCCCAATGCGTCCGCCCATCCGTCTTGCCGTCCAGATAGTCGTTGTACGTCCCCCATGCGATGCCGGTCATCAGATGAACGATATACCCTTTGTCCCTCCACTGCCCGATTCGCTGCTCCATCGTGCTATCGATGCCGTACACCATGACGAAGTCCGTCTGCAGATCGTAATCCGGGTGATAAGCACCCGATTCCTGGAACCCCGTCCGTTCTTCCGTTCGATTTCTCGCCATGCCGCCCAACCTCCCGTTTTGTCCGGATGTGAATCGAAGCGTTTTGTTCTCTTTGTCAACGAATATAATATATATCTTTTATATATTCAATATGTTTTTACAAAATAATCAAAAAAATAGGCAGGCGCCCCTCATTCGGAAAGGCTGCCTCCCATCGTTCTCCTTGCTATTCAAGTTATCGCAACGATCTTCGCGCCGCTTAACGCTGCCGGTTCGAGCCGGACGTCTGACGAATGACCAACCTTGGTTCGATCAGCGTTTTGTCGAAATGCTTCGCGTTCCGATCCCCGCGGATGACCTCAAGCAGCTTGCTCGCCGCCTTGACGCCCATCTCTCTCTCGAACTGGTTGATATGGGTGAAAATGCTGAACTCCTCCACGATCGACGTCGGGTCGTCGAAGCTCACGATCGACACGTCGCCCGGCACGTCTAGTCCCGCTTGCCGCGCCATCTGGTAAATATGCACGCCCAGCCTGCCGTTCAAGGAGATGTAGGCGGTCGCCATCCGGTTGCGGATATAGCGGAACAACGGATGTCCTTCCGATTCCTTCAAGCTCTCGGCCAGCGTAAACCCGGTAATCATATGGGCCGGATTGATCAGCGCGCCCTTGTCCTTCAGAGCCGTGATGTACCCCTCGATCCTCTCCTGCACCGTTACGGTCATCAGCGGGGAATCGGAACAGATGGCAATCTCGCGGTGTCCGAGCTCCCAGAGATGGTCGATCGCGAGGCGAACGCCCTGCCGGCCGTCCGAAGCGATGAAATGCGTCTCGACGCCAGGAAGATGCCTGTCCATCAGAACGAACGGGAACCCTTCGAACTTCATGCTAAGAATTTCCTCGTTATAGTGCTCCTCGTCCACCGGGAAAATAAGCAGCCCTTCCGCCCCGAGCGCCTTCAGCTCCTTGATGGCCGCCTTCTCCTTCTCGATCTTCCCGCTGGACAGCACAATCATGCTCCTGTAGCCTTCCGCTTCGAGCGTGCGCTGTATGCCCTCGATCAGCCGAATGGCGAAGTAATCGTCGATGGACGGCATCACCAGGCCGATCAATCCCGTGCGCGCCCGTCCTTCGCCGACCTCCCGGCTTTGCACGGCAACGGCGGACGACGGCGCTCCCTGCTTCGCCCCTCTGTCCGCCACGAAGCTCCCCTTCCCGGGCACGCGGGTAATGACCTGTTCGTTGGCCAACCCGGTCAAAGCGTTGGCCACCGTGATTTTACTGACCTGGAACCGCTCCATCAGCTCTTTCTCCGTAGGAATCCGGTCGCCGCTCTTCATTTCTTCCACAGCGATAATATCCCGGATATAGTCCTGTATTTGCTGATACAGCGGGACGCGCTCGTTCGTGCTCATCGTAATCACCAATCCCATAGCGGTATATGTAATATATATTATATTCCTTATTGGCAAAGAGCAACCAGAGATCCATCGCCAAAGCCCTCAAGAACGGGTATTCCAGCCTATCCCGCGCCGTATTCAACGACCATTTTTCGCATAAAATCGACTTTTTCCCCTATCGTAAAAACAAATTTCCTGCGGAATCGTTAGAACATTTGTCGAACTTATTGTAGTTCATATTTAAATATATTCAATATATTTTTATAAGTCAATTCCTAAAGCGAAAAGGAGTGAACGTCTATCCCCTTACACATTATCCCAGATAAGCTTATAATAGAGACGTCAACTGACCGATTGGGTGCGAACCCCAAGCTCACATGATTTCCCTAGAGGATTCGCACTTCTTGCTGCACAAGGGGTCTCGGCTCTTCATGCCATTTTTGTACCTCATTTTCGCTTCAAAAATACCGATTCGCACTTTCGAGCCCCGAATCCCTTGCGGGGCAAGGGCTCAAGTGTGGCGCTGTCGCTCCTCCTGGGGGGAGCGTGGATTGAAACGTCAAGTGACGGCAATTTCGAACTACGTCGCTTAGTCGCTCCTCCTGGGGGGAGCGTGGATTGAAACACCGTCCCGGCCGGATACCGGGCGACTGAAGCAAGTCGCTCCTCTCTTGGGGAGCATGGATTGAAATCAGGATGTAGGTCCTGTCGCCATTTGCACTCCGAAAAGAAACAGCGCCCCTAGAAGAGCGCTGTTTGTTTGCGTATTAAGAAGATTACTGCTTGAAAATTCGATGTCTCGTGGGGACCAAGAAAATCCTGAATCTACTTACGATCAGAAGACGTTCTCCAAGGACGAACGTCCAGCGAGAAAGAGAGCGGCCGGTCAGGATGGAGCAGGTATTGCTCCAGCGTCGGAGCATATCCGCAGCTGTGGTTGCCGAGCCCGCTCTGGGCGGCGTCAAGCTTGACGATCGTCTCGCCAAGTCTCGTCAGCAGGTGAACGTGGCTCGTTCGCGTCAAATCCTCGGCAGAGTAATGATGGGCGCTGAAGTCGAAATGGCGTCCGCCTGCCGACGCAAAGCGAAGG
This sequence comes from Cohnella sp. SGD-V74, assembly GCF_003001675.1. Classification (GTDB taxonomy): domain Bacteria; phylum Bacillota; class Bacilli; order Paenibacillales; family Paenibacillaceae; genus Cohnella. The sequence continues at coordinate 122,638 of NZ_PVYW01000008.1, read as the reverse complement.
CCAACGCCGGAAGCGTTCGTCACACCGGCCCAACGGATGTCGGCTTTGTTGCCATTCTCCTGCGGCTTGATATACGGTACGAACTGTTCCTGCACCGTCCCTCCGTAGAGGCCGAGCTTGCCGCTCTCCTTGCGATCGGCATAGCATTCGTGCGGGCCTCTGCCGAACCAGTCCATCCGTTCGAAGCCGGACGGCATAGTCAGTTCGAAGCCGAAACGGGGCAGCGGAGGCAACCCTTCCCTTGGCTCGATGCGTGCTTCGAGCCGAAGCTCGCCGCCGGCGCTTACGACAGCTATCGTCCGGGCGCGAAACGCGACGCTTTCGCCTCTTGCGCCGATGATAGAGTCGACTTTAACGGTCAGTTCGGATTCGGCCGGTCGGCTGAAGACAATGCCGCGAACATCGGCGACCAGCCGATCGAAGCCGGCCTTGACCCATTCCTTGGCCAACCGCACGTCGTTGTCGATCGGAGCCCGCCAGAAGTTAAGCTTAGGTCCCGAAGCCAGCAGCGGAACGCCCTGAACGATCCAATCCGAGAGCTGTCCGGTACGCTTGCAGAACGACATCTCGTAATCGGCGCCGATGACGCGGATCTGACGATCGTCTTCCTCGATGCGGGCGGGCATTCCTCCCCCGTTCCGCCTTTCTCCTTCCTCCTCGCGTGGAGCCCCCGCAAGCTCGAAACTCCGTTCCGGCTTCTCCCGAAGTTCCGTCCTTCGCTCCTGCGGAACAACGAACAAAGGCAAATCCGCCCAAGCGATTTCGTGGCCGGCTTCCGCCCATAGCGCAGCTTCGCGCAGGACGAAACGGACATGTACCCAATACTCCCCGGCTTCCTGCCTCCATTTATTCGAAATCTGTGCGCTTGGAAGGCGCTCATCCGAGCGAGACATACCCATGTCGGGTTCATCCAAACTCAGCTCGCCCATGATCAGTCCGTCGGGAATCGGAACTCGCACCGTTTCCGTCTCTCCCGGCCCCGCAGATAATGCGGGCAATTCGCCGCTCGCCACCGTTTGTCCGTCCCGCTTCAGCTCCCAGATTCCCCGCAAGCCCGCGAGCGTCAGGAAATCGTACCGGTTGCGGATCGTCCATTCGCCGGTCGCCGCGTTCCACGACTCCGTCTCGACCGGTTCGAGCACCTTCTTGTACTCCAGCAAGGAAGCCTTCGGCGTGCCGCCCGGGAACAGCAGGCCGTCGAGGCAGAAGCTGCCGCTATGCGGCTCCTCCCCGAAGTCTCCTCCATACAAATAGTAGGCCTCGCCGTCCTCGCTGCGCCGCCCGATCGCCAGGTCGGTCCACTCCCAGATCAAGCCTCCCAGCAGCCGCGGATAACGGTACACGGCTTCCCAATATTCCCGCAGATTGCCGACGGAGTTGCCCATCGCATGACCATATTCGACCATCAGGTAAGGGCGGGTGTCCGGCTTGTTCGCCTCGGCGATCAGCATGTCCACCGACGGATACATCGTGCTGACGATATCGACGATCGGCGAGTCGTATGCCCGCTCGTAATGGATCGGCCGGGTGGGATCGGCATCGCGCACCCAGGCGGCCATCGCATCGTGATTGGAGCCGTAGCCCGATTCGTTGCCGAGCGACCAGACGATGATCGACGGAAAATTACGGTCGCGCTCCACCATCCGCCTAGCCCGATCGATATAAGCCTCCTTCCAGTCCGGGTGCTTGGACAGGAAGCTTTCCGCGGCTCCTTTGGCAAAGCCCGGCGTCTCCTGATTGACCCGCTCTCCGGTAAACGCAAAGCCGTGCGTTTCCAGATCCGCCTCGTCGATGACATACAGTCCGTAACGGTCGCACAGCTCCAGAAAACGCGGATCGTTCGGATAGTGGGACAGACGCACCGTATTGATGTTGTGCCGTTTCATCAGCTCGACGTCGCGCTTCATCGCTTCCAGGGTCGTCGAGAAGCCTCGCCAAGGATCGAACTCGTTGCGATTCACGCCTTTGACGATAATCGGCTGTCCGTTAACGAGCAGCCTGCCGTCCGCCACACGCACCCGGCGAAATCCCGTGAAAATCCGCTTTACCTCCGCCGCTCGGCCGTCCGGGTACGACAGCGTAAGCAGAAGCGTGTACAAATACGGCGTCTCCGCAGTCCATGGCCTCGGATCGGCCAGCGCCGCGTTAAACGTTACGATCCGCTCCTCCCCCGGCGGCGGATCTACCGCTTCGCAGCGATCCAGCACCGGCGCGCCCTCCGCATCGAGCAGTTCGATCCGAAGCCGGCAAGTCTGCCGCTGCCCCTTCGTCAGATTGGCGACGGCCAGCGCCACACGCAGCTCGGCGGACCCGCCGCTCTCGTCCGTCTCCGCGACGACCTTCGCGTCCCGAATACTGATCGGCGCCGAAGCGAGCAAATAAACATCCCGAAATATTCCGCTCAGCCGCCACTTGTCCTGGCTCTCGAGATAGCTTCCGTCCGACCATTGATACACTTTGACCGCCAGCGAATTGTCGCCGGGAACAAGCTTGTCCGTGACGTCGAATTCGGTTGTCATATGGCTGCCCTGCCCGTACCCGACGAACCGTCCGTTCACCCACACGTGAAAAGCGGAGTCGACGCCCTCGAATGCGAGGCGAACGTTGCGGCCGCTCCATGCTTCGTCGATGCGGAACGTCGTCCGGTAGCAGCCCGTCGGATTGTCCTGCGGCACATACGGCGGATCGACCGGAAACGGATACGGGCAGCTGCTGTAGTGCGGCCGGCCGTATCCGTGCATTTGCCAGTTGCCCGGCACGGGCAGCTCGCTCCAATCCCCGTCCGGGTAATCCGGCGCCTCGAACCCTTGCGGAGCCAGCTCCGGCGCTTCGCAATAGCGAAATTTCCAGTTCCCGTTCAGCAGATGAAAAAAAGGAGACGCTTCACGCGCCTCCGATAGAGCCGATTCTCGGCTCGCATAAGGAATCAGATAGGCATGGGGCGGCTCCGTATTCCTCCCCAGCACGCCGAGGTTCATCCAGTCCGGCATGCCCTCCATTTGTTCTTCCCGCATGGCGTTCCCCTCCGTCTTTTGTCCCTCGCAGCCGCCTGTTTCGCAAGCGACTCTCTCTCGTTGCCCTCTTCATTCGTCAATTCCCCCGAAGCACCCGTTCGAAAAAGCGTTCTCCTCCGACCTGGCCGCCCTTAAGCACGAGCTCCAGGCCGTCCAGCGCTGCCTCGTTCGAGAACGCCCGGCAGAGCGGAGCTCCCGGAGCTAGCGCGGATACGCACTCCAGCGCGTAAATGCCGAGCTCCCGCGCGACGTACCCGGACGTATCCCCGCCGGCGATCAGCACGCGGGACAGTCCCGCTTCCTCGACCAGCGCCCGGGTAAGCGAACCCAGCTCGGCCCCCAGCACTCGGCTGCTGTCCTCCGCCCGCAAACCTTGGTTCTCCAGCGCCAGGCGCAGCTCCGCGATGCTCGGATCGGCCGGTCCGGAAGCGGAATACAGCACGACATTCCGGCCGGTGAGGAGCGCCTCCCTGGCCTCCTGCAGCAGCCGACTTCTCGCCCCGCCCGCAAGCTCCGGGCGGATCAACTCGTGCACCGGCACACGAATGCCGGCGAAGCCGGCTTCCGTCGCCTCGGCGATCTGCTTCTCCGTGACCGGCGAACAGCTCCCGGAGACGACGAGCAGTCGGTCGACAGGGCCGACCGACGCCTCCCGAACCGACGCTTCCGAAGCAGCGCCCTTCTCCGACCAACACCCGCCGAGCGCATACTCGACGCCCGACGAGCCGATGACAAACAGCGACTCGGGACGCTCAGCCGCCTCCTCCAGCATCAATCGGCCGACCGTCCGCAGCCGCTTCTCGTCGAACGCGTCGAACAGCACGATATCCGGCGCCTCGTCCCGCAGCAGCGCCTCCAGCCGGAGTCGGACGTCCCCGAGCTCGCCGTCAAGCGCCAGAATGTCCATCAGCGACGAGCGCAGCGAGGTCTGCCCCGACAGATGAAGCAGCAGATCCGCCTCGTCCATCGGCGTTACCGGATGACGCGACATCGTCGGATGGCGATCAAGCCGGTGTACCTTGTCTCCCGCCGTCGCGAAATGCTGGCCGAACAACGTATATCGGCCCAAATACGGCACGCCGACGAGCAGCGGAACATAGCGCCCGCCGAACACCTGCCGGCCGATCTCCGCCGCTTTGCCGATGCTGCCCGTGTCCGGAGAGGAATCGAACGTCGAACAGATTTTGTAATGCACGATTGACGCTCCCGCGCCCTTCAGCGTTTCGAAGATCGGCCGCAATTCGCGCTCCATCTCTTCCGGGGACATCGACCGGCCGACACCGGCTACGCCGAAGGCGTCCGCCCAAGCGAACCGGCCGCCCAACTGCTCGCCCGTCGGCGGCTCCAGAAACAGCACCGGCTTCATCCCGGAGCGGAACAACGCCTCCAGCACGTCCGTCGATCCGGTAAAGTCGTCGCCGTAATAACAGATCGGCCGACTCTTTCCGGCAGCCTCATGCCCCGCATCGTTCGCATTCATCCCGCGATCAGCCCTTTCCGTATTTGTCGATGGCCCGCTGCAGGATCGGATGCTCAAGCGCGTACCGGTCCAGCGGAATGCCCTGAACCGCCGCCTCCCAGCCAAGCTTCATACTCTCGAAGCCCGCCGCGGGTCCGTCCGGATGGGCGAGCATTCCGCCGCCGGCCAGATGCATGACGTCGACGCTGCCGGTCGCCTCGTAGGTGGCCGGGGCCGTTCCCGCCCACTGAGCCGAAGACACGACAGGCATCGCCTCATAACCTCCGAACAGCGGAGTCGTGCACGCCTTGATCGAGCGCAGCACCGACTCGTTGCTCTCGTAGAACTTGCTGTTCAGCCCGTTGACGTGCAACTGATCCGCCCCGGCCAGCCGGCAAAGCTTCTGATAGGCGGCAAACTCGAAGCCGAGCAGCGGCGCCCGCGTCAGCATGCCCCACTGGTTGCGGTGGCCATGAATCGGCACTTCGCTGTAGCCGTTCAAATAAGCCAGGCCGGCCAGCCCGACGCTTAATATACTGACCATCACGCACGTTCCGCCGGCCCGGACGACCAGATCGTGATTGGCCTTGAGCTCGTCGATGTCCCCGGTAATGTTGAACGCGTACATCAGCTTGCGCCCGGTGACGTCCGCAGCGCGCTCCACCGCCTCCATCACCGTCTTCACCTTCAGCTCCAACGGAAAATACGGCGGATCGGCGTTCAGCTCGTCGTCCTTGATAAAATCCATGCCGGCCAGCGCCAGCTCGTATACCAGCTTGCCGAGCTCCTCCGGCGACAGCCCGACGCTCGGCTTCACGATCGTCCCGAGAATCGGGCGTCCGTAGACGCCGGTCAGCCTCCGCGTGCCTTCGATGCCGAATTTCGGCCCCGGATACCGCTTCGCAAAAGAAGCCGGCAGCTCCAGATCGACGAGCCGAAGGCCCGACAGCTCCCGCAGCTCGTACAGATTGCCCGCCACCGCCGACATCAGGTTCGGGATCGACGGGCCGAAGTTATGCAGCGGGAACGACACCGTCACATAACCTCTCCGATACTTGCCGTCGTGTCCCTGCGGCAGCTTCGCGCCGGGCAGGGAGGGGGCTTCCGCCTCCTCCAGCGCCTCGATCGCCTCCACTCTGGCGGCATGCCGCTCCTTTAACGTATCCGTCTCGCCGGGCACCGCCGTGAACGTTCCCGTCGACTGCTCCCCCGCGATGATCTGCGCCGCCTTCTCCAGCGAATACGGCGTTTCCGCCAAATAGACCGCCTTGACGCGTTCTTCGCTCATGTTCCGTTCCCCCTAAATCCTCCCGCGATTTCGACTCCCGCGCCGTCTCTCAGCATACCGGCGGCAGATCGCCGCCCTCGCCGAAGACCGGCTTTCCGACCGTCTCCCCCCGGCTCAGCTTCTCCAGCGTCATCTTCACCTGCTCGACGCCGAGCCGCGGGCTGGACAGCACCGGCTTGCCCGTCTCCGCGGCCAAAGCCTTCTCCATCCGAGCCATCGAGCCTTGCGCGAGTACGATCACGTCCGCATCCCGCGCGACGCGAAGCGCGGTCTCGAGCAGAATCCGGTCATGCTCCTCTGGCTTGCCGCCGGTCAGCGCCTCGAACGCCCCTTCAGCCAGTCCGTTGACGAGCTTGACGTCGCGTCCCAGCTCGGCCGCTTTCTTCTCGATCAGGCGCATCGTCGGCTGCAGCGTCGACGGCAGCGTAGCCAGCACGGCGACGCGGTCGTAAGCCGCGGCCGCCTTCGCGGCCATCGCGTCGTCGATCTTGACGATCGGGACGCCGATCAGCTTGCGCGCCTCGTCGGCGACTTCGCCGACCGACGAGCACGTATTCAGGATGACGTCGGCTCCGATCTCCTCGCCGTTATGGAAATACTGCACGAGCCTGCGAGCGACTCCCGGCGGGATATGTCCCGCCTTGACGACGTCCCCGATGAGGGAATCGTCGATGAGGTTGACGAGCCGCACGTCCGGCAGCACTTCCCGGAATACGGCCTTCAGCGGATCGGCCAGCCCTTGGCCGGTATATACGGCAACGACGGTTTTCATCGTCTGAATCCTCCTTTATAAAGCTCTAGGCAGGACGGCGTTCCGCCCCTTACCATACGATCTCGTTATCCAGCCGCCGATAGTCGCCCTCGCGCATCGGAGCGGCATCGTACACCTTGCGTCCGCTGTAGAACGGATGGTAGCGTCCCTCCGGCGAGATGCCGACGACGTCGTCGCCGCGCCACTGGGTCAGGAACGTCTGGCCGATCGCCGTCTCGACGGTCGTGCGGGTATCCAGCGGGAACGTCACCGTAATCGTCTCCCCTTCGAAAGCTTCGCCCAGCAGCAGGAAGTGTTCGTTGATCCAGCTGCTCGGGTCCATGCCGCGCCCTTCCGAGACGCTGCCGCCGCGCTCGCGGACGATGTTGACCTTCGTGTAGCCGGCCCACTCCGGAATGCGGATTCGCAGCTCGGCAATGTCCTTGTTCACGTACAGCACGACTTTTCCTTCATGCGGCAAATAGCTGTCGACGTCTAGCCAGACGGAGCCGCGGTTCAGCAGGAAGTTGACGCTAACGCTGCCGCCGCGCTCGGTGATCGTATTGCTCCAGCCCATGTACAGGCCGCGGGTGCCGGAGCCGAGGCAGCAGATTTGCAGGTCGTTCGTGTGGCCGCGGCCGTGGTTGACATCGCAGCAGAAGTCGTTCGGGGCGGAGTAGCCGGCGAACGCGCCCCGGGTGCGCTTGGCGACGTCGGTATAGCTGATATGGCCCGGTATGTTGCCCGACTTGTCGTCCGTCTCCTTCACCCAATCGAGGTCGAGCAGCTGCGACTCCGTCAAGTGATTGCGCAGGAACCGCTCCACCGTTCCCCAATATTTCGTGTAGCCGTTCTTGGCCAGCGTAATTCCGGTCGCGATCAGATCGACGAGCGAGCAAGTTTCGTGCTCGTACGCCTGCTCCTTCAGATCGCCCGGCGTCCACCCGAACGCGGTGCACTTGGTCAGCGCCCACGCATAGCTCTTCTCGACCCAGGCGATCAGCTTGGCGTCGGCCGTGAACTCGCCGAAGCGCGCAATCGCGTCGAGCGTGCCGAGGCGGGTATGGAAGTGGCCGCTGCGGTACGCCAGCGCGTCGTTAAAGCTGCCGTCCGCGTTGAATACGCCGCTTCGCTCGACGATCAGCGCCGTGAAGAACCGGCACAGCTCGAAAGCGTCCTTGCTGCCCGTCACTTCGTGATATTTGAGCAGCGGCATGATGAGCCGTCCGCAGAACGCGGCCGGATCCGGGGCAAGCCGGAGCAGCGCGGCGTTGCGCGAAGGCCAGCCGCCTTCCTTGTACTCCGATGCGGGATAGTACCATACCTCGCGCTCCTTGATCGCGATCCGCTTCAGCGCGGCCACGTGGCGGTCGGCCGCTTCCTTGACCTTCGGATCGCCGGTCGTCATGTACCAGGTCGTAAGCGACAGAATGACGGCCCGCTGGTCGATCAGGTTCGCATTCTGCTCCCAGTCGAAATTCGGATTGTGCTGCCGGTAGCTCAGTCCGTCTTCCTTGAAGAACGTCAGCAGATTTTCGCGGTACTTGGCCTCGATCTCCTCGCCCAGCGTCTCTCCCGACATGTGTCGGGCCAAAATCATGCCGTCGATCATCCGTCCGTGCGACGAGCCGAAATCCCAGTCCCCGTGCGTCATGTTGGCCGGATCGGACATCAGGTTGGCGGCGAAAAAAGGATAGCCGTGAAAATCCGGATCGGACATGCCCGCCATCGCGTTCAGCGCGTGTCCGGCCCGTTCCTCCAGCATCAGCGTATCGGGAATCAGTCGTTTTGCCATGTTCCATCTCTCCTCTTCCATGCTTCTCGTGCCTGTATCGTTTCGTTCACGTTTTCCCGGAGACGAATTCGCTGCGGAATTCCCCGATCGTCTTGCCGGTCTTCTTCTTGAAAATCTGGCTGAAATATCGATAGTCCTCGTACCCGACTTTCCGGGCGATCTCGTAGTTTTTATAAGTCGGCACCCGCATCAGCTCCATCGCCTTGCGGATGCGTATATCGGTCAAATAATCGACGAAGTTGTGGCCGGTCGTTTTCTTGAACAGGCGGCTCAAATAGTCGGGGTTGACGAACCGGCTTTCCGCGATATGCTGCAACGACAGCGGCTGGTCGAAATGCGCCTCGATCAGCTTCAGAACCTCGCGGACGATCCGCTCCCCTTGCGTCGCCCCTTGTCTCTCCGCCGCGGCCAGCGCGGCCGGAATGATCTCGTTCTCGAACAGCGCCTGCACGGAATCCGGATCGACTCTGCGCCGCAGCGCTTCCGTCAGCTCCAGCGGATGTTTCCCGCAGACGATCTCCAGACTGGAATCGTTGGCGCGCAGCTGGCGCTCCAGCGCGTGGACGAGCAGGATCGCTCCCCGCTGCATCCGGTCCACCGTCGCCGACTCTCCGCAGAGGGAAGCCATCAGCAGGTCGAATTCCCGCCCGGCTTCTTCCCGGCTGCCCATCTGCAGCGCAAGCAGGAACGCCTGCTCCCGCTTCTGCGGATAAGGCTCCGCCGCGGGCGCGCCTTCGCACGCCCCCGCGAACAAGAGCGCCTCTTGCGCACGAAGCCTGCGTCCGGCTAGCGCGGCTTGCGCTTGAGCGTAAGCCTTCCGCAGGCAGTTCGCCTCCGCCGGCGCTGCCTCGCTGACACCGATGCTGCGGCCGACGCCGTCCATTCGCTTCCACTCGGCCTGGGCGGCGGCAAGCAGCCGGTTCAGCTCTCCCGGAGCCAGATTGCGCGCGGCGACGGCCCCGACCGTTTCCGGACCGCCGTCCGGAGCCGGAGACAGCGCCAGCTCCCACTCCCCGCCGAAATAAAACGTCCGTTCCCGAACGAGCTTCTCCCGCAAGACGCGCAGCGTATCCGCGTCCCCCCCGTCCTCCCCGTATCGGTCGGCTCGGGCGACGAAGACGGCCGTCGACAAGCCCGTCCACGAAGCCGGCGCTTCCGCGCGCTCCAGCAACAGGTCGCGGAACCAGCCGTCGTCCTGCCGGCTCTCCGCGGCCATCCTCCGCTGCTCCTCCCTCCGGTCGAGCTCCGCCATCGCCTTGTCCAGCACGTCGGCGAGCTCCTCCTTCTTGACCGGCTTAAGCAAATAATCGAAGGCGCGGTGGCGGATCGCCTGCTTCGTATATTCGAAATCCGAATAGCCGCTGACGACGATCGTAAGCAGCTCCGGCAGCTCGGCGTCCAGCCGCGCCAGCAGCTCCTTGCCGTCCAGGCCGGGCATCCTCATGTCCAGGAAAAGCAGGTCCGGCTTCTGCTCCAGCGCCATCTCGTACGCGTCCTGTCCGTCCGCCGCCTCGCCGGCCAGCAGGAGGCCCAACCGCTCCCAAGGGATCGATTGGATGAGCCCGCGCCGGACCCACTTCTCGTCGTCGACCACCATCACCTTGCGCATGCCGGACCTCCTCCTTTTGCCGCGATCTTCCTGGGCCGATGTTTTCCGAGCGGCCAGCCTCTTCTCTTAGCGTCTCTTAGCCCTTGACCGAACCGGCGGTCAAGCCGTCGATAATGTAGCGCTGCAGCAGCAAGTACACGAGCAGCACCGGCAGCACGACGATGACCATGAACGCGAAGACGACGCCCCAGTTCGTGTTGTACAGCGATACGAAATTGAAAATTTGCAGCACGATCGTCCACTTGGTGCTGTCCGTCACCAGATAGAACGGCCCGAAAAAGTCGTTCCACACCGACACGATGACGACGATCGACACCGTTACCAGCACCGTGATCAGCAGCGGCAGAATAATCCGGAAGTACAGCCGGAAGAAGCCCGCTCCCTCGATCATCGCCGCCTCGTCCAGCTCGCGCGGAATCTGCTTCATGAAGCCGACCAGCAGGAACACCGAGAACGGCAGCAGCACGGCCGTGTAGTACATGATCATGCTGAAATACGTTCCCTTGATGCCCAGAATGTCCATCAGCCGAATCGTCGGCACGATAGATACCGGCACGATCAGCCCGATAATGAACGTCAGGTACAGGCTCCGCATCAGCCGGTCGTCCCGGCGCTGGATGACGAAGGCGGCCATCGAGGCGAACAGGTTGACGCACAGCACGGTCAGCCCCGCGAGCAGGAAGCTGTTTTTGAACCCGCGCACAATATTCCCTTGCTCGAACACCTTCTCATAGTTGGCGAACAGCCATTCCGACGGCAGCCCCATGCCGAACAGCGCCGATTCGCGAATGCCCTTGAACGAGTTGACGAGTATCATATAGAACGGAACGAGAATGACGAGCGCTCCGAGCAGGACGACGAGATACAGCGCGAGTTGTTTGCCTCCCCGCCTCATCACATCTCCACCTCCCGCTTCTTAAGCGCCGCGAGCACCGGCAGGCCGACGAGAGTGACAAGCGCGAACAGCACCAGGTTGATCGCCGTGGAATAGCCCATTTCTCCCATGCTGAACGTGCTGCGGATATACGTGTAGAACACTTCGGTCGTGTAGCCCGGACCGCCGTCCGTCAGCACCATGACCATCTCGAACACCTTCATCGAGCCGATAAGCGACAGCAAAATGTTGACCGTCGTCGACGAGGCGATAAGCGGCAGGATGATATTTTTGAGGCGGTGCCAGTAGTTGGCTCCGTCGATCGCCGCGCTTTCCAGCAGATCCTTCGGAATGAACTGCAGCCCGGCGAGATAGATGACCATCGCAAAGCCAGAGACCTTCCACAGGTCCGTAATGATAATCGAGAACAACGCCCACTTCGGATCGTTGAGCCAGTCCTGGGCCATGAAGCCGAGACCGACGCCTTCCAGAAGCTTGTTGACGATGCCGTGCTCCGGATGATAGATCGCTCGGAACACGTAGCCGATAATGATAGGGGCGATGACGTAAGGCATGAAGAACACCGTGCGAAAAAAGTTCCTCATCCGGATCGACTCGTTCATGACGAGCGCGAGCGCGAATCCGATGACGTTCTGCAAAACGGTGACGGCAGCCGCGAAAATCAATGTATTGCTGAGCGCCTTTCCCAGTCTAGGTTCCTGGAAAAGAGCCGCGTAATTGTCGAAGCCAATGAACTTGACCGAATCGGCGTTAATGTTCCAGTTCGTAAAGCTGTAATACACTCCGATCAGAGTCGGGGCGATAAAAAACAGCAGAAAAACGACAACGGCGGGATAGGAAAAATAAAGCGGGTATTTGCGCCTTTCCATATTCCCCTCCTCCTCCCAAGGTGAGCGGAGCCGTCTCCGTCGGAAAACCCGCGGTCCTCCGGCGAAGACGGCTCCTTATCTATTTTTGTCTATGAGCGGGGCCGGCCCGGAATCAGAAGCCTTCCAGCAGCTTGGCCTTGCCGTCTTTCTGATAGTTGGCGCCGAATTCTTCGATCGCCTCGTCGATATCGCCTTTAAGGAAGAAGTTTTGCAGCGTCTTGGAGAAGTCCACGAACGAAGCAGTCAGACGGTTCTGGATGTTGACACGGGACTTGCCGGCGTCGATGTACGCTTTGACGTCTTCCTGTACCGGATACAGCTCGCTTGTCGCGCCTTCGAAAATCGGAATGCCCGGCTTGTTCGCGTAAAACAAATTGACGTTGTCCGGCTGCAGCATGAATTTCACCAGTTCGATCGCGGCGTCCCTGTTTTTCGCTTTTTCCGGCACCATCAGCTGGTTCGGAGGGGTGATCATGGCGATGCCCTGATCGGTCGCGGACGGGAACGGGAAGAACCCGAGGTTGTTCGTTACCCAGTCTTTGCCGAATTTCTGCTCCATCTGCGAGACGATGCCGTCCAGCATGAAGGCCATCGCCACTTTGCCGTCGCCCATCTCGTTTTGCATTTCGTCGTACGTGCCGGCCATGACGTTCTTCTGGTACAGGTCCAGCTCCTTCAATTCCTTCTGCTTCGCGAACAGATCTCTCAGCTCGGGAATGTCGGCGAACTTCAGCTCGTTGCGGTTCAGCTTGGCGACGCCTTCGTCGCCGATCGCCGGATCGACCTGCGTCACCCAGCCGGTGTAGTAGAACACTTGCGGAGGCCAAGCGTCTTTAACGCCTTCGTAGAACGGCGTGAAGCCGGCCGCCTTGATTTTCTTGGCGATCTCGACCAGGTCGGCGTAATTGGCCGGCACGTCCACGCCCGCTTGCTTGAACACTTCCTTGTTGTAGAACACGCCCATCATGCCGGTGGAGCCGTACGGAACGCCGAAGATTTTATCGTTTTCCACCTGGGCTTGCTTGATCGAATCGAATACGTTGTCCCAGATGCCTGACTCGCCGGACCATTCGTGCAGCGTCTCCGCTGCTCTCAGCTTGACGTATTGCTTCGTGCCCGGCTGCATGAGGAACAGGTCGGGAAAATCGCCGGTGGAGAAGCGCGTCTTGATCAGATTGTCGTAATCGCCGCCCGGCAGCGCCTGAAGCTCCACTTTGTTGCCGGTCTGCTGCTCGTAAGCCTCGAATACTTTGTTGAACGCCGTCGTATCCTCAGTGTTCGAGATGACGAACGTCAGCGTGACCGGATTGTTGTTTTTCGGGCTTTCGGACGCTCCGCCGGCGGAAGCCGAAGGAGAAGCGCCTTTGTCGTTTCCGTTGCCGCCGCCGCAAGCCGCGAGGGATGCGCCCAGCAGACCGATGGCCACTGCCGCAGATACCGCTTTCATCTTTTTCATATCGTGGGTGAACCTCCCTTAAGGTATGTTCCTTCTGATTACGCTTTCATTATAAGGGAAGCGTTTTCTGTAACCCCATTCATAAAATCGACCCGTTTTGTTGAATAATCCGACTTCATCGTCCGGAAGGGTCCGGAAGCCCTCCCGCGTGTTCGTCGAAGGGCAGAGACAGCCTGATTCTCGTTCCGGCTCCCTTGCGGCTGTCCACCTCGAAGCCGAGCCGATCCCCGAACTGGATGGCGTAGCGGGCGTAGACGTTGCGGACGCCGATGCCGCCCTCGGCGACGGATACGGCTTCCTCCCGGTGCAGCGACTGCTTCAGCTTCGTCCGCAGGTCGGCGAGCCGCTGCTCCGACATGCCGACGCCGTCGTCGGCCACGATCAGCACGAAACGCCCCTCCTCCTTCGCCGCCGCCACTCTTATCGTTCCTTTGCCCCGCTTGCGCTCCAGACCGTGGAAGACCGCGTTTTCGACGAGCGGCTGCAGTGTCATTTTCAACACAGGGTAATTGTACAAGCTCTCGTCCACGTCCGCCTCGTAAGCGATTTTGTCGTCGAAGCGGATGCTTTGGATTTTCATGTACGCCTCGATCTGGTCCAGCTCCTCCTGCAGCGTGACGACCTCGTCGCGATTGCGCGTGTTGTAGCGGAACATATCGGCGAGCGCCTGGGCGATGTCCCCGATTTCCGAAGCTCGGTGATAGTCGGCCATCGCCTTGATGATGTCCAGCGTGTTGTACAGGAAATGCGGGTTGATCTGCGAATACAGCATCGCCAGCTCCACTTCCCGCAGCTTGATCTGGTTGACGTATCTGTTCTCGATCAGATTGCGCAGCTCGTCCTGCATCGCATTGAAGTTGGCGGCGATCAGACCGATCTCGTCGGCCCGCTTGATCTCGACCCGTTCCGAGAAATCCCCGCGCTTGATGCGGTTGACGTGCTTGTAGAGCGTCTGGATCGGCTGCGTAATCCGGCGGCCGAACAGGACGGAGATGATAAAGGTCAGCGCGAAGGCGACGACGGCCGTGGCGATGACGATCGTTTTGATGTTGTCGATCGGGCCCAGAATGTCCCGGCGCGGCGTGAAGATGGCCGCTTTCCAGCCAGTCGATTCGGAGACGATGTACGAGACGAACTGCTCGTCGTCCTCCCCTTCCGTCCAGAACTTGCCCTCGGAGCCGTCCAGCCGGTTCAGCAGCCGCGTTCCGGGAACGGGAGCGTCCGGCCGGGAATCGTAGACAAGACCGTCGTGCCCGTCCAGCACGAGAATCCGGCTGTCGGCGGACAGGTCGTCGCTGCGACCGATCGCGCGGAACAGATCGTCCCCGTATTCGACGCGTACGACGATGAAGCGCTCCGGATTGGAGAAGTCGCGGATCAGAATCGACGAGGAATACGCCGTTGCGGCCGCGTCGGTCGTGCCGTCGCCCGAGCTGGGACCGTTGAAGAATACCTCTCCGTCCTTGGCCACCGTACGCAGAAACCATTCCGAATTGCGCACCTGAACGGGTGTCCACGGTTTGTAGTCGTTGGAGGCGGCGAGCAACTCCCCGTTGCGGTAATAGATTTGAAAGCGGATAAAGCCGCGGATCGGCGTGGCGTTGAAGCTCTTCAGATACAGGTTCTCCAGCTTCTGCCGGAACAGAAACTGGTTCTGCTCGCTCATCTCCGGATAGGCGTTGATGCCGTCGATATACTCCTGGTCGTAGTACGGAGCAAGCAGCAAATTGCGCTTGCTGCGAAAATCGTTGTCCATGTTGTTGGCGATCTGCCGGACGATCTGCACGTTGGCCGACTCGACTCTGCCTTTGATCGTAGACGAGGAAATGGTGAAGGAAACGGTGCCGACGATAAGAATGGACAGCAAAATGATGACGAAATAGCTGAAAAGCAGGACTGTGCGAATTCGGGAGAAAAAGTCGCGAACTCTGGCGACCGTCGGATTTCCTCCTGCTTTCATCTTCTTTTCTCCCCCTTCTGCGACGCTGCTCGTTCATGTTTTACAAATTATAAACCGATCGGAACGGGATCACCAGTGCGTGTTCCCCGGCGCGCGGCGTGCGGGGGCCAGTGTTCGGGTGTTCGGGTGTTCGGGTGTTCGGGTGTTCGGGTGTTCAGGCCTCCGTCGTTCGGGACCGTTTATCGGACAATCCTTCCTAAAATGCCGCCTGATTGAGCAGGAATCCCCCCAAGCGCTGTGCTACGATCTCCTTATCGTGAGGTTCACAAGGAGGAGAATTTCGATGACCTATCGGCCCAGGCTTGGCATTCAAGGACCGGTGCTCGGCTGGAACGATCCGTGGAATCGCGCCGGCTCCGAGCGCATCATGCGGACCGGAACCGGCAAAATGATTCCGCCGCAGGAGCCCGACGTCGAACCGGAAACGTACATGGCGGCGCTGAAGGAACTGGGAGCGGAGTTTTACGTCCACCACCTGTTTCCGGACTTGCAGGAGCTTCCCGCTCTCATCGAGGACTGCCGAAAATTCGGCATTCGGCTCGTCGTCGGCAACGAATACGGCAATATCAACGGCCCGTGGCGCGAAGGGACCAACCGCTACGACGTCCCGGTCGAGGTCGTGCAGACGTTGGTCGGCAGCGGAATGCTTGAAGCTCTGTTGTACGACGAACCGGAGCACCTGCAGATCAATGCGGCGCAATATCGCAAGGGCGAATGGTTCCCGCACTGGGGCAATCTGCAGGCGGACAGCATGCACGAAGCGCACGGACGGTTCGTGGAGAGAGTACGGGCCGAGTTGGCGCCGTTAAGCGAAGCGCTGGGAGCGGCGTGGCCGGTGCTGTCGGAGCAGGTGTTTCCCGTGCTGTTCCATGCCCAGGCGAGAGCCGGCATGACGCCGGCTCCGAAAATCATGAAGGAATCGTTCCATCCGCTGCAGCTCGGAACGGCTCTTGGAGCTGCGAAGCAGTACGGCAAAGCACTCTGGATCTGCGCCGATCTGTGGGGGCCGGACACGGGGCCTTGGCTGACCCGCCTCTCCGGCTTTCCCGGACATTCGCCGGCCGAGTTCGCCTCCGCCTTGCGTCTGGGCTACCATATGGGACCTTCGCATTTGTTTGCGGAAAATATCGACGGACTGCTTCGCACAGGCGAAGGGTGCCGACTGGAGGCGACCGAATTCGGCGAAGAGTGGCTGCGGTTCGTCCGGGACTATGTGCCCGCGCATCCGCTGCCTTACGATCATCGGCAAGCGCGCGCGAATATCGCGATCATTCATTCGGACGACGGCAATTACGGACAGAACGAGCGTCCGTTCGGCATCCGGGAGCTTCCGATGCCCGAGCGCAGCCAGTCTATCTTTCACGCTTGGCGTCTGGTCACGCACGGGGCCGTCCCTGTTCACGGGAGCTGCCTGCATATTCCGGGCTACAGCTTCCCGCGCCATGCGCTGCAGTTCGACGAGCCATCCGCGCAATATCCGCTGCGGGAAGGCGTTCCCGCCGAACGATACGGCGAGCCGATTCATCCGCTGTTCCAGCCGGCGAACGGCGTGCTGGCGTTCGACGCGTATGCCACGGCGGAGGCAATCGGCTCGCCGCGGCTGATTGTGCTCGCCGGCAGCTACATTAGCGATGGAACGCTGGCGGCATGCGTGAAGCTCGCCGAACAAGGCTCCGCCGTTATCGCCTGCGAATGGCTGCTGCCGGAAGAACTGCGCATGCCGCGGCGCTTCGGCGGAGGAGGCAGCTGGCTGCCGGTGGACAGCTTGCTCGGCGAAGCCGCGCGAGAGCATGCCGCGCCGTATCTCGGCTCCGACAAGCTGTGGCGGCAGAGTTTCGGCGAGTATGCCGTCCGCATCTCGCCCGCCGACGAGAAAGGCTTCTCGCTCCACATCGAGATCGAATAAACACGCGAAAAGAATTGCTCCTATACTAGCCAAGCAATTCCGAAGTGACGAAACCAAAAAGCGCCGATCACCCGACTGAGTCGGCCTACAGCGGCGATCGGCGGGGGTTCGGCGCTATAACCCGACTGGGCAGGCTTAGAACAGGTGATCGGCAGTTTGTTGGTGCTGCAACCCGACTACGTCGGCCTACAGCGGGCGATCGGCGGAGGGTCGGCGCTATAACCCGACTGGGCAGGCTTAGAGCAGATGATCGGCAGTTTGTTGATGCTGCAACCCGACTGGGCAGGCCTAGAGCAGGTAATCGGCAGTTTGTTGGTGCTGCAACCCGACTACGTCGGCCAACAGCGGGCAATCGGCGGGGTTCGGCGCTGTAACCCGACTGGGCAGGCCTAGAGCAGGTAATCGGCAGTTTGTTGATGCTGCAACCCGACTGAGTCGACCTACAGCGGGCGACCAGCGGGGTTCGGCGCTATAACCCGACTGGGCAGGCTTAGAGCAGGTGATCGGCAGTTTGTTGATGCTGCAACCCGACTGAGTCGGCCTACAGCGGCGATCGGCGGGGGTTCGGCGCTGTAACCCGACTGGGCAGGCTTAGAACAGGTAATCGGCAGTTTGTTGATGCTGCAACCCGACTACGTCGGCCTACAGCGGCGATCGGCGGGGGTTCGGCGCTGTAACCCGACTGGGCAGGCTTAGAGCAGGTAATCGGCAGTTTGTTGATGCTGCAACCCGACTGAGTCGGCCTACAGCGGGCGATCGGTGGGGTTCGGCGCTGTAACCCGACTGGGCAGGCCTAGAGCAGGTAATCGGCAGTTTGTTGATGCTGCAACCCGACTACGTCGGCCTACAGCGGGCGAGCGACGGGGTTCGGCGCTGTAACCCGACTGCGCAAGCTTAGAGCAGGTGATCGGCAGTTTGTTGATGCTGCAACCCGACTGAGTCGGCCTACAGCGAGCGGCGGGGGTTCGGCGCTGTAACCCGACTGGGCAGGCCTAGAGCAGGTAATCGGCAGTTTGTTGGTGCTGCAACCCGACTGAGTCGGCCTACAGCAGGCGAGCGGCGGGGGTTCGGCGCTGTAACCCGACTGAGCAGGCTTAGAACAGGTAATCGGCAGTTTGTTGATGCTGCAACCCGACTACGTCGGCCTACAGCGGGCGATCGCTACAGCAGGCGAGCGGCGGCGGTTCGGCGCTGTAACCCGACTGGGCAGGCTTAGAACAGGTAATCGGCAGTTTGTTGATGCTGTAACCCGACTGAGTCGGCTTACAGCGGGTGATCGGCGGGGGTTCGGCGCTATAACCCGACTGGGCAGGCTTAGAGCGAGCTATCCGATCGGCGGCGGTTCGTCGCTGCCCTGCCCCCCCTTCAATCTACCGGCCGGATCTCGTAGATCCGGTCTTGTCGCGCGGCAATCGTGTGCTCCGAAGCGGCTTCCCCGGTAAGCGGCTCGCCGGTTTCGGCGCACAGCACCTGAACGGGGTGCCGATATGCGATGCGCAGCGGCTGATCCGCCGGCGAGGCAACGAGCGCCCGCTTCAGCCGGCCCCGCTCCCACTGCATGTCGACGGTAAATCCGCCGCGCGCCTTCAGACCGACGATCTCTCCCTCCGGCCAAGCATCGGGCAAGGCCGGCAGCAGATCAAGCCGGTCTTCGTGCGATTGCAGCAGCATTTCGAAGATGCCTGCCGCGGCGCCGAAGTTGCCGTCGATCTGGAACGGCGGATGAGCAACGAACAGGTTCGCGTACAAGCCGCCCCGGTGGAAGTCCATGACGCCGTCGTCCTCGACTTCGACCAGCAGACGGCGCACGATGTCGAATGCGCGGTTGCCGTCGCGAAGGCGCGCCCACAGGGCGATTTTCCAGCCGATGCTCCAGCCCGTGCCGCCGTCTCCCCGCAGCTCCAGCGTTCGTCTTGCCGCCTCGTACAGATGGGCCTGCCGGTTCTCTCCCCATGCGGAACCGGGAAACAGATCATACAGATGAGACACGTGGCGGTGTTCTTCGTCCTCGTCCGCAAAATCGTAATACCATTCCTGAACTTGCCCGCGGCTGCCGATCTTCGTCTCGGGCAGCTTCTCCAGAACCTCCCGCAGCTCCGGCAAAAGCGGCTCTTCCAGCCCCAGCAACCCGGCCCCCTCGATGCAGAAACCCAGCAACTCGCGGATAAGGCTGATGTCCATCGCGGAAGAAACGGTAAGCGCGGGCGTTCTGCCGTCCGGCAGCCGGAAGCGGTGCTCCGGCGAAGTAGACGGATTGGTCATATACTCTCCGGCTCCGTTAGGCTGCACCCAATCAAGGCAGAACAGCGCCGCCTTCCTGAGCACCGGATACGCCTTATGCCGCAAGAACGATTCGTCCCTCGTGAACAAATAATGCTCCCACAGATGCCGGCACAGCCATACGCCGCCCATCGGCCAATTCGCCCACAACGGATTGCCGTCGCCGTAGTTGCCGGGAGGCGCGGACTGCCGCCACACATCCGAATTGTGGTGCGCCGTCCAGCCTCTGCAGCCGTAATGAACGCGAGCCGTTTCCTCCCCGGTGACGGACAGATCCTCGACGAACCGGAGCAGCGGTTCATGGCATTCGCTCAGGTTGGCCGTTTCCGCCAGCCAGTAATTCATTTGCAAATTGATGTTCAGCGTATAGTTGCAGCTCCAGATCGGCCGAATGTGCCGATTCCAAATCCCTTGCAAATTGGCCGGCTGCGTGCCTGGGCGCGAGGATGCGAGCAGCAGGTATCTGCCGTATTGCACGAGCAGCGCGATCAGCCCCGAGTCCTGCGCCCCGTGCTGCCGCAGCCGCTCGTCCGTCGCCCGCTCCTCTTCGGGCAGGCCGGAACCGAGGCGGAAGCGAACGCGCCGAAACCGCGGCCGATAATCGTCCTCATGCCGCCGTTTCAGCTCCGTGAACGGCCTCGCCGCCGCTTCCCGCAGCTGCCGCTCCGCCAGTCCGCCCGGAGGATAAGCTTCGCGATCCGGCATCCGATCGAAGCCGGCAAAGCTCGTCCCCGCCGCAAAATAAAACACGACCTCCGTCGCCTGCTCGATATGGATGCCCGTATGGTCGACCCTCAGCTTTGCGCCGGCATCCGCGCGGCAGGCCAGCCGGCCCTCGAACGAGATCGTGCGGCTGTTCGCTTCCGCCTCGTACTTGACCGGCTCGGGATCGTGCACATAGTTCGGGCTTACCTCATACGGACAGTCTCCCCGTACCGCGAAGAAAGCCTCGTCCTCCCCGCCGTCCCGCCAGGCCGTCGTCGAGCGCAGCGGACTGTCCAGCCACGCCTTCAAGGCGAGCTTGCCCGGCTGATTCACGGCAATGCGGTACACCAGCGCCTGATCGGGGTGCGAGGCGAACAGCTCCCGGGTATAGCGGACGCCGCCGATCTCGTAGGAGACCGTCGCGCAAGCGTCCTCCAAATCCAGAGAACGCCTGTAGCCGTCGGCGAAATGGCCGTGATAGAAGCGAATATGCCAATCGCCCAGCGGCATGTAAGCCTGCGTATATGGCCCCATCATGCCCGCCTTGCTGAGCCGCTCGGCCTCCTCGTAACACTCCTCCAGCACGGCCCGCCGCACTTCGGGGAGAACCTGCAACGCCCGCGGATTGTTCCAGTCGCGCGGATAGCCCGACCACAGCGTATCCTCGTTCAGACTGACGCGCTCCTGCTCGATTCCGCCGAACACCATGCCGCCGAGCCGGCCGTTGCCGACCGGCAATGCTTCCGTCCACGCTTCGGCAGGCTTGTTATATCTCAACTTCATCCCGATGACGCCTCCCGTTCCCCGTTGCTTCTACAGTCCGTACTCCGCGATCACCTCGGCCAGCTTGACCGGCTGTCCTCCGCGCTGAACGCTTCGGGTCATCGCCTCCATGAACGCCAGCGTATGAACGGCTTCCCGCGCATCCGGCAGCGGCTCCTCGCCCCGATCGAGACAGTCCGCGAAGTATTCGATATAGTTCTGATACTCTCCGGCATGGTGGCTCTTATTCTCGAAGCGGAAATAGTAGGGCTCCTTGTCGTCGAAAGTATGCACCTTCGGCTCTTCTCCGGTAAAATTCGTATAATAGGTCAAGTTCGAATATTCCGCCCGAGTCGTCCCCTGCGTGCCGCGAAGGACGCAGCCGATCTGCGATTGGGCGTGCTGCCCGAGCGTAGGCAGCGCGTAATCCCCGGCCATCGAAGCGATCTGACCCGCCTCGTTGCGGGCGACGAAGCGCAGCGAATCCCAAGCCTCCAGCCCGAACGCCTTCGTATTGGCGCTCGTCCGCGCGAAGCCGGACACCTCCGACACGTCGGGAAGATACCAGCGCACGAGGTCGACCGCGTGAATCATGAAGCCGTGGAACCAACTGAAGCCCTTCTGCCTGCTCCAGCCTTTGTCCAGAAACCAGCGCCCGTCCGTAATGTAATGCGCCTCCACGACTGACAGCTCGCCGTGACGGCCGGCTTCGAAATCCCGGCGCTGATGAAGCATCGGCTCGAAATACCGCGTGCTCTGCCCGATAAACAGCTTGCGGTCCGTCCGCTTCATGAAGGCGAGCAGCTTCGCCGCGTCGTCCAGCGAAGGCAGCACCGGCTTCGTGCAGATCGCGTGCTTGCCGGCCTCGACGGCCTGCATAATATGCTTGCCATGAAGCTGATCCGGCGTATAGATCGCGATGACGTCGATGTCGTCGTTGGCCAGCATCTCCTCGTAAGAGGTCGTCCAATGATGAAAATCGAATTCCTGCGCCCGCTGGCGGCACAGCTCCTCATTCAAATCGCATACTTGCGCCAGCTCCCATCGCTCGCTTTGCAGCGCGGCCGACATGATGCTGCGGCCTTCTCCGAGGCCGATGACGCCCATCCGGTATTTTTTACTCATGGTGATCTCCTCCCTCTCTTTCGTTCGCGCACTAGCTTCTCAAAAACAGCTCGATGACCGGAATCGTCGCCTTCGGCTTCTTGACCGGAAGCTGCAGCGTCAGCATATTGGCCGGACGGCCCTCGTCGAATGCGCCCGCCTCCATCGTCAGCTTCTTCTCGCCTTCCACCATGCGAATTTCCGAAGCGTCGTCCAGCAGCTGCGCGTATTCGACCCGTCCCGAGAAATACGGCAGATGAATCTGCTTGAAGGGCCATGCGAACAGATGCAGGTACAGCCGATTCGTCTTCGGATTGTACGTGAACCGGCAATCCTCCGGGCAGGCCGGCAGCTCGGAAGGAGCAGCGGTGCAGCCGTGAATGGAGCGCGCATGCTTTCTCATCCAGACGCCGATCTCCTCCAGCCGCTCGACCGCCCGCTCGTCCAGCTCGCCGCGCGCGTTGGGACCGACGTTCAGCAGGAAATTGCCGCCCTTGCTCACCGTATCGATCAGCATTCGCAGAATTTGCTCCGTGCTCTTCCAGGATTCCTCGTCCCGGTAATACCCCCACGAGCCGCTGAACGTATGGCAGGCTTCCCACAGCACCGGCTTGCCGTCGACCTTGATCCACTCCCGCGGCTGATACTGCTCCGGCGTCGTAATGTCACCCGGCACGCCGAGCCGGTCGTTAATCAGCGTATTCGGCTGCAGCGACCGCACCATTTCTACATATCGCTCGCTCTGCCACTCTTCTTTCCCTTTTCCCGGGAAGCCTTCCTCGGACGGAATGGAGAAATCCAGGAACAGCACGTCGATATCCCCGTACTCCGTCAGCAGCTCCCTCGTCTGGCCGTGCATATAGGCCACATAGTTCTGCCAGTTCCGCTGCGCGTCCCGCGCCGCGTATTCCTTGTCATAGCGCATCGGATGCTTGACGTCCACCGTATAGTCGGGATGATGCCAATCCAGCAGCGAATAGTACAGCCCGGTGCGAATGCCCTCCGCGCGGAACGCCTCCAGCATCGGACGCAGCAAATCCTTGCCGCAGGGCGTATTGGTCGCCTTGTAATCGGTCAGCTTGGAATCCCACAGGCAGAAGCCCTCGTGATGCTTGGTCGTCACCACCATATATTTCATCCCGGCATCGCCCGCCAGCTTGGCCCATTTCGCCGGATCGTACAGATCGGGGTCGAAATGCCGGAAATATTTCTCATACTCCTCGTTGCTCAGAAATTCTCGGGACCGCATCCATTCGTGGCGCGCTCCCAGGGCGTACAGCCCCCAGTGAATGTACAGTCCGAATCGCGCCTCCGTGAACCACTCGCTGCGCGGATCGTGCGCCGCCGAGACGGCCTGCCGAGCCGCTGCCTCGCCCGCTTGGGCGTTGTCGTTAGCCATCATGGTCATCTCTCCTCCTCTTTCTGTCTATGACGGTTTGAACCCCTGATGCGCTACGAGGCGCTTTGGTTCAACCTGTACCGATTGCGAAATTCGCGCGGCGTAACCGCGTATTGCTCCTTGAAATGTTTATGAAAATAGTTCAGCGACCGATAGCCGCATTCGTAGGCGATGGAAGTGACGCTCAGATTCGAGGCGCGCAGCAGACGGGTCGCCATGCGAAGGCGCAGACGGTGAATAAACGGCTTCGGGCTCGTGCCGGTCAGCAGGCGAAACTCCTCGTAAAACTGCGTCTTGCCCAGCCCGCTTCCGCGAATGACCGCCGGCATGTCGAGATCTCCCGTCGCATGCTCGATCATGTAGGCGACCGCTTCCAGCAGCTTTTCGTCCACTCCCCGCAATTCGCCTTCCCGTTGACCGGGCAGCGTCCGCTCCCTGCTCAAGCCTTCGTACAGATAGCCCAGCAGTTCGACCAGCTTCGCATATCGAAGCAAATGCCGCCCCGCATCCCCGAATTCATCGCCGCCCTCCGGCTTGTCCGCCAGCGCTTCCGCGGCCGTCCGCATCGCCTGCGCCCACGAAGCCCGCGAACCGATGACGTCGCCGCCGCACGCCGCATACAGCATCGCCAGCAGCTTGCCTCCCTGCGGCAGACCGAGCAGCAGCTCCACGGGCAGCCGGACGTGCAGCAATCGGCTGCCGACTGCGGCTGCCGGCACGACCGACGTCGGTTCGCCGAGCAGCCCGCCGAGCAGAAAGTCGCCGGCATGCAGCGCCTGCTTCCAGCCTCCGCGCTCCGCGTACGCTCTGCCCGCGGTCAGGCAGAGCAGCTCCACGGCATCGCCGCGGCCCTCCAGCGTCATCGGCTGCCGGGCTTGCCTCCAGACCACCTGCCAAGAACCGTCCTCGCGCTCCGTTTCCTGTTGCGATAGCAGCTTGCTCACCTTCTTTACCCTTTGACCGAACCGGCCGTCATGCCGGAAATAATGAATTTCTGGCCAAGCAAATAAATGACGATGACCGGAAGCGTCGTGAGCACGATGTCCGCCGACACGAGGTTCCAATTGACCTGGAAGCGCCCGAAGAAATTGTACACGGCCAACGTCATCGGCCATTTGTCCGAGTTGTTCAGAAAGTACAGCGGATGAATAAAGTCGCTCCACGAGCCCATGAAGTTCAGGATCGCCACCGTTACCAGCACCGGCGTCAGCAGCGGAATAACGACCGACAGGAACAGGCGGATCGGCGAGCAGCCGTCGACGATGCCCGCTTCGTCCAACTCGCGGGGAACGCTGCCGACGAAGCCGTAGATCAGAAACACGCTGAACGGAATGCTGGACGCCGCCAGCATCAGAATGATGCCGGTCTGCGTATTGACCAGATGCGTCCACTGCATCACCTTCATCAAGGTGACGAAGTTGGTCGGCATCGCGATTCCCATGATCAGATAGAAGTACATCGCCTTGTTCAGCCTGGTCCGGTTGCGAGAGAAGACGTAGGCGGCCAGCGAAGCGAGAAGAATGCTTCCGATCGTCGCGCCGGTCGCGTACAGCAGGCTGTTGAAGAACGATTGGATCAGCTTTCCTTCCTCGATAACGATCGAGTAGTTCGACCACTGGAACGACTTCGGCAGCGACATGTTCATTCCGTTCGCTTCGGCTTTCGTCTTCAAGGAGTTGACGGCGACGAGCAGCAGCGGAATAAACATCGTCGCGCTCAGTATCCAGGCGAACGCATTGCGCAGCGTCGGCAGCAGAACTTTGTTCATCATCGTTCGTCCCCCTCCCTCGACATCAGCCGTACGACAAAGTAGCCGAGCACCGTCATCACGACGAACAGGACGGAAGACAGCGCCGTGCCCATACCGTAATTACCCGTGGAAAACTCTTTGAAAATTGCCGTATACATGACGTCCGTCGCGTATCCCGGACCGCCGTTCGTCAATACGTACACCGCTTCGAACACCTTGAGGCCGTGCAGCAGGTTCAGCACCGTCGTGACCACGAGCGCCGGCACGATAAGAGGAATCGTAATGCGCGTCAGCTTCTGCCAGAAGTTCGCCCCGTCAATCGCGGCGGCCTCGTAATAGGTTTTGTCGATCGATTGCAAGCCGGCCAGCAAAATGATCATGATGTAGCCGACGCCCTTCCAAATATCCACGGCGATGATCGACTTGAAAGCCCAATTCAGGTCGGTCAGCCATTTCTGCGCCATAAAATCGAGCCCGATCGCCCGCAGCGATTCGTTCAGCAGTCCGCTGGCAGGATTCAAAATCGACTTGAAGATCAGGCCGACGACGAGCATCGGGACGATGGAGGGCATGAACAGCATGACGCGGTGAAGTCCCTTCGCCCGGATGCCGTCATTCAGCATAATCGCGAAGAGCAAGCCGAGCGCCGTCTTGAGCACGACCGTGCTGACCGTGAACACGAGCGTATTTTCGATGTAGCTGAGATACTTCGCTTCTCCGGAGAAGATTTTCGCCAGATTGTCGAAGCCGATGAAACGAATCTCGTCCGAGTAGCTGTTCCAGTCTGTGAACGAGTAGTAGATGCCCATAAGGCCCGGTACGACGAAAAATATCGAATAGACGACCAACGTCGCAATGCCGAAGTAAAACGGATATATGGCGCGATTCATCGCAATTTCCCTCATTTCCCTTTAGAATGAAGTTGGCAACGATCGCGTTCGCGACCATTGCCAACCCCGATTCCCGCCGGACAGGCGACTTATTTCCAGTTCGGATCCTGCGCCACCTTGGCCATCTCCGCACGGCGCTGATCGATGCTTCTGAGCACGTCGATCGGCTGAATGACGCCGGACAGCATTGCGACGATGTCCTTGCCGATGTCCATCCATTGCGGGTTCACATAGTTGACGTAGTTCTGAATGTCCGTTCCGCGCTCCGGATAGCTGTCAAACAGCTTCTGCTGTTCTGCGGTATATTTGTTCTTCAGATCCGGGAAGTTCAGGTTGGAAATCGTCGGATCGTTGTCCAGCATGAACTGCAGATTTTCCTGCTTCGTCAAGAAGTTGAAGTACTGCTTCGCTTCCTCGATGTACTTCGAGCCGGAATAGATGAATTTGCTCGGTCCGCCCGGATTGATATAGTAGATTTGATTATCCGTCAGCGGAATCGGGAAGAAGCCGATGTCCTCGATTTCGAATTCCTCGTATTCCTCCGCGATCTCCGTCGCGACGCTCTGCGCCACAAGGCTCATGCCGAATTCGCCGCTGCCCAGCTTGGCTACCGTGTCGGAGCCGGTATCGGAAAGCGTGTTGTCCCCGAAGAAATCCAGATCGTACATTTCCTTCAGCTGCGTCAAGGAATCGAGCATGACCTGGCTGTCGACGAATTTCTTCTTGTTCTCGTTCAGATCGTCGTACAAATTCGGCTCGAGCTTATCGTAGTTCGGTCCGGGCTCGGAGAACCACAGCACATGGTGCCAGCCGTCGGCGATCGGCTCGTAGATCGGCGTAACGCCGGACTGCTGGATTTTCAGCGCCGCGTTCTTAAACTCCTCGTACGTTTTCGGGATTTCCAGGCCCAGCTCGTTGAACAGCTTCTTGTTATATCCGACCACGAAGCTGCTGTAAGTGTCCCAGATCGTAAGCGCATACACTTTGCCGTTGGCGGTAAGCTGCTCTATGGACAGCGGATCTTCGCGCTTCACCCATTCCTGGTCGCTCAGGTCGACGGCGTTCTTCTCGACGTTGTAGTTCATCGTGATTTCGCTGTAGCCGCTCTGTCCTCCGAAAATGTCCGGGCCTTCGCCCGCGTTCAGCTTCGTCTTCAGCACGTTGAAATATTGGTCGGAAGGCACGATCTGAAAATCGATTTTAATGCCCGTCTCCTCTTCGAACTTCTTCGCCAGCTCCATCTCGGAATCTTTGATCCAGCCCTGGCTCGCCATGTAGGTCAGCGTCACGTTCTTCTTGCTTCCGCCTTGCTCGGAAGCTCCGCTCGAGGCCGACGGCGATGCGCTGCCGCCCTTGTCGTTGTTGCCGCCGCATCCGGCCAGCACGGCCGTCATCGCGACGAATACGGAAAGTAAAGTCATCGTCCACTTTTTCATTCGAATAGTCCCCCTGTTCGTTTACGGCTAGTTCATCCATGGATGATACTTTAAGTATAGTGGGCTGATTTTTTTCCTCCATAGAATAATCGGTCCTAAACTTGTCTAAATTTAACCGCTTACATTCGAAAGATGTTGAGGTATAATTTAACTACGTTTAGTTCAGTTTAGCAACAAGGAGTACGAGAGCATGTTCAAAAGTATGAAAACAGCTTTGTTCCTGACGTATTCCTCCATTATCCTGATCGTATTCGCGACGTTCGTTCTCTTCTTCTATTCCTGGACGACCAATCAGCTGAGGGGACAGGCCATGAGCACGCTGGAAAGCTTCGGCGTCTCGATCCGCGACCAGCTCGTTCAGCAGATCGAGCAGCTTAATCGGGTTTCCCTGAACGTCATGTACTCCAATCTGGTTAAAGAGCGCTTCGCCAGTTACATGTCCGAAGTCAGAGCGCCGGACGGCAACGAGACGGTCCAAACGACCCCGGCGCCCGATACCGGCGCGAATTCCGCCGTACAGCAGCAGCGCATTCGGCAGAACGACGACGCCAAGGTGCTGACGGACGCACTGACCGCCATTATCGGACCTTCCCGGCTGGTCGAGCAAATTTACCTGTACTCTTTTAACGGCCGTTACTACGGAACCGGCTTCGACAACCGGGAACAAGCCTACGCCCCGGAGGACAAGCCGTTTATCGAGCAATTGCTGCAGCGGCAGCCCGGCAAGCTCGTCTCCGATCCGAACCTGGATTTGCAGCTGTCCAAGTATTATTCTTCCGCAGTCGGAAAGTACTCCATCTCGCTCTACCGGCTGCTGTACGACGAATACAATGTGCCGATCGGGGCCATTGAAGTGAAGCAGTACGCGCACCGCATTTTTGCAAGCGCTGCCGATTTCGAAAGCAACAATCCGTACAACGGCCATATTTACGTGCTTAATCGGGACGGCGGGGTCATCTACCCGTTCGAGCACGACGGCAAGCGGAACGAAGCGTTCCGCAGCCTGGTCGCCCCTATGGACAAGAGCGCGGACCTGTACAGCAGCTTTCCTTTCACCGATCCCGTCACCGGGGAGAAGCAGCTGTTGTCGCTGCACTATTCCGAATCGACGGGCTGGTATACGATTCTGACGACGTCGGAAAGCGACCTGTTCCAGCCGCTCAGGAAATTTACGTTTTTGCTGTTCGGAACCGCCTTCGTGCTTCTTGCGCTCGGCATCGGCCTCAGCTTCTATGCGGCCAACAAGATCACGTTTCCGATCTACCGGATTCGGCGCGCGGTGCGCAACTTCTCGTTCGAGCATATCGGGTCCAACATTATCGCCCAGCAGAAAATGAAAAGCGGTTTCATCGAGTTGGACGAGCTGCACGACGCGTTCCAGAGCATGAGCGAGCGGTTGAAGCAGTCGCTGGACCACCTGCTGCTGGCCGAGGCCCAGAGCCTGCAAGCGCAGCTCAACGCCTTGCAGTCGCAGATGAATCCGCACTTCCTGTACAATACGCTGGCCAATCTTCAGGAAATGGCCGAACAGCGGATGAACGAGCCGCTGATCGCGACGATCGAGCATATGTCGGACTTCCTGCGGTACATTACCTCCAAGGAGCGGCAGGTGCCGCTGGGGGACGAGTTGACGAACACGATCAATTATTTGGAAATCAATAAGATCCGCTTCGGCGAGCGGCTGACTTACCGAGTTGACGTGCCGGAGGAGCTGCTGACGCAGATGGTGCCCAAGCTGGCCGTGCAGCCGCTGGTCGAAAACAGCATTAAATTCGGCACCTCCCACGCTCCGCCCTGGCGGATCGACATCGTCGGCGCCTTGGACGACGCCAGCTGGCAAATCGAAGTGAGGGACTATGGCGGCGGCTTCGAGCCGGACAAGCTGGCCCAGCTTCATGACAAGATGGCCCTGCTGGAGAAGGAAAGCAGCCTCCCGACGCTGGAGCTGAACGGCATGGGCCTGCTCAACATTTATTTAAGATTGAATCTGATTTACGGCGAGCGCAAAATTTTCGAAGTTCGTAACCTTCCGGAGGGCGGCGCGTCCGTGCGCATCGGAGGGCTGCTGCACAAGGAGTGATTCGGCATGCGTGACATTAAATATTCGACGGTGATCGCCGAGGACGAGGATCTGATCCGCAGCGGCCTGATCCGCAAAATCGAGCAAAGCGGGCAAAGCTTCTCCGTCATCGGAGAAGCCACGCACGGCGAGGAAGCGTTGGAGCTGGTCAGACGAATGCAGCCCCAGCTGCTTATCACGGACATTCGCATGCCTGTGATGGACGGGCTGAAGCTGATCGAAGAAGTGCATAAATATTATCCGCGCACCGCGGTCATTATCGCCAGCGGGTACGCCGATTTCGAATATGCCCGGCAGGCGATGAAGTTCAACGTCAAGCACTATCTGCTGAAGCCGGTCAAGCAGCAGGACCTCGCGGACGTACTGGACGACGTTCGGGCGCAGCTGTCGAAGGAGCCCATCGTCGAAGCCAACGATATCGAGAAAACGGTACAGCGCGTTCAGCAGTATTTGCGGGAAAATTTTCACGAGGAGATCAGCCTGGAGCAGCTCGCGAAGCAGTTCAACTTCTCCTCCGCGTATTTAAGCAAGATTTTCTTGAAGCACGCCGGCGAAGCGCCTTCGAAATACATCGCCACGCTGCGGATCAACGAAGCGAAGCGCCTGCTCAAGCAGCGCAAGGACTTGCCGGTCAAAACGGTCGGCGAGCAGGTCGGCTATGCCGATCCGTTTTATTTCAGCCGCATCTTCAAGCAGGCGACCGGCATGACTCCCCGCGAATATCAGAAATGAACGCGGCGTGGGGTGCTGGGCCCGGGGCCTGAAGGCGTGTGATAGGCGTGCCGGGCGAGCTTATTGCCCTGGGCTGGGTCTGGAGGCGTGTGATATGCTCGCCCGGCACGCTTATTCGCCTGGGCTTAGCCCGGGGACGTGTGATATGCTCGCCGGGCGAGCTTACCAGCCGGGGCCAGGCTCGAAGGCGCGTGATAAGCTCGCCGAGCGAGCTTACCGGCCGGGGCCGGGCCTGGAGGCGAGTGATAGGCGCGCCGGGCGAGCTTATTGGCCTGGGCTCGATCTTTACGGCACAGCCCCTTCACGCGAACGGGGCTGTCCCATAAGTAGGGACGTACGAGATTATCGATGAAAAAGAAGGGCATCTATCTCCTGGAGACTGCCTCATACGGTCCTGAAATTACCTCTTAACGGGTTTACTGTTCCCATTTCAGGATCGTATAGCATCGGAGGGAGATAGATGCCCATTACCATTCACCTATCGATAATTGTTCGGTACGTCTCTTTTACTTTTGGAACAGCCCCATTCGTTATTCCTATTTGCCCCTACCGGAACCTTTCAACTCGTGAAAAAGCTGAAGCTTCGCGTACAGATCCTCCAGAATAAACCGGGAGTCGACGCTTGTGTACACTCGAATCGGCCTGCGCGTCCCGGAATGGGCGTAGCTCATATCCTCTCCGATTTCCGGCGCGGGCCGAAGCTCGTAATCGAAGTTCTGATCGTCGATCAGCAGGGATACCGCCGGAGAATCGCCCAAATTCCACGACTCCCCGGGAGGCCAGCTCAGCGAATGAATCGGCAGCACGTTGAATTCCTCCAGCTGCCGGAACAGATACTCTCCGATTTCCCCCCACGGCCTCACCTTGACCGCAAGTTCCGCGAGCGAGACGCGCGGCATTTTGTAGACGTCCCTCGGAACCTGCCAGAGGGGAATGTCGGACCCGAACACGAGGTCCGCCGCGGCGATGTCGTTGCCCAGATTGAACTCCTCTCCGCCGTGCGGATAAGCGCCGGCGCCGATCCAGATGGCGGTCAGCCTTCCGGCGATTTCGGGCTTGGCCTTGTAGGCCGCGGCAAGGTCGGTAATCGCGCCGAGGAAGATTGCGAACAGCGGCTCCTGCGCGTCGTCGCGCATCGCTTCGTCGATGATGAATTGCGCGCCTTCGCTGACGATCGGGGCATCGGGGTCCAACCGCCCCACGGAGCCCCGGTAAACGGGGTAATCCCCGCTCATGTCCATCAGCTCGAGAATCCGCTTAATTTCGTCGAAGGACTGCTCCATCGACTTGTCCGTGCGGTGCGTACCGAAATGCGTTGCGACGAAGCCGCGAATGTTCAGCTTCGGCGTCAGCAGCGCCTGCACGATTGCATACTGGTCGTCCGCCTCGTTCGCCGCATCGGTGTTGACGATGACGCGCACGCGTTTGTTCGCCGGAACCCGATAAGGAAACTGTTCGAAAATAGCGTTCACCTTCATTTCCCCTTCCCTTTTATCAGATATTTTCAAGGACGCTCTCGAACAGGTATTCGCCCGAACCGACTTCGAACGCGGCGGCGCCTGCCGTACGGTCGGCCAGCTTCCAGCCTTGCGCGGATGCCGCTTCATCGACGGACTGGCCGTCTACGCGGAACCCGCCGCCCGGAACAATTACCGTCGCCGTGGTGTTCGCCGGAATGCGCACAGAAAGCCGGAAGCTTCCGTCAGGCGATCGTTTCCACTCGGTTGTTACAAGGCCGTGCAGAGACTCATACTCGGCCTTCGCCTCGTTGATTTTTCCTCCCGGCTGCGGACGTACGATCGTATGGCGGAAGCCCGGTTGGCCGGGATCGGCCTCGATGCCCGCCATACAGCGGAACATCCACTCGCCGACGGAGCCGAGCGAGTAGTGGTTAAACGAGTTCATCGACGGCGTCTGGAAGCCGTTGTGCTCGGTCCAGCCGTCCCAGCGCTCCCAAATCGTCGTCGCCCCGTGCTTGATCGAATACATCCAGGACGGGAAAGCCTCCTGCGTAAGAAGCGTATACGCGACGTCGAGCCGTCCGCTGTCGGTCAGCGCGGGAAGCAGGTACCCGACGCCGAGGAAGCCGGTCGACAGTCGGTCGCCCCGTTCGCGGATGTTGGCCGTGAGATGGGCGATCGCCTTGTCGCGAAGCTCGCCTTCCAGAAGACCGAACTGCAAAGCCAGCACGTAGACGGTTTGCGTCTCACCGTGAATGCGTCCCTCTTCATTGACGAAGGCGCGGCGGAATGCGGCAGCGATATCGGCGAACAGCTTCCCGTAGCGGGATTCGTCGTCTGCGTTGCCCAGTACTCCGGCAATGCGCGACAGCAGCTTCGTACTGTAGGCGAAGTAAGCGGTCGCCAGCACCTCGTTCGGCGTATCGGCGTCGATCGACAGCCAGTCGCCGTAGTTGGCGTAGTTCGGGCGGACCAGTCCGTCCGTGTTGGCCTTCAAATATTCGACCCAGCGCGTCATCGCGTCATAATGGGTTTCCAGAATGCGGGTATCCCCGTACATCAGGTACAGCGTCCAAGGAATGACGACGCCCGCGTCTCCCCAGCCCGCATTGTCCGGCGCGAACCAGTTGAGCCGGGTATTCCACATTTTGTGACGAATCCATCCGGCGTCCGGGGCCACGTCCGTGAAGGCGCCCGACGGCTGCTGCGCATCGATCATGTCCCACATAAACTTGGTGAAGAAACGGGATACGTCCATGTTGTAGGAAGCCGTTCGGGCAAAAATCTGAGCATCCCCGGTCCAGCCGAGGCGCTCGTCCCGCTGCGGGCAATCCGTCGGGACGGACAGGAAGTTGCCCCTCTGGCCCCATACGATGTTCGAATACAGCTTGTTGACCATCTCGTCGTCCGTCTCCAGCCGCCCGTTGCGCGGCGTATCGGAATGAACGACCTTGCCGACGATCGTATCGAGATCCGCCTCGCCGGGATACCCGATCAGCTCGACATAGCGGAAGCCATGGAACGTAAAGCGCGGCTCGTAGCTTTCCAGGCCTTCGCCCTTCAATATATAATGATCCTGCTGTACGGCGACCCTCAGGTTATCCAAATACAGCGAGCCGTCCGGGTTGAGCATTTCGGCATGGCTCAGCGTAATCTTCCGTCCCCGCGCACCGCGAACCTTCACTTCCGTCCAGCCGACCATATTTTGTCCCATATCGTAAATGTAGGTTCCCGCTTCCGTGCGGCGCACGGAAATCGGCCTCATCGTCTGGGTGATGCGCACCGGGGGCTCAAGCGAGGCGGTCAGCAGACCGTTGTAGCCCGGACGGACATCCGGCTGCTCCCAGCCCGAATCGTCGTAGCCGGGCCGATCCCAGCCGTCCAGCTCCAGCCGCGCGTCATACGCTTCGCCCTTGATCATGTCGGAATACAGAAGCGGCCCCCGGGTCGTGCGCCAGGACGAATCCGTCGCGACGATGCGCTTGGTGCCGTCGGCCAACTCAATATGAAGCTGCAGCAGGAAAAAAGGCCGCTCCCCGTACACCTTGCTGCCCAGGAAGCCGACGGTTCCGCAGTACCAGCCGTCTCCGAGTACGGCTCCGACCGCGTTATCCCCTTCGGTCAGAAGAGGCGTCACGTCGTAGGTCTGCACCTGCACCCGCTTGTCGTAATCGGTAAAGCCCGGCGCGAACAAATCGCCGACCTTCTCGCCGTTTACCCGAAGCTCGTACAGTCCCAGCGCCGTGGCGTAGACGGTCGCTCTCGCCACTTGGCCGTCGACGGCGAACGACTTGCGCACGAACGGAGACGGCTGCATGCCCACGTTAGGCTCCGTTTTGCGGCCGATCCACCCTGCCTTCCATTCGCCGCGATCGAGCAGCCCCATCGTCCAGAACGCCGTCTCGCTCCATGCCGACGGCCGGCCCTGCCCGTCCCAAACCTGAACCTTCCAATAATAACGTCCTTCGGAGACGAGCGGCTTTCCTTCGTAAACAATATGAATCGAGCGGTCCGATTCCACCTTGCCGGAATCCCACCGATCTCCCTCTTCGCGATCCAGCGCTTCCTTCGAGGAAGCCACCAGCACGCGATACGCGCTCTGCGAAGCTCCCCGCTCCTCCGACTCCAGACGCCAGAAGAGCCTCGGCTTCTTCTCGTCTAGTCCAAGCGGATTTTCGACGTATTCCGTTTTTAATTGGACGACTCGCAACGACATCGGTGATTCCTCCATATCTTCTAGATGATTTGATGACGGACCGCATTCGGTCCTCAGAACGCGATCTGCCGCAGCCCCAGCCCGCCCGACAGAGCTTCAGTCTGCCCGCGAAGCTTGCTCGGCCGCAAGCACAGCCGTCACCGCCGCTTGCCAGCCCCGGTTCAGACGCTCGCGCGTCTCTGGGTCCATGCTCGGCGAATAGCTTTTATTTTTGCGATAAAATGAAAACAACTCGTCCCGGTCCCACCATCCGAGCGCCAGCCCTCCCATGTAGGCGGAACCGAGCGCGGACAGTTCGGCCGCGTCGGAACGAACGACTTCCGCATCCAACAGGTCTGCCTGGAAACGCATCAGCAGCTCGTTGGCGGTAGCCCCTCCGTCGACGCGCAGCTCTCGCAGCGGCAAACCGGTCTCCGCCGACAGCAAACGCACCGCGTCCGCCACCTGATAGGCAATGCTCTCAAGCGCGGCGCGCAGCAGATGGCGCCGGTCCGACGAACGATTGAGGCCGATAATGGCCGCTCGGGCTCGGGCATTCCAATGCGGAGCGCCGAGACCGACGAAAGCCGGTACCAGGTAGACTCCTCCCGTATCGCCGACTTCCTCTGCAGCCGCTTCCAACTCGGCGTAATCCCGGAACAAGCCGAGTTCGTTGCGTACCCAATTCAGACAGTCCCCGGTCGAGCGAATTACGCCCTCCAGCGCGTATTCCACCCGGCCGCCGATTCCCCAGGCCACCGCCGTCACCAGCCCGTGTCCCGCCTTGATCGGCTCGTCTCCGGTATGCATCAGCACAGACGTTCCGGTGCCGTAAGTCCCTTTGGCCATACCCGGCCGCGTGCACTGCTGACCGAACAGCGCGGCCTGCGAATCTCCGATGACGCCGACGATCGGCTTCGGAGACGGAAACAGCTCCGGCTCGGCCGTCATGCCGTATGCGGCGTCGCTGTCCCTCACTTCCGGCAGCAGCGACAGCGGAATGCCGAAGGCGTCCGCAAGCTCTTCATCCCATCTCAGCGTATGGATGTTGAACAGCTGCGTCCGGCTCGCGTTCGTGTAATCGGTTGCATGTACTTGACCGCCCGTCAGCTTCCAGATCAGCCAGCTGTCGACCGTACCTGCGGCCAGTCGCTCGATCGGAATGCCGGCCGACGCATGCTCCAGCAGCCAGCTCCATTTTCCTGCCGAGAAATAAGGGTCCAGCGGCAGGCCGGTCTTCGCCGCGACCAGCGGCTCCAGCCCTTCCCGCTTCATTCGCTCGCACCAATCGGCGGAGCGCCGGCACTGCCAGACGATCGCATTGGCGATCGGCAGGCCGGTCTCGCGGTCCCAGATCAGCGCCGTCTCGCGCTGATTCGTAATCGTCAGCGCCGCGACGGCTTCCGGGCCGATGCCGGCGTTCTCCATGACTCCGCGAATGGCGCCTTTAACGTTATCATACAGTTCAAGCGGATCATGTTCCACCCAGCCGTCCCGCGGATAGATCTGCCGATGCGCGAGCGAGCAGCGATGCCGGATGCGCCCTTCCCGGTCGATCAGCACCGCTTTCGTGCCGGCCGTGCTCTGATCTACGGTAAGCAGATAGCTCATCGCATCTTCACGCTCGCCAATCGCTCGGCAAGCTCCTTGACATTCTCCGCGGACAGGCCGTAATGGCGAAACACCTCGGCCGTCTTGCCGGCGATCGCGGGCTCGTCGGGAATGCCGAGAATCTTGAGCGGAACCGGACAATGCTGGGACGTCACTTCGGCGACCGCGGCGCCGAGGCCGCCGTATACGCTGTGCTCCTCGAGCGTGACGATCGCGCCCGTCTCTTCGGCGGCGGCGACGATCGCTTCGGTGTCCAGAGGCTTGATCGTGTGCATGTTCAACACCCGCGCCTGAATTCCGCTTTGCTCCAGCAGCTTCGCGGCATCCAGAGCGATGCGCACCGTTTCTCCCGCGGCGATCAGCGTCAGATCGCTGCCGTCCTTCAGGCGAACGGCTTGGCCGAGCACGAACTCGCGATCGTCGTCCTCCTCGTATACGTCCTCGACCGGATTCCGTCCGATGCGCACGTATACGCCGCCTTCGTATTCGGCGATGGCGCGGGTCATTTTCTTCGTCTCATGGCGATCCGCCGGCAGCACGACGGCCAGACCGGGAATCGCCCGCGTTACGGCAATATCCTGAACCGAGTGATGCGACATGCCGAGCGCTCCGTACGAGATGCCGCCGCTAATGCCGATCAGCTTGACGTTCGTATTAGAGTAAGCGACGTCCACCTTGATCTGCTCGATGCTCCGCATGCTCAGGAAACAGGCTGGCGAAGTCACGAACGGCGTTTTACCGCTGTGCGCCAAGCCCGCCGCGATGCCGACGATGTTTTGCTCCGCGATGCCCGTCTCCACGAATTGCTCGGGAAACCGCTTCGCGAACGGCGCCATTGCCGCCGAGCCCCGCGAGTCGCTTGCCAGCACCATGATGTCGCGGCTGTTTTCCGCCAGTTCCAGCAGCGTTTCGCACATCGCCTGGCGGTTCGGAATCGTATTAGGCATGAGTCCCGCTCCTTTCCTGTTCATCTGCAAGCGCGGCCAGCTCGGCGTCGAGCTCCTCATGCGCCTGCTTCAGCTGCTCGTCGTTGGGAACGTGATGGTGCCATTCCGGTTTGTTTTCCGCAAAAGAAACGCCCTTGCCCTTGATGGTGTTGGCCAGCAGCAGCGTTGGCTTGCCGGATACCTCCGGCACGGAGTTGAACGCCTTCAGCAGCTCGCCGTAATCGTGGCCGTCCACGGTGACGACATGCCAGCCGAACGCTTCCCATTTTCGGTCCAACGGCTCCAACGCCATAACGTCCTCCGTGCTCCCGCTGATCTGCAACCGATTGCGGTCGATGATGCCGACGAGATTGTCCAGCTTGTAGTGAGCACCCGCCATCGCCGCCTCCCAGACCGAGCCTTCGGCCTGCTCCCCGTCGCCCATCAGGCAATAGACGCGGTACGGATTGCCGTCCCGCTTGGCAGCCAGCGCCATTCCGACAGACACCGCCAGACCGTGACCGAGCGCTCCCGTGTTCATCTCGACGCCAGGCACCTTGTTGTTCGGATGTCCGATCAATCTCGTGCCGAACTGGCTGAACGTGGACAGCTCCTCTTTCGGAAAATAGCCGAGGTCGGCCAAAATGCACCAGAGAGATTCGACGCAGTGCCCTTTGCTCGCCACAAAACGGTCCCGCTCCGGAAGCTTCGGACGATTCGGATCGTGCTTCATTACTTCATAATAAAGGGCGGTCAAAATGTCGGTATTGCTGAGCGAGCCTCCGGTGTGCCCGCCTTTCGCCGCATGGATCATCGTCATCAGCTCTTTGCGGATTTGCAGCGATTTGCGCTTCAGTTCCAGTATGCTTGCCATAGTTACACGCTCCCTCTCAGCCAAGCGCGGATTTGATCCTCCGTCGGATCGACCGGGTCCGGCGTAAGGCCGGGAATGTATTGGCAGGCCTCGTAAAGCGCCGGGATGACGTTGGCGTGTATGCCGACGGAATGGTGCACGTACGGGCCTTTCACCAGCTTTTCCTCCCACAGCGGCCAATCGTTAACCTCCACCCAGACGTAAGAACCGCGCGTATACGGACCCGTGATGCCTTTCGCCTTGCCGAGGAACAACTGATACTCGCCGTTATCGCCGTCGAAACGGGCAATCGTCATGCTGCCGCCGCGGATTTCTCCTTCGTGGGTGCCCGGGGCATGATCGTCGAACAAAAAGTGCTTGCGCATTTTCGGCTTGTTCTCCACACTGAGCGACACGGGAAAATTGCCGCAATGGAACAGCAGCTCTCCGTTGTCGTTCTCCGGGTGGCGGACCGTAATATCGGCGAAAAAGGTCGGAGCCTCGTTCATCGCGGCCGCCTGCACCATCACCGACGTGATCGCACCGTGGATGTCGGTCTCGCAAGTGACCGGAATTTGCTCATCGGTCAAAATCGCGTTGGCTAGGCACGGCATAATGCCGATCGCGTCCTGCAGAGCGGACCAGCATTGAATCGCGATCGCGGTGCTGCCGGAGTCGACCGCCAGCTTCTTCATCGCGACTTTAAGCGCGGCCACCCGCTTGACGTCGTCGTCCGTCACCTCAGAGATATCCAGCTTGTCGCGAATGTATTGGATCGCCTCCGTCAGCTCGGAACCTCCGGACTTCTCGGCCTTCTTCGCCGCGTTCGTAATATCCACCAGCGTAATCGGGTGCAGCTCGATACCGAACCGCTCCAGCAGCTCGCCTTCGTTGCACATCATCGTCCAGAAGGAAGTCGGCCGCGGCCCGATCTGCAAAATTCTCAAGCTGCGGAAATGACGCACCACGTTGGCCGCCGCCACGAAATTTTTGAAGCCGCGCTCGAACACCGGATCGTCCAATCGACTGTTCGTCACGTATGTGAACGGCGTCCGGAAGCGGCGCAGCACCTTGCCCGTCGCGAACAGGCCGCACTGCGTATCGCGAAGGCGCATTCCGTCCTCCAGCGGCGCTTCATCCCGCGGCCCCCACAGCAGCACCGGCTTGCCGAGCGCCTTGGCAACCCGGGCTACCGTATCCTCCGTCCCGAAGTTGCAATGAGGAAAAAAAACCGCGTCAACCTTCTCCTTGAGCAGATGCTCCGCGATTGCCTCCGCCCCGATCCGGTCGTCGTACAGCAGCCCCTCCGAATTGAGCCCCTCCAAATCGACGATATCGATGTCCATTCCGAAGGAGTCCATCTTTTCGCGGATCTGCACCTTGTACTTAAAAGCGTCTTCCGCGCTGAACGTGAACCTCCGCGTCGGAGCATACCCCAGCTTCAGCTTTTTCATGTTGCTCTCTCCCTTGTGAAATCGGCTTATCGAATCTACCTGCCTCAACGGACTCGCGTATACACTAAATTTAACTAAACAAAATCAGTCCATCGACTAAACAAGCATTAGAAAAACGGTAATCCCACTAACTCACACCCCCATCCTATCACCGCGATATTAGGGAGTCAACTAAAATTTAGTGTTAGTTTAGTCATTTTAACTGGATTATTGTGATTGTTTAGTTTGAATGTTGTACAAAACGAGAAAACAGTAGTAAACTAAACTCAACTCAACAGCTTCGACATCTTCAGCTTAATATCCGAAATAGAACGGAGAAATTCCGATGAAAATGGAAGATATCGCGAAAATCGCGCAAGTTTCGAAATCGGCCGTCTCTTTGGCGCTCAGCGGCAAGCCCGGCATCGGCAGCGAGACGAGGGAAAGAATATTGCGCATTGCCCGGGAAATGGGGTACAACGTCAAACCGAGAAACTCGACGGCCCCGTCCGATAAAACCTCCAAATCGATTTTGTTTCTGGTCATCACCAATCTGGGAATCGTGCTTGAGGAGTACTACCAGCAGCCTTTTTTCCGCGAATTGATTCATTTCGTCGAAGAACGCTGCCGTTCCAAAGGGTATTCCGTTATGTTCTCATCCGTGGATATGGAGCAGTTCGAGCATAACGTTCGTGCCATTGCCGAGGAACATCGCAGCAACGGGGTTATTTTGCTGGGGACCAATCTAGGGAAAGAGCAGATCGCAGCCGCCGCGGATCGTCTCCCTCAGCTCGTGGTTCTGGACACTTGCTACGATACGCTGCCGATTCACTTCGTCGAAATCAACAATGCAATGGGAGCTTACCAAGCGGGAGCGCACTTGTGCGAGCTGGGCCACAAGGACATCGGCTATGTCGCTTCCAACGTGCGGATTCACAACTTCGAGGAGCGTAAATCGGGGTTCCTTGCCGCGCTTCGGGAGAGAGGTTTGGAGGTCGCGCCGAGCCGAACGTTCGCGGTCGCGCCGACGCTGCTTTCTTCACAAGAATCGATGCGCCAGCAGCTCGAAGCTTGCATTCGGTCGGAGGGCCGGCTGCCTACGGCTCTCTTCTGCGAGTGCGACTATATCGCCATCAGCGCCATGAAGACGCTGGCCGAGCTCGGCTATCGCGTCCCGGAGGACATTTCCGTCATCGGCTTCGACAACATCAACGAATCCGTCATCGTCACGCCTGAGCTGACGACCATCCATGTCGAGAAGGAAAAGATGGCCAGGCTCGCCGTCGACCTGCTGACGGATCCGGCCGAGCACGGCTCCGACGCCCGGATGAAAATCCGCGTCGACACCCGTTTCGTCGAACGCCTGTCCACCGCCTCTCCGGCGTCTGTCCTCCGGACCGTTTGAGTCTTGGAGCGGTTGACTTTTTTCGCCGCCGCAATAACGTCACCAAGCGAGCATAGCGTCTACGTGGTAAAATAGTTTTATTGGTGCGAACCCCAAGCTCACATGATTTTCCCGGGAGATTCGCACCTCTTGCTGCACAAGGGTTGTCGGCTTTTCATGCCATTTTTGAGCCTGCTTTTCTACTCTAAAAATACCGATTCGCACTTTTGGGCCTCTAATCCCTTGCCGGGCAAGGGCTCAACAGGCTCGCTGTCGCTCCTTCTCGGGAGCGTGGATTGAAACGGGCCGCTCTGGCCGACATCGTAATCGGCGGAGTCGCTCCTTTCGCGGGAGCGTGGATTGAAACAGCGCTCGGATCTGGCTGGACCGGACGAAACTTGTCGCTCCTTTCGCGGGAGCGTGGATTGAAACTTGAGCGATCTCGATATCTGTCCGCGCTTCAGCAGTCGCTCCCTTCACGGGAGCGTGGATTGAAACAGCTAATGCTCTTGTGACATCCTCGGAAGCCGGAGTCGCTCCTTCGCGGGAGCGTGGATTGAAACTCTTCAATGGGATATTGTTCCTGGGGCAGAAAGTCGCTCCTTCGCGGGAGCGTGGATTGAAACCAGTTTGCTTTTGAAATCTGCCATTTGCGTCTCGTCGCTCCTTCGCGGGAGCGTGGATTGAAACTCTTGTGAAACTGAATCATCCGGACTCACCGACGTCGCTCCTTCGCGGGAGCGTGGATTGAAACGCTGTCCTTGCGCTGTAACCGGACCTGATAGCCGGTCGCTCCTTCGCGGGAGCGTGGATTGAAACCAAGCATACCGGACCGGATACGCTCCATAACGTCGTCGCTCCTTCGCGGGAGCGTGGATTGAAACAGCAATATCGAGCAGCAGTCCATAGAATTCGTTAGTCGCTCCTTCGCGGGAGCATGGATTGAAACGATGAATATGTTTGCAATAATTAAGCGGGAGAGTGTCGCTCCTTCGCGGGAGCGTGGATTGAAACGAGCTAATCCCGATTAAGAAACGCGCAAGGTAAGTCGCTCCTTCGTGGGAGTGTGGATTGAAACTTTAATGCGCCCAGGCACGACCACTCCGATTGGTCGCTCCTTCGCGGGAGCGTGGATTGAAACTGAGACAGGATCAAGGTTTTTTCGCGGCCGTCCCGTCGCTCACTTCGCGGGAGCATGGATTGAAACAAAAATCTCCGTTATCAGCAGCGAGATCTCAATGTCGCTCCTTTTGCAGGGGCGTGGATTGAACAGCGCTCTGACAATGACACCGTATCTTGGAGGTCGCTCCCTTCGCGGGAGCTAGATTCTACAAAACGTGCATTGCTCACAGGAAATCCCGCAAGTTGTGCCCTACATAAGAAAAGTACAATAAAGAAAAAAAAGGACGCCGCATGAGAAACGCATGAGACGCCCTTTTTTCTCCTCAGCGGAAGCGCAGATTTAACTTAATTTCGGAACAAACTGTTGCAAATCGTTATCGATCTTTCTCTCCCTGAAGTTTTTACTTGGAAATTACTTTTCCCCCTGCTCCCTGCCCTTAACTTTTACCCGCTTACCTTTAAAAGCAATACCGAGCTTAACGATACCCTGAATGCCGCGAGCGTGAAGCTCTGCCTCATATCGCTTCTCATCGATTTGAAGCAAAGCGGCGTCAAGCGCTTCGTCTAACGACTCTTCCCGTATTGCATCCGCCCTCTTAAACTCGAGAATAATCCCCTTCCGTCCCTTTTTACGCTCGCGAGGCACGATCATTACGTCATGTCTTCCATAGCCGCTCTCACGATTAGAAATCACCTCGTACTCCTTATCAAGATATACCAGAATCCCTAAAACAAATGCATGGTAGAAGCTCTCCGAACGATCGTCGCTTACATCATGATAGCTAAACGTATGCAAAACGGTCTCTTGAAGCATGCCGCTAAAAGTGGCGATATCACCGTCTGTCAGTGCCTGCAGCAGCTTGGTCGTAGAGCCGCCCTTTACTGTATCCGAAAACCAACTCGACAGCATCTCCGCAAAAAAATCATACACTTCTTCATTGGGAATCGTCAGCGTTCCGAACAGCCCTCGAAGCATCCCTTCCGTATGCCTTTCCAATGTAACGGTCTTTAGGTACCCGCTCATGAGTAAAAAAGACCATATCGTATCCGGTGAGCGATCTACTTCTCGGTACACTATCGTATCGTCAATTCGAACCGGACCGATTGCCTGTCGTTTCAGCAGGTCTGCGACTTGTTGTTGTATCTCCCCGCTGCCTTCAGTCACAAGCTTACGTACGATCAAGTTATCACTTGTGTTCACCCAGTACGAAACCAGCTTGCGCTGATCCGAATACTGCACGATGGACCATGGATTGTAAATCGTTAGAGGAACTTCCTCCCCGAAACGGTACCCGTTATACCACTTCGTAACCTCAGCAACCTGCTCTCTTAAGCCGAAATCTTCAAGTATTTTCTGAACTTCCAATTCCGTGAAACCGAAGTACTCCCTGTAATCGTCTTGAATAATCGTACTTACCTTGAGATTGTTTAATCCACTGAATATACTCTCTTTTGCAACGCGAAAAATCCCCGTCATAACACCTTTACGCAGATGAACATTGTTCTTGAAGGCTTCGCCTAATAACAATCGCAAAAAAGCAGCCGCCTCATCATAGAAACCGTGAATATATGCTTCGTTCAGTAGCGTATCGTACTCATCCACGAGAATAATAACCTTTTCTCCGTGATACGCATGAAGCAAACGCGACAATAGCTCGATACTGCCCCCATATTCCGACTCATCTGCAGTTCTATCCAGAATTCTAGAAACGATATACTTATCGTTACTGGACAGGTCGTTCTTTTCATACAAGTAACCATGACGCTCTATCTCTGTAGCCAACAATGTACATAGTCGGGAATAATTACTTTTCCATGTATTCATTTTTAAACTTTTCAACGTTAGTGCAATAACCGGATACTTACCTTGCTCTCGCTGATAGCGTTCTCCTTGATACCAGATCTCCAAGTCCTGAAAAAGCGCTCCATGGTTCTCTTCCGTTTTCTCAAAAAAATAGCGCAACATGGATAGGTTTAGCGTTTTTCCGAACCTTCGGGGGCGTGCGATCAGATTAACCTCGGCGCCATCATCGAGGATGTCCTTGATGAGCATCGACTTATCTACATAGTACAAATTACGCTCATGAATCGCTTTAAAATCATCCACTCCGATTGGCATCCGCTTCACTCTGCACACCGCCTTTTTTTCATTACAATTAGTATAACTCAAGCCATATCGCAAACCAATAGTGGGGTTAATTGTTCAAGAATGACGAATAGATAGCTTTTATGCTT
This sequence comes from Cohnella sp. SGD-V74, assembly GCF_003001675.1. Classification (GTDB taxonomy): domain Bacteria; phylum Bacillota; class Bacilli; order Paenibacillales; family Paenibacillaceae; genus Cohnella. The sequence goes on along the minus strand of NZ_PVYW01000008.1, from coordinate 78,779 downwards.
TGGAAAAATACCGCTCACTGAATTATACTGAAACTATGTGGTGCGAACCCCAAGCTCACATGATTTTCCCGGGAGATTCGCACCTCTTGCTGCACAAGGGCTCCCGGCTTTTCACGTCATTTTTGAGCCTGCTTTTCTACTCTAAAAATACCGATTCGCACTTTTGAGCCTCAAATCCCTTGCCACGCAAGGGCTCAATAGGCTCGCTGTCGCTCCCTTCGCGGGAGCGTGGATTGAAACCGGTGTCCTTGGCCTCTTGCAGCTTGTTTTCGAGGTCGCTCCCTTCGCGGGAGCGTGGATTGAAACATCCGTAAAAGCGCGAACGGCGCGGTCTTTGACAGTCGCTCCCTTCGCGGGAGCGTGGATTGAAACGGCGGATTAAGCTTGTCCTCCACCATCTGCTTAAAGTCGCTCCCTTCGCGGGAGCGTAGCCAAATACGCGGCGGGTACTACCGTGCAGGACCATCTGGAGCCTTGGCTCAAGGATCTGCCGAAGCTCGATCTCATGAACGGATTATCCCCGGAAGCCGTTCTCGGCCACGATCCCGATCTGATTATCGTCACCCCGCATTTCCTTCCTCTCGAGCAGTTGGCCTGAGGCCGCATTCTCTCGCTACGACGGTTCCGGACAATTTCGCGCAATTAAGCTTAGAGAAATTGGCCGAACTGGACGCAGATAAGCTGTTCGTCATTACGCCGGAAGGACAGACGGACGAACAGGTGCGGGAACTGCTCGCTTCGCTTCCTCTATGGAACAATCTGTCGGCCGTCAAACAAAATCGCGTCTACCAGGTGGCCTCCGGACATTGGATTAATTCCGCTTACAATGCGAATCTGGCCATCCTTAAGGACGTGCTGGACACGGTGGAAAAATAGAACAAAGCCGTCTCGCAGATCCTGCGCCGCAGAAGACTAATCTTATTACGAACCTTTTGTAAACTCGCAGCCAATACACTCCATACAAATCTACTCGACGACTTAACGAATATCCAGTGAGATAAGTCGATTATTGCTCACCAGATGTTAGGTGTCGTTGCCAGGGAGGGGTCAGTATTGGACTCGATGAAGGTTAAGACTAGCGTTCATATGCTTACCATGCTTATGGGTACATGGTTGGTGGTCGGCATTTTCGTTGATGGATATGCGCACAATCATCGGGTTCCCGAAACTTTTTTCACACCATGGCACGCCATTCTTTACAGCGGATTTTTGGCTTCGGCATTATGGATCGTCGGACTGATCTATGTGAACAAGAGACGGAATGGGGGAACCTGGCATCAAGCAATCCCGACAGGATACGGACTTGGCTTGATAGGCGTTGCGGTTTTTCTTTTTGGCGGAATTGCCGATATGACCTGGCACCTGATCTTTGGCATAGAGCAAGATTTGGACGCTCTCCTTAGCCCGTCCCATCTCGTGCTAATGCTGGGAACGCTATTGATTATTAGCAGCCCCTTTCGGTATGGCTGGGCACTCTCTCCCGATCAACCCGGTTGGCGCCACTTTTTCCCGATTCTTCTCTCTGCTGCCCTGACCGTAGGGGTCGTTAGTTTTTTCCTGATGTATGTATGGATGTTTCGCTATAACTTGGCGACCCCGGCCGTCATCGATTGGTATAAAAGCCGAACCGATCCATTCTTCGGTATACGGGTCATCGAAGATTTGGAGATTCGCGGTCTATCCTACATTCTGTTAAACACCTTGCTGTTCATGTTCCCGGTATTCCTGCTGCTCAAGCGATGGCAGGTTCCTTTTGGCTCATTTACTTTTCTCTTTACCTTTATAAGCGTACTTATGGGCGTACTGGACGGATTCCAGCAGTATTTGGCTATTCTCGTCCCTCTTATAGGCGGACTGGCTGCAGATTTAATCTATGTAAAATTGCGACTTGGAGGGAACACGACGGGAGGTTATCGAATTTTGGCGATAGCTGTACCCGTGGCGCTGTGGGGCAGTTATTTTCTCAGTATGGCATTGTCAGGCGGGATTGGATGGGCTCCGGAATTATGGGTGGGCTCCATTGTTCAAGCTTCCCTTTTGTCCCTCGCATTAAGCATCCTCGCTATCTCGCCTACTCGAGGCAGCCAATGAACATTTTTCTCAAAAACACTCTAAAGATGGCGGCGTTCATACTCGGTTTGGCCCTGATGACGGGTTGCTCCGCAACCAAGTGGGACAATGTGGATAAGAGTCCTCCTGTACGAGGTCTGCTGGCCATGATCCAGCAGGATCAAATGACAAATATAACCGATAGAGGTTATCGGGTTATTGCAGCTGAATCCGCTGGAAAGTCCTTCGAACAAGGGGAGGTCGACATCAGACTGTTAGTAATCGATTCTTCCGGCATACCTGTACAGAAGTTTGTTGAAGATCGAACAAAGTTAATGCATCTGATCGTGGTAAGCAAGGATCTTGGTACGTTCATGCATGTCCATCCGGAATATGTGGGGGAAGGTGTCTTTACCGTCCGAATTTCATTCCCCCATGCCGGTCCGTATCTTCTAATTAGCGAATTTATACCTGAACATCAGGACATGACCGTCCATAGACAATGGATCACAGTAGCTGGAGAAATGCCTCCAAAGGCAGAAACGCTCCCCGATGACTCATACAGCCAAAGAATGGACGATCTCCATATTTCTCTAACCGCCAGCCCGGGCCTTGATAACATCATTGCCGGAGAAATGGTTATGCTCCTATTCCAAGTCTCCGATGCCGAAACTCTACAGCCGGTTGGAAGGCTCGAAACCTACCTGGGAGCTTCCGGGCATAGCGTTATTCTGAATAGCTCGGCTGACGTGTATGTTCACGTGCACGCTGCGGAAGAGATGAGCTCGGGAAGCAATGTTATGTTTCACACTGTATTTCCCGAGGCGGGGATCTATAAGATTTGGGGCCAATTTCAGTACGAGGGTAAACTCACTACCGTTCCATTTGTTGTGCAAGTCCGTTGATGAATGCGATCCAGCCGCGCTGTAAAACCCGGACCTCAACAGAACGCCAAACGCTAACTCGCACACCTCGACAAACTTCGACAGTCTTCTCCAAACGCCATCTGCTATAGTAGTTTTATTCTTATTTTCGATTAGGAGAGTAGAACTATGATCAAAAAGCTGTGGGCCGCTTCAGGTCTCTTGCTTGCCATCGTACTTGCATATCCGTTCATGGCCTATGCGGACAGCTCGTCCGACTTCCAGGACGTAAGCGGCACGCACTGGGCCAAGGAAGAAATCAACAGCATGGCTCGGTTGGGAATCGTCGCGGGTTATTCCGACAAAACCTTTAAACCGAACAAGGAAGTGACACGCGAGGAATTCGCGACACTGATCACCCGGGCGTTCTATCTGGAACTGCCCTCCGAGGACCAGAAACCTTCGTTCGTCGATGTCTCCTCGTCGCGCTGGTCGTTCGTGGCCATCGAGGCCGCCAAGGAATACTTGACGGGCTATTACCCGCCATCGGGCAAAGCCTTCTTCGATCCGACTGGATCGGCCACGCGCGAAGATGTGGCGGTAGCGTTGGTGAAGACGCTCGGTTATCAGCCCGACGATCTGGAAAACGAGAATATTCTGATGTGGTACGACGACACCGCAAGCGTTTCTCCGAATATGAAAACTTACTTTGCCTTGGCTGTCGAGAAGAAGCTGATTACCGGCTACGGAGAAAATTCCTTGGCTCCGGACAAGCCCGTTACACGCGCAGAAGCTACGACGCTGCTGTACCGGGCGATCAAGGGAGCGGCGGCCGACGCCGATCAATCGCTTATTCTGAACGTCGAAGCGCCCGAGACGGTCTCCACTCCGACGTTCTATATAACGGGAGATGTGACCAAGGGAGCCCAGGTGTTCATCAACAACGAGCAGGCCGAAGTCGTTCAGGGGCAATTCCGCGTCGGTTTCCGTCTGAAGGAAGAGGGAACTTACACCTACACGGTGTCAGCGAGAATACCGGGCGGCAAAACCCAGTCCGTAACGAAGAAGGTGACTTTCGCGAAAGGCGCCCCTGCCTTGGAGGTCAGCGGCATTCCGGAAATCACCGACAAGCAGGAAATCGAAGTGAGATGGAAAGTCAAAGACGAGAACGATCCCAATCCGAAAGTATCCGTCAACGGCGAGCTCCAGCACTATTCCGCAACCTCCGCCAGGATCTCCTTAAAGGATGGCAGCAATGAAGTTATCGTCGTGGCAGAAAACAGCTACGGTCAATGGGCTAAAGTCGTCAAAACCGTCGTTTTCCAAGGGGGCGGCCCCGTATTGGAAGTGCATAACGTCCCCCAGACGACCAACCGGGACACGCTCAAGATCAGTTGGACGGTCAGCGACAAAAACGACTACTCGCCGAAAGTATTCGTCAACGGAGAGGCTGCCGGCGGCAGTACCAGCATGACATTATCGCTCAGACCGGGACCGAATACCATTACCGTCAAAGCGATGAACAAACATGGCAAAATAACGGAGAAAACGTTCGAGGTTCGGATGGAAAACAGCGGACCGGTCTTGACGGTCGCTCCAATCCCGGAAACGACGGGCAAGGAATCGCTGACGCTGAACTGGACGGTAACCGACCCGAACTATAATCGGGTACAGGTGTACGTCAACAACCAGTTGATCTCCGGCAACAGCACATCGATCAAGCTTACCCCTGGGCCGAATTCGATCCACATCAAAGCGGTCAATTCCAACAGCGAGTCTTCGGAGCAAAGCTTTAATGTCACTTTCGATCCGGCGGCACCTCAGTTCACCCTGGGATACGCGCCGGAGTCCACGACCTCCCAGACGATTACGTTGACCTGGACCGTCAGCGACGAGAACGACCGGAGCCCGATAGTTTACGTTAACGACCAGTTGATCAGCTCCAGCATGACGAACGTTAAGCTGACTCCCGGCGTAAATACGTTCAACATCGTCGTCAGCAACAAATACGGAAAGCTGACGAAAACAACCTACACAGTCACCTATACTCCGCCTGTTTCCGAGTAACGAGCCGTCGCGGCACACCACAAGCTCCCCCTCCCGATCCCAGGATCGGAAGGGGGAGCTTTGCGTAGCGGCCGTTTGCTTTCTAACCCGTTACAGTTCAACCCGGCGGCGAGTGCGTGCGGACTCCAGGCAAGCGTCGATCAGCTTCATATTGGCGACGGCGTCCTGGGCCGGATACAGAGGAGCTTCCTCTCCCCAGACGACGCGGGCGAACTGATCGGATTGCGCCACGTAAGCGTCCACGCCGTAAGGGCCTTCCGTTCGGGTTTCCCCGCCGGCTTGCACGACGATCACGTCGTTCTCCTTGTTCGGCAGGAACGACGGCTTCAGCACGATCGTGCCCTCCGTGCCGACGATCTCCAGCTCGTTGCGGAACGTCGCCCACATGCCGCAGTCGAACGTCAGCGCCACTCCGCCTTCGAACTCTACCAGACCGGAGGCCATCATATCCACATCGTCGTGCTCCGGCGAGAACAGCGCGTGAACCGTCGCCGCTTCCGGCTCGGCTCCCGCAATCCAACGGGCCGCGCTGAGCGGATATACGCCGACGTCGTACAGACCGCCGCCTCCCCATTCCTTCACTTGCCTAATATCCGTTTTATTCGCGGCTCCATTGTATGTAAATACTCCTCGAATCGCCCTCAGAGCGCCGATCTCCCCGCTGGCGATAATCTCCTTCACCCTGGCGATACGCGGATGGTGCCGATACATGAAGGCTTCGGCCAGATGCACGCCCGCTTCCTTGCACGCGTCGACCATCTCCTGCGCTTCCGCCGCATTCATCGCAAGAGGCTTCTCGCACAGAATATGTTTGCCGGCTTTCGCCGCCGCGATCGTCCACTCCTTGTGAAGATGGTTCGGAAGCGGGATGTACACGGCATCGATCTCCGGGTCCGCCAGCAGCGCCTCGTAGCTTCCGTAGTGCTTCGGAATGCCGAACTCCTCCGCCTTCGCCTTTGCTTTCTCCTCGTTTCTGCTGGCAATGCCGACGAGCTCCCCTGTCTCCGACGCCAGAATGGCCGGTATGACAGCGCGGTCCGCGATCGCGGCGCAGCCGAGTATTCCCCAACGCAAACGTTTCATTGCCGAATCCCCTCTCATCTCCGATAGTCCCCATCATTATACCATGCCTATCGACTTTTCGATTAAGCCGATTTGGGTTACAATGGGACGATACCAACGAGACAGAGAGGGAGAGAAAGATGCCATACCGCCTCATAGCCATGGATCTTGACGACACGCTGTTAACGGACGAATTGACGGTGACGGAAGGAACGCGCCAAGCGATGAACGACGCGATCGCCCGGGGAGTCCATATTACCATCGCGACGGGACGCATGTTCGATTCCGCGCAGAAAATCGCCCGCCAAGTCGGACTGAACGTTCCTATCATCACCTACCAAGGCTCGCTGATCAAAAATCTGCTGGACGAAGAGGTGCTCTACGAGCGCTCCATTCCGGTAGAAGTCGCGAGCGAACTGTACGAATACTGCCTCGCCAACGGCCTGCACCTGCAGAGCTACATCGACGACAAGCTGTACGTACCCGAAGACAACGACAAGGTCAAAGGCTACGTCAAGCAATCCAAGATCCCTTATTTTGTAGAAACGGACTTTAAGCGCATTATCGAACATCCGAAGCAGACGAAGCTGCTCATCATCGACGAGCCCGCGAAGCTGGACGCGCTGCTGCCTGAGTTGAAAGCCCGTTTCGGGTCGCAGGTGCATCTGACCAAGTCCAAGCCGAACTACTTGGAGTTCCTGCACCCGGAAGGCACCAAAGGGCATGCGCTGCGCTTCCTCGCCGCCCATTACGGCATTCCGATCGAAGAGACGATCGCCATGGGCGACGCGATGAACGACCACGAGATGGTCGAAGCGGCCGGTCTCGGCGTCGCGATGTCCAACGCGGTCCCGGCGCTCAAGGCAGTCGCCGATTACGTCACGCTGTCCAACAACGAGGACGGCGTCAAGCATGTTATCGAGAAATTCGTACTGAACGCATAAAACGAAAAGGCTGTTCCGAGCAGCGAAGCCGTCAATCTTTACGGCCTTGCTGCTCGGAACAGCCTTTTTCTCTTAGTCGCCCGAATCACCCGATCGACAGAGCGTTGCGGGTCGCCAAAATATACTTGGACGTGTCAAGCGGATTAACGCCGCGTCTACTCCTCTCCGCGTTCACGTCGCGAGGACATTCCTGATAGCCGTCGAAGTAGGTCGTCAGCGTCCCTCTTCCTTTGGTCATCGACCCCAGACGGGCCGGAAAATCCAGAGAAGTGGCGACAGGAAGCCTCCCTTCCAGCTCCATGCGGCCTTGGCGAACGACCGGCATGTCGAACTCCCCGCGCATGACGGACAGCTCGCTCATCAGCTTGCCGCCGAACTCCTCCGGCGTCGACAGCCGGAAGCGCAGCATCGGCTCCAGCAGAATCGTCCCCGTATTCACCAGTCCGTCCATTATGCCCATCGGCGTCGCCACGACGAAGTCGAGCGGATGCGTATGCCAGACATGGTGCTCTCCCTCGATCAGCGTCACCTTCAAATCGGTAACCGGCCAGCCTTTCAAGCCTTGCTCAAGCGCCTCCGGCACGCGTCTGGCCACCTCGTTCTGATAGCTGTCCAGCAGCCTCTCCGGACGGACGATCGACCGGTACTCCAGTCCGCTTCCCCGCTCTCCCGGCTCGATGACGAAGCGGAGAATCGCCCAGCATGGTTTCGGCATCGTATACGCGACGAAGCCTTCTCCCTTCTGCGCCGGCGTCTCCTTGTAGATGACCGAAGGCTCTCCGAAATTAACTTCAAGCCCGTACCGGCTTAACAGCATCTGCCCCAGCACTTCAACCTGAATCGGCCCCATGACGCGCAGGTGAAGCTCGCGGTCTTCCTGCAGCCACTGCACGTCGAGGTACGGATCTTCGTCTGCCAGTTCCTGCAACGCGGCAACGACGGCGGGATACTCCGCTTCGCTGCGCCAATGCGCCTGCACGGTTAGCAGAGGTTCGGCCAACCGCCGCACCCCCGGCACGCCTTCGCTCACGCCGATAATATCGCCGATTCTCACCCGGCTCCATCCGCAGACAACGGCAATATCCCCGGCCTTCAGAATACCGACGTCCTCGCTGCGCTGCCCGTCCATTTTGCGAATCTGCGTCACTTTCTCTTCGATATTCAAAGAATGATTGCGTACCGTATCCCGGTTGCGCAGGACGCCCCCGTACAAGCGAACGTAGGCGAGCCTTCCCATCGTCGGGTCCTTGTCCAGCTTAAACACGACGCCGGACAACGGCTTCTCTTCATTGCCCTCCGGAGGGGGCAGCAGTCCGACGATCGCGTCCATAAGCGCGTCAACGCCAATGCCGCGATTGGATGCCCCGTACAGGACGGGAAACAGCTCGCAGCGCCGAACCCCGTCCTGCAACGCCGGAATCAGCTCGGAATCGTCCAGGCTTCCCCGCTCGAAATACCTTTCCAGCAGCGCATCGTCCCGCTCCGCGATCTTCTCCGCCAATCTTTCTCGGTCAGCGCGCGCCTGCTCCGACCAAGCAGCTCTGGCCTCTTCTCCGACTTGCAGCAGCTCGATCGGTCCGGAGAAGGCTCCCTCGACATCGCCGCAGCTCTGCACCGGAACCGCGTTCGCGGACAGCAGCCGGTGAATCTCTCCCAGCACACGCTCGGGTTCCGCTCCTGTGCGATCCAGCTTGTTCATATACAGCAGCGTAGGAATCCCCAAATCCCGAAGCGCCTGCCAGATAACCTCTGTCTGAGCCTGCACGCCTTCTACGGACGATACGATCAGAACGGCCCCGTCCATGACCCGCAACGACCTCTCCACCTCGGACAGGAAGTCGACGTGCCCGGGCGTATCTACCAAGTTGATCCGAACGCCCTTCCATTCGAATCTCGTAACGGCGGAACGAACTGAGATCCCTCTCGTCCGTTCGACTTCCAGCCAATCCGTCTGCGCCGTCCCGTCGTCTACGCTGCCCAAGGAGCGAATTCGTCCGCTCCGATACAGCATCTGCTCCGTCGTCGTCGTTTTACCCGCGTCGACGTGAGCGAATATCCCGACATTCCGCATATGCCCTCCAAAGTTAGGAATAGGAACAAAAGCCCGCACGGTCCGAAGACCGGCGAGCCCGCTATTCTCTTTCTTCTATTCCCAAAGCTTCTTCTCCAACGTAAATGCCTTAACCGTGCCCGCAGGGCGAACGACAAGCTCTTGGTCGACGACCTCGTAGCCCATATTTTGATAAAGCACAAGATTGTTCTGCACCGATTGGCGCACCTTGCAGCGGCTGATCTTCTTGCCTTTGGCGATGCCGTGCGTCTCGATCCATTTCACCAACTGCCTTGCGTATCCTCTTCTGCGGCGATGAGGAGCTACCGACAGGCGGAAGAAATAGATGGCGTCGCCGTCATACTTGTAGCGTACCATCGCCACAGCCGTATCTTCCTCGTACAGGATCGCCGCCGATTCGCTGCCGCTGCGCAGCGCCTCCAGCACCGATTCTTCCGTTTCGTCAAGGGCGCTTGAAGGCGGAATCGCCGTGCGGTATTCTTCGAACGCCATCCTCATCAAGGAGTATACCGTATCCGCATCCTCCGGAGTCGCTTCGCGAACATGCACTTCCGGTTCCTTCTTCAGCTTGACGAGAGGCTCGGCGGGAGCTTCATCGGGCTCGGCCAATGCGGCTTTCTCGACTTCTTCTCCATCGGTCGGCGCCGCAGCGGCGGTTGTACGGTTCCTGGCCGAAGGCGGAGCCACGTAAGTTCCGCGGAAATATTGCCGGGTAGACCTGAGCAGGAACAAGACAATAATGACAAATGTCAGCAGAATCTGCGTAGGATTGCCCAGCAAGAAGCTGAGGACGGAGGACAACAGCAGCAGCATGGTAAGCAACAGAGTGACAATCATTCTTTTTCTGTTGACCATGAAGATCATCCCGATAACTGTGAGAAGGGTAATTCCGTAGTATTGAATCATAAAGGACAGAGCGTTCTGATTTGACGTATCCACTTGATCCCAATTCACAACCGTGGACCCGATGCCTAATATCAGCATGACGAGCTGAAAATAAAGAATCATGAGCATAGTGCGTATGGTGGTTGGTTTCTGCAAATGATAGTCCTCCCTATTGGCTGCGCAATTCCTGTTCTAATCTACAATTATAACAAAAAAAACAGCCCAACGGTGTATAGCCTTCCCGCTAAAACTGTTTTTTACCAACCCGTCCGCTCATTGTCCGGCCAGTACCTGATACCAGATCCCCCGCTTGGAGTACAGCGTGTTCCTGACTTCGCCCCATCCGCCCAGGTAATCGATCGTGAACAGCTCCGGCGGCTGCGGATAGCGGTCCTCCATCTGTGCGGCCAGCGCCTCGTTCACAGGCCTGAAGCCGTGCTTGGCGAACAGCTTCTGGGCTTCGTCCGAATAGAGGAATTCGATGAAAGCGTCGGCGACTTTCCTCACTCCGTGGCGATCGGCATTGCGGTCGACGACTGCGGCGGGATTCTCGATCAGAATCGTGCTCGGCGGCACGACGATATCGTACTCCACGCCTTTGGCGATCCGTGCCAACAGCTCGTTCTCATAGGTAATGATAACGTCTCCGACCCCGTATTCGAAGGCGGCCATCGAGGCTCGCCCGCTCTTGTCCATCGATTCGATATTGCGGTGAACGTCCACCAGGAATTGCTTGGCTGCCGCCGCGTCCTTCGTCCCCGTCTCCAGTTCCGCCTTCTTGAGTCCCGCCCCGTAGATCGCGTTGATGTCCCACTGAGCGCCTCCGGACGTTTTCGGATTCGGATACAGCACCTTCACACCCGGCTTCGTCAAATCGTCGAAATCCCGAATGCCGAGCGGATTGCCCGCCCTCGTGCCGAGCACGACGATCGAGCGCGTAATCATTCCCTTCGTGGAATCGCTCTTCCACTCCGGAGACACGAGTCCGGCGCTCACCAGCTTATCGACGTCCCCTTCGAGCGCGAGCAGCGTCACGTCCGCATCGAAGCCTCCGATGATCGAACGGGTCTGCGTGCCCGAAGCTTCGTACGACTCCTGGAAAGCGACTGTCTGTCCCGTAGTTTCCTTCCAATGGGCTTTGAAAGCCGGGATAATCTCCTGAAGCGCGTCCTTCGCGACCGAATAAGCGCCGAGCACGAGCGTGACGTCTCCCGTTCCGTCGGGAACGTTCGAAGAACCCGGCTCTTCGCGACCGGCTCCGCAAGCCGACAGGACAAACGCCAGCATAGATAAAATAAGTGCGCCATACAAAGCGGTACGCCCGATTGCGCGCGTACGGTTTTCCCTCTTCATCGCGACCTCCCGGTGCCTTCGTAGGCTCCCATCCGTCATCCGTCCGGCCTTAAATGTGAACCGGCATAGGATCTTCTTTCAATTTGTTCTCCATGACCCAGCTGTTCGTATCGTTGAACAGATAAGCCCGGTGAATCAGCACCCGGACCTCGTCGCCCGGCTGCAAAATCTCTTTCTCCAAGGAACGGTAAGTAACGAGCTTCGCCGCTCCGATCTGGACCTCCACCAGCCATTCGCTTCCGCGGAAATGGATGTGGCGAACGCGTCCCGTCTCCGTCGCCGACAACAGCTCGAAATCGTGCTCCTTGCCGATCTCGACGTATTCCGGACGGATGAGCGCCTTCGTGCCGGGCAGCTCGCCCGAACCGCCGAAGCCGCGCAGCGCCGAGACGTCTTCGATGATCGTCGACTCGCCGATAAAGCTCGCCACGAACGGGGACTCCGGATTTTTATAGATTTCCCAAGGCGTGCCCTTCTGCTCCAGGCGCCCTTTGTTAATGATCATAATTTGATCCGCCACTTCGATCGCTTCATCCTGATCGTGCGTGACGAAGATCGACGTAATGCCGAGACGATCGATCATCTCGCGCAGCCAGGACCGCAGCTCGTGGCGAATCTTCGCGTCGATCGCGGCGAACGGCTCGTCGAGCAGCAGCAACTGCGGCTCGGGAGCGAGCGCTCTGGCGAAAGCGACGCGCTGACGCTGGCCTCCGGACAGCTGGTGCGGATAACGCTTCTCGAAGCCCGACAGTCCGGTCAGGTCGACAAGCTCGGCCACCCGTTCCTTGATCTTCTGTTTCGACCACTTTTTCACTTCCAGGCCGAACGCGATGTTTTCCGCCACCGTCATATGCTTGAACAGCGCATAGTTCTGGAAGACGAAGCCGATTCCTCTCTCTTGGGGAGGAAGGTCGTTCACCCGCTTGCCATGGAACACAATATCGCCGTCGTCTACCGTCTCCAGACCGGCGAGCATGCGCAGAATCGAAGTTTTGCCGCCGCCGCTGGGTCCGAGCAGACCGATCAATTGGCCCTTCTCGATCTCGAAGTCAACATCCGCCACCGCTTGGAAATCGCCGAATTTTTTGTTTAATCCGCGAACCTCGATATGCATCTTAATGCACTTCCCTTCTCGATTTGGCCCATTCCATCAGCAGAAGCAGCGTGACGGAGCCTGCCGCCAGCACCAAGGCGATGGAGTTCGCCGCGGTAAGATTAAAGTTCTCGACATCCTGATACACGAGCGTGGTCGCCGTCTGCGTCTTGAACAGAATGTTCCCCGACACGACGAGCACGGCTCCGAATTCTCCCATGGCTCTGGCGACCGTCAGCACGACGCCGTAGACGACGCACCAGCGGATCGACGGCCAAGTGACGCGCCAGAACGTCGTCCAGGCGCTTGCTCCGAGCGTCGCCGCCGCTTCCTCCTGCGCGCTGCCGATTTCCTGCAGCACCGGCATCACTTCGCGCACGACAAGCGGGAACGTCACGAACAACGTCGCGATGATCATCCCGGGGAGGGCGTAGACGATGTCGATCCCGGCCTTGTTGAACAGCGCGCCCAGCGCCGTCTCGGGACCGAGCAGCAGCACGATCATCAAACCGCCGATAACCGGCGACACCGCGAAAGGCAGATCGACAATGCTGTTGAGCAATTGTTTGACTTTATTGCCAAGCCATGTGGCCCGAACCAGATACAAGGAGAGCATAACGCCGAACAGCGTATTGACGATCGTGACGATGACGACGATCAGTCCGGTCATGTACAGCGCGTGCAGCGTCTCGGGTCTGGCCAATCCTCTGGCGAACCCGCCCCAGCCCTCGTCGAAAGCGCCCATGGCGATCCGGATGACGGGAATGATGAGCAGCACGCTGAACACGGCGACGGTTAATCCGATCCACAGCCTTCTCATCCGTTCTTCCTCCTCATCTGGACGTAATTAACCGTCCACAGAATCAGGAAGGAGAACGTCAGCAGCAGCACGCTGACCGCAGTTGCCCCGATCGCGTTGTCGCTCTCGATCTCGCCGAAAATATATACCGAAGCGATAAGCGTCTTGCCCGGAATGTTCCCGGCGACGAGCACGACGGCCCCGAACTCCGCAAGCCCTCTGGAGAACGCCAGCATCGCTCCGCTCAGAATGCCGGGAAGCATGCTTGGAAGAATAACCTTCCAGAACGTTGCCGCCTTCGTCGCCCCGAGCGTGTACGCCGCTTCCTCCTCCGAAGAGTCCATCTCTTCGAGCAGAGGCTGAACCGCGCGAATGACGAACGGGAAGGTGACGAATACCATCGCGATCACGATGGCCGGCTGATGGAACAGAATCGTAAAGCCAAGCTTCTCGGCCAGTCCTCCGACAGAGCTGCGAGGACCGAGCAGCAGCAGGATCATCAATCCCGCCACCGCCGTCGGCAAAGCGAAGGGCAGATCCACCAGGCTGTTCAGGAGCCGGCGTCCCGGAAACCGGTAGCGGATAAGCACCCACGCCGACATCGTTCCGATGAACATGTTGATGACGGTGGCGATCAGCGCCAGCTTGACCGTGAGCAGCACGGCTTTCCAAGCGAGCGGTTCCGTAATGTTATCGGCGAACGCCGCCCATCCCGACGAGAAAGACTGCCCGTAAATCCCGATAATCGGAAAAATAATGAGCACAATGAAATAAAGCATGACGGTGCTGCGAAATCCCCAGCTCCACCAGCGACCCTGCAGCATGGAACTCACGTTGACGTGTACCTCCCGAGCTTTTGAGAGCTGTATATAAGATAATTCCTATTAAATTAGTAGGTATTGATACTTTACCAGATAACGGCTTCTCCCGTCAATCGAAATTCGCAGTTATGATCGCCCATTTCATTAGAATATCTGATGCCTTCTATTCGAATCGCTTATAAGTGAGAGAGCGGCTGCCGGACTGCATTGTTGGGATGGTATAATTGGAGGAAAAGGGAGGATTGTTTATGTTGATCAAAGAAACGTTGTCCACTTCGCGGCGCGACGAGATGATCGATATTACGAGACAGGTGGCCTCAGCCGTCGCTAGAGCCGGCATTGCGGAAGGAATCGTTCATATCTACTGCCCCCATACGACGGCCGGCATCGCCATTAACGAGAACGCCGATCCCGACGTCAAGCGGGAGGTGCTGATGCGCCTCGACGAGGTGTATCCGTGGGAGCATCCGAAGTACCGCCATGCAGAAGGAAATACGGCCTCCCATCTGAAAGCAATCACGACCGGAACGTCTCAGACCGTGATCGTGACAGGAGGAAATCTGCTGCTCGGACGCTGGCAGGGCATCTACTTCTGCGAATTCGACGGACCGCGCCAGCGTACCTTCTACGTGAAGACGATCGAAGGGTAGCGAAGCTACTCCCCTTCGACGAAGTACAGTTCTTCCCCGGCTTCGATCACGGCTTGCCCCTGCGTCAGGTCCGTCATCCAGGCTTGAAAACGTTCCGCCGCCTCTCCGGCTTCGGGGTAACAAGGCACCGTTACGCGATCCGTAAAGGAAACTTCGCCCACCCTGAAGCCGCGGCCCCTCAGCTCGTTCTCCAGCTTGCCGTACCAAGTATAGTCTACGTCGACGACGACTTCCCGATGCAGCACTTTGACGATCGGGTCCGCCGCGTCGATGCCGACGACGGCCCCGTCCGTATACGCCCTCACCAAACCGCCCGCTCCCAGCATAATGCCTCCGAAATAGCGGGTCACAACGACGACGACGTTTTTCATGCCGCGGTTTTTGATCACTTCCAGAATCGGCTTGCCCGCCGTTCCGCTCGGCTCTCCGTCGTCCAGCGCCTTCTGGAACTGGTCGCGCTCGCCGATCAGGTAGGCCGAGCAATTGTGCGTGGCGTCCCAGTGCTTCTTCTTGATTTCTTCTATGAAAGCGACCGCTTCCTCTTCGGTCTCCGCCGGCTTGGCATAACCGATGAAACGGGACTTCTTGATGACGATCTCGTCCGATCCGAATTGTCTGACGGTTGAATATCTGGGCAGCATGGGTCGACCTCTCAATCGTAACTTCACCCTCTGAGGGCTTCTTTTTGTTTTCATACTATCATATCGGGGGCATTGGTGGAACTTGCGGGAACCGTTAACGAGAGGCATGAGGGATACGAATCGGGCAGACGGCCTGCCGGCCTGCCGCGGGCGCCTCGATCCGGAGGGAATCTAGCGGATGAAAGCATATGGTAAACATGCTATAATTATGGGTGCAACCGAGAAGAGTACAACGAAGTCCTTTGTGAACCTTCGCTATACGACAAGAAACGGGGACTTGGGAAGGGGGGCTGGGCATGTTTCCGAAGCGACTGAAGCAATTGCGGAAAAAGAGAAAAATGACCATGCAGGAAGTGGCCGATTGCGTCGGAGTCGCCAAGAGCACTTACGCGGGATACGAATCCGGATACCGGCAGCCCACCATCGAATCCATACAGACGATGTCGAGAGTGCTGCGCACGTCCGCGGATTATCTCCTGGGCCTTACCGATTATCCGGACCCGCCTGCGGAGCTCAACCACAACGCGAAAGAGTATTTAAATGTAGAACAGCTTCATTGGGACGGAGTTCCACTGGAGAAAAGCGATCTCGATCTCATTCGCAGCCTGCTCGAACGAATGCTTCGCGACCGCGCCCTGGCGAACAAAACCGATTCACCCTCCGAGTAATTGCGCCGCCTTGGCGTTCGACTCCGCCTTAAGCTCTTCTTTGGCGGCGTTAAAAGATTTCCTCCACTCTTCAATGGCTTCCGGCGATACGGAATCGTTCTCCGCGTCTTGGATCAGTTCGTTGAACTGACCGTCGCAATCGGATTCCGCGGCCGCCATATTTTTCGTCAGGCTCGACTGCCACGCCTGAATCGCGAAAGGATCCCTCTTATCCACTTGCTGCAAGCCGGATTCCGCCTCGCTTAATGCCGCTTTCATGTCCCTCGTGCACTGTGCTTGGATCGTCTTGATTTCTTGATCGTAATCGCGCTTGCCGCTTTCCGCCGGAATCGTCGGAGCTTCATTGGGCTGCGCGGATTCCTTCGTCCCTGCGACGTTCGTCTCCTTCGTATCTGGACGGGCGGCGGACTCGGATGCGTCTGAGGGCGACTGCGCGGAGGCCGAGGCCGGCGGTTCGGATTCGGCAGGCGCGCGCTCTGAGGAATCGGAAGCTTTGGCGCTGCCCGATGCGGGTTCGGTCGGAATTCCGGCTTTGTCGGAACCGGTTGCGGATCGGCCGGGCGTTCCCGGCTTCGCAGCCGTCTCTTGATTCGACTTGGCGCCGCTCTCCCGTCCCGCCTTCGCAGTCTCGTCTCGGCCAAGCTGCTCGTCGGAGCCGCCCTTGGAGTCCGGCGCTGAGGCCTGCTCGTCGCCCTCGGGCAAATGCGAGTTCTCCGTCTCGGCCGGATACGTATCATCCGTCTCCGGCGGCAGCGATTCGACATTCTCCTGCTCCGACGACGATTCGAGAGCTTCCTGCCACGCCGTCTGCGATTCCGGTTCTCCCTGCCCCTCAGCAGCGGCGGCTGCCGCAAGCTTGCTCTGGGAAGCTTCCCGCATATGCAGCCCGCCCCATAAAATCAGAAGAAGAACTACCAGCGAGGATAACGTGACGATTGCGGCGTCCGGCTTCGGAAATTCGCGCCTTCTTCTTCGTCGCACGCGTTTCTTGCCCATTTTTCCATCCCTCCCCTATTCCGAAAACAGGGGCTGTCCCGTAATGGGACAGCCTCTGTGCTAGGGCGTGTATGCATACTCCGAGGATAGCAGATGTTGCCGAATTTTCGTTCCATGCAAGGAACTTTTGTGAAGGCGTACCGGGGGTACGTCAAGCAAAAGTGACGCAGCAGGGGGCGAAAAGGCGGTGATAGATGCCCCTGAGCGGGTTTGCATACACGCCCTAGCTTACAAGTCCAACAAACTTTGAATGATGCGGGTCGTCATCCGCAGCGTCAGCTTCTTCGTTTCTGCGATCGCTTTGTCCTTCTCCCGTTTCGGAGCCTCCGCATCCTGAATGCGGGTGACGGTATCCTTGTTAAGCTGGATCACTTCCACCAGAAGCTGAACCTTCTCCTCGTCGCCCGTCGCGGCTTCAAGCCTTCTGCCTGCGTCGTTCAGCTTCTCTTTCAAATCCTTGACGATGTCGTCGACGGACTCCGCGTAATCCTCGTTCACCAGCGTCACTTCCTGCCGGAACAAAACTTTCCCGCTGCGGAAGCTGCGATCGGTCCATACCGCTTGAATGACCGCGGTAGCCTCCGCGATCTTCTTCGGAATCGTGACTTTGCCGTTGGAAGACACGCTGACATCCCTGCTTCCGGACACCTTGCTCCATCTCAGGACGGAGGACGGAATCTCGACGCCAAGGAACGTTAATCCGTATTGATGCTGGCGACCGTTCGCCGTAACCTCCACCACTGGCACAGCTTCGGCGTGAATCGTGGCAACGTTCCACGCTGTGGCGGCAAGTTCATCGTAGCGGAGCTTGCCCTGGAAGTTGGCGATGACGGAGCCGATATCTCCCGGCCGGACGCCCAGATTGGACAGCGCCGTGCTTAACGGATAGGCTTCGGTTCTGGACAGAACCGCCGCGATTGCTTGATTGCGAACCGCTGCCTGCCTTTCGGAACTATCGAGCAGCCGTCCCAGCTCCGACGGTCTCATTCCGGCCACGATGGCGCGGATTTCTCCTTCGACGCCTCCGCGGCTTTCTCCGTCTCCGAACCAGAAAATCAAGTAATCGTCCATCGTCAGCCGCTTGATCCCCGCCGCCTCGGCGAGCGTCTGCAGCGCCGCCCGATGTTCCGGATCGGCGAGTACGGCTTGCAGCTCCGAAGCCTGGGCATCGTAATGAATCGCGCCGACGGCTCTCACCGCTTCGAAGAGCTGAAGACGCAGCGCAGCCTGATCGACATCCGCCGGCAGACGAGGCGCGATGCTCCGCCAGAGCGGATCGATTAGCCGTTGGTTAGCGGCTGCGTTCAGACCGGCGAGCTCGTCGCGCAGGTTGCGCACGGCGCGCGCGTCCGATGGATCTCCCGCAAGCAGCGCGTCGCGAATGAGACTCATTCGGGCGATGAACGCTTCGACCGGGAAGCGGTCGCCTTCCGTCTCTTTGGCCGTCAGCGTAATCTGCTGTTCGAAAACCACTTTCGCTACCCCGTTAAGAGGGTTAACGAGACTGGCTCGAATGACCGCCGATGCGCTTTCGACGCCTTCGGGAATCGTAACGACGCCCTCAGGAGTAACGGTTGCCTCCGGATCTCCCGACGCCTTATCCCATCTAAGCAGGAAGGCCGGAATCTCCGTTCCGTGTACCGTCAAAACATAACGATGCTCGCGGCCGTCCTCGCTGATCTGCGCGTTCGCTTCCGCGACCGTGCGAATATAAGCGATCAGCAGCGCGCGAACGGCGGGCTCGTCCTTCTGCAGCTTGAGCTGAAGTCCCCGGACGGCGGCCCCGATATCTCCCGCCGTGATGCCAAGGTTGTTCAGCAACTGGCTCACTTTGTAGTTGTCCGTATCCCTGAGCACGCTGTCGGTTGCCCGGATCAGGACGTCCGTCAATTTTTCCTGACTGGCCAGCACCATCGCCAATTCCACCGGCGACAAACCGGAGAGCATGTCGACGAGCGCGCCCTCGATGCCTTTGCGCGCGCCGCCGTCTCCCAGCACGAACTCAACCGTATCCTTGAACGTCACGTTCACCCCGCCGCCGGCCGATTCGATCAGCCGAACCAGAGCGATGAATTCCGGATTTCTGCGGATGGCCTTGAATTCCGACAGCTCGGGGTCGTACCGGGCGGAGGCGATCGCTTTCGCAAATCTAAGCAGATTGGCTTTCGCCGCCTCGCCGTCGACCCCTTCGGGAAGCTTGCCGCTGATTTTGCTCCAGATCGGGGCGATCAACGGCTCGTAGTCGACCTCGCTCAGTCCGGCGAGCTCGATGCGCAGATTTTGCACATCCTGGAAGTCCGCCGGATCGCCGGCAGCCAGCGCCGCGAACAGCTCGTTCACGCGATCCAGAATGCCCGAAGCGAGCAAGCTTGCCCATTCCGCCTGATCGTCATACGGCGGCACAACAATCGGCGGCTCTATCTCCGGCAGCTCCGCTTCCGGCGGTGCTATCACCGGGGGCTCCGTTTCCGGTGGTTCTATCACTGGCGGTTCTACTACCGGAGGTTCCGTCCCCGGCGGCTCTACCACTGGAGGTTCTGTCTCCGGAAGTTCCACTACAGGCGGCTCGTTACCCGGCGGTTCTACCACTGGCGGTTCCGTCCCTGGCGGATCTATTCCCGGCAACTCCTCGGCATGCGCCGTTTGCAGCCAACCGATCCTGGCCTCCCCTCCTTTGTCTCCGAGCGGTCCCCCGCCTATCGAGGTTACAGCCATTGCAGCCGCAAGCGCCGACAGCGTGATCTTATTGCCAAGCTTCATTTCCTTCACCTCTGCTTGGGATGATTAGTGAAACACACTTCTTCCGACGATGTCCGGGAGACATTACTCGATTTCTTCGAGTAACGTCCGCCATTTCACGCCCATTCGAGCGCCGATACTCGATTTCTTCGAGTAACGTCCGCCATTTCACGCCCATTCGAGCGCCGATGCACGATTTCTTCGAGTAACGTCCTCCATTTCACGCCCATTCGAGCGCCGATACTCGATTTCTTCGAGTAACGCCCGTCATTTCACGCCCATTCGAGCGCCGATGCACGATTTCTTCGAGTAACGCCCCACGCACAGCCTCTTCCGAGCGCCGCAGCCACCGGGCGCCGCATACTAAAATTGAAGAACCGGCATTCGTTCCTTCACACCCTTGCTCAAGCTGGGACGGCCGACGGAATAGTAGGCGAAATCCGTCCCGGCGAGGTGCTCCTCCTTGAACAGGTTGCGCCCGTCGATCAGAATGGGCTGCTTCAGCACCCGCTGGAGCCGCGCCAAGTCGACGCCGGCAAACTCGTCCCATTCCGTCAGCACAATCAAAGCGTCCGCTCCCTGCGCCGCTTCCTCCGCCTTATCACACCATTGAACCCCCTCCTTTCCGAACATCGCCCGAAAGTTGGCCGTCGCGATCGGATCGTATGCTTTCGCCTTCACGCCCCGATCGACCAGATGCCGCATAATTTCCAGTGCCGGGGAATCCCGCACGTCGTCGGTATTCGGCTTAAACGCCAGCCCCCACACGCCGATCGTCTTGCCCGGCAGCTCACTGCCGAAGATCGTCTCCAGCTTGCGAATGACGTTAAATCGCTGATCCTGATTGACCTCCACGACGGAGCGGAGCAGCTTGAACTCGTAATCGACGTGTCCGGCGATCTGGATCAGCGCGCGCGTATCCTTCGGAAAACAGGAGCCCCCGTAGCCGATGCCCGCCTTCAGGAACGACGGCCCGATCCGCTTGTCGTAGCCCATGCCCTCCGCTACTCTCGTCACGTCCGCGCCGACCTTCTCGCAGATGTTGGCAATCTCGTTGATGAAAGAAATTTTCGTGGCGAGAAACGCGTTCGACGCGTATTTGATCATTTCCGCGCTGCGGATATCGGTCACGACGATCTGTTCGGTCAGCGGCTCGTGCAGCCGGATCATCAAGTCGGCGGCGCTGTCGCATTCCGCTCCGACGATGATCCGGTCGGGCTTAAGCGTATCCTCAATCGCCGAGCCTTCGCGCAGAAACTCCGGCAGCGAAATACTGTCGAAGCGCATGATTGTGCGCGACCGCATCAGCTTGGCCAGGCGCTCGTTCGTGCCGACCGGGACGGTGCTTTTGACGACCACGATTTTGTAGCCGTTCATCGCTTCCGCGATTTCGATCGCCGCCTGGTCGATATAGGCGAGGTTCGCTTCCCCGCTCGGCAACGGCGGCGTGCCGACGGCGATCATAATAATGTCGGAGCTGCGCACCGCGGAGGCCAGGTCGGTCGTGAAGACGAGATTGCCCGCGAGCCGGCCTTTGGCGGCCAGCTCCTTGAGGCCTGGCTCGTAGATCGGCACGCCGCCGGAATTCAGAATGGCGATCTTCTCCGGGTCCTTGTCGACGCAGACGACCTGATGGCCCAACTCCGCGTAGCAAGCCCCCGATACGAGTCCGACGTAGCCGGTGCCGATTATCGTAATGTTCATACCCGCAACCCTCCTCTGATTATGAAGTCGTGCCGAACGGGGCTGCCCCAAAAGTAAAAAGAGACGTACCGAACAATTATCGATAGGTGAATGGTAATGGGCATCTATCTCCTTCCGATGCTATACGATCCTGAAATGGGAACGGTAAACCCGTCAAAAGGTGATTTCAGGACCGTATGAGGCAGTCTCCAGGAGATAGATGCCCTTCTTTTTCATCGATAATCTTGTTCGCCCTTACTTATGGGACAGCCCCTCGCGCAGAAGCGCCAGCGCTCCTTCCGCCGCGCAGATCTGCAGAATCTCGTCCCAGTCGAACGCGAGCCGGACGATGTCCTCCTCGATCAGCTCGGATCCGGTCTGCACCTCGATGACGTCCAGTTCCTCCCCCGCCTCCGCCCTCAGGCTGTGCTTGCAGGTTCGCGGAATCTTCACGACGTCGCCCGGCTTCACCGGAAACCTCCTGCCGCCGAGCACCATCTCCCCGCGTCCGGCGGCGATCGTCCACACCTCGTCCCTAAGCTCATGGTACTGATAGCTCAGATTGCGGCCGGCCGCGACGCGAATGCGCTTCGTCAGCACCTCCGTCCCGTCCGCATACTTCAAGTAATCGAGCACCCGGTAGCCGCCCCAACGCCGCTCCTCGTACATCGGACGCTGCCCCGAATGCTTCATCACCTCCTTGATCAGCGGGCTGGACGCCTTGTCCGCCACCAGAATGCCGTCCGGGCTGGCCGCGACGACGACGTCGGACAGATTCAGCAGCGTGATCGGAATGTCCAGCTCGTTGACGACGTGCGTATTGCGCGAATCGCCCGCGATCGTTCCGTTGCCGGTCAGCGGACTGTCGATCTCCTCGGTCAGCGTGTTCCACGTGCCGAGGTCCTTCCACTCCCCGTCGTACGGCATCGCCACGATCTGTCGGCTCCGCTCTACGATCTCGTAGTCGAAGCTGATTTTCGGCAGTCTGGCGTACTGCTTCTGCAGTTCCTCGTACTGGATCGGCAGCTCGTAGGCGATCAGGATGTTGATCAGAAAATCGAGCTTAAACGCGAAAACCCCGCAGTTCCAAAGCGCAGCCCGTTCGATCATCGCTGCCGCTTCTTCCTGGCGGGGTTTTTCCTTGAAGCTGTGCACTTTAACGAACGGCTTGTCCGGCCGCTCCCCGTCCTCCGGCTCCGGCACGATGTAGCCGTATTTCTCCGAGGGGAACGTCGGCTTCACGCCCATGAGCGCCAGATCGGCGCCCGATTGCCGCAGGATGGCATCAAGCTCCTTCGCCCGGGCAAAAAACGATTCCCCCACATACGGATCGACCGGCATGACGACAACCGTCTCGCTCAGGCCGACGCCTTGAACCGAGTACAGATAGACGGCGGCCAGCGCAATCGCGGGGAACGTATCCCTCCGCTCCGGCTCGACGACGAGCTCGACCTCGCTGCCGAGCTGGCTCTGGATCATCTCCGTCTGCGATCTGCCGGTCGCGATCACCGCATCGTCGCGGAGTCCGGCCGCCCCAAGCTGCCGCCATACCCGCTGGACCATCGATTCCCGTCCGCCGTCCCCGTTATTCAGCACCTTCAGAAACTGCTTGGAGCGCGACTCGTTCGACAGCGGCCACAGGCGCTTGCCGGAGCCGCCGGACAGAAGCACGATTTTCATAGCATAGCCTCCAATCTGGCGGTAGGAATTCCGCTCGTCCAAGTGTGATAGTAGCTGGAATTTTTGCCGTACGAATTGTCGAGCAGGCCGTTGGGCTTGTCCATCAGGCAGGACAGGATATGCCCGTGCAGCCTGGACGTTTGTACCCGCCGATACGCGCTGAAGCGCTTGATCGCCTTCTCCACCAAATAATCGCTGTACCTGCCCCAGATCGCATGAAGCGGCAGCGTTCCGCCGCCCTTGGCCATCATTTTCCCAATCATCGTAATCGACTTTCTCTCCACCTTGTTGTACAGGGAGCCCCAGTCCAGATAATCGCCGTGCGCGTTCGTCTCCAGCCGCCCCTGATCCCCCGTGCGCTCGATGTCGGTCCGGAAAAAGCAGAGCAGCTCCTTGCCCGGGCTCGCCGCCGGTCGAATCGGCCACAGCTGGTGCGCCATGTCGGGCGACAGGTAGAGGGAGCATCGATCGAACTTCTTGGCCGCCATCGCATAAGACGACGGATCGCGGACGAACAGATGGACATCCCTGTGCCTGCCAAACACGCGCGCCGAACGGTCGAACTGCTCCTCGTCCCTGTAGAAAATCGTCTGAGGCAGCACGACGATGCGATGAAACGGATACTCGGTCACGATTTTCTCCCGCAGCCTCTGATGCACCGGGTACAAATCCCCGAAGTTGCCCCCGCCCTGAAGCACGATAATCTGGTCTCCGGGAATACTCAGCCTGTCGGGAAAATCAAGCGCGCTGTACCGCGCCTTCACGCGAATGCCGTTGTCCCGGAAGAACGCCTCCGCCCCTTTCATGATCAGCAGATCGCCGCCGTTATTGTACACGGGGCAGTCGATGTAGTAGATGCTCGAGCCGGGAGGAATCGCCTGCAAAATCTGGCAAAGCCGCTCCTTCAGCCCGTCCATCGGATGAGCCTGTCGTTCAGTTGGCATGTCCGCTCTCTCCTTTGCTCCGCACTCTCTCTTTAAGCCGCCCGAGCAGAAAACCCAGGTCGTTTTTGTCGAACAGCAAGCTGCCCGCCTTGACGCCGAACGCCATTTTCATCGCGACCAGCGTAACGGTCAAGCGGATTACGGCCCCGATCAACAGCGCGAGAGCGATACCGTTCAAACCGTACAGCGGGGTGAAAATAAAAAACAAACCGATCGTAGCCGCCAGCGATATCGCCTGTCTGACGAGCACAAGTCCGGGACGTCCTGCCGCGTTAAAAGCCGAAGCGAGAATCCACGAACCGCCGCCAATAATGCATTCGACGGACAGCAGATAGAAGGCGCTCGCCGCTTCCAGGAACGGTTCGCCGAACAGCAGCCCCATCAGGAATCGCCCGATGAACAAGCTGGGGACGAGCACGATCGCCATGACGAGCAGCGACAGCCGGAACGCCCGTCCAACGGTGTCCACGATCCGCGTCTTGTCCAACCCGGTCACCCTCGGAAAAACGACGCTGGAGACGGCGGTCTGCACGACGTTAAAGACGCGGGACAGCGCATAGACGACGGTGTACAGGCCCAGATCCTTGGCCGTCAGCATCGAGAGGATGACGAGCTTGTCGAACTGGGAATACAAGGTGCCGAGCAGTTCCACTCCGAACACCTTGCTGCCGTATCCGAACAGCGCCTTGGCCGCCGACGTATTCCGCAGCCTGCCGAACCAGTCGATCCGCAGCGCGTCCCTCATGCCGTACAGCGACCAGAGCAGGACGAGCGCGCTTGTCCCCAGAAACACGGCCGCGGCGGAGACAAGGCTGAGATGGCCCGCCGTCCACAGCGCGAGCAAGCCGAGCAGATTCAGCAGCGGACCGAACAGCCGCACGCCGTTGTAGACGTTGAAGCGGTTCGCGCTCTGCGCCAATGCGGCTACCAGATTGGCCGCGAGAATCGTCGGCAGCATCAGCGCCGTAAACCAGCGGGCCGTCCGCACGACCGGCTCGGGATAGTCCGCAAGCCAGATCGGCAGCCCCTGCCAGGCGACGAATCCTGCGATGAGACTGACGGGGATCTGAAACAGAAAACCCGCCCGGACAAGCTCTCCCCCGCCAGCGGCTTGCGATTGCTTCAGATTGTAGATGAGCGAGGTCGGCAGCCCGAAGCCGACCAGTCCCGCCAGCAGCGTCGGCCAGAACAGAATGGCGGACAGCTCGCCTTTGCCGACGACGCCGAACATGCGGGCGGTCACGATCGACGTCAGCGTGGCGATCGCCATCATGAGGAAGTTGGTCGCGCTCGTCCGCAGCATCGTCTGGACGAGTCCGCCGCCCTTCCACGCTCTCCCGGCCGCGAGCTGCTGCGCCATCGACTTAGCTCCTGCCGCCATAGCGAAGAACGCCGATCAGCGCCCCGTTACGGTAACAGACCTTCACGATCTGCCGGATAAATCTTTCGTATTGGAAAATCGACAGCAGCGACGTTCCGATCGCTTGAACCATGCGAACGCTATGCTTCAGAACGGCCGTCGCACCAGCATCCCTCCGCTTGACCGCGTCGCTTACTCCCTGCCAGAACATCCGCTTCAGGAACCACTTCCTCGTCGTGCGCTCCTTGGCAACCTTATGCCTGACCGAGGCGTAAGGCGTGTAATAGACCTTGTGTTTGACGCGAAGCCGGGCGATGAGCTCGCTCTCCTCGCTCGACAGCAGGTTGCGGCCGACTCGGCCGAGATCCTCGCGGAACGGCTCGATGTCCGCGAACACGCTTCGGCGGAACGCGACGTTCGCGCCGTAAGGAATCGCGGGCGCGGGCATCTCGACGACAACGCCCGAGTAATCGAGAATGGTGAACACCGACCGGTATTCCGCCGGAATCCAGCTCGGCTCCTCGCCTTCCCATAGCGGATCGATTTTGCCTCCCACGCAGCCGATCGCCGGATCTCTCGCGAAGACGTCGACGATGTGCCGCACCCACTGGCTTCCCGCCAGCGCGTCGTCGTCGAGAAACAGAATCCATTCTCCCTTCGCCTCGCGGATCGCCCGGTTGCGGGCCGTCGACAGCCCCAGCTTCGGCTCGAACACGTAGCGGATTCGCTCGCCGTGCCGCTGCCGCAAGCCGTGGACCGTCTCCGCCGTCCCGTCCGTCGAGCCGTTGTCCACGACGACGATCTCGAGCTCCTTCTTATCGAAGTCCTGAACCAGCACGCTGCCGATCGCTTCCGCCGTATCCTTCGCCCGGTTGTGCGTGCAGATGGCTACCGTTACCTTCATCGTTCATCCCGCCCTTGATACACGTTTTTGATCCGTTCGGCGATCGCACCCCATTCGAGCTCCCGCAGCGCCCGATCGTAATCTGGCGACCTCCCTTCCTTGACGCTTCGCATGGCCTTCTCCATCGCGGCCGCCAGACCGCCGGCGACGCCGGGATCGTAGCGGACGACCATGCCCTCCTCGAAATATTCGTCGATAAAGCCGTTGTCCGGCATGACGATCAGCTTCCTGAAGCTTAGGCCGAGAATCGCGGAGCCCGATGTCGTAATCTCTTTATAGGGCATCACCATGACATCCGCGGCTCCAATCAAGTCGGCCACCTCTTCGTTCGGGATAAAACGCAAATCCAGAACGAGGTTCGCGATATCCTTCGCGCTGCGAAGGTACGCCTCCATCTCCCGATCCGCCTTGCCTGCGATAATCAGGGAGTAATTGTCGGTCTTGATCGCGCGATAAGCTTCAATCAGCTCTTCAACGCCCTTGTAGGCTTTGATGGCTCCGAGGAACAGATAGACCTCGGCGTCTTCGCCGATGCCGTACCGCCGCCTGAAGTTCGTGCCGTTCGATTGGTACGCGTCCGCGTAGTGGCCGTGCTTCACGACGGTCAGCTTGCGGGCAGGCACATCGAACTCCGCCATCGCCTGCCGCTTGGCCGCCTCCGACGCGACGATCAGCCGGGAGCAGAACCGGCAGATCAGCGTGCGCATCGCGCGCTCCATCCGCCGGTATTTCACCTCGTGCGGGTACAGATTGTGCAGCGTCCAGACCAGCCGCACCCGCTTCGCCTTCAGCACGAGCAGCGTCGTCAGGAGCAGGGCGGACTTGGCGGCGAACAGCAGCGGATTGCGATTCTGGTAGGCGTGGTGCATCCAATGCACGTGGACGACGTCTCCCGGCTTCGCCCGCGCGACCCGCAGCGCCAGTCGGCCATGCGTCAGGTCCATCACTTCGACCCCTGCGCCGCAGAGCGAATCCGTCAATAGATTGTTGTACAAATTCAATTCGCTATATTTCGGCCACATCCATACTTTCATCTCGCATCCGCTCCTTGCACGTTCCTGCGAATCCAGCCCTCCGGCACGGACAGCTCGCGGATAACTTTGGCCGGAACGCCGCCGGCCAGCACGTTCGCGGGAATATCCCGCGTCACGACACTGCCCGCGGCGATCACGCTGCCCGATCCGATCGTAACGCCGGGCAGCACGATGCAGCCTCTGCCGATCCAGACGTTGTCCCCGACGACGATCGGCAGGCTCCGGGAACCGTCCTCCGCGTCCACCGGATGGAAGTTCGCATCGATCAGGTTGACCATCGGGCCGATGATCGTGTGGCTGCCGATCCGGATCGAGGCCGTGCAGCCGATATCCAGCCCGTAATTGCAGAAGACGTTATCGCCGATCCACAGCCTGGCCCCCTTGCCCACCGAGATGGACGACGGGAACGGCTTGGCATGGAAGGAGACGCTTCGTCCGAGAATGAGCTCTCCTTTGTTCGAGATCGCCAGCTTGCCCGCGATCCGGCCCAGACGGCCGGCCGAATCGGCCTTGACCGGCAATACGACGGCGCCCTTGAGCACGGCGAGCAGCTTGCCGACGCGAATCTGACGGAACGGGATACCCATGCGCTACCCTGCCCCCGCCGTCTCCGCCGCGCCGCCCCCGGCCAGCAGCGAACGGTAGGCCGTCTCTACCTTTCTGGCAATCGCGTTCATATTAAACTCGCTCATGACGGCCTCGTATCCCCGTTCGGCAAGCTCCTGGTAATCGACGGCTTTGCTGTACACGAGCCGGATCGTCCGGTACAGCGCCTCGACGTCCCCGTCCTTGACGATCCAGCCGCCCTTCGTCTCTTCGACGATTTCCGGCGCGCCCCCGGAATCCGATACGATGACCGGCGTGCGCACGAGCATCGACTCGATAATGACTCTGCCGAACGGCTCGTTCAGCGAGAAATTGATCGTCAGATCGCACTCCTTCATCACGTCGAGCGGTCTCGGGCTGTAACCGTAGAAGACGACGTTCTCCTCCAGCCCGTAGTCGCGCACCTTGCGCACCAGCTCGGCATAATAACTCTCCGATCCGTCGACGGACGCGTCGCCCACGATCAGCAGCTTCCAGTTGTAGGCTTTGTCGTCGGCAAGTTTCTTGACCGCCTCGATGACGAGATCGTATCTCTTCCATTCCACGATCCGGCCGAACGTCCCGATGACGAGCGTGTCGTCCTCCATGAACGCGCGGCTCTTCGGCATTCGCGCCGTCTCCGGATCGACGCCGTTGTAGATGATCGTCTTGTTGCCGCCTTGAACGGAGCTGGCGACGAAACGCGAAATGCAGATCACCTGATCGAAAAACCGGGGCAGCACCCGATTGAACATGCGCAGATGAGTGTAGTCCCGGTGATGCCAGACAAGCTTGCTGTTTGCCATGAACTTCAACGGTGCCGCATACCACGGGGCTCGCCAGCCGTTGGCATGGATGATGTCGATCCGTTTTTTCTTCACGAATGCCCGCATGCGCAACACGGTGTCCACATAACCAAAGCCGAGTCTCTTCTTGATGCTGTTGAGACGAAGCGGAAAAAGCTCGTATTCCGTCCGAATCTCGTGCAAATAGGAGGCGTCGCCGGGACAGAGCAAGTAGATCCGGTACTTGGACGTGTCCAAATAATTGATCAGATGGATCAGGCTCTGCTCCGCGCCGCCTTTCTTGTCCGCATGGGTCACGAACAAGACGTTCGTTCTGCTCCTGTCCATTCGCATTCCCCCGCTTAGCTTGATAACTTGGCGTTTAACGATTGCAGATACCTTCTCAGAACTTCCTTGTGATCGTACTGTCCCCGTATAAAATGCTGCGAAGCCTCCAGCAAAGCCTGAGCCTTGATCGGATCGGCAAGCAGCGTCTTGATATGTCCGAGAAAATGACGCGGCTCGTCGGCCAGCAGCATATGCTCGCCGTCGATCAGTCCGGTGCCTTCGCAGCCGACCGAGGTGGAGACGACCGGCAGGCCGTTCTGGATCGCTTCGATCGTCTTCAGCTTCACACCCGCCCCGTTGCGCATCGGATTGACGAACAAATAACCGTTCGCGTAGATGTCCTCCAGGCTGGCCGGCGTATCGTGCACATCCACGTTCGTCAGGTCATACGCTTCAAGCCAGCCCAGGCTCTGGTTGCGGCTGTTACCGGCCACGACAAACCTGTAGCCCGGCACGTCCAGCAGCCCCGGGTGAATATGGGCCAAATACCACTCGATTGCTTCCCGGTTGTTGGGCATGAACAGCGAGCCGACGAACACGACGTGACGCGTCCGGAACGTGCCGGGCCGGAACGCCTCCCCGTCGACCGGGGGCGGCAGGAACTGACTCTGGGCCGCCGGATCGAGCGCGCGAAACCGCTCGAACTCCTTGCTGGAGATGAACAGATACTTGTCGATCCTGGACCGCATCTTCCTTTGCAGCGCCGCGAACTTGCCGCTTTCCATCCGATAGTACAGCTTGTGCAGCAGGCTGGTGGCGCTCCTCGCCAGCGCCTTGAAATAGACCGCCTCGTCGTTGTGCACCCGCAGAATCGCCCGCTCGCGCCTGATTCGCGGATTGTTCAGGATCGGGTACACGTAGTCGCCCTCCAGCAGCACGTAATCGTAATCGTCCGCCAGCGGAATGCGCCCCAGCTCGGCTCTCGACTGGGCCTGCATTGGGACGAGCCGAAGCGCGTCGGCGAGCTTGCTCCTCCGCGGACAGAGCACGATCTCCTCGACGTAATCGCCGACGGCCTTGATGTCCGCGTCGCCCGGCCGCTGCTTGCCGCATACGACGAGGTGCAGCTTGCAGCCGAGCTCGGCGAGCGCCTTGATCCTCCCCCAAGTATCGACTCTTAAGCCATGGTTCGGAGGATACGGGAAATCGCTGCATACGAGCAATATTTTCACGTCTCGGCCCTCCTTGTCGATGTCGTGACATAGCTGATAAAAGCGAAAAACAGCCAGATTTCGTATTTGATCTCCAGCGCGACGAACAGCAGGGACAGCAGCACGAAAACCAAGGCGGGAAACAGAATGGAACTGACCATCGCCTTCCGCAGCAGGTTGGCGGCCAGCAGATAGAAGAAGATGACCGCCGCGACTCCTCCGAACATCACCCATTGGAAAAAGCCCGATTTCACGCCCACGTTCCGGTCCGTGTCGGAATACTGCAGCAGCTCCCCCGCGTTGATCTGGCCGATGCCGAACGCATCGTAATAAAACCGCGACATCATGCCGATCGCGCCGTCCACGTACTGGTCGAAATACATCAAATAAGCGCCCGTGCCCACGCCCAGCGGATGATGGGCGACGGTAGCCAGCGCGATCAGAATCGTGCCCATTCTCGTATAGGACGACGTGTAGTTCTCGATGTCGTTGCTCAGCGAGCCCAATACGCCGGCGGAGAAATGGGAAACGAACAAATACATCGCCCCCGCCGCCCCCAGAAGCAGAAGGAAGTTTCTTTTCTTCCGGAAATCGAGAAACTTCGCCATCGTGACGACGATCGTCAGCAAAGCGACGATCAGAAACCCCTTCGAGCCCGTCACGAACAGATAAAACAGGAAAAAACCGGCGATGAACACGATCGACAGCACCTTGCCCGGCCCGCTCAAATACCGGGTCAGATAGACGAGAATCGCCGAATAGACGACCACGATCGTGCCGGTCGTGCTGCTCTCCGAGGTGAGCAGCCTAACCCGCCAGTAGGGATGGCTCCCCGCATGCAGCGGCGCCAGCGCGTTCGGAATGCTCGCCAGCTCCGCGATCATAATGACCGTCAGCAGCGCGACGACGACGAAGAAGCAGACGTAAAGCACGCGTCCGCTGCCAATCTTCGCGAACAGCAGCTGCATGTGCCTGACGTAGAGCAAGATCAGCACGAAATAAGTCAGCACTTTGATCGCCTTGCCCAGCAGGTTCTCCTGCCCGAAGCTGTAGCTGCCTTGCAGAAATTGCGCGAGCACGTAAGCGACGCTGATAAAGCTCAAATAAACGATAAAAACGAGCAAATACCGCTGCAGCTTCGAGCTGTGCATCACCCGCTTATGCTTCGCCAGCATCGCCGCCTCGCAGACGGCGAACAGCGGAAGCAGCAGGACGATCGGCGACCGGCCGATCTCTCCGATCACATTGACTAAGGGAAAATCCTGATAGACGGTCAGCAGCAGCACAATAACGAGATACAGCGCCCAGAGCGTCTGGTTGCCGCCGGTTTGGCCGTCTGCGACCCCGGGCATCGCCGGATTGTTGCGCATATTCCATTCACCCGCTCTCCGCTCCCGCGCTTACACGTATTTCTTGACGGTTGCGGAATACCGTTGGTCCGGCCTTCTTAGCACCGCGTCGTACAATCGTTCGATCTGCCGGTTCATGAGGCCGGAATGGAATTGCTCGTTGAAAATGCGCTCTCCGGCCCGCCCCATCTCCGCCAGCTTGCGCTTGTCCAGCGTCCGCAGAAGATCGGCAAGCTGCTCCTTGCGTTCGAAATCGAACACGTATCCGTTCACGCCGTTCCGCACGATCTCCGGAAGCGCGCCCCGATTGCTGGCGATGACCGGCTTGCCGTTGCGCAGCGCCTCGATCGCGACGATGCCGAACCCCTCCCAGCGAGACGGAACGATCACCGCGTCGCACGCCTTCATGTAGCGGTCGATCTCCGAATTTTCCACCCAGCCGAGCCGGATCGCATTGTCCGGATATCGGCGCTCGCTTTGCGCCAGCACGGAATCGCCGGCCAAGTACAAGTCGATGTGCGACAGCTGCTGCTCGTTAAACACGTCGAGCAGCAGATCCAACCCTTTCTGCCGGTCGAAACGCCCGACGAAGAGCAGGTTGATCTTGTCCGGCTTAACGGAAAGCGGCGCAGGCTCCGCGGCGGCGGACGCATCCGACACGCCGTTGTATACGACGACCGATTTGCGCGGCGGCAGCCCGTAATTCATCGCCATCGCGTATTCGTGCTTCGAGATGTGGATGATGGCGTCCGTGCGCAGGGCCAGGAGCTTCTCCGCCCACGCGAACAGCTTGCGCTTCCATGACTTCGTGTCCATCAGAAACGCCCAGCCGTGCGAGCAGTACACGACGACGGGACGCTTCCTCCTGAAAAAAAACAACGTTCGCAGAAAGACGCCCGCGAACGTTCCGTGTATGTGCACGATATCCGGCTGAAGCTCGTTGACTTTTTTCCGAATCTCCCTCATCGCTTTAAGAAAATAGGCCGGCTTCCGCTGGTAAGGGTACAGAATGAGACGTTCGGGACTGATCTGAAGCGAATGCGGGTTGGAATTATGCTCGGAGGCCATCAAATAAATGTCGTGGCGGCCGGCCTGGTGCTTGAGCACCTCGTTGAGGTGGGTTTCGACGCCGCCCTTCGTGAACTCCGACAGATGAAGGATTTTCGCCATCGTATCACCTCCGTTGTCTGTTTTAGAATGCGTCCCGGGAACCTGCGACGGCTTTGAACGTTCTCAGCATGATTTTGATGTCCAGCCAGAGGCACCTCTTCTCGATATAGGCGATGTCCAGCTCGACCATCTCCTTAAAGCTGAGGCTGCTCCTCCCGCTTACCTGCCACAATCCCGTGCAGCCCGGCGTGACCGACAGCCGCTTCTTGTCGTGCTCCGTGTATTCCGCCACTTCCCTGGCCAGAGGCGGCCGGGGACCAACGAGCGACATTTCTCCTTTGAGCACGTTGATCAACTGCGGCAGCTCGTCGATGCTCGTCTTGCGAATGAACCTGCCGACCCTCGTCACGCGCGGATCTTCCCTCATTTTGAACATCGCGCCGTTGATCTCGTTGCGGTCGAGCAGTTCCTTCAGCTTGTCCTCCGCGTCGGTGTACATCGAGCGAAGCTTGTACATGCGGAAGGGCTTCCCGTCCTTGCCGATTCTCGTCTGGCTGAAAATAACCGGACCTTGCGGGTCCTCCCACTTGATCAGCGCGGCGGCGACGGCCAGCACCGGACTTGCCAGCGCCAATCCCGCCAGCGAACCGAGCAGATCGACGGTCCGCTTCATCGCGGAATAGAGGGAGAACGTTCGCCGCGCCTCCCGCTCCCGCAGGACGTTCGGACGATAATCCATCGCTTCGCTCCGGTAATGCGGACCGATATTCATCAGGTATCTCCCCTTCCCGCAATCAATTGCTGCACCAGCTCGCGCTCCATGATCTCCTCCAGTTCGGTCATCAGTACATGCCTTAATTCATGATTGCGCAGCGCGAAATTGATCGTCGTCATAATAAAGCCGATTTTCTCGCCCACGTCGTACCGGACGCCTTGAAAATCGTACGCGTAAACGCCCCGGTCCTCGTTCAGCCTCTGAATCGCGTCGGTCAGCTGAATTTCTCCGCCCGCTCCCCGCTCGTGACGGCCCAAATACTCGAAAATGTCTGGCGTCAGCACGTAGCGGCCCATAATCGCCAGGTTGGAGGGAGCTTGTCCTTGCGGCGGCTTCTCCACGAAGCGGTTGACCCGGTACAGCTGATCCGTCCTCTCGCCCGGATCGACGATGCCGTAGCGATGCGTCTGATCGACGCCCACCGTCTGCACGCCGATGATCGAACGTCCCGTACGCTCGTACTGCTCGATCAACTGCCGGGTGCAGGGAACCTCGGCCTCGACGATGTCGTCCCCGAGCAGCACCGCGAACGGCTCGTCGCCGATGAAGTTGCGCGCGCACCATACGGCGTGTCCAAGCCCTTTGGGCTCCTTTTGCCGGATATAGTGCAGATTGACCTGGGAGGACTTGCGGACCTTCTCGAGAATGTCCAGCTTCCCTTTCTCCTCCAGCGTGTGCTCCAGCTCGAACGCGATGTCGAAATGGTCTTCGATCGCCCGTTTGCCTTTGCCGGTGACGACGATGATGTCCTCGACGCCGGATTCGATCGCTTCCTCGACGATATATTGGATGGTCGGCTTATCAACAATGGGAAGCATCTCTTTGGGCATCGCTTTCGTGGCCGGCAAAAAACGGGTGCCTAGACCGGCCGCGGGTATAATCGCTTTTTTCACTCTCTCCATTTTGATCTCACCTATCCTTTTGATTTATGTCTGTGGGACTGTCCCGTGAGTAAGTAGGGCTGTACGAAGATTCTCGATGAATGAACGCTTCGTGCATCTATCTCCTTCCGATGCTATACGATCTTGAAATTTTGAATAGGTAGACCCGTCACAATGTAATTTCAAGACCGTATGAGGCAGTCTCCAGGAGACAGATGCACTTCTCGCTTCTTTGATCATCTTGTTAACCCCACTTACTCTAAGAAGGGGCAGCCCTTTCGCTTGAATTTGCTTGGGCATTTAACCCTTCCTCACGTCATACCCTTGACGATAAACGTCTAAGGTCGGCTGACCCACAGCATGACCGAGTGCCTCCGGTGATAGAGGTGCAGGAGACATTACCTAACGCGTTTGCGGTCCGGACCGAACGCCTTCGATCAGGCGTCGTTGCGGTCGCCGTAATAGTAGTAATAGGTATCCGAGTGCTTGCGCGGAACGTTATTGAGCACGACGCCGATCAGTCTGGCCTTCACGTGGTCCAGCGACGCTTTCGCTCTGAGCGCGACGTCCTTCTTCACCTTGCCCGCTTCGACGACGAGGATGACGCCGTCGCTCTGGGCGGCCGCGATCTGCGCGTCCGTCACGTACATGAGCGGAGGCGTGTCGATAATGACGACGTCGTACCGTTCCCTCGCGGTCTCCAGCAGCGCGGCCATCCGCTTGGAAGCGAGCAATTCCGACGGATTCGGCGGCGTCGGACCGGCGGGGATGATCGCCAGATCGTCGGTGTTCGTCTGCTGGATCACGTCTTCAAGCTCCTTCTGCCGGAACAGGGCGGTCGTGAGGCCGATCCGGTTCGACTTGCCGAACAGATGATGCTGCGACGGCTTGCGCAGATCCGCGTCGATCAGCAGCACCTTCTTGCTCGTCTGGGCGAACGCGACGGCCAGATTCGCGCATGTCGTGCTCTTGCCTTCCCCCGGCTTGGAGGAGGTGACCATGATGACTTGCAGCGTCTGGTCGATCGCGGAATACTCGACGTTGGTTCTCAGCATCCGGTACCCCTCAGAAATCGGGGATTTCGGATTCGCGTCGGTAATGACGCTCCACTTATAACGAGACATGATTTTCCCTCCCGTTCGTCTGCAACTGCACTTTCCCTCCGCCGCGCTCGGACGCGTCCTTCTCCTTGAACCTCGGAATCGCGGTCAGCACCGGTACTTGGAACAGCGCCTCGATGTCCTCTTCCGTCTTGATCGTGTCGTCCAAATATTCCAGCAGGAAAGCAATGCCGACGCCGAGCATGAGCGACAAGAGGAAGGCGACGGCGATGTTCATTTTCGGATTAGGAGCGACCGGGCCATGCGCTTCCTTCGGATCGGCGAAATCCAGGACGGATACGTTGTCGACCTTCATCAGCTCGGGAACCGATTTCTGAAAGACGACCGCCACCGCGTTGGCCGCCTTGGCCGCCCGCTCGTAAGAATGGTCGCGGACGGAGATCGACATGACCTGCGTTTCGTTCACCGAGCTTACGCTGACCTTGCCGATCAGCTCGCCGTAGGACATATTCAGCTCGGGGTAATCCTTGCTGACGCTTTTCATGATGCGCGGCGTCCGTATAATCTCTTTGTAGGTTTTGATGAGGCCGATCGTGGAGTTGATGGAGCCGACGTCGATGCTCGGAAGCAGCGAGCTGCTGTCCTTGTACTGGTTGACGATCAGCTTGGCCGAAGCCTGATACTGCGGCGTGATGAAGTAGTAGGAATAGATGCCGACGCTCAAGCAGACGACGGTCGCGATCAGAGCGATCAGCAGCAGCCTTTTTTTGACGATGAGCCAGTATTGTTTCAATTCCATCTCGTTTCCTCCGTCGCTCTTAATGTTCTCGCGCTCTCCAGGCCTGAAAATTAGTTCAATTAGAATAAGATTAGAATTTTATTATTCAAAACGAGAACTTTTGGGCCAAAATAATCCGGACGAAGCGCCGCCCCATCCGGCCGTCATATTCGATTCGCGAACTCCCCTGCTGCGTTCAGCCCCCGCCGCAAGCCTCGTGGGAGCCGTCCATGCCGGTCGAGTCGGGTTTGGGCCAGGAAGCGTTAATAAATTCCCCGACCGTTCCTCCGTTCAGAACGTGTTCCATCATCGCTTTCGTGTCGGCGTCGATGCCCAGCTTTCCCAGCGCGAGAGAAACCAGCTCGGCCACGTCGATCGTTCCGTCCCCGGGATCGTACCCGGTGTAGGATAGAAGCTCTTCCCACGACCACGCGCTTGCGGAATCGTGACGGCGGCTCAGAGAAGCGTCTCGCGAAAGCATGTCCAAAAACCGCTTCAGCTTCTCTTGCTTCTGCGCCGGATTCGAAACGTTCATCTTCAATCACCTTCGCTTGCCGTAGAAGTTTTGAACTTTTCTCCTCTACCCGTGTAGTCGTCCGAGTCGTCGTTGAGCGGGTACTGCCGCGACTTGTAATTTAGTATGACATAGAAAATAAAATTTCAAGAGGGATTAAAGACATGATGCCGATTAGCCATTCCTGCTCATTTTTGCGGGGCGGCCAGGCGGAGGAGTTCGCGTTTTCGGGCGTGTACGGCGGTCGTTTCAATCCATGGAAGCGCTCTACTCTCCAGAGGTCCTATACAGACTATAGACCCGCGGCCCGGAGACGATCCCGCCTCCGTTCGACCTTATATAATCAGGGATTTCGAATGCCTATGTCGATTGTTCGGACGGCGGGCGGCCGGGGAAGGCGGTTGGAATCGGGGCAAAAAGGGGGACTTAGGGCCGTCATTGGAAACAGAGTAGGAAGATTAAACCATTTTACGAAGGGATGCAACGTTTTGACCGCCGATTTCATCGTGAAGATGCAATCGCTTTCAGTTGTGCATGGATCTAAAATATTTGGTCATTTTGCCGATGAACAATATCCTTATTTTTCTTATTCATTAAATATTTTCATATTAAGTCGCCCTGTGTCGACCGTTTCGCTTCGACGAGTCCCGGTCGCTCGGCCGTCGGATTTGCATCTTCAGCATTAATTTCGGTCCGGTTACCCCCTTCGCCCGGTCAAATAGGAGATCATCCTCCTAAGCGCGTTGTCCCCGGAACGCGATACCGCCGGCCGGCTTCCGAAAGGGTTGTTGTCCGCCACGCAGCGCGCATTATACTTGTAGTAGGCTTCCCACGGCTCTCCCTGCCGCGCGCGAATCGCCTCGTACGCCTCGCTCAAGCAGAATCCCCTTCGCCCGGTATCGTGGGCGTCCGACGACACGACATGAACGAGACCGCTCTCGCACAGTTCCCATGCGGCTCTCTGGATCTGCCTGCCGAATCCGCCCAGCAGCGAATGCGTCGTCATCTGCGCATAGGCGCCGAGCTCGATCAGCTCCGCGAGCCGGCCGGGCCGCCCCGCGATTTCCGCGTTGCGCTCGGGATGAGCGATAATCGGCCGCAGGTTCAGGACGCTTAGCTCGTGAAGCAGCTCCTCCATATGTTTGGGGATATGGGAGAATGGCATTTCGATCAGCACGTAATCGGAACCCGCCAGCGTCAGCAGCTCTCCCCTGTGCCACGCGTCCAGCAGATCGTCGTGCACGCGGATCTCTTGCCCCGCCGCGATCGTGACGGGCACGCCGGCCTCCGCCAACCGTTCGTTGATTCGGGATACGTGTTCCCGAATGGCCGCGGCCGGGTTATCGTAACGTCCGTTCGCATGGTGAGGCGTTGCGATAATCGTCGAGATGCCGTCCGCGGCGGCGGCCCGAGCCATGTTCAGCGTATCGTTCCAGTCCGACGCCCCGTCGTCCAGACCGGGTAGAATATGCGTATGTATATCGATCATTCCGCTCTTCGCTCCCCTCTAAGTGGTTATTCCGTAATCGGACTCAGGCCAGCGCATCCCAATCGTACGAACCGACGATCATCCCCAGGAGCAGCGCGCATGCCAATCCGAGCAGAATTATGACGATCGCGTACACGATTCTCGATAACGCAAACAGCCAAGCGATCAAGGCCCAGACGGCTCCACCGATCCAGGTTAAAATATAGAGGGCGGGAATCTTCCAAGTCCAACCGTAGTACGCGCCGAACAACAAGGCATAGAAGGCTACAAAAATGGCGTGAAACGCAATTAAAGAACCAAGCACGACTTTTCTGCTTCTCCGAATTGTTCTCGCTTCTCTCACGTTGCCCGAAGCCGTATGCTCGGACTCGGGCTTACGGCGATCGGCCAGCGCAAACCAATAGATCTGCGCATAGGCCGCTGCCAATCCTGCGACGATTCGCCAAGGCGTCTCCGCATGGGCGCCGATCATGGCAGCTGCGACGGTCATGCCTCCCGCGGCTGCGGCGAACGAGCCGGCTGCCCGGCTCCGCTTCAAATGTCGGAAAGCTCGGATCATAATTTCGTGAACACGAACCCCCGCTTGCCCCGACGAAGCCGTGATGGAAGACGACAGCAGCCATGCGCCGCCGATCGCCGCGACAAGCAGCCCCAGCGCGACGGCGACGATCCAACCCTGACCCTCGATTAACGGCTCCAACGTCGGTCCGAAAGGATTAAACAACCTAAGCCTCAACTGGACGAGAGCCTCGCTGCACGCCCATGCGAATGCGGCGAGTAACGCCAGCGCGGCCAACGCGCCCCAAGCATCCGACGAATGGATTGTGCCTTTGATCCTTTTTACGATGACCCATCCCGCCGCTACCGCAGCCCAACTTGCCGCCGAGGTCAGCCACGGATTCAGCGATCCGGCCCATAGAGCGACGAGAACCGCAGCGACAGCCAACCATATGACGCCGCCTCCTCTAGCGACCCGCAATACAGACGAATGTTCCATCGATTTGCTCCTTCAACCGCAGTTCTATACGGCATTTTGTCCGCTTTTGAAAAAAGAGCGCCCGGAGGCGCTCTTCTTATTTTACATTCGATTACAGTCTTGCTTCCAGCGCTTTCTTCTGTTCTTCGAAGCCCGGCTTGCCGAGCAGCGCGAACATGTTCTTCTTGTACGCTTCGACGCCCGGTTGGTCGAACGGGTTAACGCCGAGCAGGTAGCCGCTGACGCCGCAAGCGATCTCGAAGAAGTAGACCATGTAGCCGAACGTATACGGGCTCGTGTCCGGCAGGTTGACGATCAGGTTCGGCACGTTGCCGTCCGTGTGCGCCAGCAGCGTTCCGAGGAACGCCTTCTTGTTGACGAAGTCGAGCGTCTGACCGGCCAGGAAGTTCAAGCCGTCCAGGTCGTCTTCGCTCTTCTGGATCGTGATCTGCTCGGACACTTCGCCGACCTGGAGCACCGTTTCGAAGATGATCCGATTGCCCTCCTGGATAAACTGCCCCATCGAGTGCAGATCCGTGGAGAAGTCGACGGAAGCCGGGTAGATGCCTTTGTAGTCTTTGCCTTCGCTCTCGCCGTACAGCTGCTTCCACCATTCGGAGACGAAGTGCAGTCCCGGCTCGTAGTTAGCGAGAATTTCGACCGTCTTGCCTTTGCGGTACAGCGCGTTGCGGACGGCCGCGTATTGGTACGCCTGGTTCTCGCTCAGGTTCGGGTTGTTATAAGCGGTAGCGGCGTCTTGCGCGCCCTTCATCATCGCTTCGATGTCGATGCCGGCAGTAGCGATCGGCAGCAAGCCGACAGCCGTCAGCACGGAGTAGCGGCCTCCGACGTCGTCCGGGATAACGAACGATTCGTAGCCTTCCTCAGTGGCCAGCACCTTCAGCGCTCCGCGAGCTTTGTCGGTTGTCGCGTAGATGCGCTTGCGGGCTTCTTCCTTGCCGTATTTATTCTCCAACGCTTCGCGGAAAATGCGGAAAGCGATCGCCGGCTCGGTCGTCGTGCCCGACTTGGAGATGACGTTGATCGACCAGTTCTTGCCTTCGAGCGCTTGCAGCAGGTGCGTGACGTAAGTGGAGCTGATGTTGTTGCCTGCGTAGAAAATTTGCGGAGTCTTGCGCTGCTCTTTCGACAACGTATTGTAGAAAGAGTGCTGCAGCATCTCGATCGCAGCGCGCGCCCCGAGGTAGGAGCCGCCGATGCCGATGACGATCAGCGCGTCCGAATCGGATTGGATCTTCTTCGCCGCGCTCTGGATGCGAGCGAACTCTTCCTTGTCGTAATCGAACGGCAGGTTGATCCAGCCCAGATAGTCGGACCCCGCTCCCGTTCCGTTATGTAATTGCTCGTGAGCCAGCTTGACGGCCGGCGCCAGATTGTCTATCTCATGTTGACCGACGAATTGCAACGCTTTGGAATAGTCGAACTGAATGGTTTTGCTCATTGCCATCTCCCTTTCTCTCTCGACCTCGTAAGATCATGAAACATTAGCTATAGAATACTGAATTATCGGACTTCATACAAGCAAACTTCGATGAAGTTTTGATGAAGATTGGCGGAGAGCCAGCTTGCGATCAAGGTGAGGTTCCCTTCCTATGAGAAAAAGAGACCGCCCGCAAGTCGCTTTCGGGCAGTCTCTCTAGGTTAGCGCAATCCCCCGCAGCCTCTGCAGCACCCGCACTCCATGCCTCAGCAAGCTCGAATTTATCGTACGATTCCTCCGTCCGCCTCGACGATCCACGTCTCGAAATCCCGCTTGCCTTCCGTCAGCCGAATGACCCTCGCGCCCCGCTGGAGCTTGCCGTAGCAGTTGTATCCCGTCACCCGTCCGTAACAGAGACGGATGCCGTGCAAGGTGCCGCAATAATCGTTGTCGTGGTCGTGCCCGACGAACGTGCCCATCACGTCGCCCATATGAACCATCGCGCCGAACAACCCGGTGTTGATCTTCGGACACTCGACCTTCTCTTCCTTCGTGCCCGTCGCCAGCCCTGCGTTCCATACCTCGTCGTATTCCGGCACCGGAATATGGAAAAACGCGAGTGCGGGAAGCGGAGAACCTGCTCCTGCACCTTTTCCTACTCCCGCCACCGTTCCCGTGCGCTTCGCCAACTGCTGGGCCTGCTGCGTATACCAATTCACCTGATCGGGGTGAATCCAAGCGTATCCGCCGATCGGCTCCGGAGCGTTAATGCCAGAATCGAAGAAGTACAGCGCCGCGCCTTCCCCCTCGGGACCCTCAGCAGATCCGCTTCCGCGCACCGTTAATACATAATTGCCGGTCCCATGGATGTCGGCAGGACCGGCAACGGAAAGGCATGTCCCATATTGCTGCTGGATGTCCAGCAGTTCTTCCCGCGTCACGCCCGCTTCGGCGTCGTGATTTCCGAACACCGCGGCCCAAGGCAGGCCGGAAGCGACGATCGGAGCGATCGCCCGCCGGAAGCCCGCCTTCGGATCTGGAACGCCGTGACTCCAGATCATATCCCCCGTCAGCACGATCAAATCCGGTTTCTCCGCCGCAATGATCCGCTCAACGAGTGCAGTCGTCTTGCCGTCCTTGACGCGAGCCTCCTCCTTGTCGTCCCCGAAATGCATATCCGTAAACTGCACAATCTTAAACGTGCCGTCCTCGTTGAATTTTAAATCGAAGCTCATGCATTATCCTCCTCGTCTGGAACCCCTCTCGCCGCCCGCCCTTTCAGAGTGCGACTTCCCAACTGTCCGTCGTATAGCCGATCTTCTCCGCAACGCACCTCTCCAGAACCGGTCCGTCCGGCGTACCCGTATTGCCTCCGTACTGGCTGACCGACATCGTTCTGCCTCGGCGATGCTGTCCATGTTCAGTTCCCCGAGGTTGATTTTGGGTTGGCTTGCAATTCCTATTCCATGTGCAGATCTTCCGTCCGTTCGGCCCGACTTCGCGAACTCTCCCGGACGACCAAGCGATGCTCCAGCACGACGTCGCCGTCCGGAAGCGTCTCGCCAGAGATCAGCTTCAGCAGCACGTCCATCGTCACCCTACCCATCTGGTGGATCGGCTGCTCCATCGAAGTCAGCGTGGGGCGCACAAGCTCGGTCAGTTGGCTTCCGTCGAAGCCGATGACCGCAATGTCTTCCGGCACTCGCAAGTTGTGATCCCGGATGCAGTTCATGGCGCCGACGGCCATGTCGTCGCTGACCGCGAATACCGCGGAAGGCGGATTGCCGGCGCTCAGCATTTCCTTCATCTGATCGTAACCGCTCTGTACCTTGTAATCGCCGAATCGGATATGCTCGAACACGAGCTTCTTGTTAAAATCCGACATCGCGTTGCGATAGCCGCTGTACCGGTTCTGGCCAGACGTCACGTCACGCATGTCCCCGCCGATAAATCCGATCGTCTCATGCCCCTGCTCGATCAAATAACGGGTCGCCTCGTAAGCGGCGGCGTAGTCGTCGACGATGACCGAAATAAACTTCTGGTCCATCGGCTTAACGCTGGAAAATACAACGGGCGTGTTGATTTTATGAATGAAAGCGCGAATTTGCTCGTTGATTTTCTCATGCATGATAATGATGCCTTCGACCCGCATTTCCTGGAACACGTTTAAGTACTTGTACTCTTTGTCGATATCCTCGCTGATGTTGCAGACGAGCAGATTGTAATCGTTGGCGCTCGCCCGCTCCTCGATGCTGCTCAGAATCGTAGAATAGAAGCTGGACGTTAGATCTGGCACGATGACGCCAATGAGGTTCGTTTTTTTGCGTACCAAACTGCGGGCGATTTGACTCGGAGCGTATCCCAGCTCTTCGATGACCCGGTTCACTTTGGCTTTGAGATCGTCTTTGACGTATTTCTCCCCGTTGAGGACCCTGGATACGGTCGTCACGGACACGCCCGCCTTTTTGGCCACGTCTTTGATTTTAACCTGCAACTCATACCCCTCATTTCTCAGCCGACGACGAGCTCCTGCAGCAGCTTCGGCTTCCTCGTCGTAATAGCGTCCACGCCCATGCCCAGGAACCATTCCATCAACGGCCGCTCGTTGATCGTATACACCCATACCTTCAGTCCCGCCTCGTGCGCCCGCTTCACGATCGGCGGCAGGCAAGTGAAGCCGTTCATGTTCAGTCCCGCATATCCGGCGCGAAGCGCATCCGCGCATACGAACTCCGCGAAATCGCCGTAACGCTCCATCTGCTCCATCGTCAGCGCATTCGGCGTGTTCCGCATCACTTGAATGTCCGGATACAGCTCCGTCATGCGATCCGAGCAGCCCGTAATGAACGCGCGACTCTGCGCTTCGAACTCCCGAACGAGCCTGACGGCCGGCTCGATGCTGTCGAGCGATTTCAAATCCAGGTTCAGCTTCGTGCCGTGCGGCGCCGACAGTCTCAGCACTTGCTCCAGGGTGGCTATTTCATGCTCGGCGTAAATCGGATCGAGCCTCTGCCGGACGGCCATTTCATTCAATCGTTCATAGTCGTGGGTACGCAAATACGGCGAATCGTCATGGAGCAGGACGGCGCGCCCCTCACGGGTCGCGCGCACGTCCACTTCGACGATGTCCGCGCCCAGTTCCATTCCTTCAAGGAACGAAGCGATCGTATTGTCGGGATGAATTCCGCAGCCCGTATGGGCCGCAACCATAGTTCGGCGCATAGATAACCTTCCCTTCGTTCATCCAATGTTTCTGACGCATAAGGCCGTGTACGAATTCGGCGAACAGGCTATTTGACCAAGCGCCCCCTAACTTGAGACGTTATTCCCTGTACGAAGAGGGGCGATAAGCCAGTTTGATATTTTTTCGAAATCCGTTGAATGTGGTATCGATTTCAGAATAAGCGCTTTCAATAATATAGTCTATTCTACCGTATTCACGAAAGACAAGAAGGAAATTTCTAAAATGTGCCGGCATTGCTCAGGCCGCCCTCCCCTCTCCGCCGGAAACTGGGTGTCAGGAGCTCGCACGGCGGCTCTATTGGCCGGGGAACGAGAGAAAGTCGACGGATTAGCTCGCACGGCGGTTCTATCGACGAGGTCACGGAAGGCTGGCGACGGATTAGCTCGCGTGACGGTTCTATCGACGAGGTCACGGGAGGAAGTCGGCGGATTAGCTCGCGTGACGGTTCTATCGACGAGGTCACGGGAGGCTGGCGACGGATAAGCACGCACGGCGGTTCTATCGACGAGGTCACGGGAGGAAGTCGGCGGATTAGCTCGCGTGACGGTTCTATCGACGAGGTCACGGAAGGCTGGCGACGGATTAGCTCGCGTGAC
The DNA here is from genome assembly GCF_003001675.1 of Cohnella sp. SGD-V74. GTDB lineage: Bacteria > Bacillota > Bacilli > Paenibacillales > Paenibacillaceae > Cohnella. The sequence goes on along the minus strand of NZ_PVYW01000008.1, from coordinate 34,390 downwards.
GGTTCTATCGACGAGGTCACGGGAGGCTGGCGACGGATTAGCTCGCACTGCGACTCTATCGACGAAGCCAGCACCCCAAAGCCCGCCCGAGCTTAACCACTCTGGCGGGCTTGACGCATACGAGGCGCAATCTCAGCGGAGGAGCCCGAGCGAGATGCCCGAGCCGCTGCCGAGCTTGCGGCCGGATTCCAGGTAGGCCTTGGCGCTGCGCTGCAAGGTCGTACGAGCTTCGTAGGCGGACGGATCGTCCGACGTCCGGATGAAGATGCGCTGCTCCGCTTCCCGCGAACTAGGGTCCATGTCGTAGATTTGGAAGAAGCGCTGGAACTTGGCGATATTCGAGTCCGGAGGCAGAATGTCCGCCAGCTCCGGATACAGCAGCCACGAATGGCACATGAACACCGGCTCAATACCCCTGAAGAACGTCCCCGCACGCGCGAAAGATTCCTCCGCCAAGCCCGTATCCAGCGGCTCTCCTTCGGGAATGTGCACGTTCAGCACGATCTGCCCGCGGAAGACGGTCCTGCCGTCCACGACGACGTCGCGGTCGATCGGACAGGGCTGGAACTGCAGCCGGCCGAGACGAAACAGTCTGAGCTGGACATGCTCCTGCAGCCAGCCGTACTGCTCGATTCCGTATTCGCCGTAGTCGCGCGCGCAGTTCAGACACCAGATCCGAATATCGGCAAACGTATCGAAATAGACGTCGTCCCCGATCCCAAGCGCGCGGTACCGCTCGTGCGCATCGACGGCAAACCGGAGGAACAGATACAGCAGCAGTCCCCTGTACCGGGGATCGCGTGTGATTTCTTCGAAAAAGGCAACACGGTTACCGTGAAACGCGCGTCTGTAGCCGTCATACGTTCCTTCGTCCATTGAGCGGTATGCTTCAAGCACTTCCACCGCTTCCCGCGGAAGGCGGATCTCCTCGCAAAGTCGCTCCAAATTCAAGCTGTCTGCCTCCTAACGCCTCGTCGTCCACTTGCCGTTCGTAAAGTCCGGAAACGCGACCGGATGCCCGCCCAAGGCGATCGATTCCTCGGACAGCGCGGAGATGCTCATCCATACCGCCATATCGTAGACGTCGATCGGAGTCGGCTTCCCGTTTTTGACACAGTCGAAGAAATCCTCGAACACGAGCCAGTCCATGCCTCCGTGCCCGCCTTTGACGCCGTCCTCGACGAATTTTTTCCAGATCGGGTGGTCGTATTGCTCGAAGTAGCTCTCCGCGTTGCCCCACTGGCCCTTCCAGTCGAAGTGGTGCTCATCGTGCTGCCCGTCTATGAAAATGGATTGATTGTCCTCCATGTACATGCCTCTCGTCCCTCTGACCGTGAAGCCCCGGGAATACGATCGCGGCAGCGTCGTATCGAGCGTAATCGTGATCGTCTCGCCGCGGGCGCAGCGAATGACGGTTGTCACGATATCGCCCTGCGCGAACTCGACGTTCGCCAGAGGATGCTCCGCGCCCTTCTCCCGCTTGATGTAATCCTTCATTCCGCTTGCCTTGGAAGCCACCGATACGAGCGACATCATCCGGTTGCCGCGGTTAATGTCCAGCACCCGCGCGATCGGACCGATCTCATGAGTCGGATAGTTTTCGCAATTGCGATGAATGTACTCGTTCAGCCGATAGTGCCGGTTTTCCTCCCCGCCCGCGATTTCGCCGCGAAGATCGTGATGGTAACCTCCGGCGCAGTGGACGATCTCCCCGAAGACGCCCTGCTTCACCATGTTCAGCACCATCAGCTCTTCTCTGCCGTAACAGCAGTTTTCCATCAGCATGACCGGCGTTTTCGTTCTCTCGTACGTCTCTACCAATTTCCAGCACTCTTGAACCGAATAAGCTCCGCCGACCTCGCTGGCTACGTACTTGCCCGCTTCCATCGCCGCAATGGCGATGTCCATGTGAGCGGCCCAGGAAGCGCCGATCACGACGGCGTCGATATCGGCCAGCGCCAATACGTCCTCGTACCGCGCAACCGCGACAGGACGTTTGCCTCCCGCCTTCTCAACCAAATCCGCAGCCGCTTCCCGTCGATCCTCGTACAGATCGCATACCGCCGCGACCTCAACGTCTTTCGCGTTGCGAACGATCATTTCCAGCAGAGAGGCGCCGCGCGCCCCCAGTCCGATCATACCGATTATCACTTTCTCTTTCATTCTTGCATTCTCCTCCCTGAGCTATGGTCGAAAAGGGGTTATACACCGGCCAGCTTGGCAATCCGTTCGTTAATCTCCGCCCGTTTGGCCAGCAGCCAGGACGCTTCCCGAGGATAATTGCGGAATGTGATCGGCTCCGGCAATCCCGCGTCGAGCAGCTCCAGCACTTCCTGGCGTCCCGCCAGCGATTCAAGCAGCTCGCAGGCTCTCAGATCCTGCAGCGCTTCGCGGAACACTTCCCAGCGAATCGAATCGAGCGGACCTTCCTCTCCCGGGTACACGGCGAACGCGTCGCCGGAAGGGAACGCGCCTCCTGCATCCGTCACCCGGTACGGATCGATCGCTTCCCGGGAATGCTGCGTATGCCAAAAGTTGAAGCCCCACTGCAAGAAACCCTTGATGCCGTACTTGTAGAGCTGATAACCCAAAATCCGATTGCGCGCCGACGGCATGTTGAAGAAACGGTTGGACACGTCGACCGATTGCCCGCAGCAGTAATACGTCCACAACCCTGGAACCCCGTTCTCCAGAAACTTGTCGATATGATCGTTGGCCGGAATCGGAACCGGCACGAGGCCTTGCTCGTAGAAGCCGTAATCCGACAATGCTTCGATAAAAGGATACGCCCCCAGGTGCTCCTTCAGAATGGCGCTCGCTCTCCGGTAATCTTCCAGCTGCTCCAGGTTCGGCTCGTCGGAGACGTGGAAGTAGCTTCTGTCCTCCAGCTTATGCTCGCGAATGAAGCCGTCGAGCGCAGGCAGAAACCGAGACAGGAAGTGGCGGTAGGACTCGCCTGCCGCATCCGTCTCCCAGCCGAAAATTCGCTGCTCCCGTGTCTCTCCGCCTTCGGTAACCGTCGCCACGATCTTGGGCGCGTGCTTCGCTCCCCACTGGGTGAACAGATGGGAGAATTCCAGATAGCGAATGCCTGCGCGGTCGCACATCTCCACCCATCTGAGCAGCTTGCCGAAGCCGAAGCGGTATCCCCCCTCGGGCGTTCGCTCGACGTCGATGAGTTGGACGGTCGGCCGCTCCCCTCCGATCTCCGTATCCAGAGGAGGCGTAAACAGCGGCGTGAGCAGCATGTTCATGCCGTGCCGAACCGCGTTTTCCACATAGCGCTCGATCAGTTCCCAATGCTTCTCTCCGAAAATTTCCGTTCTATAGTAGACGGCCAAGCAATCGCAGTGCATCCATTCTGTATGAATAAGTCTTTGCTCAGGCAGTTCGGCAGGGAGAACGTCCAACACAAATCGCTCACTGCCCAGAGACGTTCCGGCTTCGTCCTCGAACCGGATGTCCAGCGCAAACGCACGAACGTCCTCGGAACCGGAAGAACCTGCCGCCGCTTCCCATGCCGCTCTTGTCGGCAGCTCGACCGTAACCCACAGAGTTCTCCACTGCCCCGGATAGGCGCGCAAGCCGGCCTCGGGAAGCGGATACAGCGGATCCGGATACAAGCCCGGCGCCTTTCTCAGCACATAATCGTCCGAATGCGCGAACGTTGGCAGCTCGGAAGGGGACAAGCCGACGGAACGTACGATCGTCCACGGCGCGAGTTCGGACGATACGACGACGCGCAGCGGATAGAGGGAGCTGGCGGAACGATACGCGACCTGAAAAGCATACGTCTCCGACCATAGCGCCGTCCCGCGATTGCGGGGCGCTTCCGACAAAGCCTCGTCGGCGAACACTTTCGCCAGCGAGCTGATACAGCGTGTTTGAAACTGCGGTTGATGATCTGTCATTCCCATCGAGGCTCCTTCGTGGATCGCATATTGAAGATGGCTCTATCTTATCAAGCGGGTATACCGGCGACAATCTGAACATATTCCACTTTTCTATAACGATATTGACCACAATGATCGGAATCGAAAATGAAATATCCCTTATATTTCGGTTCATATAGTATAATGAATAAAAAAATGTTATCCGGGAGAATTCATCATGCTGCAGCCGGGATCATTCGCCTTTCGCCCTTCCGAAGCTTTGCCCTATATGACGCTCGATTCGCTCGGCTGGACGACGGACGCCGAAGCCGGCTACGGCAACGATTGCCGGGTCCGCAGCGACAAGGGTCACGTGATATTCCAATACACGTTAAGCGGGGAGGGCCGCGTCGACACCGACGGACAGACCTGGGAAGTTCCTGTCGGAAGCGGCTTTCTCGTCCGGGTGCCGAGCGAGCAGCGGTACTACTACCCTCCCGAGGGCACGCAGCCTTGGGCCTTTATCTGGCTGAACGCCTGCGGGGAAGACGTGCTTCGCATGTGGGACAGAATCGTCGAGAAGCAGGGGCCGGTCGTCCGGCTGTCGGCCGAATCCCAGCCGCTCGCGCTTTTCTGGGAGATGTACCGCGCCGTATCCGTCGATCGATTGTCGGATCCGGCGGAGCTTTCCGTTCTGCTGTACAGGTGGCTGCTCTCCCTTCTTCGGCCGGACGCGAATTACGCCGCCAAGGAAACGGGCATACATCCGGCGATCCGCCAGGCGAAAAGATTCATGCGCGACAATTTCGCGCGTCCGCTCTCGCTCGAAGACATCGCGGCGCACTGCGGCGTCTCCCGCTCCTACCTGTGCAGACTGTTCCAGCGGAAGGAGAACGACTCGCCGCTCGCCTATCTTCAGCGAAGAAGAGTCGAAGCCGCGGTGACGATGCTGCGAAGAACCGACGCCAGCATCCAGTCGGTCGGAGCCCGCTGCGGATTCGACAGCCCAAGCTATTTCGGCAAAATCTTCCGCCACTATTTGAAGCTGACGCCCGGAGAATTCCGGCGACTCACGATCGAGCACCCTTACGATACCGTCTATTTGGATTAAAAAAAGAGGAGCCCGCTTGCCATCCCCGATGGATGCAAGCAGACTCCGATTTATGGTTCCGTATTGTCCGGAGAAGAGTCCGGCGGCGCTTGCCGGTTCCCCGTCGGGAGTCTTCCGGCCCTGCGCAGCGCCTCGCGAAGGAGATACTCGATATGCCCGTTCACGCTGCGGAACTCGTCCTCCGCCCACCTCTCCACCGCGCGGTGAATTTCGGCGTCCAGCCGCAGCGGGAACGCCTTCTTTTCCCTCGCCATCGTACGTTACCCGTACATCGTACCCGTGTTGATCACGGGCGTCGCCGCCCGGTCGGATACGATCGTGACCATTAGATTGTTGATCATCGCTGCGCGACGTTCCCCATCCAGCTCGATTCCGTTGTCCTTCAGCTGCTGGAGCGCGGATTCCACCATCGTCACGGCCCCTTCCACGATCTTCTGTCTCGCCGCGATAATCGCGATCGCCTGCTGCCGCTGCAGCATCGCGCTGGCAATCTCGGGCGCGTACGCCAGATGGGTAAGCCGCGTCTCAAGCACCTGGACGCCCGCAAGGGAAAGCCGGGTTTGCAGCTCGCGCGTCAACTCCTGCGATACCTCGTCCGCGTTCCCTCTAAGCGAAGTCTTTTGCTCGTCGTTGAACGTGTCGTAGGCGTAATGAGCCGCGATATGCCGGATCGCCGTCTCGCTCTGCACTTCCACGAACTTGCTGTAGTTGTCGACGTCGAATACCGCCTTCGCCGTATCGACGACCTTGAACACGACGACGCAGCCGATCTCGATCGGATTGCCTTCCGCGTCGTTCACCTTCAGCGTCTGGCTGTTGAAGTTGCGCACCTTCAGCGATACTTTCGTCTTGCCCGTAAACGGAATGACCAGCCACAGGCCGCTCTCCGTAATCGTCCCCTTGTACCGTCCGAAAAACGTAATGATTTTCGCCTGATTGGGCTGCACGATCGTCAGCGAGGTCAGCAAAACGATGAACACGAGTATCAGCGCAATTCCCCCGACAATGAACCAGCCGTTTACTTCAGGCTCAGCGCCCGGGAAGCCGCTCGTCTCCGAGCCGGCATTGACGAACAGAACCACGCTTCCGACAATAGATGCCAACGCCAGCAGCAGCGCCAGAAATCCGTTCACATGCCAAGCTTTCGTTGTCGTCATAGGGGCACCACTCCATCTCTAATATTTATTTGATATTTATATGATATCACTTTTGGAATTTCATTTCCACCTCTCGCGAAAAGAATTTTGGCGAATTGCAGTCGAACTCTTCCGCTAACGGCGAAAGAACGGGATAATAGAGACATATATCGAACAAGGAGACGATTCAGATGAAATCGATCGGATTTATCGGCCTCGGCACGATGGGAGAGCCGATGGCCGCCAATCTGCTGCGTAAAGATTATCCCGTCCTCGTCTACAACCGCACTCCGGGCAAAGCCGACCGCCTGGTTGAACTCGGAGCCGACGTCGCCGCTACTCCCATCGAGATTGCCAAGCGCGTCGACGTCGTCATCACGATGATCAGCAACGACCAGGCGATCGAAGAAGTGTACTTCGGAGACAACGGTCTGTTTCAAGCGTTGAAGCCCGGCACGGCGATCATCGACAGCAGCACGATCTCTCCGGCGCTTGCCAGGCGGCTCGCCTCCGAAGCCGCGAACCGGTTCAGCGATTTCATCGACGCGCCGGTCACCGGCAGCAAGCCGGCCGCCATCGAAGGCACGCTGCTCTTCATGGCGGGAGGAGACAGGAAGACGGTTGCCGAGCATGAGGAGCTGCTGCTGGCCATGGGGCGGGAAGTGATCTATATGGGACCGAGCGGCAGCGGCGCGAACGCCAAGCTCGCCCATAACACGATCGTCGGCATCAACGCCGCGGGCTTGATCGAAGGCATGGCGATCGCCGCCAAGAGCGGCATCGACGCATCCGCCTTCCTCCGCGTCGTGCAAGGAGGCGGAGCGGCCAGCAAACAAGCGGATCTGAAAGGCAGGAAAATCATCGAGGAGGACTACAGCGTACAGTTCTCGCTGGAGCTCATGCTGAAGGACTTGAAGCTGTCGTCGGTTCTGACCGACACGCTCGGCGTCTCGACCCCGATGCTGGAGTCCGCCAAGAGCCTGTTCCAGCTCGGACAAGCCGCCGGATACGGCGAGCTCGATCTTGCGGCTCTTGCGCGCGTGTACGAGAGCTGGATCGGCCGGAAGATCGGCGAACCTTCCGCGGCGGCTCTCGAAGCCGCGCTTCCGGCGGATGCTCCGGCCCACTCGGAAGGATCGGACCGCCGCAAGAAAACGCGGGTTCCGCTGGACATTCCGCTTATGATGTCCGTCTATCAATGGGAAGGCGACGGAGGCTTTCGCGGACAATCCGTTCGCGGCCGCCTGCTCGACCTGTCGGAGGACGGCCTCCAGATCGAATCGGAATTTCCGCTGGAGAACGATATGTTCATCGTCATCCACTTCCTGCAGGAATCGCAGCTTCCGCCGATGACCGCCCGGATCATTCGTATCGAACGCAAGCAAGGCGCCTTCAAGTACGGCTGCCTCCTGTCGGGCCTGCCGCTGTATCAGCGCCTTCAGCTTCAAGATTATATCGCGGCTCAGGAATGACCGCCCGTTGTGTGAAAAAGAGCATCCGTACGCTTGGATCCCCAGGCGAGCGGATGCTCTTTTCCGTTTTTATTTCGACAATTCAATAAACCCTTCCCCGAACACGTCGCGTACGTCGTGAATGGTGATGAACGCGTTCTTGTCGATCGCCTTCACGATGCGCTTGAGCACGCTCAGCTCCTGCTTGCTGATGACGATGTACAGAATCTGCTTCTCGGCCTTCGTATAGTATCCGTGGCCGTGCAGCACCGTCACTCCCCGATCCATCAGCGTATTGACCTGGTCGGCGATCTTCGCATGCTCCGCAGAGATGATCGTAACCGCCTTCTTCGGATTAAGCCCCTCGATAATGAAATCCATCACCTTCGTCGCGATGTACAGCATGACGACCGTCAGCATGACCGCCTGGGCACCGATAATGAAGTACGATCCGAACACGACGAGCAGGTCGAAGAACAGCAGCGCATAGCTGACGTTCCAATCGAGGTACTTGTGCGCGATCCGCGCCAGAATGACCGAACCGGCCGTCGTTCCGCCCGCCCGGACGATAATGCCGATGCCCGCTCCGCCGATCACCCCTCCGAAAATCGCGTTCACGACGATCTCATGGGACTCGATGCGCATGCCTTCCGTCAAATACAGAAACAGGGACAGCAGCAGCACGCTAATTACCGTATACGCCACGGTCGTCCGGTCAAGGAATTTATACCCGACAATAAGCAGGAACGAATTCAGAATCAGGCTGACGAGGCCCGGCGACCACCCGTACAAATAATAGAGGATGATCGTAACCCCGGTTACGCCGCCTTCGCCGAACTCGTTCGGAATCGCGAACAGATTGATCGAGAGCGCGAACAGAAGCGCTCCCGCCGCGAGCATGACGAAATCCAACAGTCTCTTTTTCATCATTAAAGCCTCCACACCCGAATACGGCGCTCACGCAAAACAACCACCGCCGCTTGCTTCGGCGGCAGTGGTTGTCCGGCGTTATCGGAATTCGCTCAGTCGAGATACGAGCAAATGTAATCCGTTACCGTCTTGACCTTGAGCTTAAAGCTGGAGTTGGCCGGCACTTCGAACTTCGTCGGCTCGGAGATGTCCAACCATTCGTCGCTGCCCGGAAGCAGCACGGAAAGCTCTCCCGCTTGAATATCCATGATTTCCTTCTGCGCCGTGCCGAATTCGTATTCGCCCGGGAGCATGATGCCCAGAGTAACCTTGGTTCCGTCCTCGAACAGAACCGCCCGGCTCGTGACTTTGCCTTCGAAATACACGTTGGCTTTCTTGACTACGGATACATTGTTGAACTGCGACATCGTTTCTCTCCAGCTCCCTTGTCTGTATTATACCAATTTTTTGAACTCGGCAACGACGTTGTCGACCGTAAATCCGTACTCTTTAATGACGCGGTCTCCCGGCGCGGAAGCTCCGAACGTGGAGATGCCCAGCACCGCTCCGTTATCGCCGACGTAACGCTCCCATCCGAACGGATGCGCCATCTCGATCGCCAGACGGGCTTTGATCGCCTTCGGCAGCACGCTTTCCTTATAGCTCGCGTCCTGCTTCTCGAACAGGTCGAAGCTCGGCAGGCTCACAACGCGGACGTGGATGCCCTGCTCGGCCAGCGCTTTCTGGGAAGCGACCGCAAGCTGCACCTCGGAGCCCGTCGCGATCAGAATGCCTTGAGGCTGGCCGTTCGCCGCTTCGGAGATCACGTAGCCGCCCTTGGCGATATTGTCGCGGGCGGAAGCTGCCGTGCCTTCGAGAATCGGCAGGTTCTGACGAGTCAGTACGAGCGCGACCGGATTGTCGCGGTTCTGCAGCGCATACGCCCATGCCGCGGAAGTCTCGTTCCCGTCGGCAGGACGGATAACCGTCAGGTTCGGAATGATGCGGATCGAAGCGAGCTGCTCGATCGGCTCGTGCGTCGGGCCGTCTTCGCCGACCGCGATGCTGTCGTGCGTCAGAACGTATACGACCGGCAAGCCCATCAGAGCCGCCAGACGAACGGCCGGACGCAGGTAGTCGGTGAACACGAAGAACGTGCCGCCGAATACTTTCAAGCCCCCGTGCAGCATAATTCCGTTCATCGCCGCGGCCATCGCGAATTCGCGAATGCCGAAGTAGATGTTGCGGCCGTCGTAGCTGCCCGGCTTATAGACGGACAGTCCCTTCATATGCGTCATCGTCGAGCTCTCCAGATCGGCGGAGCCGCCTACGAGATAAGGCACGTTCTTGGCCAGGCCGTTGATCGCGTTGCCGGAAGCGACGCGCGTGGACAGCGGCTTGTCCTCCGTGGAGTACGCCGGCAGATCCGCGTCCCAGCCTTCCGGCAGCGCACCGGACAGCGCCTGCTCGAATTGTGCTGCGAGCTCGGGATGGGCGGCTTTGTACTTGGCGAATTGAGCTTCCCAAGCCGCATTCGCCTGCTCGCCCGCTTGCTTGATCGCCGCGAAATGAGCGCGCACTTCCTCGGGCACGTGGAATTCCTCGTGAGGCCATTCGTAGAACGACTTCGTCAGCTTCGCTTCGTCCGTTCCGAGCGGGGAACCGTGCGGACCTGCATGGCCGCCCTTGCCTCCCTTGTTCGGGGAGCCGTAGCCGATGACCGTCTTCACTTCGATCAGCGTCGGCTTGCCCAGCTCCGCTTGCGCGGCTTCGATCGCCTTGCTCAGCGCGTCGAGATCGTTGCCGTCCTCTACGCGAAGATATTGCCAGCCGTACGCTTCGAAGCGCTGGCCGACGTTCTCGGAGAACGACAGGCTAAGCTCGCCGTCGAGCGAAATATCGTTGGAATCGTACAGGACGACCAGCTTGCCCAGCTTCAGATGGCCGGCCATCGAAGCGGCTTCCGAGGCGACGCCCTCGGACAAATCGCCGTCTCCGCAGATGGAGTATGTAAAGTGATTAATAACCTCGAAGCCGTCGCGGTTATACGTAGCGGACAGCTGCGCTTCCGCCATCGCCATGCCGACGGCCATCGCGATGCCTTGGCCCAGCGGGCCTGTCGTCGCGTCTACGCCGGCCGTATGGCCGAATTCGGGATGCCCCGGAGTCAGGGAGCCCCATTGACGGAAGTTCTTCAACTCTTCGATCGGGAGATCGTACCCGCTCAAGTGCAGCAGGGAGTAGAGCAGCATCGAACCGTGGCCCGCGGACAGAACGAACCGGTCGCGGTCGATCCATTGCGGATTGGACGGATTATGCTTCATCGATTTGGCGAACAATTGATACCCCATCGGGGCGGCTCCCATCGGCATGCCGGGGTGGCCGGATTTCGCTTTCTCGATCGCGTCGATGGAAAGCGTGCGGATCGTCGTTACGGATAATTGATCGATCGTTTTCGTGCTGGCTGTCATGAAACAGAACCCTCCTCTTGTCTATTCGCGTACGCTGCCGGCGATTGCGCCGCAGTCGTACAGTTAGCGCTCGATTGATTGTAACACGCGGTTTTCGTTAATGGCACATTGTCTTACACGAACACGACGGTTTTGTTTTGATAGACGAGCAGTCTGTCTTCCACATGCCACTTCACGGCGCGAGCCAGAACGATTCTCTCGATGTGGCGTCCGATCCGCTTCAGCTCGGTAACGTTGTCGCGATGGCTGACGCGCTGGATGTCCTGCTCGATGATCGGGCCTCCGTCCAACTCTTCCGTTACATAGTGTGCCGTTGCTCCGATCAGCTTAACCCCGCGATTGTAAGCTTGCTGGTATGGCTTGCCCCCGACAAATGCCGGAAGGAAGGAGTGATGGATGTTAATGATCCGGTTGTGGTACTGCTCGATGAATTTCGGGGACACGATCTGCATGTAGCGGGCGAGCACGATCAGGTCCACCTTGCCGGCGGTCAATTCGCGCTGCTTCTGCTCGGCTTCGGCTTTCGTATCCGGCGTGACCGGCACGTAGTGATACGGAATGCCGAACGATTCCACGATGCCTCTCATGTCCTCGTGGTTGCTGATGACCATGCTGATCTCCGCGTCGAGGTCTCCGGCCTGCCATTGCCAGAGCAGCTCCAGCAAGCAGTGGTCCTCCTTGGAGACGAACACCGCGATTCTTTTGCGGCGCGCCGCGCGAAAAACGCTCCATCTCATCGAGAAGCGATCGGCGACGCGGGTGAAATCCTCTTGAAGCGAAGGCAGGCGCTGCTCAAGTTCCTGCAGATCGAACTCGATCCGCATGAAGAACATGCCGCCCTCCGGGTCCATCGTATACTGATCCGACTGGACGATATTCGCTCCTTGCTCGTACAGGAACTGGGACACCGCCGCGACGATTCCCGCCTTGTCCGGACAGGAGATGAGCATGCGGGCCCGCACGCTCTTGTCATCCTGCCGTTTGTTTCCTTGCGTCTGGTAAGTGTGACTCATCGTTCTTCTTCTACCTCTCTTATGGACGCTGCCTGCAGTCAGGCAGGAAAGTTATTGTTGGGACAGCCAATCTTCGCCCGCCAAGTACGCGAGCAAGCGATGGTTCACCGCTTCTTCGCTGTAATCTTCGGGGAACACGCGATTCTCCAGCAGCATGTCGTACAGCCGCTCCATCGGTTCGCGAGGGTCGGCTTTTCTCGCTTTGGCGTCGGACTTCAGCAGTTCCCACGTGCTCAGCACGTACAGGCGGGAATCGATGCCGACTTTATCGAAGAAATGGTGCAGCCGTTCGACGTCGACCATGAACTCGCCTCCGAATCTCTCTTCGGCGTCCCCTCTGAGCATCGCGATCTCCGCTTCGTACATCGGGCGTTCGTTTTTGCCGATCCACGGCGTCTCAAGAATAAAAGGCTTGCCCTTCAAGAGCTCGTGGCCGACGACTCCCGCGATCCCCTCGTATCCGATCCAGCCGGAGCCGATCGGAGCATGACGGTCCTTCGCCGCTCCGAGCGGATTTTTGCTGTCGTTGACGTGCACGACCGCGATCCGGTCAAGGCCGACGATGTCGTCGAATTTGCGCAGCACGCCGTCGATGTCGCCCACAATATCGTAGCCGGCATCGTGAATGTGGCAAGTATCCATGCAGACGGTCAAACGCTCGTTCAGCCGGACGCGCTCGATGATCTGCGCCAGCTCCTCGAAGGAACGGCCGATCTCGGTGCCTTTGCCCGCCATCGTCTCCAGAGCGATGTTCACGTCCGTCTCCTTGGTCCCTTCCAGCACCTCGTTCAGCCCTTCGGCAATGCGCGCGATGCCGTATTCGGGGTCCTTCTCCGTATACGCGCCGGGGTGAAGCACGATGTTCTTGACGCCGATGCTGTGCGTCCGGCGAATCTCCTCCTGAAGGAAATCGACCGCCAACCGATAAGTATCTTCCTTATAAGAACCCAGATTCACGATATAAGGGGCGTGCACGACGATCTCTCCGATGCCGGCTTGCGCCATCGCTTCTTTACCTTGCGGAATGTACAGGTCCTCGATCGGCTTCCTTCGGGTGTTCTGCGGCGCGCCCGTGTAGATCATGAAAGTGCTGGATCCGTAGGAGGACGCCTCCTTCGCGGCCGTTAGCAAACCCTTGTCCGAAAAAGAAACATGCGATCCGATTTTCAACATTTTCCGGCTCCTCTCGCCTTTCGTTCCGTCCCCTTCCGAATGTCAGGGGCTTGTTGTCGCAATTATTTCCCTATTGTATCGCGAACGTCGAAATAAATCTAGGAATGCGGTATAATTTCAAGATGAGGTGATCGTTATGGGTGAGACCCCAACTTGGTTTATTTATTTCATCGCGTTCTGGACGGTCGTGCTCGTCTTGTTCATGAGCATAGGCGGCTTCTTCATGTTCCGCAAATTCCTCAAGGTGCTCCCGCAGAGAGACGGGAAATCCAAGCTCGATTGGCAAAATTATTGGGTGGAACGAAGCCGCGATCTGTGGACTCCCGAGTCCAAGGAAATGCTGCAGACGCTCGTGTCTCCGGTTCCGACTCCATTCCGCGATATTGCAAGCCATTCCATCGCAGCCAAGATCGGGCAGATTGCCGTGGAGAGCGGCGCGTCCGAAGTGACGAAGGAACACTGCATCGAGGGCTACATACGCGCGACTCCGGCTCGCGACCATAAGAGTCTCATCAGCTTCCTGGAGAAGAAACAAATCGACTATTCCGCTTACAGCCACCTGCTGAAATAACCGTATTCGCCGCGACGGTTCGGAAAAAACCGAAACCTTTGCCGACATTCTTCGTCTAACCTCTTAGGAGGTGCATCAACACGATGAAAAAACGCAACAGAACGACGATGACACTGGGAGCCGCCTTGCTGGCTCTGACGTTGATTGGGACAGCTTGCAGCGGCAACGACAATTCGAGTTCCTCTCCGTCCGCCAGCCCCTCCGCCTCGGCCAGTCCGTCCGCGAGCCCGACGCCCGACTCGGACAATCCGAGCCCGTCCGCTTCTCCGGAACGGATCGAAGCTAAGGGAAAATACGTTGGCCTTCAAGATAGCCACTCCGTCGAAATCGAGACCGAGCAAGGTCCGACGGGATTCCAGGTCACCCCGGAAATCGCCGAGAAAGTCGATTCCTGGGATCCGGACACTCCCGTCAAATTCCAATATATCGTTGAGAAAATAGACGGAGACGCGGGCACGGTCGAGCAGAAAACGATCGTCTCCATCGACAAGGAATAACCGTTACCGAGGAGGGGCGCGGCATGCGCTTGTTGCTGTGCGGAGGAACCGGGTTTATCGGCAAAGCTTTAACGCACGCCCTGCTGTCGAGAGGGGACGAAGTGTGGATCGTCACGAGGAAGAAGGCGGCCGCCGCGTCCTACGACAGCGCGCTTCCCCACCCTCGCTACGTGACCTGGGATGAATGGGAGGCCGATCCCGACCGCCTGTCGGGCTTCGACGGCATCGTCAACCTCACCGGGGAGACGATTAATCAGCGTTGGACCGACAAGGCCAAGGAGCGGATCGTCCGCTCCCGGGAGCAGGCCGCCCAGCGGATCGCCGAGCACGTGAAGCGCATGCGCTATCCGCCGGAAGTTGTCGTGAACGCTTCCGGAATTTCGCTGTACGGCCACTCCGGCGAACAAGTTTTCGACGAATCGTCCCCTGCGCTGCCCGCCGACTTCCTCGGTGAGACCGTCGTCCGCTGGGAAGCGGCGGCCGATCTGATTCCCGCCAAGCGGCTTGTCAAGCTGCGCATTGGGCTTGTCTGCGCCCGGGAAGGCGGGGCTTTCCCGCTGATCCGGCTGCCGTACCGGCTGTTCGGAGGCGGACGCATCGGCGACGGCAAGCAGGGCTTGCCTTGGATTCATCTGCAGGACATGGTCTCCCTGATCTTGTTCTGCCTGGATAACAAGTCGATCGAAGGTCCCGTGAACTCGGTCGCTCCCGACCCGGTGTCCAACGACGAATTCGGCAGGGCGCTCGGCAAAGCCATGAAGCGGCCGCACTGGTTCCCGGTTCCGGGCTTCCTGCTGCGCGGCGCCCTCGGCGAGATGAGCACGCTCGTGCTGACCGGGCAGAAAGCGATGCCCCGCAAGCTGCTTGATCACGGATTCAAGTTCGCCTTCCCTAAACTCGAAGAAGCCCTGCGGGACTTGTCCCGCTAGGGCTTTTCTTTATGTTGCTCCGGAGCGCGTTGTACGATAGTTTCGGCTAACTCCCTCCCGGATTCGCTCTTCCCAGGCGCGTTGTACGATAGTTTCGGCTAATCCCCCTCCGCCAGTTGAAATCGATATTGCGAATAAGCCAGCGTCAGGCAATCTCCCGGCTGAAGCGCATACAGCTCATAGGGAGCCATCGGCTTGTCGTTAAGCCGCGATCCGTTGCGCGAGCCCAGGTCTTTCACCTTCCACTGCTCGGACACCTTCACGAACTCGACATGGGAGCGAGAAATCCCGTCCGTCTCGTCCACATGGTCGGCCGCCTCTTCGGATCGTCCGATGACGAGGGAATCGCCGCGCAGAGGGATTCGAAATTGCTCATGTTTCGACTTCCACACCAAGCAATACGGTTCCGTTGCCGGAGAAGACTGCCGATCCAGCAAAGCGGTTCGCTCCTGTCCGGAGATCCACGTCGTCTCCGGCGTAATCGTGCCGCTCTCCGGAATACGAGGGCCTCCCGTATCCCGCTCCTGCGGCTTGGTTGCCGCCGCAAACCTCGGAGGCGACCATCCCGGGCCGACTCCGCTTGCTTCGTCCGCCGCATATCGATTGCGGAAGGCGGCCTCGATCTCTCTCGGTCCCGGTTCGGTAGATGCCTCTCCCCGACGAAAAGGTCCAAGCCGCATAGGCGGACCATTCCAGAACAGAATAGCCGCCGCTCCGGCGATCAAGGTCAAGCAGACGCAGAGCAGCAATTGCTGCTGACCCGGCCGTTCCAGGTACACGAACTTCCAAGCCGCTGCCAACAACAATACTGCCGAGCAGACGACGAGGATTCGCCAGCGGGCAGGATCGAATCGTTCGCCGCCGCCATCTTCTTCAGAGTTCTCCTCGTCCCTTTGTCTTACCGAGTCGTATCGATGCTGCGACGGCTCTCCCCACAGCTCGGACACCGGCTGCGGATCTTCGGTAGCCGGCTGCAGAAGATCCCACGAACGGCTTCTCGGCTTATTTTCTTCGGCCTGTTGAAGCGCTGCCGCCTTCGGCCGTATAACAGGCGGAGCGCCAGGCTCCTCCTTGCGAACGCCGGCAGGAGAGAATGCCGCGCCTCCAGACGCTTCGGCCAAATATGCCCTGCCTAATCGCCCCAATGCCGACGGCATGAATTCCGCGCCGGACACCAACCGCAAAACTTGCTGGAAGATCGGCCCGTCCGGCTCCTTCACGCGCATCATCCATCTGACGATCAGCCGCTCCAGATCGTCCTTCCAGTTGGGCGAAGGCAGGACGAGAGGCAAATAAGTAAAGCGCAAATCCTGAACTTCGTTCCCCGCGAAGATGAATTCGTCCTGCAGCCGGACCCGCTCGACGTCCAGCATAATCAGCCTGCACTCCTCCAGCGTATCCGCAAGCTTGCACAGAGCCTCCATCATCTCGCTCATCGACCACCAAGATGCCCGCATCGCCTCCGACAGCATCCGCGTCCCGGCCAAAGAATACCTTAGCGAGACCCGGCCGTCGCACTCTTCCACTTCAAGCGGAAGCAGCGAACGAACTTCGCAGCGCTGAAGCATGCGAAGCTGCGTCTCGTTGATCTCGCTGCGAGACAACGGCGGATCGCGTTCCACGACCATGACATGTCCTCTGCGCTGCTCGAACCTTACCGATAGCGGCAATGCCTTCATTCGCTTCTATCCCTTCCCCAGTAAAATCAGAAATCCGGGAGCAACCGCCAGCATAAAAGGAAACTTCGCTTTCCTCCCTCCGCTTGCCGGATGCTCTCCCCATGGCCACTTCAGCTTCTTTCCCAGCGTTCGCAAGCCGGGCGCCCTCAGCGCCAAAATTCCGCAGGCGATTCCTCCCCCGACCAGTACGGAGACCATCAGCAGCTCGAACGTCAGCGCAGGCCCCGCCCAAGTGCCGAATGCCCCGAACCATTTGACGTCCCCGCCGCCGATGCCGCCCAGACGGTTCATCGCGTACAGCGGCACAATGCCGCATAGCGCCCCGATACAAGCCCAGATCAACCCGCTTCCTCCATACGCGATAAATTGATACGCCAAACCGCCCGCCGCGAAGACGGCATTCAGCGCGTTCGGAATCCGCATGCTGCGCAAATCCGTCCAGCAAGCCGCGGCCAACAACGCCCCGGCAACGAGCCACTCTCCCCAGTTCAACGCTTCTCCTCCTCGTTCGCGGTCTTGCCCGCAACATCGAACGAATGCTGCCAGACTCCGCCTTCCCCGTTCGATACTTGCATGCCCCATTGGCCGGGCGTCGTCCTTCCGGAAACGTGCCATGTCCACGACGCCAGTCCCGATGCGTCGGCGGTCGCTCTTCCGAGATTTTTTGCTTGGCTCGGACCGCTCTTGTACAGGATGGACAGATCGACGACGGCTCCAGGCGCGGTCCGTATGACAAGCGTCGCTTTGCGCCCCGGCTTCACCGGGTTCGGCTCGAGAGATACGAACGAAACCTCGAACGGATCTCCCGCCCCTTCATCCTCGGCTTGTCGGGAGGTCGAAGGACTTCCGCCGATCCACGCCCGCTCTCTGGCCGATTCCCGGAGGACAAGCCTTCGCCCGAGGAAAGGAACACGCATCGGCAGCGTATATTCGGCCTCCAAGGTCAAGTAAGCGTCGGCGCGGTCCTCGACGTCCGGAAGCCCGACGGAAGTCAGCCGCACGTCTGACAGCCTCAGCACGCGCCGATCCGCGAACTGCTTCATCAGTTCTCCGAACGCAAGCTTGGCGGCATGCTCCTCCACCGACAACGATACGTTCGAAGCCCGCTCCGCCCACTCATTCATCGGAGCAGGCAGCCACTGTCCGTACTCGCGTAACGACTCGGCCACGCTTAGCCACTTGTCGTTCCACTGTTCGATCTGCCGGTTCAGTTCCGACCCTCTCGCTTTGTCCGTCGCCAGCGCCACCGGATACCATGCGGCAGCCGCTTGCCTCGCCGTCTGCGACAACGCGCCGTGAAGCGCCATGGAGATAAGCGCCGTCTGCGCGAGAAAGATCAAAAACAGAATAAACAGCAGGAAGATCGGCATGACAAGCGCGCTCTCCAACGTCACGCTGCCAGAGCTGGACCGCTCCGATCGCAGCCTTCTATACGTAAGAATGATCCGCGATATACGTCGCCTCATAGCGATTCCCCTTTATCGATCCGCCCAGGTTCCCAACCTTCCCCATCGCCTTAAGCAACCCGGGGAAAAACCACAATCGGACCGATGCCGTCCCTTCCCCGCTCGAATACGTATAGGCGCCGCGAAAGTCGAGACCGGAAGCGTGCTCCATCACCGCGATCGTTCTTGCCGTCGGATTCGCGCCTCCGCCGTGCAGCAAAAGAAACAGCCGCAAATAATCGGTGTAATACGTATCCACCTTCAAGTATTTTGACAATTGGATTTTGCCGACGCTTAGCAACGCTCCCATATCCGCCATCGCTTGCGTAATTCCGTAGACAAGGGCCGCGGCCAGGACGAGCAAGGGATGTCCCATCGCCCGGCACTCGATCAGCCCCTCCATCGTTCGGACCGCGAGGCGAAAAGCGAAAATTTCCCCGTATGCCGCCGCAATGTTGCCGGAAGAATGATTCAGTCCGTAAAGGATGTATTCGGTCTCCTGACTGTGAACATCCAGGGAAACCTCCCCTCCGCCCAGCAATTCCTTCGCCGACGACGGAGCGAAATGCGTCATTCTTCCAAGCGCATACTCGGAGAAGTAGAGCTGATCCCTCGCTCCCGTCACCGCTCC
Organism: Cohnella sp. SGD-V74; assembly: GCF_003001675.1. Lineage (GTDB taxonomy): Bacteria > Bacillota > Bacilli > Paenibacillales > Paenibacillaceae > Cohnella. The sequence continues at coordinate 15,502 of NZ_PVYW01000008.1, read as the reverse complement.
TTCCAGCAGATCCAGCAAACCGTTGACCGAAGACATCGCCTCGTCTCTTCCCTGGGAAGAATCTCCGCTTCTTTGCGCTCGACCGGCCTCCTCTTCGGAGCGATTCCACTCCCGGTTGGCTGCATACAGCGCGCTCGTCCGCTCAAAGCTTGCCTTCTCCTCGTCCGAGCCTAATCTTCCGGAGAACGAACCGAGAAAGTTTCCCGCGCTCCTCCACTCGGATTCGGCCCTGCTTTCCTCCTGCTTGCGTTCCTGGTCGTAGGAGCGACGGGATTCCAACATCTCCAGCCGCTTCGCAATGACTCCTCCTCCCGGCCCGTAGTCGCCGGAAAACTCGGAAAGACGATCCCTCGCCCGCGCTTCCGCTGCGCTTAACGCCGCTCCCATTCCAGTTGAACCTGGGACTGAGCCGATCAAGGACGACAAGGAGCCGATTTCGCCTGCCAGAGACAATCCCTGTGCGTACTGCCGGTCGATCTCGGCTTCGTACTCTTCGAAGAAAGAAGGCGGCAAAATCAAATCTTCCGCAGACCTGCGAAGCTCCTCCATCGTTTGCCGGTGCTCGGCTTCCATTGCGTCTTCGTCCGCCCCGCCAATCGTCCCGGCCGCGCCGCGCGAATGCTCCACGATGGACATCATCTCCTCGTTCGCTCTCTTGGCTTTGCCCAGCGCTTCCTTCGCCTTGAAGACGAAGCCGTCGGAGTCCGCTCGCGCTTCATCGGCCGCCTTCCCGAGCTCCCTCGCCGCCGAGACGGCACGAGACTCGTATGCGGCGACTTCGGCCTCGTAACGCGGACCTTCCGGCCTGCTCTTCTCGATCTCTTCCGGGTCTTCCCCGCTGTCCAGCCTTGCGCTTTTCTCCTCCTCCCATCGTCTAAGCGATTCCCTTCGCGACTTGTCCTCCTCTCTCTTCGAGACATAATCGTCGTAACCCCCTGCGACCCCTCCCGCCGAGCCAAGAGCGGATTCGGCCTTCCGTTCCGCCTTCTCGCCGTACTCCTTCTGGCTGTCGTACGCGTCGTCGAACGCCTTCTCCCTGCGATCGTAGGCTTTGCGCATCTTCTCCAGCAGGTCCACGGTGCAGTTCGCTTCCTTCATCGTGCCCGACAACCCTTTGAATCGCGCAGCGACCTCGATCGCAAGATCGATCGGCGCCTTATACTTCATCTCTTCGAGAACTTGCCTGCGGAAGACGTCGTGGCCGGCAAGCGGCCGGCTCTCCGTCACCTCCGCCTGTTCCCAGCGCGTATCCAAGAACGGAAACGCATCCCCGTCCCCCGACGGGGAGTTTCCTTCCAACGTCGTTCGGAACACGTCGTTCGCGGCTTCCCCTCCCCGAATAAACAATCCGTATCTGGCATAAATGAGCGGATCGAACGACGACATCGCCGAACGCACGCCGGACTTGACCGACAGCTCGGCCTGCTTGCGGAAAGCCGCGATACGGGCGAAATCGATGAGCAGAGAGGTCAACAGGAACAGCGAGGCCGTAGCCGCTATGAAGTAGACGGAAACGGATCCCGACGTTCCCCGTCGCCGCGCCTTTTTCATCCCTCGGCTCCCCCTTTCCCGAGCGGCGCTTTGCGCTTGTTCAAGACTTCGCCGGCCTGGGAGCGATATTTCTCCTTCCCTTCCGGGGCGTTGCGCAGCTTGGCCGCATAGTAACGAACCAAATCGAACGAGCGGACGAATTCCGCCGGTTCCACGACGAGCGCGGACACCTTCGCATCCGCCGCCCCCCCTCCCTTGAAGCGGGCAAGCGGCACCGAGAACCAAGAGCTGACGAGCTCCGCATCGATCTCGCGCTTAATGCCGAAGTTCCGATAGCCCAGCTCCCCGGAGCCGACGCGGTGCTTGGCGGAAGCGGCATAAGCCGCGCTCTTAAGCTTATCCGCGGCGGAGCCCCCCTCCCCCGGCGCCATGCCCGGGTAGACCTCCACCCGTATTCCCGCCTCTCCCGAGGCGAGTCCGAACAGACTCTGCACGAGGGCATCGTCGGTCAGACGCCAGTATAGGCCATCGTATTCGCCTGCTGGATACCCGCCCGTGAGCGAGTCGGAAGATGAGTTCGACCAACCGAACGCGGCGCGCTCCGTCATGACGGAAGAACTGTAATACACCAGAGCCCCCTGCGAGATATACAGAGCAAATAAGAGCAGCATAAACGTCAGCATCATCACCCAGGGAAGCAGCATCGACGCTTCGAGCGTAAACGAACCGGACGCGTCCTTCATTCCCCGTCCGCTCCCCGAGTGCTCTCTCTCGCTGCGGTTAATCGAATACTTCATCCGACTTGGTCTCAACCTTTTCCATCAAGATCTTCAGAAATCCGATGATCTCCTCCCGGAACACGAGCACGATAGCGATCAGCACCGCCACGATCAACACCAGCTCCAGCGTACCGATTCCCTCTTCGTCGTCGCGCAAGGCGCGAAAAGCGTTAAGTCCGTATTGATACAAAAATCCGATCATTCCTATCATCCTTTCTTTTCATCAGTTTGATCTCTCACATCATAAATACGGCCGGAGCTCCGACCAGAACCATGATCAGCAGAAACACGATTGTCAGCGGGAACGCCAGCCTCGACGAGGCTTGCTCGCCCATCGTTCTCGCGATCGCCTTCCTCTTCTCCCACATCTGCCTGGTCAGCTCCCGCAGCGCGGGAACGAACGCGTCCCCGCCTCTTCTCGCGTTGATCAGCACGGTCGTCGCGAACAGCTTGGCCTCGGGAATCGCGCATCTTCTTCCCCACTCTTCGAGCGCCGCCGCCAGACTTTCTCCCCGCTTCATGCTCTCGATCGCCGCTCTCAGCTCCGCGTACAGAGGATTGTCGTCGGAGGCGGCTCTCCTCTTCTCGGCCGACCTGGCCAAAGCGCGCATGACGTTCTCTCCCGCGTTCACCATCAGCAGCAGCTTGCTTAACAGCTCCGGCAGCTCCGTTACCATACTCTGGCGGCGCTTGCCGACTTGTCCGGCAACCTCCTTCATCCGCAGGAGAGGCAACACTCCTCCGAGCAGCCCCCCGACGGCGAGCAGCTCCGGCGTATCCGCCGCCCATGCCAGCAAACTCATGCCCGTCAGCGCCGCATAGGCAAGTCCCGCTCCCTCAGCCGCCCAATCGATCAGCTTGTTTTCCGAACAGGAGCCTCCGTTCAACAAAGCCAACGAGACGCGCGCCCTGTCCAGCAGCGGCAGCACTCTTCTCTGCACGGCGGGAATCCGCAGTACAATCGCAAACGGATCTGTACGCAGTCTGATTCGTTGCCCTTTCAGATCGCGCCAGGACATCGCGACAAGGCAAACGTAGGCAATGAGGAGCGCCGCGCAGACGATCTGAATCAGCCATCCGCTCATAGCTTGATGTCCATGATGCGCATCATCCACCAACTGCAAAGCGCCAACAAGAGCAAACAAACCGTCAGCACGACGACCCCCATCCCTTCTCTCATCGGCTGCATGTAGTCGGCAGCCAGGAAGCCAAGTATTCCGACGAACGCGAAGGGCATCGCCATCATGATTCTCGCTTCGAATCTCTTCTGCGCGATCAGTACCGACACTTCCAGCTCGACGTCCATCTTCTCGGAAATGAGCAGCGATGTTCTTCTGACTACTTCCACGAGGTCTCCTCCCGCTCTCTTGCAAATCGCGATCGCTTCCGCGAAATTCCTCACCTCCTCCAAGTCGGATCGCGCCGCGAAGTCCTGCAAGCCGGCTTCGAGCTGCTCCCCGTTGTTCAGCCGATTGGCGATCGCCCTCAGCTCTCTGATCAGATCCGAGCGGCTGTCGCCGATCAGCAGCACCAAGTCGCTCTCAAGAGCCATGAAGGCGTTCTCGACGGACCTGCCTGCGGACAGCAAGGAGGTGAGCGCCTGCAGGGCGTCCTTGAACTGCTGTCTCAGCTTATCCTTGCGACGCCGGCATAGGCTGAGAGCATAATGCCTTGGGTACAGGAGCCCGAGCGGAGCGGCGACGGCTGCGATAACCGAATGCCGGTACAGTACCCATACGATCGCGTAACAGGCCGCGCAGCCGACGAAGATCGCCCACGCCTTCTCCTTCGCGCTGAGACGATAGACCGAATAATCCGTCATCCCCCCTCCTCCTTCAGCAATCCGGCATGGCGCAGCTTGCCCGTATCACGCAGCGGAGCGACTCTGAGCAAGCTTCCGACGATGCGGCCGTCCCGCTCCCCTTCCTCCTCGAAGCGAAACAGCGTGTTCAGTCGAACTTCACCCTGCTCGATTCCTGTCACTTCGCATATTTCGGACACGCGTCGGCTCGAATCCCGGAAGCGGCTCAAATGAACGACAATATCGAGCGCCGAAGCCATCTGCTGGCGAACGACGGGCACCGGCAAATCCGCTCCGCTCAGCACCATCGTCTCCAGCCTGGAGATCATATCCTTGGCGCCGTTCGCGTGCCCCGTGGACAACGAGCCTTCATGACCGGTATTCATCGCCTGCAGCATATCGAGCGCCTCCCCGCCGCGGACTTCGCCGACGATAATCCGGTTGGGCCTCATCCGCAGCGACGCCCGAATCAGCTCGCGAATGCCCAATTGCCCTTTGCCCTCGCTGTTCGCATTGCGCGTCTCCAGCGAGACGAGATTGGCGATCCCGCGAAGCTGCAGCTCCGCCGCGTCTTCGATTGTAATGACTCTTTCGTGCGAGGGAATCCACTGGGACAGAGCGTTGAGGAACGTCGTCTTTCCCGAGCCGGTGCCCCCGCTGACAAACAAGTTGTATTTGGCCGTTACCATGTCCCGCAGAAATTCGGCCGCCTCCCTCGAGATCGCTTCCTTGGCGATCAAATCTTCGATTCCAAGCGGCTGGTGCGGGAACCGGCGGATCGTCACGGTCGGACCCTTCAACGCGATCGGGGGAAGAACGACATGCACCCGCGAACCGTCGGGAAGCCGCGCGTCCACGATCGGAGAAGCTTCGTTGACAATCCGATTCACCCGCCCGACTATGCTCTGAATGAGATCCTCCAGCCTCTCGTTGCTCTCGAATCCAAGATCGACCGCTCTTAACTCCCCTCTCTTCTCGATAAAAATCTCTCTATGGGAATTGATCATGATTTCCGTGATCTCCTGGTCTTCCAGCAGCGGTTGAAGCGCGTCCAACCCTCGAAACGAGTGATACAGACGCATCACGGCCGCCTTGCGCTCTCCCGCCGTCATTCGCCTTGCCCGCTCTCCGCGGAACAGCTCGTCTTCGATCAGCTTCCGCAAGTCGTCGTCCGTGATCGAATCGTCCCAGGTCATACGGGCGCGAACGGCGTTCCGGAGTTCAACTAACTCCTCGATCGTGAGCCCGCTGTCCGCCATGTCCTTCTCCCCTCCTCCTGCGCTCCGCTGACGCACCGCCGGTTCCTGCCCCCAGGATGTCCAGAAGCCGTTCAACCGCCCCGGAGTATGCGGGCGACGAGAGCAGCCTTCCCGGCTGGTCGACCGCCTTCCACTGCGGAATGTACGGGAGCGTAAGCGCCGGTTCCGTTCCCGGCAGCGTCCAACGATTAACGGGCCTTGCCCCCACCGCCCGGTTCATGACGAACGTCGGATGGAACGCCGCTCCTTCCAAACGCGGCTCCCAGTAGCGAAGCAGCTTCTCGGCCTTCAACAAACCTAGCGCATCGTCCAGCGTCAGCCAGACGATCCGGTCGCTCCGCTGAAGAAGGCTGCGATGCCACTCTCCCGCGCCGGAATCGGGGTCGACGACGATGACGTCGTACCGGTTCGCTTGTTTCAGCTTGTCGAGCAGGTCTGCCGCGATCTCCGGAACGAGGGCGAGCCTCTCCCCGGGATGCTCCGGAGCGTCGATATAATCGGCCCGCAATTGCGACTGATGCCGGCACAGCCGCCGCGACAGCTCGTCCCAATGTTCGGGACGCGCCTGCAGAGCATAGAGGAGGCTGGACAAGGCGTCCGGCTCTCCGCTGCCGAACAGAAGCGATGTCGCGTTCAGTTCCTCCAAATTAAGATAAAGAACGCGCAGCCCCCTTCCCCCCGCTTGACGAACAAGGTTTAACGCCGCCGTCGTCTTGCCGACGCCTCCCGAGGCCGAAAATACCGTCCACACCTGGCATCCCCCCTCCAGTCTGGCCCCTTCCATCCCAAGCGCTCCTCGGATGCCGCTCAGCAAAGCCGGCAGAGGCTGATAGCGGACAAGCTTCTCCCAGTCCTCCTCCCCGCCTTCATTTCCGTCCGCCAGAACGATGATTTTCCCGGATTTCCCTCCGTCGGCCAGCGCACGTCTCACCATCTCCCGCTCTCCGATCAGAGCGTCGATTTTCCCGCCGCCTTGCAATTCCACTTTCAACGCGCCGCTATGCGTGTAAGCAGCCACCTCCCACTCCTTCTCCTCCTCCCGCAAATATTCCGCCAACTTGGCGACGTACTCCCGCTCCTCCGCCGCCACCACGATCCTCTTGACCATCGTCCGCCTCCTTCCCGGAAAACAAAAAACCGCAAACTCCGACGCATAACGCGTCGAAATTTGCGGTGCTTCCGCTTTCGCTTATTGAATTTGTAGCCTTACAATACCATGTCTTTCCATTCTCGTCAACGGGCGTTTCCGAGTACGCTTAATCCTTGTCGACCAGATCCCGCTGCAAATAAGTTTCCAGCGTGTTCGTAATCTCGTAGGTGGTCTGAGCCAGATCGTAGTTCTCGAATGCGTGCTCGCAAGAGGCGCGATAGCCCAGCTCACGTTCATAGTGCCCCAGATGCTTGGCGATGACCTCTTCCGGCAGGCCCAAATTGCGTTGACGATCCTCTGCCGTCCGCCGATCCACGTAGAGAAACAGGCGTACCGCTTTATCCCCGTAAATATGTTTAAGAATGCTAGCGCCTTCATGATTCAAGATCAGATAGACGGAATCGTGCTGATCCAGCTTGCTTTCGATATCCGCGCTGCGAATGCCGTACAACTGTCCGTCGATTTCCACGCTTTCGAGAAATTCGCCCCTCTGCTCCAGCTCCCGGTATTCGTCATGGTTGACGAACACGTAATCCTGTCCGTTCACTTCACCCGGCCTGGGAGGTCTGGTCGCGTAAGAAACGATCTTCTCCATGCCGAAGGTTTGGCCGACCGCTTCCGCAACCGATTTTCTTCCGGAACCGTCCGGTCCGGTAAAGACGAAGATTCGATTCCGATTCGTTTCGCGCATCCGCACGCGCATCCTCTCCTTCCTCATGGAAACGTTTCATCCCTTAAAATATACAGAATTATCCGATAATTATTAATTATAGAAGACGAAACCTCGAACCGTCAATCGCTAAAGCGATCGATTTGAACGCTGATTGCGAATGCGAAGACGAGGGGACGGCAGACGGCACATATTCCCAACATTAAGATGCCCTTAATTTCTCAATACAGGGACAAGCAACATGATATACTCCATTTTGTCACCTAGAACAACTTCAGGAGGAACTTACATGAACTTCGGACAACGGCTCAAGAAAATCGCAATCGGCGCGACCTGCTTCGCGGTCCTTGCGACAGGCATTGGCGCGCTGGAACAACCGTCCGCTCATGCGGCGACCACGGTGTCGGCAAGCGCGACGTCGACCCAGAAAGCGAATGCGGTCATTTCCGCAGCTCAGCAGCTTAAAGGCAAAGTCAAATACAAATTTGGAGTCAACAATCCTTCCAAATTGTGGTTTGACTGCTCTTCCTTCACGAAATACGTGTTCGCCAAGCAAGGCGTCAACCTGAAGTGGGGCTCCCAAGCGCAGAGCAAGCAAGGCGTCTACGTGTCCAAAAGCAATCTGAAAAGAGGCGATCTCGTCTTCTTCAGCGTATCCAAGCCGGGCAGAGTCAATCACGTCGGCATCTACATTGGCAACGGACAATTCATTCATAACACGATCGGCGGCAGCGTCAACGGCGTTATCGTCAGCAAACTGAGCAGCTACTCCAAACGTTACATTACAGCGAGAAGAGTGCTCTAGCACAAGGACGGAGCTGTCCCGGAACCCGCTCTACATAACCCTGCGGACAGCTCCTTTCGCATGTCTACCCCTTGGACTTGAACAAGTCGCTCATCGCTCCCAAGCTTCCCAGCGTTTCCGCGACGCTTGAGGGGAGGAACACCTTGTTCGCCGGACCTTTGGCAATTTCCCCGAGCGCTTCGAACGAGCGATAGGCCAGCACTTTCTCGTCGAGCCCCGCCGCCCGCAGCATCTCGATTCTCGCTTTCTCGGCCTCGGCCACCGCCAGAATCGCCTTCGCCTCTCCCAGCGCTTCCAGCTCCTGCGCCTGACGCAAGCCTTCCGCTTGGCGAATGCGCGCCTCTTTCTCGCCTTCCGCCTTCAAGATTTTACTCTGCTTATCCCCTTCGGACCGCAATATCAAATCCTGCTTGGCCGCTTCCGCCTCCAGGACGATCGCCCGTTTGTTCCGCTCCGCCTTCATCTGCTTATCCATCGCTTCCTGAATGTCGCCGGGCGGTTTGATGTCCAGCACTTCTACCCGCTCGATGCGCACGCCCCATTTCTCGGTCGCTTCATCCAGCGCCAGTCGAATGTTCGAAGAAATTCGTTCCCTGCCGGACAACGTCTCGTCCAATTCCATGTTCCCTATTATTTGACGAAGCGTAGCGGTCGTAATGTTGCGCACTCCGTACACATAATCGGAAATTCCATATGTAGCCTGCTCCGGAGCGACGATCTGGTAGAAAATAATCGTGTCGATCTGCACCTGGACGTTGTCCTTGGTAATGACCGTTTGCGGCGGAACGTTCGCTTGCTGGATTCTCAGATCATGGAATACGCGAACGTTGTCGATGAACGGAACGAGCACATTTACGCCGGGCGTCAGCAGCCGGTTGAACTTCCCCAATCTTTCGACCACGCCGACCCTCTGCTGCGGCACGATCTTGATCGACAGCACGACGACCAATACGATGACGATGACGATCAGAAATACGACGTACATCATTCAGGATTACCTCCCGTTTTTTGAACTTCGAGCACGGTGGAGCTTCTTCCAACGACCGTTACCCGTTCATCCAGGTCGAGCTCCTCCTTGGAAGCCGCGCTCCACGTTTCGGAACCGACCTTGACGATGCCGGGACGATCCGGGGAAATCTTCGCGATCACAACACCTTGTTTGCCGACCAAATCCTCATGCGTGTCGCGAAAGCCCTTCCCTACCTTGAACCTTCTCGTCAGCGGTTTGGTCAAGCCCGTTAGCGCGAGAGCGGCACCCCCTCCGATCAACGATTGGAGCAAAAAGTCGTCCGGCGCCAATAAGGATACGACGGCCGCAACCACGGCTCCCGCGCTTAGCCACAGCATGTAATAGGTTAGCGTCAGCAGCTCGGCAATCAGCAACAGCCCGGCCGCAATGAGCCAGATCGCCCACCATTCCATCGCCCTCTCCCCTTTCTCCCCTTCTTACATATGTACGGTCGCGTTCATGCGTTATGACCACCCGAATCTCTTTTCGGAAAATAAAAAGCGGCTGTTCCAAGCATCCGAGGATACCTGAAACAACCGTCCATATGCATTGCGCGCAGCAGCCTTTCTCTTGGATTCCGTACGCCGTCTTCTGCCGCTATTCGGACGAAGATTCCGACTCGGAATTCGCGGACGAAGCCGACGGAGATGGACTTGCTTCCTCAGCCGCTTTCCTTGCCTTCAGCAATTCGGCTTCTCCTTTCTCCTGAATCGCCTCTAAAGCTTCCTCCACCGTCTTCTTGTCGTTCAGCGCGGCGTCGACCTCCGCCTCGACCAGAGCGTTCAGCGCTCCGAAGAAGTTAATCGGCGCTTTCGTATACTCGTTGTTCACATTGGCCTTCGGTTCCAGCATGTAGAACGGCTCCATGCTGCGTCCGTCCTTATCCGGATTATGTTCAGTACGGCTCAGCAGGCTGCCGTAGAGAGATTTGGACTTGAGCTTGGCGAACGAATCGCCGTTAATGTACTTGACAAACTCCCATGCGGCACGCGGATTCGCGGAGTTGGAGCTTACCGCGAAGATGCTGCCCAAGTTGAAGTAGCTGCTCTGATTCCGATTGTTTGGGTCAACCGGAACCGTTACGATTCCCCAATTCACTGGAGTTACTTCCTTTAGCATCTCTTTGGCCTGAAGAATCTGCTGCACCTCGTAGCTCCTTTTCACCGCCATGGCCGACCTGCCCATCACGAACAGATTGCGCTGAAACATTTCTTCCATCGTCTTGAAGTTGAATGCTCTGGCTTCTGCATCAGGCACGTATAACGCTCCAGACTTCACAGCGCCAATCACAGATTCGAATACTTTTTTCCAGGAATCCGTATCAATGTTGAACGAAGAACCGTCCGCGCTCAGCATTCTGAGGTCCTGGCCGGAACCGATGGTCTGAATCAGATTGGAGAGGTCCAAGTATGTATCCATTGAGAGGCCATATATTTTCGAGTCCTTATCTCCATCCGTCGGAAACCGTTTAGCCAGCTCGAACACTTCTTCCCAGCTCATCGAATCTCTTGGCAGCTCGACGCCGTATTTATTAAACAAATCGATATTGTAATAGAGCGCAGAACTGGAGAACTCCGGGGACAGGCCATACAGCTTGCCTCCTCCTTGCTCCCGCAGCAGCTTAAGAATGGCCGGATGAATGCCTTCCGTCTCGAATTGGTCTTGCCCGATCACCGAGTCCAGCGCAAACAGCGTCCCGTTCTGGGCGAGTCTCTCGTATTCTGCCGTTTGAAGCATCAGTACGTCGGGTTTGTGCGCTTCGAGAAACTTATCCAGTTGCTCCTCCATCGTCTCCGCAGCGCTTTGGTTATAAATCGACTGCATATTGGCCACTTCGATCTCAATGTTGGGAAACTGTGTCGCAAACATATTCCCGTATTCTTGAAAAAAAATGGATTGATCCCAGAACATCACTTTGATTTTCGCTTCTTCGTCTTTGCCGAGAGGTGCCAGTTCCCCCTCCTTCTTGCCTCCTCCGCTGCATGCGCTTAGCAAGCCGAGTACCAGAATGAGACTCAGTAAAGTAATAACGTTCTTTTTCACGGAACAACCCCCTATATAGATAGAACTCCCCCTCATCATATCTGACTTTCCTTGAGAATTTCATAAATTTCCTAGATTTAATGTCAATGTGTAAAAAATCGATTCAGAGTATAAAAAAAGAACCTGCCGTATGGGGGGCAGGCTCTCTCTCCTGTTCAGGAATGCGGTTTTCCCAACAACAAATTCGACTTCTTGTGTTGAATCAACTCGGACACGGTCACCATCCTGTAACCGCGTCTTCTCAGCTCCGGAAGAATCGTCTCCAGCGCTTGAACCGTCTGCATGGATCCTTCGACATGATCGTGAAACAAAACGATATCGCCGTTGCGGACGTTCTTCAGCACCCTGTCGACAATTCTGCGCGTTCCGGGAGAGCTCCAATCCTTCGTATCCTGATGCCACGACCATAACACCATCGTATACCCGCGCTCGCGCGCGATCCGAACGACAGAATCGTTGAAGAAACCTCCCGGCGGCCTGAACCACAGGCTGTGTTTTCCGGTCAGGCTCACGATCTGCTTTTCTGTCCGGCTAAGCTCATCTTCCAGCCTCTGCTGGCTGATCCGATGGTTCAGATACAGATGATTGTATGTATGATTCGCGACTTCATGACCTTCCTTCGCTTCTCTCCTGACGACGTCCGGATACCGGTCCATCCGTTTGCCGACTACGAAAAAGGTCGATTTGGCGTCGTTCGCCGCGAGCAAATCGAGAATTTTCGGAGTCGTGACGGGGTTGGGACCGTCGTCGAACGTCAGGGCGATCAACTTCTCCTTCATCGGCACTTCCCATACGACTTCTTCCCGCTCTTCGTAGTATGCCCTCGTCTTTTTGTGCGGCTGCGCTTGCGCCTGATTGTACCCGCAAGCGACAACCGCCGACACGCAAACTCCGATCAGCGTTGCCGTTTTGAATACGGACATACGCTCCCTCCGCTCCTGTGCTTTACAGGGATAGTATGGAGGTTTTATTGAACAAATATGAGTTCCATTCTCTCCGGCGGACAGCTTGGTTAAAGCTGAGCGATTTATTTTTCCTGATTGGCTTTCATGTTGACGAGCGTCGCTTGCGCTTCCTCCTGTATCGTCTGGATCGCCTCATCCAACGTTTTTTTGTCATTTGCCGCTGCCGTAAGCTCTCGGGCCATTATTTCCATTACCATCCAGTCCAACCCGTCGGGAAGGTTCTTGAATTCACTGCGCAGTTCGGCCTTCGGTTCAAGCTTGAAAAATGCGGCCATATCCCGTTCGTCCTGAGGACGATTGAATTCCGTGCGGCTGAATAACTCACCGTTGCTGGAATTCGCCCTGATCTGGGCATAATCCGCCGAGTTCGCATACTTGATGAATTCCCAAGCCGCTTGGGCATTCCCGGATTGCGAATTGATCGCGAAAACCGCGCTATAATTGTATGAGCCGCTCTGTGTACGATTGTTGGGATCGACCGGCGCGGTGACTAGCCCCCAGTTGACCGGTGTAACGTCCTTGAGGGAGTTCTTCGCATTAAGGATCGCGCCGACTTGGCTCGGAGACTGGAAGGTCATTGCCGACCGGCCCATGACGAAGCGATCGTCTTCCAACATTCTCATCTGCTTGTTTTGCTCCTCTTCCGTCGGCAGATAGAATGCGCCCGATTTAATGGCCCCGACTATGGTTTCGAATACTTTGCGCCATGCGTCGCTGTTCAATTGGGCTTCAGTTGCTTCCGCATTAAATACACGCAGATTTTGCGCAGCTCCGATTTTGAGCGTACTAAACAGAGGAGACATGAACCCGTCTATCGTGAATCCGTAAATTCTATTCTTCTCGTCTCCGTCTGTCGGAAACCTCTTAGCCAGCTCGAATACTTCGTCCCATGTCATCGAATCCCGCGGGAGCTCGACATTATATTTGTTGAACAGATCGATATTGTAGAAAAGCGCTTCGCTCGTGAAGAAAGGACTAAGCCCGTAAAGCTTGCCATCTCCCTCGTTGCGGAGCAGGGAAAGGATCGCCGGGTTGTATCCTTCCATATCGTACGAACTCATCTGGATCGGAACGTCGAGATCCAGCAGTTTTCCGTTCCTCGCCATGCTTTCATATTCGTTTTCGAACAGGAACAGGACATCAGGCTGCTCCTTATCCACAAGCTCATTAAAAATTTGCTCTCTGGATTTGGACGTGTCATTGAAGATTCCTTGTCTGCTCACAACTTCGATTTCTACATTGGGAAATTCGTTCTGAAACAGCATTCCGTATTCCCGTTGAAACTGCTCCATGCTCCAGTACATCACTTTAAGCTTCGTTTCCGTGTTTTTATCCAGCGGCTCCCAATCGCCGCCTCCTTCTCCGTTTCCGCTGCATCCGATCGCTCCGAGCATCAAGGCTGCGGACATGAGGCCATAACCTATTTTCTTCTTCAAAACAGTTCCCCCTATTTTCTGCATCCAGCGATTTCTAGCCAGAAGTCTAAATTCATTCAGTCGGATGCGTTATTTTCTTTCAGCTCTTCCTGCCCTATCTCCTGGATTTTCCTCATCGCTTCGTCTAATGTTTGTTCTCCGGATAAAACTGTATCGACTTCCGAGGTGATGATCTCGGAAAAACGATCAAGAAATCGTGGAGGCGCCTTTAGCTGCTCGCTGCCGGCATTCATCGCCGGATCAAGCTTTAGGAACGGTTCCATACTCCGCCCATCCTGCTCCTCCTCATAGTCCGTCCACGTTTTAAGTCCTCCGAAAACCGAACGATGGTTGAGCTGCGCATACTTCTCGCCGTTGATGTATTTAATGAATTCCCACGCCGCACGTACGTTCGATGACTCCGTACTTATTGCATAAATCTGAACGCCCAGTTCGAAATAACGGTTCTGGTTGCGATTGTTCGGATCGACCGGAGCCGTCACGACTCCCCACTCGATCGGCTCCCACTTCAGATCTTCCACAGCCTGTCGAAGCTTCATGACTGTTCTGTTTTTGCCAAATCGCATCGCCGCGCCGCCGAGGAGAAATACATCTCTTCGGTAGATATCCTCCATTAAAAAGTTGCCCGCTTCGTCTTCCACAGGGACATGATAAGCTCCAGAACGAATCAGATCAATGACCGACTCCGCGACCTTCTTCCACGAAGCCGTGTCAAAGCTCACCCGGCTTCCATCCGCATTCACCGATTGCAATCCTTGCGCCTGACCGACCGTGCGAATGAAATTGCCAACCGTCATTTCGCTTCCCAGCGAAAGACCGTAAACTCTTTTGTCGCTCTCTCCGTCCACCGGGAATCTCTTCGCAAGCTCGAACACTTCGTCCCAGCTCATCGAATCGCGAGGCGTCTCGATGCCATATTTCTCGAACAGCTCTGAATTGTAAAATAAGCCGGCGCTTTCGATCTCGGGGCTGAGCCCGTACAGCTTGCCGTCCCCCAGTTCCCTCAGCAGGCTCGGCATTGCCGGATGGATGCCGTCCATTGAAAAATCGTCCTTTTCTATAATCGGATCCAATTCCAGCAGCTTGCCGTCCTTGGCATACTTCGCGTATTGAGCTTCGCTCAGCAACAGAACGTCCGGCTTGTTCGCCTCGATGAACTTGTCCAAGCCCTCATCCGCCGTTACATTCGGATCGGAATACAGCTGTTGCATGTCAAGAACTTCAATATCTACATTCGGAAACTCCGTTGCGAAGAAATTTCCGTACTGCCTGTAAAACAGCGAATTGTCCCAAAACATGACTTTCATAGACACTTTCTCTTCTTTATCTAGCGGGTCCAACCTTTTTTCTTTTTCTCCGCCCTTGCATCCTGCGACTCCCGTTACCAGCGTCGCCGCCGCCAACATCGCCAACATTTCTTTGCGCACACCACTCCCCCCTCTGTGCCAAGTTACTTCCACTATATAACAAATGATTCATTAATCCAGGTGCTTCCCCCTAATTCAGGGAATTAGTATAAAAGATAGATACAAAGTATAACGTTCTCTTCTGGCGTTCGTATGCGATTCTCCATTTAGCGGTCTGGCAGGCCGTTAGCTGCATTCCTCTTGCGAATCTAGTTTGTTAACGGTCTGGTGGACCGTTAATTGCGTCTTTTGCGCGAATTTCTCCGTTTAGCGGTCCGACAGGCCGTTAACCCGGAGATTCCAGCACTTTCGCTGCTGTTAACGGTCTGGCAGGCCGTTATGCCGCTACCCCGCTGACGCTCAATCCTCCGAATAACGCAAAAAAGCACCCGGCTAAGGGTGCTTCTCTGTTTACTCCGGCCCTGGTCGTCGACTTCATCGACTGCTCGGGCATGTATCCGGCCTGGCGACGTCCTACTCTCCCAGGACCCTGCGGTCCAAGTACCATCGGCGCTGGAGGGCTTAACGGTCGTGTTCGGGATGGGTACGCGTGGAACCCCTCCGCCGTCATCACCAGACCAGATCATTTGTAACAAGGCTTACGCCTTGAAAACTGGATGCGAACCAAGTGGAGCGAAGAAGAAGGTGAAGTGTCTTGCTTTGTCGTGTCATTCGTTAGGATAAGCCC
>NZ_PVYW01000007.1 GCF_003001675.1 Cohnella sp. SGD-V74 | reverse complement strand
TTGGGAGCAAGCTCCCTCCTAACTCCGCTCGACTTGCATGTATTAGGCACGCCGCCAGCGTTCGTCCTGAGCCAGGATCAAACTCTCCATGAAAGTTGATTAGCTCATTCACTGCTGGTATTGCTTGTTGTTTCTTACGCTCAATGTTCAGTTTTCAAGGTGCAATCGATGTTGCTTTATTCCGCCACCGCGTTAACAGCGACCTTTATAATATACCACAGCGCCCAACCGATTTGCAACAAGTAATTTATTCCAAGATTCGATCTTTTCTGGCGGTCATGTCGACCGCCCAAGAGGCGCGAGATATAATTTAACACACGCTAACCCTTCGCGTCAACCGCCTGACAAACATTTTTCGCGAAATCCTTAATATTTATTACAGCCACAAATTTCCCCATGCGCGTTCAAGCCAGCAGAGACCATTGCAACCCGAGCACAAGCCCGATACCGGGCACTCCGAGCAGCGCCACCGTTCCAATCGTGAATGGGTTAAGAGGCACGTACCAGCCCGTCACCCATCCCGAGAAATTTAGCGCATACAGCGCAAAAGCCGCCAACACCAGATGAATCCCGAATCTCGTCAACCATCCTTTAGGAACATTGCGTTTAAGAAGAACGACGATCAACGACAAGCCCGACACGACGAGCAGCGCAAGCCAGAACGTTTTCATTTCGCTTCTCGGACCTCCTTAACAAAATCGGCCGATTCGCCCCATTTCCCTTTCGCCTGTTTAAGCAACATGCCCAACTTCTTCTCCGCGGCTTCCAGACAGAAGATCGCGTAGTCCACATGATCCTCTCCCAGAGCATGCTGAAATCTCCACTCCGCGTTTTTCCACTCCTGCTCGGCTCTCCGAATGTCCGCGATCAGCGCCTGGTTTTCGAGCGGCAGCACCGCGCTTGAGGCGCGCTTTTTGAACCATTCCATTTTCGAATCCTCCTCGCTTTACTCATGAATACCCGAATCGGGGGACAACCTATTGTTATTTCTATGAGAAAGCTAAACTCTCTTAGAACCGCTCGGCCGACAAAGCAGGGTTAACAAGTTGTTTCATCGAATAAGCATGAGAGGATGACAAGGTTCATTCATGGATAAAAACAAGGCAGGTGCGACCCTATGAAATTTACAGAGTACCGATACGAGCGTCCGGACGTTCAACAGTTCGAACGCAGCTTCAAAGCTCATCTGGCGGCATTCGCTTCCGCCGACAGCTACGAGGAACAGGATTCGTCCATGACGGAGATCAACAAGCTTCGCAACGGATTCGATTCGATGAGGGAAATCGCGGGCATCCGACATTCCATTGATACGGAAGACGAGTTCTACAAAGCCGAGCAGGACTTCTTCGACGAAAACGGCCCCGTAGTCCAGGAATACGTAACCGACTATTACCGGGAGCTGGTCCATTCCAAGTTCCGTCCGGAGCTGGAGACCAAGTGGGGAACGCAGTTGTTCCGGCTGGCGGAGCTGTCGCTTAAGACGTTCAGCCCGGAAGTGATTGAAGATCTCCAACAGGAGAACAAGCTGACGACGAAATACGCGAAGCTGATCGCCTCGGCCAAAATCCCGTTCGAAGGCGAAGAAAGGACGTTGGCCCAACTGGCTCCGTTCCAGCAATCGACCGACCGGGACGTTCGGAAGCGAGCTTCCGAGGCGTCCTCCGGATTCATGGCAAGCCACGAGGAGGAACTGGACGGCCTGTACGACGAGCTGGTGAAAGTGCGAACGAGAATCGCCGCCAAGCTCGGCTTCCGCAACTTCGTCGAGCTCGGCTACGCAAGAATGAGCCGGACCGATTACGATGCGGGAATGGTGGCGAACTTCCGCAGTCAGGTGCTGGAGCACATCGTGCCGATCGCATCCAAGCTGAAGGAACGGCAGCGGGAGCGGATCGGCGTCGATCGCCTGCTGTACTTCGACGAGAACTTATCTTTCCTGTCGGGCAACGCCAAGCCGAAAGGCGATCCCGATTGGATCGTGGCCAACGGGGAGAAAATGTACGCCGAGCTGTCCCCCGAGACGGACGCCTTCTTCCGCTTCATGCAGGATAACGGATTGATGGATCTGGTCAGCAAAAAGGGGAAGCAAAGCGGAGGGTATTGCACGTACATCAGTCAATACGAAGCGCCGTTTATTTTCTCCAACTTCAATGGAACGGCGG
This sequence comes from Cohnella sp. SGD-V74, assembly GCF_003001675.1. Classification (GTDB taxonomy): domain Bacteria; phylum Bacillota; class Bacilli; order Paenibacillales; family Paenibacillaceae; genus Cohnella. Next base: position 326,159 of record NZ_PVYW01000007.1, on the reverse strand, counting down.
GCGACATCGACGTGTTGACGCACGAAGCCGGCCACGCCTTCCAGGTGTACGAGAGCAGAAAGTTCAAGGTGCCGGAGTACAGCTTCCCGACTTACGAGGCATGCGAAATTCATTCGATGAGCATGGAGTTTTTCACTTGGCCGTGGATGGACCTGTTCTTCCTGGAGGAGACGGACAAGTACCGTTTCCAGCACTTGGCGGGCGCGCTGCTCTTCCTCCCTTACGGGGTTTCCGTCGACGAATTCCAGCATTTCGTGTACGAGAACCCGGAAGCGACTCCGGCGGAACGCAAGCAAGCCTGGCGGGACATCGAGAAGAAATATCTCCCCCAACGCGATTATGCGGACAACGGTTATTACGATCGGGGCGGATACTGGCATAGGCAGGGCCACATTTTCAGCTCGCCGTTTTATTACATCGACTACACGCTGGCGCAGATCTGCGCGTTTCAATTCTGGAAGAGGATGCACGAGGATCGCAGCGCCGCGTGGGCCGACTATCTGCATCTGTGCCGACTGGGGGGAAGTCTGTCGTTCACCGAGCTGGTGAAGGAAGCCGGTCTGATCTCTCCGTTCGAGGACGGCTGCGTCACCTCGGTCATCGGAAGTATCGAGAACTGGCTGAACGGCGTAGAGGATCAATCGTTGTAGGAAAAGGAAAACCCCGAGTTCGCCTTCATGGGCGGGTCTCGGGGTTTTGAGTATGGCGCTGGCGCGTCAATTCAGCTCTCTGCGACCTTCCAACGCCTTGGAGATCGTTACTTCGTCCGCGTATTCCAAGTCTCCCCCAACCGGCAATCCATGCGCGATTCGGGTAACCTTAATGCCGAACGGCTTAACCAGACGGGATAAGTACATCGCCGTCGCCTCGCCTTCGATGTTCGGATTGGTCGCCAGAATCAGCTCCTGCACCTGCTCGTCGCCGAGCCTGCGCACCAGTTCCGCGATCCGAATATCGTCCGGTCCCAGGCCGTCCATCGGAGAGATGGCTCCGTTAAGAACATGGTAATGCCCGTTGTACTCGCGGGTTCTTTCCATCGCTACGAGATCCTTCGGCTCCTGCACGACGCAGATGACGGAGGCGTCCCGCGCTTTGTCCGAACAAATGCGGCAAGGATCCGTGTCGGTAATATTGCAGCAGACGGAACAATAAGTCAGATTGCGCTTGACGTTCACCAACGCCTTGGCGAAATCGATCACGTCTTCTTCTTTCATCCGCAGGACGTGGAACGCCAGCCTTGCGGCCGTCTTCGGTCCGATGCCGGGAAGGCGGGAGAAGGAGTCGATTAGCTTGGCGATCGGTTCCGGATAGAACAAGGGCTCAGTCTCCTCTAGAACAAGCCAGGGATCTTCATGCCCCCGGTATACTTGCTCATATCTTGGTTGGCCAGATCGTCGGCTTTGGTGAGCGCGTCGTTAACGGCTGCCAGAACAAGATCCTGCAGCATCTCGACGTCTTCCGGGTCGACCGCTTCCGGCTTGATCTTGATGTCGAGCAGCTTCTTGTGCCCGTTGACGACGACGGTCACGACTCCGCCGCCCGCGGATCCTTCGATCGACTTGTTGCCGAGCTCCTCTTGGGCTTTCAGCATTTGCTCCTGCATCTTCTTCACTTGCTTCATCATTTGGTTCATGTTGTTCATTTCGTGCAACCTCCCGTAGGTTTGTTTTTTTAATCGTCCTTAATCGTGACCAGGTCTTCTCCGAACAGCTTCACGGCCTCGTCTACCCAAGGCTCGCTGCGGCCGCCGTCCTCCCCCTCGGGAACGAGCTGCAGCTCCTCGGCCTCGGAGGCTCCTTGCGGCTTGCCCTCCGATTCGGCGAGCACCTCCTGCCACTCTCGCTGGAGAGTGGTGACCAGCTGCGTCGGACTGCCGAAGATGGAGCTCAGCACCCCTTCGATTACCCCTCTGTTGGCCGGCTTCTCGGTCGTCTCCCGGTGAATCGTGTTCTTGAAGGCGACGAGAATCGAATCCTCCGCGAAGGAGACCGGCTCCCCGTCCACCAGCCAAGCGTGAACGGTGACCCGCTCTTCCTTGACCCTCTGCATGATTTGCGGCCACTTCGTCAGGTAGGAGCCGGCGGAACCGCGGGCTTCCGCGAATACGACCAGCTTCTGCCGCGATACCGTCGACACCCGCGGCGCGGGAGCGCCGGCGCCACTCGCTCCGCGCGAGCTTCCCGGCCCCGCGGCCGGCTTGCCGCCCGGAGCGGCGATCGACGCTCCGCCGCTGATCAGCGCGCCCAGCTTGTTCTCCAAGGCCGCGATCTGCTGCTTCAATTGGCCGATTTCTCCCCGGCTCACGCCCGCCTCGGCGGAGACTGGTGCGGACGATTGCTCGCCGGCGTCGCCGGAGCACAGCTTGAGCAGCGCAATCTCGAACATCGTCTGAGGATGCGCCGCGTACTTCATTTCGCTTTGATAACGATTCAACAGATCAATGATAGCAAATAACCGCTCGCGAGAAAATCCGGAAGCCATTTCCTTAAGCTCGGCAGGGTTAGCCACTCTTCCCGAAGAGTCGCCGGCTTCCGGAGCAAGCTGCGCCAGCAGCAGATCCCGGAAGTAGTGCATCAGCTGCTCCAAGCATTTGTCCGCGCTCTTCCCCGCCTTCATCATTTCGTCGATCTCGACCAGCACTTTGGAAGCGTCGTTCTCCCGGATGGCGGCCGCCAGTCTGGAGAACTGCTCGGAAGGCAGCCCTCCCGTCGCTTCGACCGCTTGGTCCAGACTGACCCGTCCGCCCGTAAACGAGGAAATTTGATCAAGCAGACTGAGCGCGTCCCGCATGCCGCCATCGGACAGTCGGGCGATGTAGCGAAGCGCCTCGTCCTCCGCGGAGATGCCTTCCTCCGCGCATATCTCCTTCATCAGCCCCGTCTGCTCCTCCAGCGGAACCCGTCGGAAATCGAATCTCTGACAGCGAGAGATGATTGTCGGAGGCAGCTTGTGCGGCTCCGTCGTCGCGAGGACGAACATCACGTGGCCGGGCGGTTCCTCCAGCGTCTTCAGCAACGCGTTGAAAGCCTCCGTAGTTAACATATGGACTTCGTCGATAATATACACTTTGCGCCGCACTTCGGTCGGCGAATATTTGACTTTATCGCGAATGTCGCGAATTTCCTCCACGCCGCGATTGGATGCCGCATCGATCTCGACGACGTCCATGACCGAACCGCCGGTAATCCGTTCGCATTGCGAACACGAGTTGCATGGCTCGGGCGAAGGGCCGTGTTCGCAGTTGACCGCTTTCGCCAATATTTTCGCCGCGCTGGTCTTCCCCGTCCCTCTGGGCCCGCTGAACAGATAGGCGTGAGAGAGCCGATCTTCGCGAATCGCGTTCTGTAAAGTCTGTACGATATGCTGCTGCCCGACCATGTCCTTGAACGTCTGGGGACGCCAGGCCCGGTACAAAGCCAAATGTGCCATTGCTTGTCGCTCCCGTCGGCTTGCCGTTTCACCCATTATACATCATCGGATGGATGCGCTCCACCTTCAAGAACAGGGAAGACTGACGACGAACAGCGTTCCGCCCCCGTCCGAGGCCACTTCGATGCTTCCTCCCAATTCGTCCACGATCCGTTGGCAGACGGACAACCCCAGTCCCGTGCCTTGGGGCTTGGTCGTGAAGAACGGATCGAATACCTTCTCCAGCACCTCGGGCGGAATTCCCGGTCCCGTATCCCGGAACTCTACCGCAACCCGGTTCGGCTCCTCCGCGCCGCAGCACTCGCGAATTATTAAAGTCCCTCCTCCGTCCATCGCTTCGATCGCGTTTTTTCCCAAGTTCAGGAATACCTGCTTCAGCAGCTCCTTGTCCGCCAATATCGGAGGCATTTCAGGCTTGGGGTAATAAATCACCGTTACGTTGTGCAGCAGCGCTTCATTGCGGATCATCGGCAAAATTTCCTGGATGATCCCCCCGACTCTCATCGATACTTGCCGTAATTCCTTGGGCTTGCTGAGCAGCAAAAATTCGCTGACCAGATCGTTCACCCTATCCAGCTCGGACAATACGATGCCGACGAACTCTTGCTCTTTCTCCATATCGCGATCCCTAAGGGACTTATTCAGAAGCTGCATGAATCCTTTGATGGCCGTTAGCGGATTGCGAATCTCGTGAGCCGTGCCCGCCGCGATCTGACCGATCGTCTTCAGCCGATCCGAACGCCGAACCTGCTCCTCCAATGCCATTCTGTGCGACACGTCGCGGAACAGCACGAAAGCGCCCGTCCGCTCCTCCCCTTCCGTCAAGCTCTCGCCGTCGATCATCAGCATATGCACCTGTTTGTCCTGCTTCCAGTTCAAGACCCTGTTGCGGAAGGTCTGTCCTTCGAGCAAGCTGCGGTCGAACGGCCGGGGCTGCAATCCGACCTCGTCGAACCATCTCTCCGCATGCTTATTGACAATATCGGCGCGAGGAAGGCCGCACAGCGAGACGATCATGTCGCTGACTTCGACGATGCGAAAATCCGAATCCAGCAGCATCACGCCGACTCCCTCCATGCTGAGAAACCGGTTGACGAATTGCCGGACATAACGTTCCCGCTTGGCATCGCTTCCGGCGGCCAGGCGGATTTCCGCGAGATTTGCCGGTTCGTCCATCATTTTCACTTCACCTCCGGACTACGATCCAGCAATTGTAAATATTCGGTATATCGCGCGATTTCCCTCCTTCCGACTATGTGGGGAGATGTATTTTCTTCGCCGGCCAGGCTTGTGACGCATAGCGGCATTCCGGAATAGAAAAAGCACCATGACTGAATCGTCATGGTGCTGTGCTCGTATTCGGAATCAGAACCGTGCACCTGATCTCGATAATTGTGAACCAGCCGAATAGGAGCGAGTCGCTCAAGCAAGGCTACCCTCCAGCACAAGAACTAAACCACTTACGGCTGCTTCCTTCCGGACCTGACCGGGTTCATGGCCGTCCCTCGCGGAGGACCCTGCCGTCAACACGGCAACGCGCCTACCGGAACCTGCATCACAAAACCTCAAACAGGAATTCAACCTCGCTGGAGCGGATTGCGAGTTACAGGGCACCGCTACCTCCCCGTCTAGCACGGCAAAACTAAGTATAGCGAGTTGCGAGAGGAAATGCAACCGAAGGAAACAGTTCCCGGTAAAAACGGCGCCCCGGCCGACGAACAACTCGTGTGCCAAACAGGGCAAACCGCACCTTATTTCATCGACTGGACATGAATCGTATACCGGGGATAGTTAAAGCGAAGCACCGTCGCGGCCTGCTGTTCGACCGTCGGTATTTCCCGCGGGGCAAGCCCTTCCGCCAGCTTGATCGTGACGTAAGCGTCCGAACCGTTGAACGTGACGTTGGAATCGGCTACTCCGGGTACGTTCTTGATCGCTTGCCGCATCGTCAGGTTGTCGTTTCTGTAGTCCGTCACGATATGGTGACCCGGCAGTCCGGGGTGGGTATTCGTCTGGCCGAGATAACCGTCCTGCCTGTAGTTTTGCGGTTTCACGCTCGAACCGGCTTTCCCGTTGTTCGCGCAGCCGGAGAGCGCGAGCAGCAGACAAATTCCGGCAAGCGCCGTTTGCCATTGCCTTTTCATGAAAAAAACCTCCCTTTTATCCCGTAGGATTTCAAAGGAGGCTTATCTCTATACGGCCCTTTTTTTGCACGTTACGACAACCGAGCGTATCTGACGATACTGGCTAACGGTTGCGATTACGACAACCGAGCGCGTCTGTCGACGCTGGCTAACGGTTGCGTGATTAGATACCGTATTTTTTCTTAAACTTGTCAACGCGACCGCCCGCATCGATAAACTTCTGTTTACCGGTGTAGAACGGATGGCAAGCCGAGCAGATTTCCACTTTCAGATTCGACTTGATCGAACCTGTTTCGAAAGTGTTGCCGCATGCGCAAGTCGCCGTAACTACGTTGTATTGCGGATGAATGGATGGTTTCACAGGTTTCACCTCTTTCTGCCCTGGATCAACAGTCGGACCCAGAGTATTAGACACATGAACAGAGTATACCACTTCCGTATACGGAAGTTCAACCGTATTTATTTCGAATACGGAATGGAGAATTTAACCGGCATTGCCGCACGAGCTGCGTCAGATTTAATGGACGTCCGCTTGTCCGCCCTATCCGTATTCGCGGCTCAGCGCTATGACGACATAACCGGAGGCACGTGCGTGTACGAGCCGATGACGACGTCCGGCAGCTCCTGCTTGTAGATGTCGAGCAGCGTCTTCATGCCGTAAATCTCTCCCTGAGCGGGCGGGATAAGCTCCAGATAAGCGTCCGGATCGATGTTCAGGTTCCGCATCTGGATCAGCTTGAGCCCCGTCCTGCGAGCGAAACCGATCATCGCCTCGATCTCCTCCTCGCGGTCCGTGACGCCCGGGAAGATCAAGTAGTTGATCGACGTGTATACGCCCTTGTCCGCCGCGTACCGAAGCGACTTCTCCACGTTCTTAAGCGTATAGCCGCGAGGCTTGTAGTACGCGTTGTAATGGTCGTCCAGCGCGCTGATCGTGCTGACGCGCATCAAGTCGAGCCCGGCGTCCGTAATCGCCCGCAGATGGTCGGACAGCCCTGCGTTCGTGTTGATGTTGATGTAGCCGAGCGACGTCTTCTCGCGCACGCGCTTGATCGCTTCGATAATCGTCTTCGCCTGCGTCGAAGGTTCCCCTTCGCAGCCTTGGCCGAAGCTGATGATCGACTGCGGCGTCTTCAGGTGCTCCAGCATAATATCGACGACTTCGTCCACCTCGGGGCGGAACTTCAACCGCGTCTGCGGAGCGACGAAGCCGCTGTCGTCGGGCTGCTCCGAAATGCAGCCGTAGCAGCCGGCGTTGCAGGAGAACGACACGGGGACGGCGCCCTCAAGCCGCTGCAGGAACGTGTTGGAGGCCGTAAGGCACTCGTATTCCAGCGCACAGTGCGACAAGTGCTTATACAACCGGTTGTCCGGATAAGCCCCGAGCAGCCGGTCGACTTCGAGCTTCAGCTCGTTGCGGTCGCAATTCTCGGGATTCCACGGTTCCGGATCGTCGCTCTGCCCGGCCGCGACGTAGAACCCGCCGTCCTTCCAGACGACCGCGGTATAGCCGAACAGAGGAAACTTCTGCGATTTGTCCGTCTTCGAGTAGCCGGGAACGTAAAAGCGCGTAAAGCCCTGCGGCAGCAGAGCTCCCACCGCTTGATAGTTGCCCGGGAGCAGCTGCATCCTGCCGCTGTCCGGGTCCATGCCGATCGCCCGTGTATGCGGCAGGCCGACAAGCGTCGCTCCCGCAGGCAGCGGAATGAGCTCGTCTTCGAGAAGCTCGACGAGATTGTCGCCGCTGCGGGCTACTCCGAACAGCTCGGGGTGATCGAATACGTTGCCTTGTTCGTCTGCATATACCAGGTGCATCGCTTAACCTCTCCTTCGAGACTCAGGTGCTGCTCCGAGGAGGCCGGCGTCCGCCGGTGCTTGAAGAATGGCTGGAGGAGCTTGGCGCGCTCGATGGCGCGTTGACGTCCAGCATATCGAGAAACTCCTGGTTCGTCTTCGTGTTAGCCAGCTTCTTCAGGAAGCCCTCTACGTATTCCATGGAATCGTTCATGCTCTTGCGGATCGCCCACAGCTTGTCGAGCGCTTCCTTGTCGAGCAGCAGCTCCTCCCGTCTCGTCCCGGAACGACGGATGTCGAGCGCCGGGAAGATACGCCGTTCGGAAAGCTTGCGATCCAGGTGCAGTTCCATGTTGCCCGTGCCTTTAAATTCTTCATAGATGATATCGTCCATACGCGAACCGGTCTCCACGAGCGCGGTGGCCAGAATCGTCAAGCTGCCGCCCTCTTCGATGTTGCGCGCCGATCCGAAGAAACGCTTCGGCCTGTGGAACGACGCCGGATCGATACCGCCCGACAGCGTGCGTCCCGAAGGAGGAACGACCAAGTTGTACGCCCTCGCGAGGCGAGTGATGCTGTCCAGCAATATAACGACGTCCCGCTTATGCTCCACCAGACGCAGCGCGCGTTCGAGCACCAGTTCCGCGACTTTGATATGGTTCTCCGGCACCTCGTCGAAAGTGGAAGCGATCACCTCGCCCTTGACCGAACGCTGCATGTCCGTCACTTCCTCCGGACGCTCGTCGATCAGCAGCACGAACAGATCGATTTCCGGATGGTTGGTCGCAATGCTGTTGGCGATTTCTTTCAGCAGCAGCGTCTTGCCCGCTTTCGGCTGTGCGACGATCAATCCGCGTTGGCCCAATCCGACGGGTGCGATAAGATCCATGATGCGGGTAGACAGGTGAGTGGGAGACGTTTCGAGCTTGATTTTTTTCTGCGGGTAGAGCGGGGTGAGTGCGGGAAAGTGCAGGCGTTCCGCGGCGGTTTCCGGAGCTACGCCATTGACGGCGTTCACTTGCAGAAGGCCGAAATAACGTTCGCTCTCCTTCGGAGCCCGACATTTGCCGGATACCAGGTCCCCCGTGCGCAAATCGAATTTGCGAATTTGCGAGGCCGAGATGTAGATATCCTCCGGACTCGGCAAGTAGTTGATCGGCCTCAAGAACCCGAAGCCTTCCGACAGAACCTCCAGTACGCCTTCCATATACATGAGGCCGCTTCGTTCCGCCTGCGCGCGCAAAATCGCGATGATCAATTCTCTCTTTTTCATCTGGGCATAGTTATTGATCTGGTGCTGCTTGGCGAGCTTGTACAGCTCGGTCAGCTTAAGCCCTTCCAGATCGCCCATCGTTAGATCGGTCAATGGAATCCCTACTTTTTGTGAATTAAGGTGAACTTCGAATCGCAATGAAAACTAGCCGTCTCTCCATACTTCGGCGCCCAGATTGCTGAGCTGCGCGACGAGGCGTTCGTATCCCCGGTCGATATACTCGACCCCGCTGATCTCCGTCGTGCCTTCTTCAACCGTCAGCGCGGCCACGACGAGCGCGGCGCCGGCGCGAAGATCGGCGGCTTTGACCTTGGCGGCGTTGAGGGGAGCTCCCTCGATAATGGCGGACCGGCCTTCCACCCGGATTTGCGCGCCCATGCGCACCAATTCGGGAACATGCTTGAACCGGTTGTTGTACACGTAATCCGAGAGGACGCTGACTCCGCGGGCCTGCGTGAGCAAGCTCGTCATCGGCGACTGCAGATCGGTGGCGAAGCCAGGGTAGACGAGAGCTTTGACGTCCACGGCCTCGTAGAGGGATTGTCCGACGACGCGGATCGCTTCGTCCATCTCGTACACGTGTACGCCCATCTCCTGCAGCTTGGCGGTCATAGCTTCCAGATGTTTCGGAATGATATTATCGATAAGGACGTCGCCCCGGGTAGCCGCAGCGGCGATCATGTATGTTCCAGCTTGTATGCGGTCGGGAATGATCGAATGGCGGCATCCGTGCATCTCGCGGACGCCCTCGATGCGAATCGTCTCCGTGCCCGCTCCTTTGATCTTCGCTCCCATCGCGTTGAGCAGAGTCGCCACGTCGATGATCTCCGGCTCCTTCGCCGCGTTCTCGATCAGGGTTAACCCTTTGGCGCGCGAAGCCGCCAGCATGATGTTGATCGTAGCTCCGACGCTCACGACGTCGAGATAGATTTTGGCCCCTCTCAATTCCTTGGCCCGGATCCGAATAGAACCGTGATCGTTCGTCACTTCGGCGCCAAGCGCCTCGAAGCCTTTAATATGCTGATCGATCGGGCGCGGTTCGAAATTGCAGCCCCCGGGCAGACCGATCGTCGCTTCCCCGAATCTACCTAACAAAGCCCCCATTAAATAATAAGATGCCCTTAATAGCTTGACCCTTCCGTTCGGCATCGGAACCGATGTCATCGCGGACGGATCGATCGTCATTGTGTCTTCTTGCCATGTTACCTTGCCGCCGAGTTGTTCCAGAAGCTCCGCGTAGACCGCTACGTCGCTTAGCTGCGGGAGGTTGTCCAGCCTGACTTCGGATTCTGCCAGTATTGCAGCGGGAATAAGGGCGACGGCGCTGTTCTTCGCGCCGCTGATTCCGACCGTCCCTCTGAGCGGTCGGCCTCCGCGGACCATCAATTTATCCATGAATGCCGTCTTCCTCCTCGTGTTGTTGCCGATGGGAATCACCGGCACATGAAGGAACGGGAAAACGCCCCATGACGTTTTCCCGCGTTAAAATACGATGATAGGATGCTGTTACTCGATTATGCTTTGTTGCTGCTTCCGAACAGGCGGATTTTCTCCTGTACGACGGCTTTCATGGCGTCGCGGGCAGGCGTCAAATATTTGCGAGGATCGATCACGCTGTCGTTCTTGCCGAGAACGTCGCGAATAGCGGCCGTGCAAGCGACTTGGTTCTCGGTGTTCACGTTGATCTTGCCCGCTCCGGATTGAATCGCTTCGCGAATCATGTCGTCCGGAACGCCGGAGCCGCCGTGAAGAACGACAGGAACCGGAATTTTGGCTACAACCTCTTTGATGATATCGAAGTGGATTTTCACTTCGCCTTTGTACATGCCGTGAGCCGTACCTACGGCGATAGCCAGACAGTCGACGCCCGTCTCTTCGTAGAAACGGATCGCTTCCTCAGGTTTGGCCAACTTCGCGTCCGCTTCGTCCACGCTCAGATCGTCCTCGACGCCGCCGATCGTGCCCAGCTCGCCTTCGACGGATACGCCCATCGCATGAGCAGCCTTAACGACTTCCTTGGTCAAGCGGATGTTGTCCTCGAAGGAATGGTGGGAGCCGTCGAACATAACGGAAGAGAAACCGGCGCGGATACATTTCATTGCAATATCGAAATTGCTGCCGTGATCCAGGTGCAGCGCGATAGGCAGACCGGATTTCTCGGCGGCCGCCTTGGCGATCGCAACCGTATACTCCATCCCCATATATTTCAGGGCGCCTTCGCTGACGCCGAAAATGAATGGGGAATTTTCCGCGATCGCAGCTTCCGTGATCGCTTGGGCAAACTCCAGATTGTTCATGTTGAACTGACCGATGGCATACTTGCCGGCTTTGGCTTGAGGTAAAAATTCGGACATCGATACTAATGGCATAGTGTACAATTCCTCCTGCGGTTTCATTCGATTTCTCACGCATCGTACATACTGCGTTATTATAACACAAAATAACTTTGCGAGGTAAACCGAACTCTTGTTTCCAGGTTTAACCGCGCCTCCTGCCCGGGAGCGGAATCACGAGCCGGTAGCGAACTGGGACGATGATCCGTGCCCAAGCTGCATATTGACGGCCAGCCTCATCTCGTCGATGTCGAACGGCTTCGTAAAATGCATCAGCGCGCCCAGATCCGTCGCTTCCTTGATCATATCCAGTTCTCCGTAAGCGGTCATCATGATGACCTTGATGTCCCGGTCGTACTCCTTGATCTGCTTGAGAATCTCAAGCCCGTCCATCCCTGGGATCTTCATGTCGAGCAGAACGAGATCGGGACGGTTCGTGCGCACGATGTCCAAAGCCGTTCTTCCGTTCGCCGCTTGAAAGGTGTCATAGCCCTCGGTAGCGAAAACCTCCAACAACAAAATGCGGATACCGACCTGATCGTCTACGATCAATAATCTTTTCTTGTCCAAGAGCTCATCCCTCCGAATCACTGTTGTAGCCTTATTCGTGACCAGAAGCGTGAATTCCTTCTCTTTCCATGTAAAAATATGTACAGCGTTTCAAATATCGATTATTGACACTTTGCAACCCTTCTTATTCAACGTTCCTCCAACATCCGAAAAAAAGGCTGTCCCACATTGTGGGACAGCCCGTCGCTTCTTCCGGATTACGCCTCGGAACGACGCAAGGCCGCTTTCACGAATTCGCGGAACAACGGCTGCGGACGGTTCGGGCGCGAGGTGAACTCCGGATGGAATTGCACCGCCAGGAACCAAGGATGGTCAGGCAGCTCGACCATCTCCACGAGACGTCCGTCCGGCGAAGTTCCGGAAATGAGCAGGCCGGCCGATTCGATGCGCTCGCGGTACTCGTTGTTGAACTCGTACCGGTGGCGGTGACGTTCGTAGACGAGCTCGTCCCCGTAGCATTGCGCCGCCAGACTGCCCGGCACCAGCTTGCACGGATAGAGGCCGAGGCGCATCGTGCCTCCGAGGTCCTCGATATCCTTCTGTTCCGGAAGCAGGTCGATGACAGGATACGGCGTCGCCGGGTGAATCTCGGAGCTGTTCGCGCCGTCCAGACCGGCCATGTAACGGGCGTACTCGACGACCGCTACCTGCATGCCGAGACAGATGCCGAAGAACGGCGTGCCGCTCTCGCGGGCGTAACGGATCGCGGTGATTTTCCCTTCGATGCCTCTGTCTCCGAATCCGCCCGGCACGAGAATGCCGTGGACTCCGCCCAGCTTCTCCTCCACGTTGCCCGGCTCGATCTCTTCTGCGTTCACCCAGCGGATGTTCACTTCGGAATCGGCGTCGATGCCCGCGTGAGCGAGCGATTCGACGATGCTCAGATAAGCGTCGTGAAGCGCCACGTACTTGCCCACGATCGCGATTTCCGTCGTCTTCTTAAGCGACTTCACCCGGTTCACGAGCGCTTCCCACTCCGTCATGTCCGGAGCGCCGGCGCTCAGATTCAGATGCTTGACGACATAGTCGTCCAGCCCCTGCTCGCGCAGGTTAAGCGGAACCTCGTACAGCGTCGAGGCGTCGCGGCATTCGACGACCGCGTTGGCGTCGATGTCGCAGAGGGACGCGATCTTGCGTTTCAGATCGTCGGCCAGCGGATACTCCGTGCGGCAGACGATGACGTTCGGCTGGATGCCGATGCTGCGCAGTTCCTTCACGCTGTGCTGAGTCGGCTTCGTCTTGACCTCTCCAGCCGCTTTAATATAAGGAATGAGCGTCACGTGAATATACATCACGTTATCCCGTCCGATGTCGCTCTTGATTTGGCGAATCGCCTCAAGGAACGGCAAGCTCTCGATGTCTCCCACCGTGCCGCCGATCTCCGTGATGACGACGTCCGATCCGGCTTCCTTGCCCGCGCGGAAGACGCGGTCCTTGATCTCGTTCGTAATGTGCGGAATGACTTGCACCGTGCCGCCGAGATATTCTCCCCGGCGCTCCTTGCTGATGACTGTCGAATAAATTTTGCCTGTCGTCACGTTGCTGTTCTTCGATAGATTGATATCGATAAACCGCTCGTAGTGTCCCAAATCCAGATCGGTCTCCGCCCCGTCGTCGGTCACGAACACTTCTCCGTGCTGGTAGGGACTCATCGTCCCCGGATCGACGTTGATGTACGGATCGAACTTCTGAATGGTCACCTTAAGCCCGCGATTCTTAAGCAACCTGCCCAGCGAAGCGGCCGTTATGCCCTTGCCGAGCGAAGAGACGACGCCCCCCGTTACGAAAATATATTTGGTCACCCTGTACGAAACCTCCCGCTGCCTGCTGATGCGGCATTCTCGATTAGCTTTGCCTGAAACTGTTTTTCCCTTGCAAAACCGGGGGAAAAAATAAAAAAGTGTCACCCAATAAATGGGGGCACTTTTCAAGATCCATCACTATAGAAAACCGCGCTTCTAAAGCCCAAGCCTAAGTTTAACTTCTGGAATGGGCGGTGTCAAGTAGAACGGTTCCCCCATTTCGCCAACGGGAAAGCCGGATTCTCGCGGCGCCCGGAAGCGCCGCGGACCGGTCAATTATCGTCTTCGTCGTCGAACTCTTCGTCTGCAGCTTCCTCTTCTTCGTCGTCGAAATCGTCGTCCTCGTCGACCGGTTCAATCTCTTCGTCGATCTCGGCTTCTTCCTCGTCCTCGAGCACGACCTCGTCGTCGGCGTCCGCAGCTTCTTCGCCTTCTTCGAACACGCCCTCCTGGTCCTCGTCGAACAGATCGTAGCTCTCGTCGTCTCCGGACGCGACTTCCTCGTCTTCGCCGTACAGATCGTCGTCTTCGTCATCGTCGTCGTCGTTGATGATGCGAGGACGCTTCGCGCCTCCCATCTGCTCGTCGGAACGCTCGACCGGATACCAGCGCTTCAGGCCCCAGACGTTGCCGCCTACGCAGGCGAATCTTCCGTCGATATTGATTTCCGTGTAGAGTTGGGCAATGACTTCCGTGATTTGCTCCTGGGACAATCCGCGCATCTTGGCGATTTCCATCATCAGATCGCGATAGTAGAACGGGGTGTTCGCTGTCTTCAACAGCTCATAAGCCAGATCGACCATCGGCATCTCGCGGATTTTCTCGGAGTCGATTTTCAGCACGTATTCGGCGCTCACGCGACTTCCATCCTCTCTGTATGTGAACCGGTATAAACCTTCACGTTAATTTGTCAACCTTTAGTAAACCGTATTTCGCCTAAAATTGCAAGTCGCGAAAACGAAAAAGCGAAGGCGTGTCCCCGGCGGACGGCGCCTTCGCTTTTCGACTGTATCCTTCCCGGCCGCTCCGCGGGCGGAGGAACCGGCATGACCAAGAGTCTCACCGGGAAACTCTCCATTCATCCTATGTCGCAGAGGCGAAAATGACACGGGACGCCGCCTATTTCCTGTTAAAAAGGCCACATTCCCAAGCTTTTGCCTCCGGCCTCTCATACAGTAGAGGATACGGCAGGGAAGCTCGGCCCGTTGCGCCGTCTTGCCCTGCACATTCGTCCGGGAGGGAAGCCGCATTGGAGGATGCAAGCCAAGCCGTGGACGGACTCCACGAATCCCCTGGCCCGCCGAAGGAATACGGCCGAAGACAGATCGTGCGCTTTCTCGATCGCCGCGATTACGAACGTTTCCTGCAGCAATGGCGAATAGGCGCCCCCAGCTCCGGAGAGCCGAATGGCGGCATTCGCCCTCTCCCGCTCATTCAGGCGGTCTCTTGCCCCGCCGACGATGCTCTCCGCTTAACCTCAGCGCTCGCCGGCAAGGCGGTCTGCGAAGAAGACGCGCCGGTCTGGACGCGCGCGCTGCCCAAGGGAGCGATCGTCACCGATAAAGGCATTCCTTGGGGCGTGCGCCGCATTCAAGCGCCGCAAGCCTGGGGGAGAACGACGGGATATCGGGTGAAAGTGGGCGTTATCGACACCGGGGTAGATTACGGACATCCGGACTTGCGGCATTCGCTCGAACGCGGCATCAACCTGCTGAACCGGATGGCGCTGCCCCAGGACGACAACGGCCACGGCACGCACATCGCCGGAACGATCGCCGCCGCCAACGAGCTTCAAGGCATGATCGGCGTCGCTCCGCGCTCGATGATCTATCCGGTCAAAGCTTTCGACCATAACGGCACCGCCTACGTCTCCGACATCGTCCTGGGCATCGAATGGTGCGTCCGCAACCATATGGACGTCGTCAATATGAGCTTCGGCATGCGCACGAAAAGCCGCTCCCTGCTCAGCGCCGTCAATCACGCCTACCATTCGGGCGTGCTGATCGTCGCCTCGTCCGGCAACGAAGGCCGGGTCGGGGACATCGATTATCCGGCAGGCTTCGGCCAGACGATCGCCGTCGGAGCGACGAACCGGACCGGACGCATCGCCAAGTTCACGAACCGCAGCTCGCTCATCGATATTTACGCTCCCGGCGATCGGATCATGTCTTCTTGGCTGAAAGGCAAGCATCGCGAGATGAGCGGCACGTCGATGGCCACGTCGCACGTGACGGGAGCGATCGCCCTGCTGCTGTCGCTGAGGCCGGGACTCTCCCCGGGGCAGATCAAGTCGATCGTCAAGAACGCCGCCGTCCCCCTCAGAAGCGCGAAAGCCCCCCGGACGGCCGGGGAGCTTAACGTAACGCGCATCTTAAGCGCGGTGGATCAATTGTGAGCTTTACATTTTGTCCGGGGCGGACACGCCGACGAGCGCCAGCGCGTTCGCGATCGCGATTCGGATCGCGGCGAGCAGCTGCAAGCGGGCCTGACTCTGCTCCGCGTCCTCGGTAATGACGCGCTCCGCCTTATAGTAGCTGTGGAACTGGGAGGCCAGTTCGTAGACGTAGCGGATGATTGCGTGAGGCGCGTAGATGCGAGCCGCTTCCGCGATCGTCTCCGGCAATTCCCCCACCTTCCGCAGAAGGTCGAGCTCCTGTTCGGCCGTCAGACGAGTCAAGTCGACTTCCGTCCAATTCCGAACCGCCACTCCTTGCTCCTCCGCCTGGCGGAAAATGCTGCATATTCTCGCATGAGCGTACTGAACGTAGAACACCGGGTTCTCGTTGGATTTCGACACGGCCAGATCCATGTCGAAATCCAGATGGGAGTCCATGCTCCGCATCGTGAAGAAATAGCGGATGGCGTCGACTCCGACCTCGTCCATGAGATCCTCCATCGTGATCGCCTTGCCCGTACGCTTGGACATTTTCACTTTCTCGCCGTTCTGGAACAGGCTGACCATCTGGGCGATCAACACGGTCAGCTTGTCCGGGTCGTTGCCCATCGCCGCCATTGCCGCCTTCATCCGCGGAATGTAGCCGTGATGGTCGGCTCCCCAGATGTTGATCATCTGGTCGTAGCCCCGTTTGTACTTATCCATATGGTAAGCGGCGTCCGGGGTCAAGTACGTATAGCTGCCGTCGTTCTTCACGAGCACGCGATCCTTGTCGTCGCCGAACGTCGTGGACGCGAGCCAGACCGCTCCGTCCTGATCGTATACGTGTCCCTTGGCGCGCAGCGCGTCGAGCACTTCGATCACCTTGCCGGATTCGTAGAGCGAAGTCTCGCTGTACCACTCGTCGAACCGCACCCCGAACCGCGCCAGATCGCGCTTGATCTTGGCCAGCTCCTTGTCCAGCCCGTAACGGCGGAAGAACGAGAAGCGCTCCTCGTCGGACAGGGACAGCAGCCGGTCTCCTTCTTCTTCAGCCAACTCTTTGGCGAAGCCGACGATGTCCTCCCCGTAATACCCGTCTTCCGGCATTTCCGCTTCCTGACCCAGCGCCTGACGATAGCGCGCCTCCAGCGACTTGGCCAGATTGTTCACCTGGTTGCCGGCATCGTTGATATAATATTCGCGCCTCACCTCGTAGCCGGCCGCGGACAGCACGCTGCAGAGCGCGTCTCCGACTGCCGCTCCGCGCGCATGGCCCAGATGCAGGCTTCCCGTCGGGTTGGCGCTGACGAATTCGACCTGAACTTTCTTGCCTTGCCCCGCATCGATATAGCCGTACTTATCGCCCTGAGCGAGCGCTTCGCCGACAACGGGGTACAGATAACTCTTGTCCAGACGGAAGTTGATGAAGCCCGGACCGGCAATTTCGGCCGATTGAATGTAGGCCCGTCCCTCTTCCAGCTTGCCGATGATGGCCTCGGCGATCTGCCGCGGATTTCTCTTCGCGATCTTCGTCAGCTGCATCGCCAGGTTCGTGGCCAAGTCTCCGTGCGCCTTGTCCTTCGGAACCTCCAGCGCGATGACCGGCAGTTCTCCCTTGTCCGCGACCAAGCCGGCCGCCAGCGCCGCGTCCGCCAGCGCCTCTTTCACCGATAATTGCAATTGTTCCAATACGCTCATCTAGCTTATTCCTCCCGAATATCGAGCCGGATGCGGAAGCTTCCGACCTTCTGATCTTGCATGAGCAGGTCGTACGACCACTCCACGCGGCCGCCGGAATCCGACACTTCGCTGTCGAGCAGCGAAGTGAGCGCCTGCACGCCGTGAAGTCCGTACGGCGTCTCCATCTTGCCCGTCTCGAGCTGTCCCTGCCGAAATTTCTGCTCGAATAATATCGAACCCCGCCGCCTGAGCTGCAGCTCGTTCTCACGAATGAACAGCGTGTTGTTTGCTTGCACGCCGTTCTCGTCGGGCTCCTCGATATAGGTCAGCGCCCAGCCCGTATTCAGGCGGAACAGCTCTCCCGGCATCTCCGATCGCCGTACGCTTCCGTCCTCCTGCCAGCTCCGGAAGCCGACTTTTACTTTCCGCTTGTCCGGCATCGCCGTTCTCACCCACGTCTCATACTCTTGTTACTACTATATACAGAACCCTCGGCCAATTCAAATCGAACGGCCGGCGACGATGCGTCCCAGCGCTTCGGCCAGCTTGCCGGGAGGATACGGCTTGACGAGATATTCCGTAACGCCGAGACGCCGAGCCCGCTCCTGTTCCTCGAAGGCGCTCGACACGACGATCGGCACGTCCCGAAGACGCTCGTCCCGCTTGATCCGTTCGGCAAGGAGCCAGCCGTCCGTCCCGCGCTCCAGCACAAGATCGAGCACGACGGCAGCGGGAATGAAAGATTCCAGCGCCTTCATCGCAGCCTCTTCGTTGGAGAACCGGCTGACTCCGTAGCCGGAAGCTTCCAGCTCGTCCGCCAGCAGATCGGCCAAGTCCGGATCGTCCTCGATCAGGTAGATCTCCGCCGCGCGCTCCCGTTCGGAACCCGCCGCAGCTTCTCTCCGCCAGCTCTCCGCCGGCTCGGCCGGCAACGGAAGCATCAAGGTGAACGTGCTGCCCCGTCCGTAGACAGACGAAGCGGACACCTTGCCCTTATGCACGTCCATTATCTCCTTGACGATGGCGAGCCCGAGTCCGGTGCCCCCGATCTCCCGGCGATCCGAATTGTCTACGCGATAAAACTTGGAGAACAGCCCCGGCAGCGATTCCGACGGGATGCCCAATCCTTCGTCGGCGACGTCGATCCGAAGATGCCCGTCCTCCATCCCGCAAGCGACCGTCACCGTGCCTCCGTCGGGGGAGTACTTGACGGCGTTGCCGATCAGGTTCATGAACACCTGCTTCAGCTTGTCCGCGTCCGCGTATACTTCCGTCTCGTCCGTATTTTTTACCCATTCGAACGTGTGATTGGCCGAGGCCACCTGCTGCATCTCGAGCACTTCCCGGATGAGCGGAACGACGCTCACCTTGGCGAAATCGTAAGATTGCCTGCCGGACTCCATCCGCTGCAAATCGAGAAAATCGTTGATCAGAGCCGTCAGACGAGACGCTTCCTTATGAATGGTGCGGATGTATTTCTTCTGCCTCTCCGGGGCCAGCTCTTTGTGCAGCAGCAGCTCCGCGAAGCCGAGCACGCTGGCCAGCGGCGTCCGCAGCTCATGGCTGACCGTGCTGACGAACTCCGATTTCACCCGATCCATCTCGTGCTCTCTGGTCACGTCGCGGTGGACGAACAGCGTGCCGATTCTTTCCTCTCCCCGGTACAGCGGCTCGTAGTACATCTGAATGTGTCGCTTGACCGGCCCTTCCCATTCGTAGACGATGCTCTTCGCCTCCGTCTCCTGTCCGTCCACGATATCGGAGATGAACTTCCCGAACGGAACGGGATCCTTGACGTAAGGCTGAACGTAAGCGCCGTATTGTTCGATGGTCGGATTCCAGCTCCGGCCGGCTTCGTCGCCCATCATCTCGATCCATTTCGAGTTGACGAGCACCGTCGTCCCTTCCTTGTCGATCAGCTGCACGCCTTCGTGGAGCGAATCCAGCGTATTTTGCACCATTTGGCGCTGGCGTTCGGCTTTCTCGTACAGTTCCAGCTTGTCGAGGGAAATCGAAATCTGTTTGGCGAAGGCGGACGCTTCGGCTTCTTCCCTCTCCGTCAGCGCCGACCCGATCCGGGTGAGCACGATGCATGCCGTCACCTTATTGTCGGAGTTCAAGACGGGCAAGTAAAAATCGCAAGCCCGCAGCCCGTCGGATTCGCCGTGATACCCGAGTTCAGCCGACGTGGCCGGACGTTCGAGCGCATACGCCGTTCCGCTCTCCTTCACTCGCGCGAGCAGCCCATCGTCCGCCGCTTCGACGAATCTGCGGATCGCCTCCTCGGACAATCCGTACGCGGCATGGTCCCGATCCGCGGTCAGCCGGATAACGATGCCTTTGTCGGCTTTCAGAATATGCACCATGTTGCGAATGATGCTCTTCAGCAGCTCCGACCGGTCCAGCGTGTTCGCCAGAGCCTGCACGAACTCGTTGCCCCGCCGCAGCCTCGCCTCGTTCTCTTCCATGAGTCCAAGCGCCTTCGTCAGCTCATCCTGCTGGGCTTGCAGTTCTTCCTGCTGGGCCAGCAGCTCTTCGTTCTGAGCCAGCAGCTCCCCGGCCTTGGCCTGAATCTCGGACATCATCGCCTCCATCGCCCTGGCGAGTCCTCCGATCTCGTCCTGCCTGTTCGTATACCGAATATCCTGCTCGCGCCCCGCGGCGAATTGCTTCGCGTTGGCGGCCAGCCTGCTGATCGGCATCCCGAAATCTCTGGCGACCATGAAGATGACAATGCCGGACAGGGCCACGATCCCGGAGACGTAGACGATGAACTGAATGTTACGCTTCGTTACGGAATCGGCCAGAAGCGCGCTCGTCTCTTCCAGCTTCTGCTGATAGAATGCATGGAGCTCTCTCGTCTCCTGGACCAGGCGCTCCAGCATCCGCCCCTCCTCGGAAGCGAACATCCGGCGCAACTCCGCCCTGTCGTTATCCTTCGCCAGCTGCGCCGCATCCGGAAACCAGCCTTTAAAATACCGGTCCCGGAATCTCTCCGACTCCGCCGCGAACTCCTGCTCGCGCCCCTCCAACGAAAGCTGCGTGTATTGGGCGATCACGGCGCTCAATTGATCCCCGGCGCCGACCACAAACTCGTATTCCCGATCGTCCGGCGCCGCCAAATAAGCGAACGAACGAATGGAAATGCCGTTCAGATGCATCATCGCCTCTTGGGTCAGCTGCTGCTTGAGCTTGTAACGGTCGTGCACTTCCCGGTATTCGTTCTCAATCTGGCGATCGCTCCAGTAGATGAACGCCGCGCCGACAAACACGAGCAGAAGCAGCACGAGCATCAAGCTCGCGAATCGGGTCGTGATACTCCTTTTATAGTAATGGCTCTTCAAGCTACGCATCGAGCATTTCCCCGATCTTCTGCACGAGAGCGAGCGGGCTGAACGGCTTGGACATGAAGTCGTTCGCTCCGGCGAGCAGCACCCTGTCCCGTTCCGCCTGCTGGCTCTTGGCCGTCAGCATCAGAATTTTCAGATGCTTCCCATCCGGCAGCTGCCGAGCCTTCTCGATAACCTCATACCCCGTGTACTTGGGCATCATGTTGTCCAGAACGACGAGATCGTAGGAGCCTTCCGCGATTCTCTCCAACGCCTCTTCGCCGTCGCAAGCCAGATCGACTTCGTACCCTTCATCCTCCAGCGTATCGGCCAGCAGCATGCGCAAGGCGGATTCGTCTTCCGCCACCAACAACTTGAACAATGCGATCACCGTTCTTTCTTCTAGTTGAAATCCATTCTTTGCATCAAGCGCAAAATCCGCGTCCGCAGATCCTCCAGCCGGAAGGGCTTGGTCACGTAATCGTCAGCCCCGAGCTTCAGAGCGCGGACGATGTCGTCGTTGTCCGAGCGTCCGGTCAGCATAATCGCCGAATAGCGGTTCGATTCCGATAGGGAGCGCAGATGGCTCAGCACCTCCAGCCCGTCCATTCCCGGCAGCATGCCGTCCAGGATGACGATATAGGAAGCCTTCTCCCGATACCAGCCGTCCTCCAGGAAGTCCTCGCCCGCCTTGTATGCGCGAATGTCCCCGCACCTGCCCGGACCGATCGCCTCCAGCAAATATTCGGTCAGCAGCGCCCGCACGATCGGGTCGTCGTCGACGATCGCGATTCGCGGCTTCCTCGCCAGCGGCTTGGACTCCGCGTCCCGGTTCACCGCTTCGACGCGGTTGCGTCCGAGCTCCTTCGCCAGATACAGCGCCTGATCCGCCAGCTCCAGCCACTCCCGGCAGCGGGTCGGATCCGGCTCGACGATCTCGATGACGCCGGCGGAGAAAGTGACCCGCAATTCCTCTTCCTTCTCCCCGAAGTCGATCCGGCCGAACGCGTCCCCCAGCCTCTTAAGCAGCGAACGGGCGTCTTCCTCGCGCGTTCTCGGCAGCAGCAGGATGAATTCCTCGCCGCCGTAGCGGATCAAGACGTCCGCCGCGCGCATGTGCGACTTCAGGAACGCCGCGAACTCCGCCAGCACCCGGTCGCCGGCGATATGGCCGTAACGGTCGTTGATCGACTTGAAATGATCCAGATCGACGATCGCCATCGTGAAATGCTCCTGGATTCTCTGCGCGTCCAGGCAGAGCGTCCGGTATGCCTCCTCCAAATATTTGCGGTTGTAGACCCCTGTCAGCTCATCGATGAACAGAAGCTCGTCCAGCTGCTTTTTGCGTTTTAACTGCCGTTGGATCCGTACGAGCAGCTCCTCCATGTCGAGCGGCTTGTCCAGAAAGTCATCCGCTCCCATCCGGAAAGCCCGCAGCCTCGTCTCCCGGGCGGTGTCCATGCTGATGACGGTCGTCGGAATGTACCGCTTGCGGATCTGCTCCTTGATCGCGTCCATCACCTCGAACCCGTCCTGCTCGGGAATAAGCAGATCGAGAATGAAGCAGTCCGGCGCACGGTCGTGAAAATAATGGATGGCCAGCGCGGGATTCACGGTCGCGATGACGTAATAGCACTCTCTCTCCAGCTCTTCTTTCAGAAAGTGCAGCAGCGCCGCGTCGTCGTCGAGAATAAGGACGAGCGGCTGGTCGCCCAACTGGTCGTTCTCCGCGCTCACGAGCGAAGAATGAACGCCTTCCTGATGCTGAATCTCGTAGCAGACGGCGATCAGCTCGATCATGAACGTTCGCAGCTTCTCCGGCTCCCACGGCTCGTCTTCGGAACGATGCCGCATCCGCTCCAGCAATTCTCCCGATATGCCGTAAAGCTTGGTCAGGCCGATCGTGCCGGACGTGCCTTTCACGGAATGCAAAAACCGCTCCGCTTCCACGCCGGGAATAGCGGAGCTGGATTCGAACCATATTTCCAGTTGCTTGCGGATGTTGGCCAGCAACGCGTCTTGATATTTCTGCACGGGAACCCTCCTGAGCGAAACATATAGCTCTACTATTATATCGGATAATTCCAAAACAAAGGTAACAACTTGAACGGGATGAACGCGGATTGTCACCCGGGACCAAAATGGCTATAATGTACGAATAACGATAACGACGATGAACGAGAGAGTACTTCGTTTTTCCTGACTGCAGCGAGCCGGGGATGGTGGGAGCCGGCGCGGGATTCGAAGGAAGCGCACTCGGGAGTCGATTTCCTGAACCGCGGTCCTTGCAGGCGGCAGTAGGGAAGTCCGGCGACGAGCCGTTACCTTTTAACGAAGCGGCTTCCCTGTGCGGGAATGCCAGAAGAGTGGTACCGCGGAATCGACCTCCGTCTCTTTACGAGACGGGGTTTTTTTGCGTATTCGCGCATCGATATATACGTACAAGGAGGAACCCGTCATGTTGTTGAAGCAAGCATCCTTCATTCTGTCTCCTTATTTGGAGCTGCCCCCGGAAGAGGTGCACCCGAAGCTGGAAATTCCGCCCGAACAGAAGCTGGGCGACGTCTCGCTCCCGTGCTTCGCGTTCGCCAAGGCGCTCAGGCAGCCGCCCGCCGCGATCGCGCAGCGGCTTGCGGACGTCATTAACGCCGATCGCTCCGACTTGCGGGCCGAGGTCGCGGGCGGCTATCTCAACCTCTTTTTCCATGGCGAGCACTGGAGAAGCGAGTTCGTGCAGCGGGCGCTGGGCGAACGCTACGGACGCTCCGATGCCGGGAAAGGCAAGCGGATCGTCATCGACATGTCTTCCCCGAACATCGCCAAGCCGTTCGGCATCGGCCACCTGCGCTCGACGATGATCGGCAACGCCCTGGTCCGCATGTATCGCGCCATGGGCTACGACGTATACAACGTTAATCATATCGGGGATTGGGGCACGCAGTTCGGCAAGCTTATCGTCGCGTATTTGAAGTGGGGAGATCGGCAGGCGCTGGAACAGGCCCCGATTCGGGAAAGCCTGCGGCTGTACGTGGAATTCCACCGTCAGGCGGAGCAGCGGCCGGAGTTGGAAGACGAGGCGAGAGAAGCGTTCGCCAAGCTGGAGCGCGGGGATGCCGCCATGCGCGAGCTGTGGCAGTATTTCGTAGACGAGAGCCTCAAGGAATTTCAACGCGTGTACGAGAGATTGGGCGTGGAGTTCGATTCGTATGCGGGCGAGAGCTTCTACAACGACAAGATCGATCCCGTCGTGCGCAAGCTCGAGGAGTTGGAGTTGCTGGAGGAGGACGCGGGCGCGAGAATCGTCAGGCTGGAGGAGGAAGGGCTGCCCCCTTGCCTTATCCTGAAAAAGGACGGCTCGACCATCTATGCGGTGCGCGATCTCGCGACCGCCCTCTACCGGAATGAGGAGCTGAAGGCAGACGAAATTCTCTACGTCGTCGGGGCTGAACAGAGCCTGCATTTTCAACAAGTATTCTCGGTGCTGCGCAAAATGGGGCACGGATGGGCGGCGAACTGCCGTCACGTCCCGTTCGGCTTGATTACGATCAACGGCAAAAAGATGTCGACGCGCAGAGGAAAGGTAGTCATGCTGGAGGAAGTGCTCGACGAGGCGGCGGAGCGCGCGCTGCGCATCATCGACGGGAAAAATCCCGATCTGGCGAACAAAGAAGCGGTCGCCGAAGCCGTCGGAGTGGGAGCGATCGTGTTCGGGGATTTGAAGCATCACCGCCAGTTGTCGGTCGATTTCAATCTGGAGGAGGCCGTCAGCTTCGAAGGCGAGACGGGACCCTATTTGCAGTACACCCACGCGCGGATACGGAGCCTGCTCAGGAGAGGGAAGTACGAGGAGCTGCGTTCCCGCTGCTCCGTCGACGGAACGCAGCTGTCCTCGGAGCCGGCGTGGGCGTGCATCAAGACGCTGTCCGGCTACGAGGCCGCGATTCGGGAAGCCATCCGCCAGAACGAGCCGTTCGTCGTCGCCAAGTATCTGCTCGCTCTGGCCAAGGACTTTAACCGTTTCTACAACTCAGGGAAAATCATATACGACGGCGCGGACGAAGCCGGGACGTTCTCCAAGCTGAGCTTGGCCGCAGCCGCCGCAGACGTTCTGCGCGACGGACTTAATCTGCTCGGAATCCAGGCTCCTTCCGAGATGTAGCGAAAAGGGTTGCCTCTAAGTCAAACAATGACTTAAGAGGCAACCCTTGCAAAAGCAGCTATTCGTGTTTGTCTTGCTATAAAACGATCCAATGGCAGGCCTTTCAATAGATTCTCATCCCTGAGCGCGCCTAACAGTACATCGTTGTCGCTGCTCTGTAAACCCGGGTATATTTACTAGTAGAGCGCCCCCGAAGTAACGTAACCAAGATGTCGAAGAATCTAGGCTGACTCAGTCTTGCTGAGTCGGGTTGGAGCATCGAATGGGACGTCAGCGTAGCTGCAACCGTGCTGAGTCGGGTTGGAGCGGCGAATGAGCTGGTAGAGTAGCTGCAACCGCGCAGAGTCGGGTTGGAGCATCGAATGGGGCGTCAGAGTAGCTGCAACCGTGCTGAGTCGGGTTGGAGAGTAAGATTGCATCGGCTTCGATCGCAATTGCATTTACTTCTGGAATGCTCTACTAGAACGTTGCTACCGGGATAGCAATATTTCGAATCGCTCCGGTCATACATTTTTGGCTATTTCCATAGCACGAGCCAAAAAATCCCCATTTTTCATTTTTCCATTAGCTCTTTTAGTGACAAGCTGTTCTTCAGGAGCGGTGAGGTGCAACCCTTCAATCGCAAGAGAGGCTTTGGTATTCAACAATGCTCGGAGTTTCTTCTCATGAGTGTATCTTTTCACAAGCAACACCCGCTTCTTGTTTCGATATTCAATATTTATATTCATCTAGCCTGTCCACCTTCCCGGTGAGGGATACTCTTATATAAATAATTATATCAAAAAAGACTTGAAAGGGGATGGCCTATTCTCCTGCCGACGAAATTCATCATAGCTCACTCATATTGGTAGCAGAAATCCCGTACCCCCTCCCCGTCCTACCGCCGTTTCGCCTCACGAAGGCGGAATTGTCCGACGAGCTGCTGCATGAAGCCCGTAATCGCTTCGACGTTGCCCGAAGTATGGCGCACGCTCACGATGTCCGCCTGCAGTTCCTGAATCTGCCCTTCCACCTCACGCGAAATGGCGCGGTTCTCGATGCTGACCCCTGCCACCTTCTCCATCAGGACGACGACTTCGTCGACGACCTGCGTTTTGCGCGAATCTTCCGCCTGAGCATTCCCGAGCGTCTCCGAAGCCGCAGCGACCAACTCGGTCCCTTCTTGCACGACCTTCGTCCCTTCGCGGATCGACGAATAGGCATCCTGCGCGTGCAGCGAGATTTTCTCCACAAATCCGTGCACTTCCTCGGTCGACTGACGCGTCAGATCCGCCAGCTTGCGAATTTCGCCGGCGACTACGGCGAAGCCGCGGCCGTGTTCGCCGACCCTCGCGGCCTCGATGGACGCGTTAAGCGCGAGCAGGTTCGTCTGGGCGGAGATTTCCTGGATGACGTTCAGAACCCCGCGAATTTCGTTGGCCGTGTCGGCGAACAACCGGATCGTCTCGTTCGTCTCCGCGACCCGCACGGAAATTTCCGACATTTTATCCCCGATCCGGCCGACTTCTCCTTGAGCGACCGCGATCTGCCCGGACGCCTTCTCCTCCAGCTCTCTCAGCGTCTTGCGCATCTCGTCGGTTACGTTCTTCGCCTCGTCGATGTCCTTGAGCTGACGCCTCAGGCTGCGGATCATGTCGTGAACCTTCCCGCTGACCCGCTCGGTCGAGGACGCCGTCGTCGCCGTGGACTCCTTGAGCAGCTGCTGGCTGACGGACACGTCCCCCGCCGCCAGGTGAACCTTGAGCATGATGCCTTCGAGCGAATCGATCATGTTGTTGATCCATTTCGCCAGCTCGCGGGATTCGTCGTTGTCGAATCCGTTCGTGTCCAGACGCTGCGTGAGATCTCCTTTCCCTTCGGCGTTAATGCGAATGAAGCGTCCGACCTGACGGATCGGATCGACGACTTTCTCCTCCGTGCGCCTGTGCGACGAATAGACGAAGACCAGGCCGAACAGCAGGTTAAAAACAATCGCGCTGAGCGCCGTCAGCAAAGGCGAAGCTTGTCCAGCGATCACGAGCAGCAGCGCGGCCGTCGCGGCCGCGAAGCCTCCGGCCAGCGCCAATTGCATGCGCAGCTGGCGGAAAGCGATGCCCCGGATGCGGTAAACCTCCTCCAAATCCCCTTCGCACATCATCCCCCAGTTGTCCGGGCAATGCGGCAGGCGGAAGGTGACGCCCTTGCCGATAACCGGAATGTGACGGTAGTCGGAGTAGCCGGGAAACTCCACGAACAGATTGCTTCCGTTGCGAATCGTATTGGCGACGCCGGGATGCAGCTCTCCGGTCGCCGGGTCCGTGAACCTCAGCTCCAGCTCCGTATGCTCCTTGACGGCAACGGTGCCCCAATCCGTCGTGACGCCGTCCTTCAGATTCTCCCCGTGCGTGAACGTCCGGTCCTCGAACCGGCTGCGCGACAGCGCCGTTCCGGGCGCGATGTGCCGGTTCAGAACGGGCTCCGCCATAAAAATATAGTTGTCCCCAGAATCCGGGTATACGTGCCCGGACTCTCTCTGGATCAAATCGCCGATAACGTCGTTGGGCACCCTCGCGCAGAGCGCGCCGGCCCAGACTCCGTCTTTAACGATGGGCAGCAGGAACATCAGCGTCATTTTATCGTGAAACGAGGACGATCTCGGACCGATCTCCAGCGTTGCCGGGTCCCCGTAAGGACCGAACAGGCACGGGCGGCCTCCGTTCTCCCGGGCGTACGTCCAGCCGGCCGCGAACGGCGAGCCGCTTCCGAAGTCCCGGCCGATATGAGCCGCGCAGGTCGAATGGGCGACAACTCCCCGGGTGTCGAGAACGAACAGCTCCGTTACGTCGGACGCCCTGGCGTAGACGGCTTCGAATAGTCCGCCCCAGCCTTCCGAACCTTGCTCTTCGTCCTTCCCCCTCCCGCCGGACGCCGGCTTGGCCGACACCATCTGCTCCCTCAGACGTTCCAGATGCAGCCACATGTCGTTCGTCCAGTCTTCGAGAATTTGCACGCGCGTATCCGCGATTCCTTCGAAGATGTCCTCGACGTCTTTCTTCAACTTCGCGTTTAACCGATAAGACCACCACAAAGGCAAACCTTGCTTCCAGCCGAGCCATCCGAACATAAGCTCCACCCCATGTCTAAAGTCTTATATCTATGGCAGCTATTGTAACATACGGAGACGCAGTTGGAAGCTATTATCTTCCATTTCACATCACATATGGAATAAAGGGTGACATTTTTTTGATTTTGGGCGAAAATCGTCTACTCTTGTATGGTTTGATGTGAGATTCCTCGTCACAAAACGCCAAAAAGCCCCCGGACACGCGCCGAAGCGGCGAACCGGAGGCTTAACTCGATCAGCTTCTTATTTTACGAAGCCGAGCAGCATTTCGCGAATCATTTTGGAGGCGACGATCGGCGTCATCTCCGTCGGATCGTAGATCGGAGCGACTTCGACAAGGTCGAAGCCGACGACGTTGACGCCGGAGCGCGCGATCGCATGGATTGCTTCCAGCAGCTCCTTGGACGTAATGCCGCCCGCTTCCGTCGTTCCCGTGCCGGGAGCGGCGGACGGATCGAGCACGTCGATGTCGATCGTAACGTAGACCGGGCGGCCGGCCAGAGAAGGAAGCTCCTTCTTCAGCGGCTCGGCCACCTCGAACGGATGGAAGTGGATGCCGGACTCCTGCGCGTACGTCCAATCTTCCTTGGAGCCGGAACGGATGCCGAACTGATAGATGTTGGACGGCCCCATCAGCTCCGCCGCTTTGCGAAGCGGCGTGGAGTGGGACAGCGGCTCGCCCTCGTAATCCTCGCGCAGGTCGGTATGCGCGTCGAAGTGCAGGATGGCGAGATCGGGGTATTTCTTGTACACCTCTTGAATGACCGGCCAGCTGACGAGATGCTCGCCTCCGAGTCCGACAGGGATTTTGCCGTCGGCCAGAACGCCCCGCACGTATTCCCCGATAATATCGAGGCTCTTCGCCGCGTTGCCGAACGGAAGCAGCAAATCGCCCGCGTCGAAGTACGCCAGATCATAGAGACTGCGGTCCAGATAAGGGCTGTATTCCTCCAGTCCGACGGAAGCTTCGCGGATGCGGCCGGGGCCGAAACGGGAGCCGGGGCGGAAGGAGACGGTATAATCCATCGGCATCCCGTAGATGACTGCTTGGGATGCCGCGTAATCGTCGGAGCTGCAGATGAACACATTACCGGAATAAGCTTGATTTAAGCGCATAGAGTGAACGATTCTCCTTTTACTTCGTCAGATCCTCGACGAACTTCGGAAGCGCGAACGCCGCCTTGTGCAGCCGAGGGGAGTAGTATTTGGTGTCGAGCTCGGGAAGCTTGCTCTCGTCGACCGACAGCGGGTCGTATTTCTTGCTGCCCAGCGTGAACGTCCACAAGCCGCTCGGGTAGGTCGGAATGTTCGCCGCGTACACGCGCACAATGTCGAACACTTCCTTGACGTCGCGGTTGACGCTGCGGATCAGCTCGGCCTTGAACCACGGGTTGTCGGTCTGCGCCACGAAAATGCCGTCATCCTTCAGCGCGTCGTGAATGCCTTGGTAGAAACCTTTCGTGAACAGGTTTACAGCAGGGCCGACCGGCTCCGTGGAATCGACCATGATGACGTCGTACGTATTTTTGTGGTCGTGGATGTGCATGAACCCGTCGTTGACGATCACTTCGACGCGAGGATCGTCCAGCTTGCCCGCGATGGAAGGCAAGTACCGCTTGGAATACTCGATGACTTTGCCGTCGATGTCGACGAGCACCGCCTTCTTCACTTCGGGATGCTTCAGCACTTCGCGGATGACGCCGCCGTCTCCGCCGCCGACCACAAGAACGTTCTCCGGGTTCGGATGCGTGAACAGCGCCGGGTGCGCCACCATCTCATGGTAGACGAACTCGTCCCGCTCCGTCGTCATGACCATGCCGTCGAGCACGAGCATATTGCCGTATTCCTCCGTCTCGATCATGGCGAGCTCTTGGAAATCCGTCTGTTCGTGGACCATCGTTCGTTTGATCTTCATCGTGATGCCGAAGTTCTCGGTTTGCTTCTCCGTATACCACAGTTCCATGGAGGACATGCGCCACCCCTACTTTCTCGGTGCTGAAAACCGGACTTTGTGAACCCGAACTTAATTGTATCAAACTAGATGTATTATATAAAATCGACGCCAAAAAGCAACAACTCGAAGCGGAATTTAACGCGCGGTTTACGATTGCCCGTCCGGCCGGAAGCCCGGCTCCGGGAATAGCCTCCCCCTTCCTTCTCCATACTACATAGGTAACGATTTCCTATGCGTCGCGAAGGGGGCCTCATCATGGATCGCAAGACCGGCAAGGACGCGAAGACCGCGCCCGCCGTCTCCAAATGGAGCAAGCTGCGCCGGCGGATTGGCTGGATGACGCTGCTGAGCCTGATCGCTCTGGCCTCGGCGGGATTTGTGCTGCTCAGATATGCGCCGCTGCCGGCGGGGGCAACGATGCAGTCGACCCGCATCGTCGACGCGAACGGGCAGACGATCGCCAGCTTGAAGGGCGGCGTCAACCGGCCGACGGCGAAGCTCGCCGATATTTCCCCCTGGCTCGTCAAAGCCACGCTGGCCGTCGAGGACCGCCGCTTCTACGAGCACGCCGGAGTCGATTGGCGCGGTCTGGCGCGGGCGGCCTGGGTCGACCTGCGCCATATGTCCAAGGAGCAGGGCGCGAGCACGCTCACCCAGCAGCTCGCCCGCAATCTGTATCTGTCGCACGAGAGGACGTGGACCCGCAAGCTGAAGGAGGCCTGGTACGCGGCCCGGCTGGAGCAGGCGTTCTCCAAAGAGGAGATCCTGGAGCTGTACCTGAACCAGATCTACTACGGCCATGGCGCTTACGGCGCGGAGGCGGCTTCCAAGCTCTACTTCAATAAGCCTGCCAAGGAACTGACCATCGCCGAGAGCGCCTTGCTCGCCGGCATCCCCAAGGGGCCGCGCTACTATTCCCCGCATCTGAATCCGAGAAGCTCCCGCGCGCGTCAGCGCAAGGTGCTCCAATCGATGCTGGAAACCGGCCAGATCACGAAGCTGCAGGCGGAACGCGCCACCCGCGAGAGCGTCGCCGTCCGCGCCCTGCCCGAAGAAGAGGAACGGGCCGCCCCTTATTTCGCGGAATATGTCAAGAAGGTGGCCGTCGAACGTCTCGGCATCGACGAGAGGCTGATGAACGAAGGAGGGCTGACGATCCGGACGACGCTCGATCTGCGCGTGCAGCAGATGGCCGAGGCCGCCGTCAAGAAGGGACTGAAGGGGGCCGGCGAGGAGCTGCAGACGGCGCTGATCGCCGTCGATCCCCGCAACGGTTACATTAAAGCGATGGTCGGAGGACGCAACTTCCGCGCCAACCAGTACAACCGGGTGTTCGCGAGCACGAGGCAGCCCGGCTCCTCGTTCAAGCCGATCGTGTACGCGGCGGCGCTGGAGAGCCGGGCGATTACGGCCGCGACGCGATTCCGCAGCGAGCCTACGCTGTTCTACTTCGATCACGATCGGCAGATTTATCGTCCGAACAACTACAACGGACGTTATTTCCACGGCGACATCGGGCTGCGCCAGGCGATCGCGGCCTCCGACAACATCTACGCCGTTCATACGATCATGCAGACCGGTCCGGAGAACGTCATCGCGATGGCGCGCAAGCTGGGCATCACCGCCCCGCTCAAAGCCGTCCCTTCGCTCGCCCTCGGCACGTTCCCCGTCAGTCCGTTCGAGATGGCGTACGCCTTCTCCGCCTTCGCCAACGGGGGAGCCCGAGCCGAGCCGGTCGCGATAACGCTCGTCCAAGACCGCCGCGGCAAAATTTTGTACGAAAGCCATCCGCGGCAGGAGCAGGCGGTCGAACCCGCCCTCGCCTACGTGACGACGAATCTGCTGAAGAGTGTGTTCGAGAGAGGCGGCACCGCGCGGAGGGTGTCGAAGATGCTGAACCGCCCCGTCGCGGGCAAGTCGGGCACGACCGATTCCGACGCCTGGTTCGTCGGCTATACGCCGGAGCTGGCGACCGCCGTATGGGTGGGATACGATCGGGGACGGCCGATTACATCGGGCGAAGCGCATCGCGCCGCCCCGATCTTCGCCCAGTTTACCGAGGCGGCGCTGGCAGGCTCTCCTCCGAAAGGTTTTCCGGTGCCGGAAGGCGTCGTTCATGCCTACATCGATCCAACCACCGGCCTGCTCGCCTCCCCGGCCTGTCCGGGAGAAGGCGCGATCGAGGTGTTCCTGCAAGGCACCGAGCCCGCCCGCTCATGCGGTCCGCTCGGACCGGTCGTCGATTCGGACGCGCGTCGCCCCGAGCAGCCCAGCCGGCCTTGGTGGAAGAAGCTGCGCAAATGGTGGCATTCCTGAAGCGATGGGATAACTCCGCACCGATACAACGTAACTGAGCCGAGGGGATAACCCCGTACCGATACAGCGCCCCTGAACCGACGGGATAGCCGTACCGGTACAGCCTAACCGAGTCGGCGGGATAGCCGTACCCTTGCAGCAGCGCGCCCGAACCGGCGGCGCTCCCGAGCCGGCGCATCCCCAGCCTTACTCCTCCTCCGGCTTGGAGGCCTGGCCTTGCAGCTTGCGGAATTCGCCTGGCGTCACGCCCTCGTATTTGCGGAAAAAACGGATAAAGCTGTTCGCGTTGTTATAGCCGATCTGCTGAGCGATCTCGCTCAGGTTCAGCGACGTCTCGCGCAGCAGCGTCTTGCTGCGGGCAAGGCGGACGAGCGTCAGATGCTCGAGCACCGTCTTGCCCGTGGACTGCTTGAAGAGACGGCTGAGATACGCCGGATTAAGCTGCACGGCGTCGGCGATCTGCTCCACGGAGATGTCCTCGCGGTAATGCTCCGCGATATACGCGACGGCGGCGTCTGCCTTCGAGGGGCTGCGAAGGTGGTCCCTCAGCTGGACGATGACGTTCAGGAACACCTCTTCCAGCCAGAGATGAATGCTCTCGATCGTCTCATGCTTGGCCAGCTCCCGGTAGACGTTGCCTTCTCCGAATACGTTCTCCCACGCCAGGCCCGCGTCTACGGCCAGATCGATCGCCTCGTCGATCAGACGGTGATAGACCCGGTAGACGTTCTCGTGCGACAAGCCGGGCTTGCCCTTGAGCTCCGCCTTCAACTGCTCCAGGCAAGCCCTCGTCTGCTGTTCGTTGCCGGCCCGGATATTGTTCATAAGAGCCTTCTCCAACTGGACGGGATAGAAGTATTGGAACGCCTGCGCATGCTCCTCGCTCTCGTGGAACAACGCCTTGCGGTCGTCCGTCAGCAGCTTCCGGCGAATGACGTCTGACGCCTGCTGGAACGACATGTGCGCGTCCGCCAGCGCGTCGACGGGCTGTCCGAACCCGATCGTCGCCGACAAGTTCAAATACGAGCGGACGGCCTGAATGATCTCCCCCGCCATCTCCGCCAGTCGGACGCGGTCGAATTCCGCCGCCGACTCGATATTGGCGAGCACCGCGATCTGGTTGTCGGCGATCTCCGTGCCCAGGCATACGTAGCGGCTGGAGACGATCTCCTGCACGATGTTATGCGTCGCATAGCGAAGCAGGTTCAGATCGCTCGCGCTGTAACGCTCCCTGAGCGCCGCGTATCCGTCGAGCTCGACGATCATGACGACGAAGCCCTGCGGCGTGATCGGCAGCCTCATGTCGTCCACTCTCTGCTCGAGATCACCGCTCGCGCGATTGTAGAACAATTGATAGAGGAAGCGGTCGACCATCGCGGAATGGCCGATCTCGTAAGCCGCTTCCAGCTCCTTGTGCCGATGGATGAGCTGGTCCACCATGCCCGAGACGTCGACGAGCGAGCCCGGCTTGTCCGACGAGGCGGGGAGGGCGAACTCCTTCTGGACGCGCTCGGCTTTCTCGAACAGCCGTTTGATCGGATTGTACATCGTCCGCGACAGGAAGAAGGAGATGACCGATCCGAGCGCCACGAGCACGAAGCCCGTCAACATGATAACCCTGCGGATATAGCCCAGCCTTTCCTCCAAGTAGTCGAGCGAATCGACCGAGACGATCGTCCATCCGTTGCGCAGCGGATCTCCGATGGAGATCAGCGCCTCCTGCCCGCCGAATTTCCCGACCCGATTCCCTCTCTCTTCTCCCGCGATCAGCGAGGCCGCCTGCTCCGCCATCCTCTCGTCTTCCTCCCCCGCAAGCCGGGGATACGCCGACAGAACGGCTCCCGAAGGGTCGGCCAGATAAAGACGGTTGTCGCGATCGGCCCCCGCCATTTTCAACAGCTCGTAAAACCGGTCCTCGAAAATATGAATCGCCACGTATCCCGTATTGCTTGGAAAGGCGACCGGGAACTTGCGGACGAGCGTCATAATACGCTGCGTGTTGCCGTCCTGATCGACGAACGAACGGGTCGGAAGCCACAGCTGCTCCTTGCCGCTGACCGAGAAATCGCGAATCCAGCCGTCGTTGACCTGGTTCGCGTAATGCCGGTTCGGAGCGTCCGAGGACAGAATGAGATTGTTTTTGCGAAAATAAATTTGCACCGCCTGCACGTATCCGTTCTCCGCGGCAAGCGTGGAGATCCGATCCCGGATTTCGTTGACCAAATACGCGTCTTCCACGTTCGTGGAGGACGTATAGATTTTGCCGTCCAGGCCGAGCTGCACCGACAGCGTCGTCACGTCCAGCAGCAAGCGGTCGGCGGACAGGCCGGTCTGCTTCATCGCGTTGGACGTGCCTTGGCGAATCTCGTCCAGAATGGTAGAATACATCAGTTTATAGGAAGAGAGGCTAAGCAAAATAACGGGCAGCAAGATTACAAGAAAAAAGGAAAGAAAGTACAGGACGAACTGTCTGTTCGGTTTGCGCGGAATCCAGCGCTTGGCGGTCATCTTGCTTCCTCGTTTCCTCGTAGTTTCGTCGTCTTAAGCGCACCTTCGATTATGGCACAGCCGAATCGGGATTGGGAACTCCCAATCCCCTCCATTCCGGGCCCGATATCAGGAATTGAGCATCGATGTCATAAAGTCGATACGCCCGATTGTGCCGATTCGGACGACGAACGTCAGGAATGCGCGATTTACCGCGGTTCCCGGCCGTTCTATGATAAATCCAGCAAGCCCAACTATTCAGATATCGAATTGGAGGTCACACAGAAATGGTTAGAAAAACGACGCTGGCCCTGGCCGCGGTCATGGCACTCGGAACGCTCGCGGCGTGCAGCTCGGACAAAGAAAATACCCCTGCCGCTCCGTCCTCCTCGTCTCCTGCCGCGTCTTCGTCTTCGGACGCATCGAACGCGCCGGACGCCGGAGAACCGATCACGCTGCAATTCGCTTCCTGGAGCATCAGCGAAGAAGCGACCAAAGGCGCCCTGGAGCAAATGGCGCAGAAGTTCACGGAGCTTCATCCGAACGTCAAGATCGAATACATCGGCATTCCGTTCGGAGACATCAAGCAGCAGACGTTCGTCATGGCATCCTCGGGCAACACGCCGGACATCATGCAGACTTTTACGGCTACGTTCCCGACTTACGCGGCTTCGGACATCATCGTTCCTCTGGACGATCTCGTAGGCAAGGAATTCATCGACGATCTGTTCCCGAGCTATAAGGAAGATTACAGCTATAACGGCAAGCTGATGGGCGTTCCTTGGGCGCCGTCCCCTTACATCCTTTATTGGAACAAAGAGTTGTTCCAGAAGGCGGGACTGCCCGACCGCGCTCCGGAAACGTACGATGAAATGCTGCAATTCGCGGAGGAGCTCTCCAAGCTCAAGACGGACAGCGGAGAGCAAATCTACGGGCTCGGAGAAGCGACGGAGAAGCTGCCGATCAACGGCATGATCGCTCTGCGCAACATCTACAGCTTTAACGGCTCCCTCTTCGGAGAAGACGGCCAAGTCAACGTGAATACGCCGGAAGTAATCGAGACGCTGACATACTACCAGACGCTGGTGAAAAACAACCTGTCTCCGCAAGGAGCCAAGCTGAAGGATCTGCGCAACCTGTTCAGCATCGGACGGCTCGGCATGTATTCGGACGGGTATTACGGACGGAAGGTGTTCCAGAACCTGAGCGGACAAGGCGAAGCGTTCGACGAGAAATGGGGCGCGGCGATGATTCCGGTCAACAAGACGGGCGACAACGTCTCCATCGGCGAAGCGCACGGCCTGGTCATCAGCAAGGATTCGAAGCATCCGGAAATGGCCGCGGAGTTCATCAAGTTCCTGACCGACGAAGAGATGATCTCGCTGTACCACCAGAACAGCGACGTCATGAGCGCGCGCAAGTCGATCAGCATTTTGCCGGAGTTCAACTCCACCGACTTCGATAAGACGCTTGTCGATCAGATGACGAAGATCAAGCCGCTCCCGGCCAACAATCCCGGACTCGAGCAAGCTTACCTGGAAATCGCCGAGGCGGTGCAGAAGGTCGCCGTCGCCAACGAGAGCCCGGAGAAGGTCGCGGCCGAGCTCGACGCCAAGCTGAAGCAAATCATGAAGTAATCCGGCTTGCGCCGGACCATCCCTTGCACCCGTATGGGGCTGCCCGATAAGCACCCGAAGCCCGCCTTCGGCGGACCCGCTTCGCTTGCGATGCAGCCCCATGCTTGTTTCGTCATGCCCGCGTCCGGCAATCAAACCGTCACAAGGAAGTGAATTCCGTGCATAAACCCGTTCAATTGGAGCGAAGAGGCGTCCGCCTGAGCGAGAAGGCCAAAGATGCGATTTTCCTGGCCGTCATCATCTGTCCCGCCTTTATTTTGCTGCTGTCCACGATCGGCATCCCGATCGTCAAGTCGCTCTATATGAGCTTCTTCCAGGTGTCTCTGCTGAGCATGAAGAGTCAAGTCTGGAATTCGTTCGACAACTATAAGCAGCTGTTCGCCGACGGCGACTTCGTCCATTCCATCGGAGTGACGTTCCGCTACGTGTTCTCTGTCGTCGCCATCCAGTTCGTTCTCGGCATGGCTCTGGCGCTTATTCTGAATGGGAAAATTCCGTTCCGGAGAGCGCTCCGGACCGTTATTCTGATTCCTTGGGTCGTCCCGACCATCATCGGGGCGCTGCTGTGGATGTGGCTGTTCCAGCCGCAGTACGGCGTTCTGAACTATATTTTGCAGTCGCTTCACCTGATCGACCAGCCCCTCCAATGGTTGTCCGACATGCAGCTGGCGCTGTGGGCGGTCATGCTCGCCGCGCTGTGGAAGCAGCTTCCGTTCATGGTGACGATGCTGCTGGCCGGCATGCAGGGCATTCCCGGCGACATGTATGAGGCCGCGACGATCGACGGAGCCTCCAAGCGCCAGCAATTTCTCTACATTACGCTGCCGATGCTGAAGGACACGATCAAGACCGTCACGCTGATCGCCTGCATCGAGAACTTCAAGATGTTCCCGCTGTTCTGGATTATGACGAGCGGCGGACCGGTCGACGCGACGACGACGCTCGCCATTTTCAGCTACAAGACGGCCTTCATCGATCTGGATCTGGGCAAAGGGGCGGCGATCGGCGCGCTGTGGCTGATCATCATGCTGCTGTTCTCCTGGGGATATAACAGGCTGTTCGCCATCGGGGAAGGCAAAGGAGGCTCGGCGCATTGAGACAACGACGAATTTTCGGAGCCGCGCTGCCCTTGCTGGGCGCGGCCGCGTTCCTGCTGTTTCTCGTATTCCCGCTCTACTGGATGCTGCTCACTTCGTTCAAGGGCAACTCGGCGCTGTTCCGCATTCCGCCGGAGTGGTTTCCGTCCGAGCCGGTGCTCTCGCACTATAAGAAGCTGTTCGCGGACAACGTGTTCACGACTTACTACCGCAACAGCCTTCTCGTCGGCTTCGGCTCGACGGCCATTACGCTGATCGCCGCGATGTTCGCGGGCTACGGCTTCTCCCGCTTCGAATTCCGCTTCAAATCGCTGGCGATGTTCTCGATTCTCTCGACCCAGATGCTGCCCGTCGTGTCGCTGCTGATCGCGCTCTATACGATCTACAACGGCTACGGCCTGCTGAATACGAGAACGGGACTCGTCATCGCCTTGACGACGGCCAGCCTGCCGTTCTCGATCTGGATGATCAAAGTGTTCTTCGACAACATTCCGGTCGCGCTCGAAGAGTCCGCGAAGATCGACGGGGCCAGCCGCTTCGGTATCCTGTTCCGGATCGTCATGCCGCTGACCAAGCCGGGCATTTTCTCCATCGGCATCTATTCGTTCATTCTGTCGTGGGACGACTTCCTGTACTCGCTCACGCTGATCAACAAGGACGAGCTGCGCACGCTGAACGCCGGCATCTCCATCCGCTATATCGGGGAGCTGTCGTACGACTGGGCCAGCATCATGACCGTGTGCGTCACGTCGATCGTACCAATCTCGCTGCTGTTCCTCTTTTTCCAGAAATACATGGTTTCCGGCTTGACCGCCGGCGCCGTCAAAGGGTAGGTGCGCAGGCCGATGGCCAAAAATATTCTGTTCCTCTTCACGGACCAACAACGCGCGGACACGCTCGGCTGCTACGGCAATTCGGTGTGCAGAACGCCCAACATCGACAGGCTGGCCTCGGAAGGCGTACTCTTCGAGCGCGCTTATACGCCGACTTCGATCTGTACGCCCGCCCGCGCTTCCGTCGTCACGGGGCTTAAGCCCAGCAAACACGGCCTGATCGCCAACTATGAGCGCAACGTCTGCTATCCGGTGGAGATGGACCCGTCGCACGTTCCGTTCTCCCGCGAGCTTCGGGAAGCCGGCTACGAGGTCGGCCATGTCGGCAAGTGGCATGTCGGGAAAGACCGGCCTCCGGAGGAATTCGGGTTCGACGGGGAGCATTACCCCGGATGGGGCGAGACCGTCCATCACCCCGCTTACGTCCGCTACCTGGAGGAGCGCGGCTATCCGCCTTTCCGGGTCGAGGACGTCATTCAGGGAACGTTCGACAACGGCAAACCCGGCAATATGATGGGCGGCTTGCTGAAGCAACCGGTTGAGGCGACGTTCTCCTACTTTCTGGCGGAGGAAGCGATAGGCAAGCTTAGGCGTTATGGGAAAAGGTATCTCGAGGAAGGGAAACCGTTCTACTTGGGGCTGCATTTCTTCGGGCCGCACATGCCGTATTTCCTTCCGGAAGAGTATGCGAACCTGTACGACCCGGACGACGTCGAGCTGCCGCCGAGCTTCGGGGAGACGTTCGAGGGCAAGCCCCGGGTGCAATATAACTATTACCGGCACTGGTGCTATTCGTCGTATACGGAGCGGCAGGTCAAAAAGCTGATCGCGATGTACTGGGGCTTCACGACGCTGATCGACGAGCAGATCGGAAGGGTGATGGAAGCTTTGCGGGAGCTGGGGCTGGCAGACGACACGATGATCGCGTTCACGACCGACCACGGCAGCTTCGAAGGACACCACAAGCTGTACGACAAAGGTCCGGCGATGTACGAGGATACGTACCGCGTCCCTCTGATCGCGAAGTATCCCGGAGCGCCGGGCGGCGGCAAAAGAGAGAGCCGTCTCGTCTCCTTGCTCGACTTGACGGCGACGTTCGTGGACGAGGCGACGGGAGAGGTGCCGGAGCGGTACGACGGACAGAGCCTGCTGCCGCTGCTGAAGGGGAAGCCGGGCTGGCGCGAAAGAGAGGAAATGTTCGCCGAGTTCCACGGGCATCATTTCCCGTATCCGCAGCGAATGATCCGCACCGAGCGCTACAAGCTCGTCGTCAACCCGCCCGACGTCAACGAGTTCTACGATCTGGAAGCCGACCCTTGGGAGATGCGCAACCTGATTGACGAGCCGTCCCTGCAAGAGACGATCGCGGATCATTACGGGCGGCTGTTCGCTTACTTGAAGGAGAACGGAGACAACTTCTACCACTGGATGTTCACGATGTACCCGGTCGGCGAGGACATCGTGAACGAGTCGGCCAAGCCTTATACGAAGCAGACTTAGAACGGGCTCATGCCCAGCGTGTTCACTTTCTCCCCTTCGATCGAAACTCCCATATAACCGGTAATTCCCCGGTAAAAACCGACGCGGCGGGCGATGCGCCCGTCGGTTTCGTCCAGATTGCGCTCCAGATTGCCGTTAATGATCATAATGGTAATGCCGAACCCCGGCGGCGTTAACCCTTTGGCAACGTCCGATTCCGATGGCGTCCAGTTGCCGACCATCACGTCGTGAGCGGAAGGCTTCGGAGGCTGCGGGGTCATCCAGAACAGGATGGCCGTCATGAAGCCCAGCTTGCCGTCCTGGACGATAAGCTCGGGCTTCTGCAGCAGCTTATCCTTGTCCCCGTATATAATTCCGCTGATCAAACCGTAATTGGCGTTCCAGCTCAACTGGATCGGTCCGCGTCCATGGTAGGATTTGCCCGCCACCGGCGGAAAATCGTCGTGAGGTTCGGAATAATGAACGCCGGAGGTGTTGATGTAGGAGATTTCTTCGTTCCAGAACAACCCCCACGCACTCCTCGGCTCATTAGGGGACGGCGGCACATTTTCGCCCGTTTCGTGCGCGATATTGGCCAGGAAAGCCGCCAGCTCGTGCTTGCGCTGCAGCTCGGACCCTTCCTGAAGGAAGGCGCCGAAATCGACCGATTGCGAAACGATCGGAACCGTCCTGTTGGAGGGAGCGTCAAACTCGGCGACTTGGTAGACAAGCGTCTCCGTCCGGGTCTCTTTGTCCAACCGAAATACGCGTCTGTTCCGGACGTCGCCCTGCCTGTATTCGACCTTGTATTTGATATTGGCGACATCCGCAATGGCGGCCAACAAGTTGTTGTACGAATAGTAATCGGTTTGATCTATGCGGTAAAAGGGCAGATCGGCGGAAACCCTGTGCCATTCCGCCGATCCGATCCGGCAGGGAAATATTTGCTCGTATGCCTCTTGCGGCAGTGCGGTTTGAACGGCGGCAACGGCTTGATCGGGCGAATACCGCGGATCTATTCCGCCCCACAAGGATGTCACCTCGGAATCGGTAAGAACGCGGCTCTGGCCGACGACGGAAACCTCGGGAACTTCGGAGTTCACTTCATGTTTCATCTCGTTTTTCCTCTCGTTTTTTTGTTCGGACGCGGCCGTCGAAGGGGATAGCGGGTTCGTTCGGGCGGAAGGGGCATCCCGATTCGATTCCAGATAGGCAAACAGCAATAGCGCGGACAGAGCAAAGGCTCCGATTGCAAACGCCCTTCCGCTCGTCATCTTCATTGTCACGCTCATCCTTCCGCTCCCAAAGTACGTACACCCGTAATTTCAATTGTAAAGAGCGTCAACCGGGTTTTCTATATGAGTAAATAACGATTTAAATATACAAATCCCCTTAGATTGGTCTTTTTTCGGAGGTTTTGCGATTGGGGCGGGCCTCTTCGAGGGCGCAAGGCACTTTCTTGGCCTCCGACTCACGCGCGCCCTGCCGAGCCGGGCCTTTGCCGCCGCCCATCGGTCTCGTCGCCGTCCCCAGCACATCCCTCCATGCCAAAAAAACCTCCGATCCCGCAAAGGGAACGGAGGTTCATTCCAAGGTTTACGCCTTGGCGGCGGAACGCAGATCGGCTTCGGAGTCGATGCGGAAGCGAGCGCCGCCCGAGCAGGCCGCCGCGACGATGCCGAGGACGGCGGCCAGCGCCAGGAACCAGAAGCCGAGCTGCACCGACTCGCCGAGCGCTTGCCGCAGCAGCGCCGCGGTCGGCTCGGGCAGCGAGGAATCGGCGGCCAGCAGCTGCTGCGGATTCGCGAAATCCGGCGAAGCCGCCCCGAGCTCGGCCGCATGGCGCCGAACGGCCGTCGACAGGCTGCCGTTCACAATCGCGGCCAGCACCGCCGAGCCGAACACTCCGCCGACCGAACGGCTGAAGCCGACCGTCGACGTCGCCACGCCCTTGAAGCGATCTTCCGCCCCGTAGGTAACCGCCATCTGGGCCAGCGGCATCAGAATGCCGATTCCGATCCCGACGACGAGCATAACCAGAGCGATCTTCCACATTTGCGCGTCAAGCGGCATGTACGCCATTCCGAGCATGCCGGCGCCCGCCAGCGACATCGATGCGATCATCCCCGCGCGGTACGTCCACCTTTTCATCAGGACATTGCTCATCGTCGCCCCGAGCATCATTGAGAACATCATCGGAGTGAGCGTGTTGCCCGCATCCCCTACGTCGCCGCCCATGCTGCCCTGCACGAACAGCGGAATGAACAGCAGCGCTCCGTACAGAATGACGCCCTGCAGGAACGTCGCCGCCAACGTTCCGGATATCGACCGGACGCGAAACAGCTGCAGCGGCAAAATCGGTTCGCGCACGCGTCTCTCGACCGCCACGAACAGGGCAAGTCCCGCCGCGCCGACCAACAGCAGCCCGATGACCGGCGCGGACAGCCATGCGTACTGCTCCCCGCCCAGCTTCAGCGCCAGCAGGATCGACAGCGTCGTGATCGCCAGCAGCGCGGCCCCCTTCGCGTCGACGGACGGGCGAGCCTTCGAAGCCGACTTCTCCTTCAATGTCCGGTTCAAGACGATAAACACGTACAGTCCGATCGGCAGATTAATGTAGAAGTTCCAGCGCCAATCCAGGTTCTGCGTAATGACCGCCCCGAGCGAAGGGCCAACGATGGAGGACAGGGCGAACACGCTCATATAGAACGTCTGGTACTTGCCCGCCTTCTCCTTCGGCATGATCGTAAACACGAGCGTGAACGTGATCGGAATCACGAAGCCCGCTCCCAGCCCCTGAATGCCCCGGTAGACGATCAGCTCGGCCATACTTCCGGCAAACCCGCACAGAGCCGATCCGAGCAGAAACACCGCCAGACCGAACATATAGAAGCCTTTTCTCCCGAAAATATCCGACAGCTTGCCCGCAATCGGCATGACGACCGTCGAGCACAGCATGTAAATGGTAAACACCCAGGACATATGCTCCAGGCCGTTCAATTCGGACACGATGGTCGGCAGCGCGGTGGAGACGATCGTCTGATCCACCTGCGTCAGGAAAATGCTGACGAGAAGCGCCGACATGAGCCAATTCAGCCTGGATGCCGAGCCTTTCGCCGTATCCGAATTCACCTCGACCACCTAGTTTCTTGCAAGTTTAGCGCAGCGCTCCGCGTACTCCCGGCCGCTCTGGCCGGATACGCGGGACACCGCGAATGCGCCGAGACGATTAAACGCCTCTTCCAGCGTCCGCTGCAGTTGGTCGCCGGCCTGTCTCTCCCGGGCCGCCGTCCATACGGCGACGAAGCGATCGGCGATCGCCCCCGGCTCCGCTTCCGAACGGGCCAACAGCTCGTGCACCGGCGCGGGCACTTCTCCGAAAGCCGTCGCCGCCAGTACAACGACGAGGCAGGGATCTTCTTCGCCCATCGCTTGGAACAACTCCCCCGCGCTATCGACGACGCTGAGCTCCATCCCGTGCAGAAGACGCAGCGCGTTCAGCAGCTCCTCGACGTCCGCGGTATCGTAAGCCCGCACTTCCTTCGGCAGCAGCACGCACGCGCTTCGGGAGACGGCCGCGCCGCCTTCCGCCTTGCCCTGCCCTTCGTCCCGCGGGAGCACACCGTACAGCGTCGTCCGGATAATCTGGTCGGCCAGCAACTCTTTCATTTCTTCATAGGAGCCTTGCAATTGCATCTCTTCCCGCAAGTTGTCCTCGCTGCGATAGTAGAACTGATTCATCATTCCCCAGATCAACTGCAGCAGCACGCGTTCGTGAATCTGTCCCTGGATGAGCCCCCCTTGCTTCCACCCGGCGATAATCCGCATCTTCTCTTCGGTATCCCCGGTCCACTTGGCCGAAGCGTACTTCTGGAACAGATCTCCGCCCTCCAGCGACTCGCGATGGTAGAGCATGTGCAGATTGGGGAGCTTGCACTTCAGTTCGAAGTGCTCCCGGATATATTTGCGCAGCAGCGCCTGAGGCTCCTCGTCCTCCAAAAGAATTTCGTTGACGTGGAGCTCCCACTGCTCGAATAGACGAGTTACGACGTCCATGTACAGCTTCTCTTTGGATTCGAAGTAATAGTGGATGAGCGCCTGATTAACTCCGGCCTTCGCCGCGATATCGTTCATGCGGCACCCCGCGAACCCGATCCGCGCGAAAATATCCTCCGCCGCGTTCAATATTCGCGTCTGCACCGTAGACTTCGCTTCATCCAACGTTTGCGTGACCAATTCGCTTCGTCTCCTCTCATGCCCCCTTGCCGAACACGACGCCGCGCAGCGCCGCGGACGACGTCTCGTACCAGCCGCTCACCGTCTCCGGCAGCCGGTCGATCTGGGAGTCTATTACGTACAGCCCGCGCGTCGGGCAGACGGCGC
This sequence comes from Cohnella sp. SGD-V74, assembly GCF_003001675.1. Taxonomy (GTDB): domain Bacteria; phylum Bacillota; class Bacilli; order Paenibacillales; family Paenibacillaceae; genus Cohnella. The sequence continues at coordinate 281,980 of NZ_PVYW01000007.1, read as the reverse complement.
CGACCTCGACCAGCAGCGGCCGCAAGTACGCCTCCACGGCCAGGCTGTGCTGCGGGGCCGCCCCAACCATGACGGGGATTGCCGCCACGCCGGACAATGCCTCCATTGGAAGCTGATCGACGAACAGCTTCAGCAGTCCCGTATAGGTGGCTTTGTAGGTTGGGCTGACAAACACGGCAATATCCGACTCGCATACGCGCTGCACGATCCGCCCCGCTCCCGGATTGCCCCATTCCAGCAGTGCGGAAGCGTAATCCGCCAGATCGACGAGCTCGACGTCGGCCTCTCCATCCAGCCGTGCGACCAGTTGGCGAACGATCTCTTCGGCGACGCCGAACGACTTCGAGCGGCTTCTAGGATTGCCTACGATTGCGGTAATCTTCATGAAGCCTCCGCCTCTTCCGCCAGCCGGCCGTATTTCCCTCCGAAGAAGAGCAGCGGGCCGGCCCCCGACGACGGAACGACGAGCTTCAGCCCGTCCCCGAGCAGGATCTGGTGGTCGCCGCCTTCCACCGCTTTGCGCAAGCCGCATTCGACGTATGCCAGACAGCCTTCCAGCACAGGCACGCCCGTCTCTCCGGCGAAGTAAGGGAAACCCTCGAACTTATCGGCTTCTCCTTTGCGGGCGAAAGCCCGGGAGACGGCCTCCTGCTCCTCCGACAGAAAATGAACGCAAAACTTCCTCGATTCCAAAATATGCGTCAGCGTCGAGCTTTTGTTGTCGAGACAGACGAGCAGCATCGGCGGCTCGAGCGACAGCGAGGTAAACGCGTTAACCGTCATCCCTTGCGGCTTGCCGTCCGCGTCCGTCGTCGTCACGACCGTAATTCCCGTCGCGAATTTGCCCATCGCGTTTCTCCAGGCTATTGAATCCAATTTTAGTCCCTCCCCGGGCAAAATGAAAGCTTATCCCTCCATATCGTTGCAGATCAGCCAAGCCGTCGTCGCGTAGATGACCGCCGCGTCCACCATGTCGTCCACCGTCGGGGCGAATCTTCTCGGCCCGTAGGTAACCGCCGGGATGTGATACATATTGAACACGTTATGATCGCGCCACATGCTCGAATAAATGTAGTGGCCCTGCGGCGTCTCGCCTTTGCCCGCCGACTCGCTGGAGCGGCTGATCGACCGCTTCAGACCCCCGACCCGCTCGGCGTCCGCCTCGAAGCCTTGACGGTAAACGACCGGCTCCACCTTGCCTTCGAAGCCCTCCTTCTCCATCAGCGCTTCCAACGAACGCTGCACGTCGGCGATCGATTGAACGGGAGTCAGCGTCGCTCCCAAGTACACCGAGCACACCTCGCTCCCCCCGCCCATCAGATGAGGGTCTCCGCCGCGAATGGCTCCGATCTGGGTTTTCGGCACCGCCGTCCCGCCGGGAGAATGGTAGATGTTGTTCTTCTCGAACTCGACGCACCACTTCTGCAGCGCTTCGATGAGCGGCGCCACCTTCACGAGCGCGCTCGGGTGCCTGCGCAGCTCCTCCGGATGCTCCAGCAACGGCGTGAAAACATCCTCTCCATAGATATTGATGCGGAAGTTCGCATGTCCGCACGACACCCAGGAAATTCCGAAATCCGTTCCTTCAGCCGCAATAGCGAAGTCCGGCGCCACACCTCCGTGCGTCATCATGAACTGCGCGCCGATTTCCTTGCCCAGAAACTGCGGGCCTTGGAATTCCTCCACGTGCTCCGGACCGATCTCCGCCGGACAGGCCGTCAGGTAGAGCGAGCCGGCCATTGGCAGGCCGGTTTGCTTCAGCGCCTTGGCCCCGATCAGGAAGCAGGCCATCGGCCCTCTGTCGTTCTCCACCGGCCTGCCGGAGAAGACGCCGTCCTTCAGGCTCGCCTGAAGCCATTCCGGCTTGTCGACCGATCCCGGACGGTACTTCAGCTTGTCGAGATCGTTATATTGGGGCGATTCGGTATCCAGATGGCTGGTGAACAGCAGATTCTTGCCCTGCGTCGGGTTCTGCCCGCCGTATTCGCCAATGACGTTAAAGCGGTCCGGAACCATTCCGACCTTCTTCGGGGAAAAAGCTTCCCGCTTCATCCAATCGTATACGAAGTCCCCGGCCTCTTTCTCGTAACCCGCCAGAGAGCGAATATTGCCCAATTCCAGAATCAGATCGATCAGTTCCTGCCTGTCGATCGCGGCGCGGATCCGGTCGGCGACGTCCCGGATTTCCGCTTCCGTCGCCTTGCCGCCGGGATGAATCGTAATCATGGCCTGACCTCCATTAAAGGCGCCCAGCTTCGGACAACCTGTTGTGTCGTAACGATCGTGGCAAAGTTAAGCGCCATCCCTTTCAATGAAGCCTCGTGAACGTCGGCCTCGTACGCCGTGCAGGCGTCGGATGCAACGAAACACTCGTAGTCCCGCATAAAAGCGTCCCTGACGGTAGATTCCACGCAGCATTCCGTCGTAACCCCCGCGACGAGCAGCTTGCGGATGCCGTTGCTCTTGAGCGCCAGCTCCAGATTTGTTCCGACGAAGCCGCTGTACCGCTGTTTCGCCACTTCGATGTCCCCCGGCAAAGGGGAGATCCGATAATACTCCGCCCCCGGGGTCGACTTCCTGCATATCGCCACGCCTTCGGGATCTTGCCCCTGCCGGACGTACCACTCCTTCATGGCGGGAGAATCGGTCTCCGACTCCGTGATCAGCGCGACGAAAATAATCGGAATCCCCGCCGCTCTTGCAGAGGCGATCAACTCCTCGATCCGGTCGACAGCGGGGTCGACCCCGGACAGGTCGGCTCCCCATTCCGCCGATTTGCCGTCGGCGGCGCAGAAGTCGTTCTGCACGTCCACCAGCACCAAGGCGATTCCCTCATTCGGTACCGTACGCATCTATCGCGCCTCCTTAGCCGCCTATTTTCGTCTTTCCAACGTTCTTCCGACATTCCTTCCAACGTCCATTCCAGCAACCTTCGGCGTTCCTGCGCGCTTCCCGCTTATCCCCGCAATCCAGGCAGCACGCGCTCCCCGAAGAACCGCATGTCGGCGTCGTAATCCGGGAACGTCAGCATCATGCCGTCGAGATTCGCGGTTTCGATGATCTCACGGATTTGAGCGGTAATGGCTTCCGCCGTGCCGGAGATCGGCTGCGACATCAGCGCCGTTCTCGCTCTCGCCGAGATCGAGGACTCGCTGCCGTCGACCGCCAGACCGTAGCTCTCCATCAGGCCCATGATCGCTTCGCGGTCCGCCCCTTCCTGATAAAGCTGGATTTTGGCGTTCGCCTCCTCCTCGGTTTCCCCCGGATAGATGCCGAACATGGCGTACGTCTTGATCGTCTTGTTGCGATCCTTGGCAATCTCCTTCGCTCTGGCGCTGACCTTGGCGATTTCCTGCACGTCCTTGCCTCCTACGAAGCAGGCGTCTCCTTCATCGATCGTGAAGCTCAGCCCCTTGTCGGACGCGCCTGCGCAGATGATCGACGGCCGCGGATTTTGCACCGGCTTCGGATTCGACATGCAGTCTTTCAATTGAAAATATTGTCCCTCGTGATTAACCCGATCCTCAGACCACAGCTTCTTGACGACCTGCATCCACTCCTTGGCGAGATCGTAGCGCGCGCCGTGATCGAGGTGCTCCGGCCACATGCCCATCTGGGAAAATTCCTTCGAGTAGGAGCCTGATACGACGTTCATGCCGACGCGTCCGTTGCTGATCTGATCCAGCGTCGCGAACATTTTCGCTGCGACTGCCGGGTGGTACAGCAGCGTATGGACGGTGGCGTACACCTTCACTTTTTTCGTCGCCTCAGCCAGTCCCGCCATCATCGTCATCGATTCCAGCGAGGTGCCCCAGTGGTTCGTGCGGCCGCCGTAGCCTCTCCACTTCGCCATCGACATAATGAAGTCCAGCCCCAGCTCTTCCGCGAGAATGGCCGCGCTGCGGTTCTGCTCGTAGCTGCCGTATATTTTCGGAGTCGTATCCGAGATGATCCAGCCTCCGTTCGTAATCGGAAGAAATACGCCAAAATCGATCTTGTTGTAATCCACGCTGCCGCTCATTGCATCATCACTCCATCTTCATTAATGTTGGGATCCATCGCGCGTCATTCGGGCCAGATCAGTTCCGCTCCCTCGTAGATCGCTTCGATGTACGAATTGTCCATGACTTTGTCGAGCGGAATCGGTCCCTTGATTACTTCCGCGTTCACCAGCATATCCATTTCCCGCTGCCATTGTTCGTCCGACTGCCAGGCGACGCCGTGCCCCTCATGCAGATTGTCCTGTACGAGCTCGCGCTCCACCGCCCAGCGATTCGTCTCCGATTCCAGGTCGTAGCCCGATGTCGAGCGGGCTTCCAGCACCTTCAACGTCTCCTCCGGATGCTCCAGCGCGTACTGATGCGCCTTGGACAGCGCCCGCAGGAAATCTTCGATTGCGGTCGGATGCTCGGCGGCGAACTGCGCGTTCACGGCGACGACGCCGAACGAGGTTTCCGCTCCGAAGTCGCCCGGATCGATCAGACGCGTCTTAATGCCCGCCTTCTCCATAATATAAGGTTCGTTCGTCTTATAGACGGTCAGGGCGTCCAGCTTCTTGCCGTCCAGAATGCGCGGATCGTAGCCGACCGACACCGCCTTGAACTGATCGCGGGTGACGCCTTCGGAGGCCAGCATCGTGGTGACCCAGGACGGAATCGCGCCCTTGTAGCCGAGCGTCTTGCCGATGAGATCCTTCGGAGTGTGGATGTCCGAATCCTCCAATACCATCAAAGCGTTCACGCCGACGGAACCGAACGTCGCCACCCCCTTGACCTCCGCTCCGCTGTCCACCGAGGTGATGACCAGACTCGGGTTGCCGGCGCTGGAAATCTGCGCTTGTCCGGCGGCCAGAAACTTCATGCCTTGCGAGTCGAGTCCGGGCTGCACGCGGACGCTGAGCCCCAACTGTTCGAAGTAGCCGAGCTCGTCGGCCATGACCGCCTGAACGTCGGGAGAAGAGGCTGCGAAATAGTACCCGGTCGAATACAGAATTTCCCCCGCGGCCTGATTCGCCGCTTTGCGCGCCTCCCAATCGATCCCGCCCGAAGCTCCGCCGGACTCGGCGGCCGACGGGCTCGCCGGCTCGGACGGCGACGGAGCCGCAGACGACGGGGCCGGACTGTTCGCCGGCTTGGCCTCTCCCCCTCCGCACCCCGCAAGCGCCATCGCAATCACCGTCAACATCGACATAGCCGCCATTCCTTTTTTTCTCGTCAGCATGGTCTCATTCTCCTATCTCGTCTCTGTTATGGGATCTTGCCGAATTGCCTTGGATTCGTTTCAGACGTTCCTTATCCCTCGCGAGTCTGGGTCGAGCTGTGCCAGTACAGCGCGCGCTGCTCCACGATGCGGATGACCGCCGTCAGCACAATGCCCATGGCCGCCAGCATGGCGATCGCCGCGAACATCTTCTCGATCTGCATGTAGTTGCTGAACACCATGACCAGATTGCCCAGCCCTTTGTCCGCGCCGCTCCATTCGGCGACGACCGCTCCGATGACGCTCAGGGTGATGCACGTTTTCGAGGCGGAAAACAAGTAAGGCAAGCTGTTGGGAAGACGAAGCTTAAAGAAGATTTCCGCTTTGCTGGCATGCAGGGAGCGCAAATATTCGTAGTTGTTCTGGTCGATCGAGCGGAAGCCTGTAATCGAGTTCACGAGCATCGGGAAAAAGGTGATGATGGCCGCGATGAGCATTTTCGGAAACGAGCCGAAGCCGAACCAGATGATCAGCAGCGGCGCAATGGCGACGATCGGGGTGACGTTGGCCAGAACTGCGATCGGCAGCAGCATCCGCTCCAATGCCGGGGAATGCGCCATGAGCACTCCGCCGATCAAGGCCAGCGCCGAGCCGATGACGAAGCCGACGATCGCCTCGTACAGCGTGACTCCGGCATGATCCAGATAAAACGAGAAATCGGAGAACAGCGCGTTCAGAATGCCGGATGGCGCAGGAAGCGTCAGCGGATTGATGCGGAATAGCCGCACGGCCAGCTCCCAGCCGCCGAACAGCAGCACGAAAGCCAATGCGGGATACCCGTAACCGCCAAGCCGCCTTGCCGCTCCAAGCGCCTTGTGCCATCCGATTCCCGTCTCCCGGATTCGGGATGAAGCCGCTGCGTTGTCGATTGCGTTTTGCTGTGTTGTCATTTCAATGCTCCCACCTTTCGCGTAATAACCCTTTGATGTGGTGCACGTACCGCAAGTACTCCTCCGTCTCTTCCAACTCATGGCGGCGAGGTCTCGGAAGCTCGATATCGACGATCTCGGTCACCCTGCCCGGCCTGCTTGACATGACCACCACTTTGTCCGATAGAAACACCGCCTCTCTGATGCTGTGCGTTACGAAAACGACCGTCTTCTTGTGCGAATCCCAGATTTCCATCAACTGATAGCGGATTCTCTCGCGGGTGATTTCGTCAAGCGCCGAGAACGGCTCATCCATCAGGAGGATCGGCGCTCCCGAGGCGAAAGCGCGGACAATGCCGACTCGCTGCTGCATTCCTCCGGACAGCTCCTTCGGATAAGCGTTCAGGAAGTCGCCTAAGCCCACCGAGTGGAGCAGTTCCTTCGCTTCCTCCGTCTGCTCCGGGGTCTGTCGGCCTCCCTTGCGATTCACTTCGAAGGGAAGTCTCATATTTTCCAGAATCGTTCGCCACGGGAACAAAGCGGGAGCTTGCGGCACGAATCCGAACCGTTTATGCGATTGCGCCTCGAGAGGGGCGACGCCCTCCACGAGCACTTCCCCTTCGTCGGCCGTCTCCAATCCGCCGATGATCCGCAGCAGCGTCGACTTGCCGCAGCCGCTCGGTCCGATCAGGCTGACGAACGTCCCTTCCTCCAGATGGATCGCGATGTCCCGCAGCGCTTCCGTCACCTGCCCCCGGCGCCGGAACTTCTTGGAAACCTGGTTTACGCTAATGTAGGTCATTGAGAACTCACCACTTTGCTTGTTTTGTTTTCGAGACATCGATGCGATGCGGTGCGAAGCGACTCGACGGCCGTTTTTAATCGAATAATTAATCGTTTTATTATTTAGTTAAACCTCTTGCCTATAAGCTATCACCGCGCGAATTACATGTCAATATAAATAACACAATGAGGAATATGTTTGGGATTTCATGACGAGAAGGAGATGGGGATAGTTGTTGTTTTGCAATGAAAGTGGTTTGGAGCAAGGCTTTAGAGCGATTCCTCACGCTATTGCGTCACTTATGTGTAATTATACATAACATTAATTGCATGACAGGAAAGCACACCATGGCCCTCTCCATCCATGTTAGCGGGGAACAAGCACGCGTCGCGGTTCTATCGGCGCGGACATGGGACGGCGGAGGACGATAAGCACGCGCGGCGGTTCTATCGGCGCGGAAATGGGTCGGCGGCGGAGGATAAGCACGCGCGGCGGTTCTATCGGCGCGGACATGGGTCGGCGGCGGAGGATAAGCACGCGCGGCGGTTCTATCCGCACGGACATGGGACGGCGGCGGAGGGAGCACGCACGGCGGTTCTATCGGCGCGGACATGGGGCGGCGGCGGAGGATAAGCACGCGTGACGGTTCTATCGGCACGGACACGCCAATGTAAAAAAACTCTCGGGAGCGTTCATAGAGAACGACTCCCAAGAGTTAACTTGCTTGTTAATGCCGCCGCGGCTCCGTCAATCCGACCAGACCCGAAGCTCGTTCAGCGCGATATTGCCCCATTGGCGATTGCCGTTGTTCACCTTCAGGCGGATCGCCCCGGCGGTGACCGGACTGAAGGCGATCTCCCTCTCCTCCACCGTGCTGTTGTTCAGCGACCAGGTGATCGGGACGTTCGACGCCGCCATCGTCCAGCTCGAGCCGTCGAAATATTCGACGTCGACGTTCGTAATGCCTTGCCCGATCCCGAAATGGGTGAACAGGCTGATTCTGCCCGTCGTGACGAAGCTGCCGCCGAAATCAAGCGAGATATACTGAGGGAACGCAATGGACGTCGAACTGGCCCACGACGTGGAAGTTTTGCCGTCGCTGATCGTGGAGATCGCGCCGGCGCTGCCCGTCGGGAACGTCGTGCCGGCCGTTGCGCCAAGCGCGGCATTGACCGGCGCGGCGATCGGCGACTTGAACAGCTCCAGCTCGTTCACCGCGATATTGCCCCATTGGCGGTTGCCGTTGTTTACTTTCAGCCTGAGCTTGGAGAACGTCGTCTCCGCGAAGCCGACCGACTTGATCTCGTCGTCGCTCGTGTTGGAGCTCCAGCTCAGCGCTATGTTGGTCTGCACAGGCACCCACGACGATCCGTCGAATACCTCCAGATCGAAGTTCGTAATGCCCTGCCCTTGACCGAACCTTGTGTTCAGTCTCAACGTATCGGCCGTCACCGCTTCAGCCCCAAAGTCGAGCGTAATGTAGTTCGGGAACGTCGGCGATTGGTTGCTGGACCAGGCGTACTCGTAGAAACGGTCGTTGATGTTGGCGATAACAGCCGTCGTTGCGTTCAACGACGCGAACGTCGTGCTGACCGAAGCGCGCGGAGCGAGATTGCCTGCCGGCGATTGCGGAATCCGCGGATACGGAACCGCCGCTTTGTTGGTAGCAGGCGGCACAACGCCCTCGTATTCGTGAGCGCCGATGTCGGGATCCCCGTTGTACAGCGCGTTGCCATAATAGTCTCGGCCTCCGTGATCCGCGATGGGGATGCCCGCTCCAATCAGCGGAGAGCCCGCTTGCAGCTTGTAGCCGTCCACTGTGTTCATGCCGACGCCTCCGCTTCCGGGGCTCACGAAGTTCGGATTGGCCGTGACCTTGTGCGGATCGGAGGCGACCAGCGTCTTCCCGCCGAAATACGCATTGTAATCGAACATCTGGCCGGTCAGGTTCCAGCCCTTGTCCCCGACGCTGTAGTAAGCGTTGTTGTAGTTGCGGATGTTCGTCGGAGCGCCCGAAGCTTTAGTAAAATAGTCGCTCATGACCGGATTGCCCGATGCGGCTCCGACATAGACGGTATTATTGTGGTTCGTGACATTTCTGATCGAGCCGCTGTACCGGAAAATGCTCTTCTTGTCGTTCTGGCTGACGTTGTAGCGCACGACCGTATCGACCGTGTAGTACGTGTCGTTTACGTACAGCATGAAGCCTCCGGCGTTATTATGGCTGTAATTGTACTGGACGATAGAGCCGATGTTGCCTGCATCCACGTCGAATCCATGCCCGTCCTCTTCACCGTTGACGGTCTCGAAGGACTCGTTGAACTGCACGAGATTGTTGTCCGCGTAAGCCCACCAGATCGCCGCGTTGGTGGCCAAATAGGTCGCTTGCTGAACCGTGTTGCGCTCGACAACAGCTCCGTCGGTCACGTTCCAGGCAATACCGCCCGTAGCCGCCCTGATCACGGTATTGTTGGAAATGACCACGTCGGTGGACGGCGTCCACGGCCCGTAAGGCTTCGGCACCCAAGGCCATAGATCGCTCATCCCGTAGCGCAGAATGCAGTTGGACCCGATATAAATCCCGTAAGCGTCGACATCGGTCAGGACGTTGCCGTCGATCAAAATGCCGCGAAAAGCACTTGGCGTAACCGATCCGACCGAATCGAAAATAATGCCTCCCGAGCGCGTCGTGTACGCGCCGTCCACATCGTGAATGTTCAGATTTTTCAGTTGAATGTGGTTCAAAATGCCGGCCTCTTCGTTCAGGACGTAGACGCCCCTGCGCTGTCCCCGCGGGTTTTGCCAATTGCGGTCGAATGGCAGCGTCGATCGATTCGTAATCTCCAGGTTGTTGATTTCCCAATACTGCTGGTTTTTCAGATATACGGCTTCCAGTTCCGACGTGACCCCCGCGATTAGAGGCTTGCTGCCGGAGCCGTACATATCGATCACGATCGGACTCCCGTCCGCTCCCGAGCCTTTGGGCCACAGCCTGCCATTCCAAATCCCGTCCGCCTTGAACAAAATTCGGTCTCCGGGACTGAACGTCGTGGCATTCACTTTGTCCAGCGACTGCCACGCCGCTCCCGGGCTCATGCCGTCATTGCTGTCATTGCCGCCGACGTTGTCGACGTAATAGGCGACTCCCGACGCCTCCGCCTCCGTCGGCGCTATACCGACGAGGCTGCAAACCATGCTTGCAACCACCACTAATGCCCCCAATCTTCTGCGAAACCCTCTGATCAAGCGATCATCCCTCTCCATTGATATATGTAATCCTTCAGCCGGGCCCTTGGCCGAAGCGCTTACATCAAGCGATGCAGGAACTCTCTTACTTCCACGAGGTTTTGTATTTCGCTTCATCTATTCTGATCTCGGCGGCGGATATCCGATCCCGGACGTATTCCGCATACCTGTAATCCGCATAATCCTTCAACACCTGATCCTTGATCTCCGCAAAATCCGCAAACTCGGAGCCTTCCCTCCGCTCATCCAGACGTTGGAGCAAATAGAAGCGCCCGTTCTCTTCGATGACGCCGCTGGTTTCACCCGGAGCCAGATGCTGCGCAATCTGCGCGACGGGACTCCGCAAATTCATTCTGACATTGCCCTCATTGACGGTTCGCTCCTCCAGCCGGATCTCAACGCCCAACCTATCCGCGATTTCCGCAAACCCGGTTCCGGCAGCGGCCAGAGCCGTCGCTTCGTCCATTCGCTCTCGCGCCTGACGCTTAAGCGTCTCGTCCGCCTCCTGATTCGAGTCCAGAAAAGCTGCGGACAGTTGGTTAACCTTCACCGACCCGCGCGACGCATAGAGCTCCGATTTATTCAACTCATAGAATTGCCGCAGCTCCCGCTCGTCCGGCTTCCATTCCTGCTCCAGCAGCCGGCTCTTGACGTCTCGGATCGCATTGCTCATCACATATTCCAAATAGGCCGTTTCCTCATAACGAACAGGGCCATACACGACCCGTCCTTCGGCGGCAGCCTCCTGTCTTCTTCGGTTTTCCGACTCCAGCTCCCGCAGGAAACCCGAATAACCGATGTCCGATAGAATGCCTTGCTCCTGCGCAATCATCTGCTCGACTTTGAGCTTCACGACGGTCTCCAACGCCAGCTTGCGGACGGACTCGGAAGGGGTTACCCCTCCATAGGCCGTCGTCCAGAACGCCGCCGTCTGTTCGGCGCCGTATGTCACGTAGTACTCGTCCACGACGCGAGACTTGTTGGCCCGCAGAGCGCGCTCGAACTCGCCCTTATGAACGGGCGTTTCGTCTACCCACGCCACAATTTCCTCCTCATTTGACGGCCGATCCCAGGCGTGAGCCGCCGCCATCACAATGCCGGTCGTCGCAATCAGCACGGCAATTCCTCCCCATAACGGCCGACGAGTCAGCCAACGGAGCATGACCGCAGCCCTCGTACGAACTCCGCCAACTCCAACGTCTCGCCGACTGCCCGGGACTGTTCCGCCGCGAACGCGATCATATGACTTTGCACCGAATGCTCGGCCGACGTTAAACCTTGCTGCCCGTCGTCCGCTCGCACCAGCCGCAGGAAATCGCGCATCAGCCCCCAGTCGCCGCCGCCATGACCGACATGACCGCCGCGATCCTCGAAGGCGATCCGCTCCGTTTTGCCGCTGCCGAAATGCAAAATTTCGATCTCGTTTTTCTCCATCGCTCCGCGAATTTCCCCCTTCGTCCCCATCAGCTTGATCGTACGGCTAATCTCTCTCGTAAATGCGCTCATCGTGAACGCAACCGTAACGGCATTGTCGAACTCAAGATTCACGACCTGATGGTCGACGACGTCGTTATCGCAGCGATAGACGCAGCGGCCGTAGGGACCTTCCCGCAATGCCTTGTATCGAGCTTCATAACCAACATCGTCGCTGATCGCCGAGGTCGGCCAGTCCGTATTGTCCGTCAAGTACAGCCTAGGCGCGTAATAGAGGCACTCGTCGGAGGCCGGACAGCCGTCCAGACATCGCAGCGGCGCCCCCTCCGGCGCATTCTCGGCCGTAAAATGAGCCAGCGAGCCGAAGGAGGATACCCGCACACAATCCGAGCCGGCCAGCCACAGCAGAATGTCCAGGTCGTGGCAGCTCTTGGCCAGAATCATCGGACTGGACTCATCCTTGCGCCGCCAGTTGCCGCGCACGAAGCTGTGCGCCTGGTGCCAGTACCCGACGTTCTCGTTATGCGTAATGGACATCAACTTCCCGATCGAACCCTGATCAAGCAGCCCTTTAATCGTGGAGAAAAAGTTCGTGTACCGCAGCACATGACAGATGGAGAATACACGGTTCATTCGAGCGGCCATGTCGCCCATTGCGAGGCATTCCTCGGGACTGGACGACATCGGCTTCTCCAGCAGCACGTGATAACCCGCCTCAAGCGCCCTCATCGTTGGCTCGAAATGCTGCCGATCCTGCGTGCAGATCATGACGGCGTCGGCCAGCTTCGGTCCGGAAAACAGCTCGTCCCAGTGCGCGAAGGCCCGATCCTCCGGCAGCCCGTGACGCTCCCGAAACGCCTCTCTTCGCGCGGCCGTCGGCTCCGCCACCGCCGTAATCTGCACCTCGTACGGGTTTTGCAGCGCATACTCCGCATAGTTATAGCCCCGTTGTCCCGCTCCGATCAAAGCGACCGTTATTTTCTTCATCGCCGCGCCCCTCCCCATTGCAGACCATCCATTATTCTTTAACGCTGCCGACCGTCATGCCGCGAACGAAGTACTTCTGCAGGAACGGGTAGACGAGCATAATCGGCAGCGCCCCCATAAAGATTTGCGCCGTTCGCAGCGTCTTCTCGCTGAGATTTTCGAGCACCTTAAGCTGTTCTACGGACACCGAGGTCATCATGGAATTCATGGACATAATCAGCGTCGACAAGTACGTCTGCAGAGGGTACTTATCCGGCGAGTTCAAGTAGAGAATCCCGTCGAACCAGGCGTTCCAGTGCCCGACGATCGTGAACAAGCCGATCGTCGCGATCGAAGGCAGCGATACGGGAAGGAAAACCTTCCACAGAATGGTCCAATGTCCCGCGCCGTCGATCGTCGCCGCTTCCTCCAGCTCCTTCGGAATCGAGCGGAAGAAGTTCAGCATCAGGATGACGTTCCATACGCTCAGCGCGCCCGGCAGGATCAGCGCCCAGATCGAATCGATCAGCCCGGTTTTGACAACGACGATATAGGTCGGAATCAGTCCCCCGCCGAAGAACATCGTGACGGCAAAAAACCAAACGTACACCGTCCTGGAGCCGAACTGCTCGTTCGATTTGGCCAGAGGATAAGCGGTCAGAAACACCAGCAGCATGTTGACGATCGTCCCGAGAACGACCCGTTCCAGGGACACCCGCAACGAACGGAAGAACTCGACCTTTTCACCCAAATAGATATAAGCGTCCCAAGAAAAGCCGACCGGCCACAGCTTAACCTCTCCCGCCATTGCGGCCGTATTCGAGCTCAAGGAAATCGACAGCAAGTGCAGGAACGGAACGATGCCGAGCAGGGTGACTCCGGTTAAAAACAACGCGTTGGATACGTTAAACAGCTTTCTGCTCAATGAGACACGGCTTCGCATAACCGACTCACCTCCATTCAAGTAAGCATTCCTCTAAAAGATGCGGTAGTTGTTGTATTTGTAGGCTGCATAGTAAGTTGCCGATACTAACGCAAGCGAGATAACCGATTTGAACAGACCGACAGCCGCGGCAGGACCGAATTGCTGGCTGAAAATACCCAAACGATAAACGAATGTATCGATAATGTCCGAGCCTTCGTAGACGGTCGGATTATACATAATCAAGATTTGTTCGAAACCGGCGTTCAGCACGCCGCCGAGTCCCAGGACGGAAAGCACGATCACAATCGGCGCTATGCCGGGCAGCGTGATATGGATCATCTGCTTCCACTTGCCCGCGCCGTCCACTTCGGCCGCCTCGTACAGCGTAGCGTTAATGCCGGTAATGGCGGCGAGCATGATGATCATGTTGTAGCCCATGCCCTTCCACACGTCCGAACCGATAATAATCGTCCTGAACCAACTGTTGTCGAGCATAAACATAATCGGCTCCAGTCCGAAAGACGACACCAGCGCGTTAACCGGGCCGTTTAAGGAAAACAGCTCGATGACGATGCCGCCAAGCACGGTCCATGACAGGAAGAACGGCAGGAAAATCGCAGACTGCACAAACCGCGAAAACCAACTCTTCGTTACCTCGTTAAGCAGCAAAGCCAAAATTAACGGAACAAGCAGGAACAGCACCATTTTGCAGACGGCAATCAGCACCGTGTTCCACAGCACTTGATTAAAGTCCGGCAGCTGAAACACGTATTTGAAGTTGTCGAGGCCGATAAAATCCGATTTGAAGAAACCGGACAGCGGCTCGAATTCCTGGAAAGCCATAACCAGCCCCGCCATCGGACCGTAAGCGTAGATTAACGTAAACACGACGCCCGGCAGCAGCATGACGTGCAACGGATAATTCTTTTTCAGTTTTTTCAAGGATGCCCCTCCGTTCTCCCCTACTGAAAAGCGGGAGGTTCGGTCGATTGCCCGACTTCGCCTCCCGCCTCCTCGTACCGCTTATTTCACGGCTTGCGTATCGTACCACGCGTTGACTTCTTCAATAATCTTGTCGCCGCCCAGCGACTTCCAACTGGAGACGAATTTGTCGAATTCATCGAGCGATGCGCCCATAATAATCTTGGTGAACGATTCCTGCATCAGCTTGTCGAGCTGACCGCCCTTGCTGACGATCGTCTCCGTAGGCAGGCCGTAGAATTCGTTGTTGACGAACGCATTGCTTTCCTTAACCTTCTTCGTTGTGCCCCAGCCTCCGTCTTTGGCGGCGCGGCTGTAATACTGCCCCCAACTGATGCCCAACGATTGACGGGATGTATCCTTGGCCAAGTATTCCTTCGTCGCTCTGAACACGGAGTCGACGTTGCTGAAGTTCTCGTCTTCCAGCGTAATCTCGGTTTGACCCGCATCCAGCGCCTTGTTGACTTCGGTATAGATGTTGTCGATATCGGCCGGATTATAAATCCGCGGATTGAACCAGTTGTAGACGTAACCTTTTGCCGCCTTCTCGTCGTCCTTGTACTTCTTGTAGCCCATCTCGATGTAGAAGTTCAGCATTTTGATCGCTGCTTCAGGGTGCTTCATGTTTTTGCTCACCGCGAACACTTTGCCGGCGCGAAGCTTCGGCACTAGCGATTTGCCCGGTCCGTCCAGGCCCGGAATTTGCAGCGCGATCCATTCCGCCTTCGGATCTTTATCCACGTGGGAGTTAAGCGGCCAGTTCGGGTACCACCATTCTCCGTAGGAGATGCCCACCTTGCCTGCAACGATATCCTCGACAACTTTGTTTTCGTCCTTAAGCGCAAACTCCTTGTTGATGATGCCGCGCTGATACCAGGATTGCAGCATCGCCAGCCCGTCCTTCATTTCCGGCTGAATCAGACCGGGAACCAGCTTGCCGTCGCCGCCCTTGATCCAGGCCGACTGCTTGTCGCCAACGGACGGATACGCTCCGAATCCGTTGAAGAAGCCTCTAAGATCGAAGCCCCAGAAAAACAACTCTTTCTGGAGAGACACGCCATACGTGTCATTCTGGCCGTTGCGATCCGGGTCCTGCGTAACGAAGGCTTCGGCAACCTTGTCCAGCTCCGCCATCGTCGTCGGAGGCTGCAAGCCCAGCGTGTCGAGCCAGTCTTTGCGAATCCACAAAATCTGCGTAGACAGGAACGGGTCCTCGAATGCCGGAATCGCAAGCTGCTTGCCGTCGACGCTGAACGTCTTCATCGCGAAGCCGCCGTCCGACTCCATATACTTCCGGAGATCCGGGGAAGCGTATTGCTCGTAAGCTTCCGTCAAATCCCCCAGCATGTTTTGATTTTTCAGCTTCTCGAAGTTTTTCTGGTCAAGCTCCATAATGTCCGGCAAGTCGCCCGACGCGAGCGCCAGCGAGAACTTCTGCTCGTATTGGCTGTTCGGCACCATCCACTTGAACTTGACTTCGATGTTCGTCATTTCTTTCAAGTCTTTCAGGTAAGCGTTCTGATCGGGCGTCATCCCTGACGGCGTTCTTGGATCCTCGGGCGGATTGTAACCGATGACCTCGGTCACCGTCACCGTCTCCGGATATTTGCCGAGCGGGTCCGGCTTTTCGGCTTCGGCGCTCTCTCCGCCGTCTTCCGAAGAGGCCGAAGGAGATACGGACGCCGACGGAGATGGGGACGAGCCTTCTTTGTTCCCTTCTTTGCTCGAACATGCCGCCATCAACGAAAGTACGAGAGAGAACGAGAGGATCAGATTCCAGGATCTACGCCATTTCATGTGCAAGCTTCCCCCTATATGATCGTTTGCCAGTCTTAGGAGCTCCATGAATTCATTATAGGCGCGGCGGGAAAACGCTCGCAATTTCGAATCGTTTACAATCGTTTCGTATTTTTTACCTATGCGAATTTCGATACTGCATCGGCGACATTCCGGTCATTTTCTTGAAAAAGGTCGTGAAGTAGGAGTTGGAGTCGAAGCCCGTGCGGACGGCAATGTCATTTAGTTTCAGCGAAGTGTGGAGCATCAGGTCGATGGCTGCGTTTAATCGGGTCGATTGGATGAAATCGAGCAGATTGCGGCCCGTCGCCTGCTTGTAATAACGGGACAGATAAGACGGGTTAAAATGCACCTCGCCCGCGATCGTCGTCAGCGACAAGTCTCCGCTCAGATTGTCCTGCACGTACTTGTGAATCTGCTCGATCAGCCAGCGCTTCTGCTCCTCTTGCTCCTTGTCCTCTCCCATGCCGGCGCTCCAAGCCGGCGCTTCGGCTTTGCCGAAATCGACAATGGCCAGCGCATGCCCGAACCGGGCTCTGTCGCGAATTCCGGACAGCATCGCCTCCAGCTTCGGATGCACCGCCTCCCAGCCGTCCGCCACGTTGCCGGAGATGCCGAAGGATACGGTTGCTTCCAATGCCGCTTCGCATTCGTTCTGCACCTGCTCCAGAATGCCCTTCACATATGCGACGACCCCCTCTTCGACTGCCTTCTCGTCTTTAACGTCCGCGTCAGCTCCGCCGAACCTGGCCGACAATTCCGCGTCCGGCTGCAGCAGCCACACCGGCGCTTCCTCCTCGTGAATCGTCTGCTCGCAGGCCAAGGAGGAGGGCAGCAGCTGTTCGAAAATACGCTGCACTGCTTGCAGCTTCTTGCGCTTCGGAGGCTCGGCTCGTTCCACCCACCCGGTCACCAGATAAGCGGGACGATCGGCGGATACGGCAAAATTCAGATCGGCATAGCGCTCGCTCGACGTCAGCTCCGTCAGCGGTCTGCCGCTCAGCAGCTCCGCCATCATCTCCATCTTCAAGTACGGCTCCGCCAGATGCAGATGAAGCTGCGCCCTCTCGCTCTCCAACCGCCGCCGGTTCTCTTCCTCCAGCTTCCGGATCGCCTGCTTCACCGCCTCGAAGATCGGGTCCATTCCTTCCGTCTTCAGAATGTAGCTGTCGACGTTTTTGCGAAGCGCCTCATACACGTATTCGAATTCGCTGTAGCCGGTCAGGAAGATGATCCGGCACGCCGGCCAATAATAGACGATCTCGTCGACGAGCTGCAGACCGGTCTTGCGGGGCATGCGAATGTCGCTGACCAGAATGTCCAGCTTCGTCCTCTTCGCGATCTCCAGCGCTTCCGCGGAAGAATAGGCCTTGCATATATCCAGCTCGAACTCGGCGTTGTTCTGGAACAATTGGATTAATCCGTTGACGATAATCGGCTCGTCATCTACGATAAGCATCCGGTACATGAGCGATCAGTCCCCTTTCTTTGTCAAATCCACGACCATCTCGACCTTGAGTCCTCCGTATGCGCTTCGGGATAAGAACAAGCCGCTGCGCGCGCCGTATTTTAACGCCAGACGGTTATGGACGTTGATCAGTCCGGTCGTTTCGTCCTTCCTGGACTTCCACGACAGTCCCTCCCGCAGCTGCTCCAGACGGGCGTCCGTCAGCAGCAGGCCGTTATCCTCCACGACGATTCGCACGCGTCCGTCTTCATGCGCGACGCCGATATACACCATCCCGTCTTCCGCTCCGTCTTCGAAGGCGTGGTCGAATACGTTCTCGACGATCGGCTGGATGATCAGCCTGGGGACGTGAACGCCTTGCAGCGAATCCGGAATTTCGTCATAGACGTAAGAGATGCGGTTGGAGAAGCGGATACATTGAATTTCGCAGTAATCGAGCGCATGCTTGTACTCTTTCTCCAGCAGCACTTCGTCCGAGCCGCTTCTCGTGATGTATTGGTAATAGCTTCCGAGCCGTTGGGACAGCTCGGCTGCGCTCTCGGAGTCGTCGACCTTGCACAGCATGTAGATGTTGAAGAAGCTGTTGTAGAGAAAGTGAGGATTGATCTGCGATTGGAGCTGCTTCAGCTCCGAGCGCTGCAATGCGATCTTCTTCTCGTAGTTGTCCTTGATCGAACGCTGGAGACGGGTCACCATCCGGTTGAAGCTCTGAAACAGATAATGGAATTCGTCCTTCGTCTTGGATTCGATGACCAGGTCCAGATTGTCCGTCTCGATCATGCGGAACGCTTTGACGAGGTTGGACAACGGCCTGTGGATCATGACGTGGATCGAGAAGGAATACAGCACCAAAATGAGGACGACGATGCCGAACAAAATGTAGAACGACAAATTGAATTGACTCAGCGGACGGGTCAACTCGTTCTGGTTCACGTACATCGTCAGAGACAGCTTGAGCGAGCTGACCGGCTGATGCGCCACGAAGTACCGGGTGCCGTCCACATTTCGCGATTCGGGACTGTTGTCGCCGGTGACCGCCTCGTCGTCCCGTATGAGAAGCGACTCCCGTTTGGAGGATTTGTCGTCCTGCGCAGTGGACAGTACGCTGCCCAGCTCCGGACTTCCCAAGAACACTTCGGATTCCCGGTACAGGGAAACGATCTGGCGCAGCTCCTCTGCCAGCTTCGCTTTGGAAATTTCGATGTAGGACCAGATCTCCGCGTTGTTCTCCGTTTCGATGAAGAAGAGCCGGTCTCCCGCCTGATAGAACGACGGCTTGGGCGTTTGCTTCAGCAGTAAGGAGACCAGCTCGTATTCCGGATTGGGAATGTCCGTCACGCCGCTCGCGCCGGAAATGGTTTTGCCGATGGAAGCGACATAGACGCCGGCGTTGACGACGTATTCGCTCCTGTCTGCCACCGGCATCAGGCCGGTTCTCACCTGCTCGATCAGTTCAACCTCCTCGTACTTCTCCAGCTTCCCTCCGCGGAAGCTAAGCTTCTGCAGCTCCTGCTCGTTAAGCAAGCGCAATTGCTGGTTGCGAATGAAGTACATCTCCTTGTCCAATTGCTCGGCATAGAAGGAAGCGCTTGCAGCCGCGGAATCCAAAATCGTATTTTTCGAGAAAGACATTCCCCGGTAATTAACCCATATATTCAGGATGATAAGAGGCACGAGAAACACGATAAATATCATGACGATTTTCTGGTAAACATACCATTTGGCCTTGCCGTTCACCCGCAGTTTCATAGAGGCACCCCCGAATGTACTATTCATACCACAGATGGGGAGTTTTTGAAAAGCGGAGGCAGGACCGATACCGCTCTTCGTTAGTTTGTATTTTGCGTCGTCGGAGATCCGATTAGACGTTAGAGTCGAGTTTGGATATACTATTACTTACAAGAGAATTTACCGATAAAGTTCGGAGGCGTTATCCATTAAGAAGCGTGTAACACTCACTGATATAGCGAAGGTTGCCGGGGTTTCGAAGATGACCGTATCGTTAGCCTTGCGGGCGGATTCATCCATTAGCGCAGCCATGCAGCAGAAAATCAGGCAAATTGCAGCAGAACTCGACTATACGCCAAACCATATGGCCAAAGGACTGATTCACGGAAAGTCGTACAATCTGACCATTATGATCGGCGGATTCCTGCACGACGATTACCAGCACCAATTTGTCAAAGGCGTTATTCCCTATGCCTTGAAGCGGGGATATATCGTGTCTATGGTACCGTTGGAACGCGATTTGGAGCTGGAACGCGCAATGATAGAGAAGTTTACTCGCATGCAGACGGAAGGCTTTCTTATTTTTCATTGCGGCGAGCCCTCAACCTATGCCGCCCTTCAGAAGCAAGGTGTGCCGTTCGTGCTGTACACCAAATATTTCGAAACTCTGGACAGCGACTACGTCGTGTGCGACGACTACAACGGCGCGTACGCCATGACGGAATATTTGATCGATCTGGGGCACAAGGACATCGCCTTCGTCTACGACAGCTATCTGGAGCAATCGTCCGAGGTCAAAGAACGCAAAATGGGGTATATTCAAGCGCTTCGCGACCGAGAGCTCCCTTACAAGGAAAACAATCTGATCTCCTTCAATCTGTTCTCTTCCAACGAATTTGTCGCGTCCGAGATTCTGGAGAACAACCAGACGTTTATCGACATTCTGACAGGTCCGAATCGCCCGACAGCCTTGTTCGCCTGCAACGATATTCTGGCCTCCTTCATCTACATTGCAGTCAAGAGACTCGGGCTGACCATCCCCGACGATATCTCCGTCGTCGGCTATGAAGGCGTCTATCTGGGCTCCGTCATCGACCCTCCGTTAACTACGGTAGCTACCCCGATTCAGGAGATGGGCAGAAAGGCATGTCAAGTCTTGCTGGACAAAATAGAAGGAATCCTCCCGCAATCGGAATATGTGAAAATCCGCCTTAAGCCCGAGTTGGTCATCCGGGAATCCGCCGCGGCATTAACGGATTCATCGCGCAAATAGCAAGTGAATACGATAAAGGGGCTGTCCCATAAGCCAAGCAACTTAAGATGATCGATAAAAAAAAGAAGGGGTATGTACCTCCTTCCGATGCTATACGCTCCTGAAATCTGAATGGGTAAACCCGTGACAAGGTGATTTCAGGAGCGTATGAGGCATCTACAGGAGGTACATACCTCTTTTTACCTTTCGTATCGATTATCTTTCACAGCAACTTGTCGCGCTTATGGGACAGCCCCTCTTCACTTGTCAGAACGATACCTTGAGAGCTTTCACATCATTCGCCGGAATCGTGATTGTGAAGGATACGGAATTAGTGCTTGTCGTGTAGGCAACGGCGGCTCCGCCTTCGATGTTGACAACCGAGCTCACAGCGCTGCCCGACAGTCCGAGCTTAGCGTAATCCAACGTCACGGTGACCGTCTGGGAGACAGAGCTTAAATTACGCAATTGAATGCCCAGCCTGTCCTGATTTTCACCTACAATTGTTGTCCCCTTGATATTTGAGTTAGACAGCGATAGTCCCCGCTCGTCTTTGTACGTACCGTAAAAATAAATGGTCGGCTCGCTCTTGTAAATATCGGTATAGCGCGGGAACACATTGGCATTCGGCGTCGCCGTGTCGATCAGCAGCGGATTGCCCATCGTGAACGCCCAGGCGTATTCGTCGAGACTGCCGCTGGCTTTGCCGGACGTCGGCAAGCCGAGGAATTTCGCCGGGATCGTATAACGCGTTACCTGCGGAGCTTGCTGCGGCACGTACCCGAGAGACCTGCCCCACATCATTCCGTTCATGTCTGCAAATAAGCTGTAATAGTCGTTTACTCCCTCCATCGCAAACACGTAATCGGTATTGGCGCCGTGATTGCTGAAGTCCCAATGAATCGTATCCATCATCAGCTTGTAGCCTTCCGAAAAAGAAGTGGCGGGCGATGAATGACCGGCGGCAGAGTTGTAATCCAGCACCGCGTCCATTTCGGCCATCTGATCCCACCAGATGCCGTCTGCGCCAATATCGCGCAAAAAGTTGGCTCTATCCTTCAATTGGTTAATCCATGCCGAGGAATGGGGCGACATCGCGTAAAAGCTTCTTCCGTTCCCGTAGCTCTCCGGGAAATAAGTCCCGTCGACCTTCTGCAAATTGGCGACCCCGGCATTGCTGGCGTACCAGTCGCTGCCGATATCCGCAATGTGGTTGTTAATGTAGAAGAAGATATTGTCCCCGTTGGCATGAATGTCGGCGACCGCATCCTCCAATCCGGTATCCCCGCCGGCCGCCGACAGGGTGTAATAATCGGGATAATAGCTGTCAAAGCCGTCGACATGCCACCCCGTTACCTCCAGATTATGAATGCCCTTGGAATCGACATTCTGAATATAACCGGGCAAATCACTGTAATTCAGGTTAATCGAACCGTTATACGCTTTGACATTGCCCATATACCATGCGTCCAGTTCCATGGCTTTGGTCGGCTTGCCCTTCTCCCATTGAGCCGTATGGATCAGCCAATCCCGATAGCGATCGGCGCCCCAATACCAGCTCCCTTCGCTCGCTACGCCAATGTCGACTTGCGGAGAAATATAGCTGTCATTCGTCTCGGCGAACGGCCATACGGTGGCGGACATCTGTCTGGGCGAGCCGGCCGAAGGGTCTAATCCGGCATCGTAGCCGAAGCGAAACTCCTTATACGCAGCGGTCGTGTCCAGCACCGCATAATATAAGCCCTCATTGTTATTGTACAGATTCATCCACTGCATAGAAGCGGGGACGGGATATTGCATCATGCGCAGGAACGTGCCGGGATTGCTGAAAATTTCCCCTTCTTTATAGGGCCACATCAGCGACTCTCCGGAAAGCGCTTGCACTCCGGTGAGCTGAGGACTGACTACCGCCGTAACGGTAGAGTTCGGTTCGTTATTGGCCACTTCCGTTGTCCAATGTGAAACCGGATCATTATCGTAGACGGTAACGTGCTGCACAACGGATATGTTTTTTCCGCCGACCCCGTGGAAGGCCAGATCGACCCGGATGCCGTTGCTTAACGTGGTGGCGTTAACGCTGCTGAGCACAGCGTCGCGGCCTTTGAACATCGTTCCCAGCGAGGCGTTCCACTTGTTGTCCGTCGTCGTATTCGCGAATAACGTCCAGTTGCCGGCCAATGTACCGCCCAAATGCTGCGTGCCGGTGGTTTTGTTCTTAAGTCCGATCAGCGTACCGTTCGTTGTTTTCCATTTTAGTTCGATTAACGTGTTGGACAACGTTATTGTTCCGCCGCTGTTGGAATAGACAGTGCTAACAGCAGCCGAGACATTCTGCGGCATCTGAAAACTCGACAGAAGCAAAACGATCATTACCATAACGAGGAAGGTCGCCCGAATTGAGGAGTTGGTCATTGTAATTCCTCCTTAACTAATTTTACCGGTAAAGATACATTTAAGATACTACAAACAATTACAATTGAACAATCCTTTTTTTCTTAATTTCCATATCGAATTTTGAAGTTTTTTCATAGAGAAAGGGATTGTAATCGCTAACATGCTGTGATAGTATGGTTTTACCGGTAAAGTAAAATTGATTTTTTACTTCAAGAATGAAGGGGGTGCTCAGACAAGTTTACGTATGCTCATTATCGCTTGGTACAAATAAAAGGGAGGTACATCCATGAGAAAAACAACCGTTTCGCTTTCGCTTATTCTATCGCTGCTTCTAACAACCGCATGCGGCAACTCGAACGATTCCAAATCGCCGGCAGCTTCATCGGCAACGGGAAGCAATGCCTCGGAGACGAAAGAAGTGAATATCCGGTTCGCCTTCTGGGGAACCCCGGACGAGAAGCTCGTACAGGAAAAAATCAAAGCCGCATTCGAACAAGAGCATCCGAACATTAAAGTCACTCTCGATCACGTCAGCTCCGCCAATGATTTCCCGGCGTCCGTCCTGACCCAGATCGCCGGCGGCAATGCCCCTGACGTTTTCTATATTGGCGAGGCGCTAGTCAGCAGCTTTGTCAAAAAAAACGTGCTGCTGGATATGCTGCCGCTCGCAAAAGAGAACAATATCGACTTCAACGACTACTTCCCGGCGCTGCTTGACCCGATGGGGTATAATGACGGCCACATGTGGGCGTTTCCTAAAGATGCGACGCCTTACATGATCTACTACAACAAAGAGCTGTTCGATAAAGCGAATGTTCCTTATCCGGCCGTCGACTGGACCTGGGACGACTTCGACAAAGCCGCCAAGGCGCTGACTTCGGAGGGCGACAGCAAATCGAAGCAGTACGGATTCGCGCAGGATCTGTGGTGGGGGCCGCTGATGACTTCGATCTACAAGAATGGCGGCAAGCTGCTTAGCGATGACGGTAAATCGATGATGCTTGACGATCCGAAAATCAGCGAAGCGCTGGACTGGTACAAGAGCTTGATGTATAAAGACGGCGGCGTATCCCCGACACCCGACGGGTTGCAGGGAACGGGCATGAGCACCGTCGACATGTTTCTTGCCGGCAAAGCCGCCATGGTATCCGGAGGTCGCTGGGTTTCGTATTCTCTGGAGCCGTTGGCCGGAAAATGGGGAGTCGTGCCGTTCCCGCAGAAAACGGAAAGCTCCTCGCCGCTGCTTTTTGTCACGCTGGCAATGCCAAAGAATACGGAGCATCCGAAGGAAGCGTTTGAGTTCATCAAGTTCTATGTCTCGCAAACGGCTCAGGAGATCAACTCCTCGACCGGTCTGGGCATGCCCGTGCTGAAGTCGGTAACGAACTCCGGGAAGTGGCTGCTTGAAGGAGAGCCGCAGGAGCATGTGCAAGTCTTCTTCGATCAGTTGAGCAATGCCAAGAGTCTTCCGTTCCATCCTCTATGGTCCAAGACCATCGATGAGATTTTTATGCGGGAGATCGATCCGGCGCTTCGCAACCTGATCAGCGTTGAGGATGCTCTCGGCAAAGCGAAGACGGAAATCGACAAAGTCTTAAACCAATAGACAGGCAAGGAGTGGGCTGGGGGGCGAACGATCCGTTCCCCAGTTGACGCTTTTAACGCAAAGGAGTCAGCCATGTCAAAATCTAAGGCTAATAAGAAGAAGAGTATGGCGGAATCTGCATACGGCTACTTATTCATCGCGCCCAACCTGCTCGGAATGCTGGTCTTTGTAATTGTTCCGATCTTCACTTCTCTGCTGATGAGCTTCACCGATTGGGATTTGATCAATGCTCCCCGGTGGGTGGGCTTGAGCAATTTTACGGACAAGATGGTTCATGATCAGCAATTCTGGGTGTCTCTCAAAAACACGTTCGTGTTTTCCTTATTGACCATTCCTCTTGGAATTGCTGCGGCTTTTGTTATCGCGCTGCTCCTGAATCAGTCGATCAAGGGAGTTAATCTCTATCGCGCAGCCATATTCCTGCCCGTCGGCATCTCCATGATCTCTATTTCGGTCATCTGGAGATGGATTCTGAACACTGATTTAGGCATTCTGAATTATGTGCTCAGCCTCGTGAATCTGCAAGGCGCAGGCTGGTTGTCGGATGAAAAATATGCCCTGTTCTCGGTGTCGGCCATTTCGATATGGAAAAGCGTGGGCTTCAATATGGTTATTCTGCTTGCAGGCTTGAAGGGGGTTCCCTCCCATCTGTATGAAGCCGCAACCATTGACGGAGCCGGCGCCTGGAGACGCATGACACGAATCACCCTGCCCTTGATCACGCCTTCTTTATTTTTCGTGTCGATCATGTCAGTCATCGGTTCCTTCCAAGTGTTCGACCTGATCTACTCCACAACAAGCGGCGGTCCCGGCGACTCCACGCGCGTGATCTATTACTGGGTTTATCAGAATGGGTTTAAGTTCTTTGAGATGGGATACGCCTCCGCTCTGGCTTGGGTCGTATTCATTATGTTGTTTGCAGTTACGCTGCTGCAGATGAAATTTTTCGGAAACAAAGTAAATTATGAGATGGACTAGGTGATAGCTATGACCTCCTATACAATGAGCAATCGCGTGAAGGCGAAGTCGCTTCTCATTCATGCCGTTATGATCGTCTGTTGCATCCTGTTCATCTTTCCTTTTCTGTGGATGGCATTGACCTCGTTCAAGACGCCGCAGGAAATTTTCCAATGGCCGCCCCGTATGTTTCCTAAGGAATGGAGTTTCAGCAATTATCAAGAAGTATTAACGGCCGTGCCGCTGCTCCGAATGCTGCTCAATTCCTTATTTGTTGCGGTTGCTGTAACTGCGGGCACGCTGGTGTTCAGCTCGTTGGCCGCCTACTCGTTCGCGCGTTTGCGCTTTAAGGGCAAGGATCTGCTGTTCAGCATGTATTTGGGCACGATGATGGTGCCTCTGATGGTGACCTTGATTCCGACGTTTGTGATTATGCGAAAGCTGGGAATGGTCGACACCTACTATGCGCTTATCGTTCCCGGTTTTTTCGGCAACGCCTTCGGAACCTTCTTGCTCCGCCAATTTTTCATGACCATACCGAGACAGCTTGACGAGGCGGCGCGGATAGACGGCTGCGGGTATTTCGGCATCTATTCGCGGATTCTGCTGCCGTTAATGAAGCCGGCTCTCGCCTCTCTGTTCATATTTACCTTCATGGGAGTATGGAATGATTTTCTGTGGCCGCTTGTGGTCATCCAGACGGAGAGCGTTAAAACGATCACGCTCGGCCTGGCTTCCTTCCAAGGACTATATACGACCAAGTATCACCTGCTAATGGCTGCTGCGATGATCTCTGTCCTTCCGGTTGTGGTCGCTTATATCAGCAGTCAGAGGTATTTTATAGAAGGAATCACTCTGACCGGTCTCAAGGGATGAGCTCAAGCACAACTGCACAACTATTATCATAATTAGGAGTGGGATTCTTGAATCTTTTTAACGGACTAAATATGGGCTTGGGCAATTTGGCGCGTCTGTCTGACGCCAGGACAAGATCGATCAGCCCTGAAAATTTCACTGGCGAGAAAGGCAAAGGAGGAATGGCCAAGGACGGAACGGGGGCGAACTGCGCGCGCGATCTGGGTATTGGCTGGAAAGTGTCTCCTTCCGTCGAAATCGAGCCTGGAGCTGTGTTTACAATGGGAGAAATTCAAGGGCCCGGCGCGATCCAGCATATGTGGATGACGTGCTTCCCGACATTTTGGAGGAATTTGATCTTCCGTATTTACTGGGATGGTGAAGAGGAAGCTTCCGTTGAAGTGCCGATCGGCGATTTCTTCTGCAATGGCTGGCAGGAGCGCAACGATGTCAATTCATTGCCGATTGCGGTGAATCCAGCCGGGGGAATGAACAGCTACTGGCAGATGCCTTTTCGCCGCTCCGCCAAGTTGACGATGGAAAATAAATCTTCGGAGAAAGCCGTACTGTACTATCAGATCGACTATACGTTGACGGATGTGCCTGAGGATGCGGCATATTTCCACGCCCAGTGGCGCCGCACGAACCCTGTGCCGTACAAGGATGTCTATACGATTATCGACGGCATCTCGGGCAAAGGCCATTATGTCGGAACCTATCTCGCCTGGCAGGTGAACAACACCGGTTGGTGGGGAGAAGGAGAAATCAAATTCTACATGGACGGAGACAAGGAATTTCCGACGATATGCGGAACGGGAACCGAGGATTACTTCGGAGGCGCATGGAATTGGGAGCAGCCGCTGGGCACGTACAGCACCTATTCCACGCCGTACCTAGGCATGCATCAGGTGATTCGACCGGACGGATTGTATCGAAGCCAGACGCGCTTCGGCATGTACCGCTGGCATGTCATGGACCCGATTCGGTTCGAGAGCGATCTGCGAGTGACCATTCAAGACCTCGGATGGCGCTCGGGCGGGCGATACTTGCCGCAGCAAAGCGATATCGCTTCGACAGCCTTCTGGTATCAGGCCGAGCCCCACGCCTCGTTCCCGACACTGCCGGACAATGATGCGCGGGAAGTCATTTAATCCAGCCCTGTCAGCGAGGCTGTCCCATAAGCCAGCCAAGTTGCTCTGAAAGATAATCGATGATAAAGGTGTCTGAACGTAGACTGTTTATACAAAAAAAATAGCGGCGCAAGGACACCACATATGTCCCTGCACCGCCATTTTCATATTGATCCGCCCATGCTACACAAGCAAATCCTTCAACGCCTGAGGAGAGTTGTTCCACCATTCCTCGTTGTGCTCGATGAGCAGCTTGCGAAGCGCCGCCTGCTCTTCCGGGCCGATGTTGTCCAGCATATACTTGCGCTTGATAGCGGCGTCGAGCCGGTTGACGTGATCGGGCAGCACCTTCCAGCCCCTTCTCGCCTCCGAGTCGATCAGCATCTCGCACGAGGTGGCGCCGGCGTAGTACGAGCCGGTCTCGTTGCGGTCGACGGCCACCCATACGATCCAGGCCGGACGACCGTTCGGCACGAGAGACTTGTCTGGAGAAAACCTGATCCCCTTCTCAATCTTGCTCTTGGCATGCATCGCGCCTACATCGATATACGCCTCTCCGCCGTCGATTATGACGCAGGCGACTTGGCTCAGGTCGATCGAGCCCGCGCCGAAACCTCTATGTTCCTTGTTGCTGACGACGTTAAGCGACAGCTTCTTTTTCTCCGTCGGTTGATTCGGATTATCCATGGTCAGCCCCCTCTAAATGCCGTTACATAAGAAAAAGCCGGGACCGAGACCCTCGAAAATTCGAGTCCCTCCCGCTTCTTTATGCGATGTTTATCGACGCGAACGTTTGTTCTGTCTATTTTAGGTAATTCTGTACTCAACATCATAACAAAACGGAAAACATAAGTCTATTGTTTTTTGCAAAAATGCGCCACAATAGGTGAAGTCAATACGCAACGCAAGGAGGAATCGCACTTATGGATACGCAAAGCCCGGTTGTTCGGGAGGAACAGGAGCGCCTGCAAGAGACGTTCGGGGAGATCGACCGCCAGAGATCCGGCATCGGCCCGGTCTACCGGGGACAGGATTTCACCGAGCAGCTGCTCGAAGAGAAACGGGAGGAGAGCCGCCGTCGGCTCGACCTGCTCGACAAGGAACCCTACTTTGGCAGGCTCGACTTCAAGGAAAACGGGAAAACCGCGGCGCTGCCCCTGTATATCGGCAAGAGAGGCATGGACCGCCAGGATACCGGCGAGCCGTACGTCATCGATTGGAGAGCGCCGGTCGCCAGCCTCTTCTACTCCTTCACCGGCGGCGATGCGCCCGTCTCCTACGATGCGCCGGACGGAACGATCCAAGGGGACATCTACCGCAAGCGCAACCTGTCGATCCGCGACCGGAAGCTGGGACGAATCGTCGACAGCTACGAGCGGGGCGGGGACAATATCGGCCTGAACGACGAATTCCTGCTGTATAAGCTCGGAGACAAGAAAGACAATAAGCTGCGCGACATCGTGTCCACGATCCAGGCCGAGCAAGACCGCATCATCCGCGCTCCGCGCCACAAGGCGCTGATCATCCAGGGTGCGGCCGGTTCGGGGAAAACGACGGTCGCGCTGCATCGGCTCGCCTTCCTGCTCTATCAGTACCAGCAGCAGATTCGCGCGGAGCGGATGATTATTTTCGCGCCGAACACGATGTTCCTCGATTATATTTCCGGCGTCCTGCCCGAGCTCGGCGTCGGCGACGTCAAGCAGACGACGTTCGCGGATTGGGCGCTCGACCGGCTCAGCGGCAACGTCAAGCTGGCCAAAGACGCCTCCGAAGGAGAACTGTGGTTCTCACTCGCAGGCGCCAGGCCGCAGATCGACGACGAAACGCCGGGAAGATATAAGGGATCGCTCGCTTTCAAAGCGCTGCTGGACGAGCAACTGAGGAGCCTGGAAACGCACTTCCTCGAACCTCAGCCGTTCGAGCCTTGGGAGGGCCGCGTGCTGCCAGCCGCCAACATTCGCGAATGGTTCGAGGTGGAATACCGCCATTACCCGCTCGCCCCGCGGCTGGAGCGGCTGCAAGCCCGCATCAACCGCTGGCTGGAAATGCAGCTCGGAGAGATCGGCGACCCGAAGATCCGCAAGGATAAGGCCAAGACCGGCAAGCAGCGGCTAAGGGCTTACGTGAACAAGCTGCCCAAGGCGGACGCCCTAAGCTTCTATCAGCGCTTGTTCTCCGCGGACGGCGCGGCGGACATCCCCAAGAGCATCGTTCAGAGCACGAAAGCCTATCTGAAAAAAGGCGAAGTCCGGCACGAGGACCTGCCCGCGCTCGTCTGGATCCATTATGCCTTCAACGGCGCGGAGAAACTCTCGTTCGACCATGTCGTCGTCGACGAGGCCCAGGACGTATCCCCGCTTCAGATCGCCTTGCTGAACGCGTTCATGAGCGAGCCTTCGTTCACGATTCTCGGGGATTTGGCCCAGGGCATTCATGCGTATCGCGGCGTGCAGAGGTGGGAGGAGCTGTCCGACGTATTCGCAGAGGAATACCGCTCCTATCACGCCCTGCAGCAAAGCTACCGCTCGACGCTTGAAATCATCGAGTTCGCCAACCGCATCCTGCCGCATACCGGCACGAGCCTGCCCCCTGCCGTTCCGGTCTTCCGCAGCGGCGATCCGGTGGAGGTCGCCAAGCTGGACGGCGAGACGGATCGTCTCCCTCGCATCGAGCGCTTCATCCGGGACAACCGGGAGCGCGGCATGCAGACGATCGCGATCGTGTGCCGCACGGACGACGACTGCGCCAGGTTGGCTGAGCTGCTGCAAGCAAGCGGCATCGAAGCGAATCTCATCTCCGAGAACCAGACCCAATACCGAGGAGGCATTACCGTCGTCCCCGTGTATCTGGCCAAGGGACTCGAATTCGACGCCGTGCTCGTCGCGGATGCCGACGACCGCCGCTATGCGGCCGCGCCGCAGGACGCCAAGCTTCTGTACGTCGCCTGCACGCGCGCGCTTCACCGTCTCACGCTGATGTATCTCGGGCAGCCAAGCCCGCTGATCGCGGAAGCTTAAACGAGACGATAAACCCTCGCTTCGTAAGGAGCAAGTCGGAGATCGCGCAGGTTGCGGTCTCCCGACTCTCCGCTGATCAGCAGCAGCTCGGCCGAAGAATAAATGACGGAGTCCGGCAGCCCGCTTGCGGCCGCTTCGGCGGACAGGTTGGCAATCACGAGCAGCCTGTCTTCCCCTAGCGTTCTCGTATAGGCATAGATCTGCTTGTGCTCCGGCAGAATCAGGTCGTACGCGCCGTATACCGCCGTCGGATTGTTTTTGCGCAGCGCGATCAGCTTCCGGTAATGATGATAAATCGAGTCCGGCTCCTCCAGCTCTTTCTCGACGTTGATGGCCTTATAGTTCGGGTTAACCTTCAGCCAAGGCGTACCGGTCGTGAAGCCCGCCTGGTCGAGATCGTTCCACTGCATCGGCGTCCGGGAATTGTCGCGGCCGTTTTTCCAGATGACCCGCATGATCTCTTCGTGGGTTTTGCCGTTTTCAAGCTCGGTGCGGTACAGGTTTTTGCTGGCTACGTCGTTGTAGTCGTCGATCGAAGGGAATTGGACGTTGGTCATCCCGATCTCCTGCCCCTGGTAGATGAACGGAGTCCCCTGCATGAGAAAATACATCGTCGCGAACGCTTTGGCCGACTGCTCCCAGTAGGTTTGGTCGTCTCCCCACGTCGATACCGATCTTGGCTGATCGTGGTTTTCGAGGAACAGCGCGTTCCAGCCGACTCCTTCGAGCCCTTTCTGCCAGCGGGTGAGCGTCTTCTTGAGCGCCGGGATGTCCACGGAACCGTCCGCCGTTTTCTGCCACAGCCCCATATGCTCGAATTGGAAAATCATATTAAACGCGCCGCGCCGTTCTCCGACCCACAGCTCCGCGTCGTCCACCGTCACTCCGCTCGCTTCTCCGACGGTCATGACGTCGTATTTGTCGAACGTCTCGCTCTTCATCTCCTGCAGGAAAACATGGATGCCCTCGCGATTCATATGGCCCTCGAAGGAAGGCACATAGCGCAGCTTGTCCGGATTCGGCATGTCCGGGAAACCCGGAACCTTCTTGATATGGGAAATAGCGTCCACGCGGAAGCCGTCGATGCCCTTGTCCAGCCACCAGTTGACCATCGCGTACAGATCTTGGCGGACTTGCGGGTTCTCCCAATTCAAATCCGGCTGTTTGGTAGAAAATACGTGCATGTAATATTGTTCGGTAGCCTCGTCGTACTCCCACGCCGAGCCGCTGAAAATACTCTCCCAGTTGTTCGGCTCCGCTCCGTTCTTCCCGTCGGACCAAATATAATAGTCTCTCTTCGGATTGTCCCGGCTCGAACGCGATTCGATAAACCACGGATGCTCGTCGGACGTATGGTTGATGACCAGATCCAGGATCAATTTCATCCCGCGGGAATGAACCTCTGCCAGCAGACGGTCGAAATCGGCCATCGTGCCGAACTCGTCCATAATGTCCTGATAATCGGAAATATCGTACCCGTTGTCGTCGTTGGGAGACTTGTAGATCGGACAGATCCAGAGCACGTCGACGCCGAGTTCCTTCAAATAATCGAGCTTCGAGATGACGCCCGGCAAATCCCCGATACCGTCCCCGTTGCCGTCCATAAAGCTGCGGGGATAAATTTGATAGGCGACCGCTTCTTTCCACCATTTTCCGTTCATGCTGCCAACTCCTCGATTCTCATTTTGCGCAAACGTTTGCACTTTTCCTTCATATTAAAAGATTTGCGAAATCCCTGTCAACTACAATTCATAGTAGCTTGGCCCGAAACTCCAGATATAATCCGCGGACAACCTACATATATATCTCGTAGATGCTTGTCAACGGGAGGGTTATCCGTATGCCTAAGCGCCGTTCGCTGCGAATGCTGCTATTCGTCGCCGCCGCTGCCGTACTTGTCATGTCCGTCCGATTCGGGTTTGCCGACGCTTGGGTCGATCAATACGCCCTGCCCGCGTCTTCCTTGTCCGATCTTCCCGCCGCCGGCTCGCCCGCGGTAGAAGCCAAGTCCGAGCCCAATCCCGGGCCCGACGTTCCGCAGAAACCGCAAGCCGTCGTCCTCAGCAACCGCGTAACGGAATACCATATCTCCGTCTCGCTCGACGAGAACAGCGGAACCCTGCTGGGAGAGCAGGTCGTTACCTGGAAAAATCCCGGGCGCAAAGCGGTCTCCGAGATGTACCTTCATCTATATCCGAACGCCTTCGCGCCCGGCAGTACGTTCCTGCGCGAATCGGGAGGAAAGCTCAGGGGAGACAAAATGAAAGAAGGCGGCTACGGCGGGATGGAGCTTACCTCTCTGACCACAGAGGAAGGGGAAACACTTCTGCCCAGAGTCCATTACGTGCAGCCGGACGACGGCAACCGCAACGACCGCACGCTGGCGGCTTTCCGGCTACCCGAACCGGTCAAGCCTGGGGAATCCGTCACCTTGCGCATGAAGTTCAACGTTCTGCTGCCTGAAATCTTCGCCCGCATGGGCAAATCCGGCAACTTCGTCATGGCCGGCCAATGGTTTCCCAAAATTCCCGTCTACGAGACGTCCGGCATGAGGGGGCGCGCCTCCGAGGGCTGGAATCTGCACCAATACCACGGAGATTCCGAATTTTATTCGGACTTCGGCATCTACAGCGTTCGCATCGGGGTTCCGGACGGTTATAAAGTAGCGGCTACCGGCTTCCTTACGAAAACCCCGGCCGTCTCCGGCGGGCGCAAAAGCTTCCAGTTCTATGCCGACGACGTGCACGATTTCGCCTGGTCGGCTTCTCCGGACTTCGTGTACGTGGAGGATTCGTTCTCTTCGCCCGGAATTCCCGGAGTTCGGATCAAGCTGTATTTGGACCCGCTCCATCAGCACTTGAAGGACCGCTACATGCACGCCGCCAAGTCCGCGTTAGCCAAGCTGGGACAGTGGTACGGAGAATATCCCTATTCCACTCTCTCTGTCGTCGTCCCTCCGGCAAGCGGCAACGGCGCCGGCGGCATGGAATATCCGACGCTCGTCACCGGAGCGTCGGCCCGGGACGACAATCCCGGCTACGAGCTGGAACGAACGCTCGTCCACGAGATCGCCCACCAATACTGGTACGGGCTCGTCGCTTCCAACGAATTCGAAGAAGCCTGGTTGGACGAAGGCTTTACGTCCTACACCGAAGACAAGCTGATGGCCAGCATTTACGGCGTACTGCCCAATCTGCCGATCGAGGCCAGCTATATGACCCATCCCGAGCCGCTGAGCCTCTCCTCCTGGAAGTTCAGCTCCTCGGACGGATACGCCGAGAACGTCTACCTGCGGGGCAAGCTCGTGCTCTCCGCGCTGGAGAAGCAAGTCGGGGACAAAACGATGAGCAAGATCATGCGAACCTATTTTCAGAAGTACAAGTTCAAGCATCCTTCTTTCTCGGACTTCCAGAAAGTCGTGGAGACGGTGACGAAGGAGAAATGGACCGACTTCTTCCGGGCTTACGTGCAGCGCGGCGAAATGGCGGATTTCTCGGTGGAAACGATTCAGACGAGAAAGACGGACACCGGCTACGAGAGCATCGTCTTGCTTCGGCGCAACGGGGGCAGCCCGGAATCGGTATCGGTATGGCTGCAGTTCCAGGACGGCCAGTCGGTACGCAAGCGCTGGGACGGCGTTCAGCCCCACGTTCAGCTCAAGCTGGAGTCGGCCTCCCCGCTGCTCTACGCGACGATCGATCCCGGCAACCATATCGTGCTCGACAATCGCAAGTACAACAATTATCTCAAAGCCGAAGTACCGCCCGAACAGCGTACCCGGTACGCAACCGGAATCACCCAGATCATAGAAGGTCTGTTCGGATCATTGGCCTGGTGAGGTGAGGAAAGAAAATGCGCGAAAGACTAAAAATGGGATGGGACATGACCGTCAGGCATAAATATGTATTG
Organism: Cohnella sp. SGD-V74; assembly: GCF_003001675.1. Classification (GTDB taxonomy): domain Bacteria; phylum Bacillota; class Bacilli; order Paenibacillales; family Paenibacillaceae; genus Cohnella. The sequence goes on along the minus strand of NZ_PVYW01000007.1, from coordinate 247,403 downwards.
GTTCTCCTGTTCCTGTACCGTCTGCTGTGGGGATTTTTCCTGTACCGGTTCGTCGATTCGGTCGTAACGCCCGTGCTCGCGCGTTATCCCGACGAACATCCGAATTCCGACGCCGCCCATCTGTTCCTGATCGAGGCCCAGTTCCGCCTGCTGAAAACAGATCTCGTCGACGACGTGCTCTGGCTGCTCGGCGGACTGCTTCTCCTGAGGATGGTGCTGACCCCCCTGATCAATGCCGGATTGTTTTACTCCTTCCGCCACTCCGCCGAGGAGGAAGGAACGCGGGTATTGTCCGGGGTGCGACGGGCATGGAAGCCGGTCACCCTGCTCTACTGGATGGAGAACGCGCTCATCCTGCTTCCCGCCGCATGGCTGCTGCCGCTGGCCAAGGACCGCTTTTTCTCCGAGCCTTCGCTGACGAATTGGCTCCTCGACCTGCTCCCTTACGCGGCCTCATGGCTGCTGTACGGATTCGCCGTACATCTGGTCTGCCAATTCATGCAGTTCGGAGCCGCTGCGCGGGAAGGTATCGTCAGAAGTTTGGGGTTGGCGTTTCGCCGGGCCTTCCCCCTGCTGGGCATTACGCTCGTCATGCTCGGCATCGGACTTGCGGTGTCCGCCGCAGCCTGGGCAATCTCCTTGCTCTGGTCGGGTTTCCTCGCCGTGACGCTGCATCAAGCTTTTCACTTCGTGCGCTCCCTGCTGAAGCTGTGGACTTCCGCATCCCAGTTTCACGTATGGCGAGACGCGAAATCGTAGGCTTATCACGTCCCGACAATCGACAATATTCTTCCCGGGACATTCCCCGGTTGCGCCGCTTGCTGGCCGCAGCCGGGGTTTGGCGTTATTATCGGCGGGATACATTCGGGACGAAAGGAGGGGTATCCGAGCCTAATGGCCGTCCCTAGATTAAGGAATTCTAATATAGAAGATGCAGGAAATTCGTCAGGATAACCGAATATATAAAGCTAAAGAAATCATAAAATGCCGAGTTCCCGTGAATCGGGGAACGGGGGAACCATCTTTTCGGGTGAGTTGGCTTTGCTTCAAAGGAGCCATAGGGGACCTTCTACCGAACCCTTAAGCTAACCTCGTAGGCATTGGAAGGAGTCGCCTGTTTTGCGTAAAGTTTCAGTCTTCTTGTTTGGCCTTGCTTTGCTCTTGGCATTCCAGGTCGGCAGCGTATTCGCGGATTCGAAGCTCGACAAAGCGATCGCTCCGCTGATCGGATCGGATTACAAGTACGGCGGAACGACACCGAAGGGATTCGATTGCTCCGGCTTCACCGGGTACGTATTCGATCAACTCGGCATCGACCTGCCCCGCTCTTCGCGGGACATGTACAGCTGGGAGAAGAGCAAGAAGATCTCCGACGACGAACTGCGCGCTGGGGACCTCGTATTCTTCAATACGAGCGGCAGCGGCGTCTCTCACGTCGGAATCTACATCGGCAAGAACAAGTTTGCCCACGCCGCTTCCAAGGGCGTAACGATTACCTCGCTCGATGAAAGCTATTATGCCAAGCGCTATCTTGGAGCCCGCCGCTTCCTCAGCGACGAGACCTACGAGAAAATCGCAACGGAGATCGAAGCCGAGGAAGTCGCTAAGCAATAATCCTAATATGACGAAGGCCCGCCTATGGCGGGCCTTTGTTCCTTTAAGCAGTACCTTAGACTACTGGACAGAACTTTTTTTCTTCTGCAGGCTCGTCACTTCTTCGGGGGTCAGCTCCGTCGCTTTCGCTATCATGCCTACATCCAAGCCCATTTTCAGCAAATTGCGGGCAACCTTGATTTTGGCCTTTTTTTCGCCTTTTTTCATCGCTTCCGGAATATAGGTTTTGAACATTCGGCGCACCTCCTCTTCCGTTTGTTTATATTCACCGTAATGTCGGTATAAGTAGTTCAGGATGTTCCCCAGCACCTGCAAGATCCGGTCCATGTCGCCGGTTGGCAGCAGCCGCTGCTGATGCAGGTCCCGGATGACGTCCAGCGTCTCCCCGATCGTCTCCTTCAAGCGCGCGAACTCCCGCGTGAACAACTGCCGCTTCTCGTCGTCCGTGCGTGTACTGGCGGCGATGAGCCGCATGTTCTTGCGCGAGCCGAACACCTGCAGCGGCAGCAGCGCGAACAGACGCCGCTCCTGCAAGTCGCGGGGCGACAGCGTCCAGTACCGCAGCACCGGCACCGTATAGACCGTCTCCGTTCCGTCCGGCAGCCGCATCCGGAAGGCGAGCTCTTCGCCGATCGCTTCGTTTTCCTCCAGGAAAATGACGATTTGTCTGGGAAAGGCGAGCAGTGGGAGCCCGTTGTCTGCGCTGCCCTCGGCCAGTTCCAGCGCCTTCTCGAAGCCATAGCGAAACATGCGTATAACCATGGACTGATCGTTAAGCGTCTGGAACTCGACATGATATTGAAACAAGCCGCGGCGCGTATCCAGCTTCAGGAACAGATCGCCGACGATCCGTTCGTACTCGTCCAAGACGAACTCGCCATTGCCGTAATGGATCGACTTTACATCCTCCGTCGCAAACTGCTCTCCGAACAAGCCGCTGATCAGCTGTACCGTCAGCCGTTTGGATAATCGGAACAGCACGCGCATCATTTGATCGAGCTTCAGCTTCTCCTTCTTGCGCCGATCCGTTACCTTCATTATACACCACATCCCCTCTGGCACGATAACCGCGAAACGCGAAAAAAGCACACTCCAGGCGCGTTGCCGCGCTGATCGGAGTGTGCTTCACTCGTCGAATCTGATTTTCTATCACCCACTATATCAAACATATGTTCCCGTTGTCAAAATTGCGAAAAATAGAAGGTTTTACCCTCATTCCTGTCGAAAAATGTATAAACGAATTTTCGAACAGGGAGAGAGGATGCTTTGTTTCTTCGTAAAATCGCAACCCGTGCAGCCGCAGTCGTCCTGCTACTATTCGTCTCTTTCGTTTCCGCTTCCGAAGCTTACGGGGAATCCCCGCCAGCCGCCCCCGCCATCGAGACTGAATCGGCAAATGAATCGGTCGGCCAGAATTCATCCGTCGCGACGCCCGGAAGCGTCGTCAAAATCGTGGATGTCACCAATCTGCGGAGCGGACCGGGGTTGGATTACGAGATTGTAGGCAAAGCCGTGCCTGGAGTTACGCTGCCGATCGTCAATACGGAAGGAGATTGGTACGTCGTGCCGCTTCCGAGCGGGGATCGCGCTTACGTCGCCAGTTGGGTGGTCGAGACCGAAAATCCACTTCGCTACGTCGTTTTCGTGGACACGACCAATTTGCGCAGCGGACCGGGACTGGACTACGACATCGTAGGCAAGGCCGCCCCGGGAGATACTTTGCCGATCGCCGCGGTCGAGGGAGATTGGTATCTCGTTTCGCTTGCAGACGGAAATCGGGCCTACGTAGCCAATTGGGTCGTCAAGACGAATCTCGATGAAGGCGACGTGCCGAAAGTATACATCTATCACACCCATAACCGGGAATCTTGGAAAAACGTCGCACGCAACGCCAAAGGCTCCTCCGTCGACGATCCCGAAATCAACATTACTCTGGTAGGCGGACATTTGGGAGAAATGCTGAACAAGGCGGGAATCCGTTCTTTGGTGGAAACCACGGATTTTGCCGAGAGGCTGAGGGTTCAGAAGCTGGGCTTCTCGCAATCCTACGCGGAATCTCGCAAAGCCATTTCCAAAGCCAAGAAGGCTAATCCTTCACTGGCCTATTTCTTCGATATTCACAGAGACGCGGACGTTCCGCGCAAAAATACGACGGTCGCAATCAAAGGCAAAAACTACGCACGCATCCTGTTCGTTATCGGCACCGCCCATCCGAACCACGCCGCCAACCAGAAGCTGGCCGAAGAGCTGAACAAGCGGCTGAACAAGAAGTATCCCGGTCTGTCCCGCGGCGTCATCTCCAAAAGCGCCCACCAAGGCAACGGGGAATACAATCAATCACTCTCTCCCGGCAGTCTGCTGCTCGAAATCGGCGGCGCCAACAATACGCTGGAGGAAAGCCGTCTCGCGGCGGAGGCGTTTGCCGATGTCTTCTCCGCTTATTACAAGTCTCTTAAAGTAAAATAAATCCCGCTGCGTAGGAATGAATCCCCTATTGTAGTAAAATGGTGGAAGGTGTCGCATTATACCTTTCACCATTTTGCAAGAACTCCATTCATGACATCGCCGTCGATGAAAAAGGGACTCTCTATCTGGTCGACACTCACTTGGGAGTGCTGGCCATTAAGCCGAAGAAAACTTGAACGTTGCACGATTTCTTAGAACAACGCTCTCCGTTTGACTGTCATTGGGGTGACGTTACACGATTTCTTAGAACAACGCCCTCCGGTTGACCGTCATTTGGGTGGCGTTGCACGATTTCTTAGAACAACTCGCTTTGCATGTACGCAAACTGGTCAATCGTAGCAACAAAAATGGCGCTTGCAGCGGAATCACCGTTGCAGCGCCATTTTTTTCGAGCTGATAGCCGTCTTTAAGCAGGTCTTCGGAGCAAACAGCCCCTCTGTTTATCCCTCGACCGCCACACTCCGATACACGCCGACGCTGGTCAAAGTCGGGCTCCAGCGAGACTCCTCGATCGTCAGGCGCAAGCGGCTGGCGGTCGTCTCGGCGAAGCGGCAAATTTTCTTGTAGCCGACGACGGTGCCCTCGTACAGAAGCCGCCATTCCCCGTCTCCGGACGACGCCTCCAGCCGGAAGCGCTCGATGCGCTGACCTTCGCGTATGTTCTCCGCAAGCACGACGCGATCGAACGCGAGCTCGCTTCCGAGTTCGATCACGAACTCGGCAAGCTCCGCGCCTTCCGGAGCCTGCCAGAACGTCGAACGGTCGCCGTCGGTCAAGCGCTCCGCTCCGTGCGCCGCATCTTTCCCAGCAGATCCCTGGACGGAAGCTCCGGAAGCCAAGTCGGCGCCGTAAGTCCGTCTGATCCGCTCGCCCAGTTCCTTCATCCGCGCGACATCGTTCTCGTGAAGGAGTCCCCTTCTGTCCGGCGGCAAGTTGAGCAGGAAAGTGGAATTGCCTCCGACGGTCCGCTCGTACAGCTCCATCAGCTCGTCCGCCGTCTTCACGCGGTCGTCTTCCGCGGCATGGTAGAACCAGCCGGGACGGATCGACGTATTCGTCTCGGCCGGATACCAGACCGCTTCACTCGCTCCTGCAAGCACGGCGCGGCTGCCCAAGTCCTCGTCCTCCGAGCCGACGCGCTTGGCGAACTCGCCGTCGTCTGCCTGCTGCGAATTGGCCTGGATCTTCTCGTTGTCCCGCATCGTCGCGGGAACGACGCTCCATTCCGACTTCCGCGTATGTCCCGCTTCATTGCCGCACCAGCGCACGTCAGGTCCGCAGACGGAGATGACAGCGTTCGGCTGAAGCTCGCGAATCAAGCCGTAATACGCATCCCAATCGTACACCTGCCGCTTGCCGTTCGCCCCTTCGCCGCACGCTCCGTCGAACCAGACGCAGAACAGCTCGCCGTAACCGGTGAGCAATTCGCGCAGCTGACTGAGGAAGAACGCATTGTAAGCCGGCGAATCCCCGTAGCTCGGCTCATGGCGATCCCATGGCGACAAGTAGACGCCGAATTTCAAGCCGGCTTCCCGGCAAGCGTCGGATACTTCGCGCACGAGATCCCCTTGGCCGCCGCGCCACGGACTGCTTTTCACCGAATGCTCCGTATAAGCGCTGGGCCATAAGCAGAACCCGTCGTGATGCTTGCAGGTGAGAATCAGTCCCTTCATCCCCGCTGCCTGACAAGCCGCCACCCACTGCCTCGCATCCAGCTCGGACGGATTAAACAGGGAGGGGCTCTCGTCGCCAAGCCCCCATTCCATATCCGTAAACGTGTTCACCGTAAAATGAATAAACGCGTAAAACTCCAGCTCCTGCCACGCCAACTGCCGAGGCGAAGGAGCGATGCGCGCGGCCTCCCGTATCGACACTCCCATTCCGTTAACCCTCCGTTCCCCGTTTCACCGCTCCATTGTCCTTCCGTCCGCGTCTCCGCGTCCTCGCTAACCGCCGCTGCCCGAGCCAGCGAGCGGCTCTCAGCGCTTTAGCCCAGATCCGCCTGATCCGTCAGACGGACAACGGGAGTCTCCGTGCCGTGAAGCTCGAACACGATCAGCTCATTCTCTCCATCGCGCAGCAGCGGCGCGGGAACGTACAGCGTGCGCGTCGGGCCGACCTCCCAGTACCGGCCGAGATTAAACCCGTTCAGGAAAGCGATGCCCTTCGTCCAGCCGTCGAGGCGTAAGAACGTATCCGCCTTCTCCTCCACGTTAAACGTGCCGCGATAGAACGTCGGAAGCGATCCTGCCGTACCCGACGCGTCGGGTTCCTCCGCCGAACCGCCGACTGCCTGCTGTCCGTCATTCCCTTCAAACTCCAACGCCTCCAAGGAATCCAGCGGAAGCGGACGGATCGTCCAATCGTACAGGAACTGGTTGCCCAGCCGTATGCCTTCCGTAATTCCCTTCGGATCGCGCATCAGAGGGCCGTAGTTGACGCGTCCCATATTTTCCACGAGAATGTCCAGACGCAGCCCTTCCGCCGGAACCTCAAGCGGAAGCTCTACCGGATTCCACCGCTCCGTCGTGCCGATATATTTGCCGTCCGCGAAGACGAGCGCCCGGTCGCGCACTTCCTGCAGCACCAGATTCATGCCGCTTCTCGGTCCGGTCACCGTTGTCGAATACAGAATGAAGCCGTAAGCCTGTCCGACCTTCTCCATCGGCTCAGGGCTCGTGCGCTGCACCGGCGTCGCCAGACGATCCAATTGTCCGAACAGATCCGCCTTCTCCTCCAGCCGGACTTCCCCGTACGCCCGTTTCGGAATCGGCGCGGGCAGCTCCGCCTCCGGCAGCTCCGCGTACCGTTCCAGCACCTTGCGCACCGCCCAATATTTCTCCGTCGGCTCGCCGGATTCGTTTAGCAGCGTATCGTAATCGTAGCTGTTCACTGTCGGCTCGTAGCGCTGGATATGATTCGCCCCGTTGTAGAAGCCGAAGTTCGTGCCGCCGTGGAACATGTAGAAGTTGACCGAAGCGCCTTCCGCCAGCATCTCCTCGAGCGCCTCGGCCACGTCCGCCGCCGGACGGGATTGATGCTCCTCCATCCAATGGTCGAACCAGCCGTTCCAGAACTCCATGCACATAAGCGGGCCTTCCGGCTGATATTCCCTCAGCTTGCGGAACGCCTCCGCCGCGCGCGAGCCGAAGTTGACCGTCTCCAGCACTCCCTCGACCATCCCGCCTTGCAGCATATGATCCTCGGGGCCGTCGGAAGTAAACAGCAGCACGTCCATGCCCCGCTTCTTCATGCCGTCGCGGATATAGCCCAAATACTTCTTGTCGTTGCCGTAGCTGCCGTATTCGTTCTCGATCTGCATCGCGATAATCGGTCCGCCATTGGTGCACAATAACGGCTTAAACCGCGGCAGCAGCTCGTCGAAATACGCGTCGACCTTGGCCAGATAGGACTCTTCGTAGCTGCGAAGACGCAGGTTGGCGTCCTCCAGCAGCCAGGCCGGCAGACCGCCGAACTCCCACTCCGCGCAGATGTACGGACTCGGACGCACGATCACGTGAAGCCCCAGGTCGCCCGCCAGCCGGATGAAGCGCTCCACGTCGGCGATGCCTTCGAAGTCGAACTCGCCTTCCTTCGGCTCGTGGACGTTCCAGGCCACGTAAGTCTCTACCGTATTGAAGCCGCAGGCTTTCAGCTTCAGCAGACGGTCCTCCCAATATTCCGGAACGACGCGGAAATAATGGATCGCTCCGGACAATAGCCGTATCGGCTTTCCTTCATATACAAAGTCGTTTCCTTGAATGCCGAACGTTGCCACCTGCGCGACAACCCCTCTCCGATGATTGGTTTCCCTTGGAATTCCCTTGGGTTCCCTGTTATCTTCGCCGCATATCCCCGATTATCCTTTTACTCCGCCCAACATCATGCCCTCCGTCAGTTTTTTCTGCAGGAGCGCATAGACAGCGATGGTCGGTACGAGCACGATGACCAGTCCGGCGAACAACGAGCCCCAATCGGTCGCGTATTGCTGGATCTGCATCAGGTTGGACAAGCCGATCGGAATCGTCTTCTTGGCGTCGTCCGTAATGAACGTCATCGCCAGCACGTATTCGTTCCAGAAGTCGAAGAAGCTGAATACGATCAGCGTAATGATGCCGGGACGGGCCATCGGCATGATGACCTTGAACAGCGTGCCGAAGTAGCCGCAGCCGTCGATCATCGCCGCTTCCTCGAAATCGTGCGGAATCGACTTCATAAACCCGGTCAGCAGGAACACGGAGAACGGCAAGCTGCCCGTCGCGTAGACGGCGCTGAGCCAGAACCGATTGTCGAGCATGCTCAGGTCGTTCATCATGATGAACAGAGGCACGATAATGTAGACGCCGCCGATAAACAGGCCGGCCATATAGAAATTGGTCAGGAACGAGCGGCCGCGAAATCTCATCCGTCCGAGCACGTAAGCGGTCGGGATGGCCGCGAGCAGCAGCACCGTCATCGACATGGCGACGACGAGCACCGAGTTCAACATGTAGTCGCCGATTTTGGCAGTTGTGAAGGCGCGAACGTAATTGTCCCAATTCAACGTCGTGGGAAAAGACCACGGGCTCTCCATCACCTCGGCGTTCGTCTTGAGCGAGGCAATGACGTTCCAGAGCAGCGGATAGACGACGATCAGCGCCTGCACGATCAGGAACAAGCGGACGAGCAGCCTTCCGACGGCTCCGCCCGACGACTTCCTGCCCGATTGCAGGGATGCGGAATATGCGGACATCTTAGTGCGACCCCCTCTCGGTCAATTTGTTGCTGATCAGCGCAAGCAGCAGCGAGATGATGAAGATGAACACGCCGATCGCCATCGCGTAGCCGAAGTTGGAGTTCGTGAACGCCTGGCTGTACAGATAGGTCATGACGACTTCGGAATGACGGTCCGGTCCGCCGGCCGTCATGACCGACACGATGACGAAGCTGATCGTCAGAACGCCGTTGATGCTGAAGATAATCGTCACGCGAATGATCTCCCACAGCATCGGAATCGTAATATGGAAAAATTGCTGGATGCGCGTCGCCCCGTCCAGGCCGGCCGCTTCGTACAGATCGGGCGAAATGCCGTCGATGCCCGCCATGTACATGACCATGTAATAGCCCGCCGCCTGCCAGATCAGCGTCACCGCGAGCGCCCACAGCACCGTCCGCTGGTCGCCCAGCCAAGCCATCGCCCAATCGCCGAGCCCGAGCAGCTCCAGCCCGGAGTTGACGAAGCCCATCGTCGGGTGGTAGATGAACGACCACAGAATCGCGATGACGACGAACGACAGAATGCTCGGGAAGAAGAACACCGTCCGGTAAAAGCCTCTTTCCTTCAGCTTGGACTGCGTGAGCAAGGAGGCGTTGACCAGCGCGATCAGCAGCGTCAGAACGGGAACGACCAGCATGAGGAAGCCCGTATTGCGCAGTGCGAGCAGGAACACGTCGTCATGGAACATGTCGACGAAGTTTTGCAGCCCGATGAACTTCGGCTCGTCGCCTACGCCGGTCCACAAGTAGAGCGATTTCTGGAAAATCTGTATCGTCGGATAGACTTTGAACAGGAGAAACAGCGCGAGCCCGGGAAGCAAGCAAGCCGCGATGAACAATCCCCTTCTTGTTTTCATACTCATAGTTTCAACATCCCTTCCGCCCCGCAAGATACAGGAAACCTGCCGGGTTCGTCCAAACGCGCGGCAGGTTTCCGGGAAAGCGGGAGGCTTCTATTCTTGCGCTCCGTTTTGTTCCAATTCCTTCTGAACATCGGTGAAAATGTCGTACATCTTGGCTCCGTACTCGTCCACGGTCAGTTGCTTGTTCATGATCGAGGAGATCGGTTTGAAGATTTCATCGCTCGGATTGTACTTGCTGCCCTTGGCCACGGACTTGAACGCGCCGTTGACCGTCACGATGCCTTCGTCCACCGCTTTGTACACGTTGTACATCGACTCCGAAATGAACTCCTTAGACATGTCTGCCGCGCCTTTCACCGCAAGCACGCCTTTGGATTTCTCCGCGTTCAGCTTCACGCTCTTGTCGGAGTACAGGTATTTCAGGAATTCCTTGGCCAGCTCCGGATTTTTCGCTTTGGCCGGGATGACCAACTGTTCCACGTTCGTCATCGCCATAGCCGGCTTATCCGCCGTGAAGGCTGGAGCGCCGAGGAAGCCGAACTGGAAGCCGTCTTCGCGAGGCGCGTCCTTCATCTCGTCCTCGAACCAGGTGCCGTTCGGGATGAACATCGCTTTGCCTTGCATGAACGCCGTCTGGGATTGCGTATGGTTGAGCGCGATCGTGCCCTTCATCAGCGCATTGTCTTCCTTCGCGATCCGCTCGATCAGGCCCCATACTTGCTTAAACGTATCGCTCTTCCAGAATTCCGGGTCGAGGTTGTAGAACTGGTCGAGCGCTTCCTGTCCGCCCACGCTGTAGATCGACGGTACGATCATCTCTTCCAAATATCCCGGGTACAGGCCTTGATACGTGAAGAGCGCACGGTCGTTGTCCTTCGCAGTCGCCGTCAGAGCGAACCAATCGTCCCAAGTTTTCGGAACGGCGATGCCCTTCTCGTCGAACAGCGTCTTGTTGTACCACAGACCCATCACGCCGAAGTTGTATGGCGCGAGGTAGACTTGGCCGTCTCCGTACGGAGAGCTCGAACGGGATTCCAGCACGCCCGGAAGGATTTTGTCCTTCAGCGGCGCGCCGCCTTCTTCCGCAGGTTCGTTGAATACTTCGGTCAGGTCGAGCAGCGCTTTATCTTTGATCAGTCCGTTAATGATCGGCAGGTTGTCGCTGCCCGCGATATACATGAAGTCCGGCGGATTGCCCGCGACGATCTTCGGCCGAACGAGCTCGGCGATTTTCGGGCTGGCCGTAATGTTGATCTTCGTTCCCGGATAGTCCTTCATGAAATCTTCGGCGATCGTGTCCCAATACTCGCGGCCGTAGCCGCCCTGGAATACCGCGACGTTCAGCTCCATGTTCTCGAACTGCTTGCCTCCTGCGGACTCGCTTGCCGACGCGGAAGGCGACGACGGAGAAGCTGCGTTGCCGCCGTTGTTGTTGTTGGAGCCGCATCCGGCCAATACCGACACTGCCACGACGGAAGCGGCGACCGTCGTTAACCATTTCTTTGGTTTCATTTCGTGACCCCCTTAGCCTTTGTTGGTCCCATTATAAGCTTGCGGGGCTGTCGGCCATATTAACAAAAAGCATGAACTTAATAGACGATTTTAAACCGCCCTGGCCCGGTCCCGAAAAAAACTGTACGATCTTGAGACTTCTCGTCTTAAAATCGTACAGGTTCCGGCGGAAGGCGCGTCACGTCGTTTTTATGTTCTTGGGAGCGATGCCGTAGCGCTTGCGAAACAGCCGGTTGAAATAGAACGGATCGGGAATGCCGACCTCCAGCGCCGCCTGCTTGACCAGGTATTTGCCCGAGGACAGCAGCTCGTACGCCTTCGCCATGCGAATCTCGTTCAAGTACGTCAGGATGCTGAGGCCGGTATCGGCCTTGAACACCTGGCACAGATACGGCTCGGACAACCCCACCTGCGCGGCGATATCGGCGATTGCGACGCGCTGCGGATAGTGCTCCTCAAGGTAGCGGATCGCTTGGCGCACCTCTTCGCGGGCCGCCGCTCTGGGTGAGAGCGTCCCGCCCGCATCCGCCGCGGCGTCTTCGGCCAGCTCGCGAATCGTCTCTTTGAGCTGCGAATCGGACTCCGCCTCCTCCACCTTCTGCAGCCACGGCTTCTCGTCCCATTCGCGTCCGATTCCGATCGCTTCCGCGCTGGCCAAGCTCCAGATGCCCCCGCTTATAGCCCGCTTCAACGCGCGCGGATGAATTCGCCGCTCAGCCGCCGCGTCGATCAAATTCATCGCGCTCTCCGTCCACAGATCGATGGCACCCGCCCCGGGCTTGCGCAGACTGTCCCTGAGCGCGGCTTCGGCCGCTCGGAACCGCTCGTCCTCCTCGGTCGCGACCTCCCGGTTGGACAGGCAGCCCAGCGTCGGAAGCGAGTAGAAGAGCAGGCCTTCCGCCTGCCGGCTGCGAGCCAGTTCGCTCGCCAGCGCCTCCTCATTCGTCGCGGCGGCCGCGTAGACGACGCTGATCTGCACGCTGTAGTACATCGACGACAGGCTGGTCAGACGCCTCGCCAGCTCCTGCGGATTCGCCTCGGCCGCCTCCTCGGCGTAAGCGACGACGAGCAGGAACCGAAGCGAGTCGGTGCGGATCGCGCGGGTCCAGCGGCTGCCCGTGAACAGACCGTCGGCCAGCTTGTCCAGCGCATCCTGGAAAGCGCCGGCCCGGCGAACGTTCTGCTCCTCGTTGCCGAGCACGGCAACGAAGGCGTAAGCCCGCTGGCCCGGTTCCATGAATTTCTCTCCCCGCCAAGACGAAGAGCCGTGTGCGGCGGCGTTGTCCATCTCCCTTAGCAGATCCGCCAGCCGATTGCGATCGCCGCTGCCCGAAGCTGCAGAAGATGGCGGCGCGGTCTCTCGGCTCCGCCCTCTTCGGCCGTCCAGCTTGTCCGCCATCTCCTCCAGCGTCTCCATGAAGCTTTCGGTCTTGAGCGTCAGCTTCAGCATATAGTCGTGGGCGCCGCATTTCAGCGCTTCGCGCACGAGCTCGAAGTCGTTGTAGTTGCTGAGCACGAGCACTTCGCCGTCGAAGCCTTCCGAAGTCAGCCGCTTGATCAGCTCCAGCCCGTCCATCTCCGGCATCTTGATGTCCGTAATGACGATGTCCGCCCCCGTCTCGCGGACGAGCTCAAGCGCGGACGTTCCGCTGGCGGCGGCTCCCGCGTATTCGAAGCGGCTTTCCTCCCAGCGGATCAACGTCTTGACCGCATGGCGGACGATCATCTCGTCGTCGACGATCAGCACCTTATACATCGCTTCGTTCCTCCTTCGCCACGATCGGCAGCGTAATGACCGTCTCCGTCCCTTCGTTCGGCGCGCTTCGGGTCTTCAAGCCGTACGTCGGCCCGAAGTGGATGCGAATCCGCTCGTCGACGTTGCCGATGCCGATTCCCGACAGCTTGGCATGCGAAGACGACTTGCGGGCGCTCGCGTCGTTCATGTCGAAGCCCTTGCCGTCGTCGGCGATAACGAGCTTCAGCGTCATTCCTTCCTTGATCCCCTCGACCCGGATGCCCACCCTGCGGCCGTCCTCCGTCCCGGCGTGCAGGATGGAATTTTCCACGATCGGCTGCAAAATAAACTTCGGAACGAGGCACGCGTACAGCTCCCCGTCGCTCATCGCGAAGCTCAGCTTGAAGGAGTCGCCGTAGCGAATGCGCTGGATTGTCGCGTAGTGGAGCAGATTGGCGATCTCGGCCTCCAGCGGAATCAGCTCCTCCTTGACGAGAATCGTGTTGCGAAGCAGCTCCGACAGCGACTCGATGCCCATCTTGACCGACTCGTTGCCGCTCATCATCGCGCTCCACTTCAAGGAATTCAGCGTATTGAACAGGAAGTGGGGATTGATCTGCGCCTGAAGCATTTTCAGCTCCGCGTCCCGCTTCGCCTGCTGCTCCGACTCCACTTGGAAAATGAGCCGCTTAAGCTGCTCGACCATTCGGTCAATCGTCTCCGTCAGCTTGCCCATCTCGTCCGGATGCGATCGGCCGATTTTCGTCTCGAGCTGGCCCATCCGAATTTGGTTGGCGTATTGCAGCAGCGATCTCATCGGGCTGTGGATGCTGAAATAGATCCACATCGCCAGCGCGCCCGAGAGCAGCAGCGTCACGAAACAAAGCAGCACGATGTTGCCCCGCATGTCCTTCAGCTCCGATACGAGGAAAGAATGCGGCACGAGCCCGATCAAGTACCAATCGGCCGTCCGGAGATACGAGCTTACCGTCAACGTCTTGCGTCCGCCGACATTCGCGTAGAACGCTTCGTTCCGATGCTCGCCCGTCGCGCGATCGAACACTTCGGCCTTCTCGAACTCCGCGCCGTGCGGAATGTCCGGCGACACGGACGAGACGACTCTGCCCTCGGCATTGGCGATATAGATGCTGCTTCCCGTCCCCAGATCGACTTGCCCGTACGTATTGCGGGTGAACACTTTCTCGTCGATCAGGATCATGACATAGCCGAGACGCTCGTTCAAGTTGTCTTCCGAGAACACCGCCCGGCTGAGCACGATTCGGTTCGCTCCCCGGTTCGAGCGCATATAGGACCAATAGGCGTTGCCAGGCGACCCGTTCACCGCATCCGTCAGCCGGTCGAATTGCAGCTCGGGATACCATTCGAAGCCAAGATCGAAGATCGTCTGACCGTCATTCGTCAGGATGACCACGTTCGTCAAATTGCTAAGCCGGAAAATTTGCTGCGCAAGCTCCTCGTTGAGTCTCGTCCGCAGCCCGTTCTTCTCGTAGTCGGTCATTTTGCCGAACTTGGGCAGGCCGCCCTGGATCGATTTGTTGATAATGATCGTCTCGCTGAGCGTTTCGTACTGTTCGAGCTCCCGCGTCATGTTCTGGGTCAGCTCGGCCAGAATCTGCTGCGAAGACGCGCTGATCTTGTTCGTGATGGAAGCCTCGTACTTCATGTTGGAATACAAAGCGACGAACACGACCGGCAGCAGCGACGTGATCAGGAACGCGGCGAGCAGGCGGTACTTGATCGAAATTCGCCTGAGCAGCGGCGAACCGTCTCCCGCATCCGCCGCCGATGATCCGTAAGCCAAGGCGGCCACCTCCCCCGTTGGATGATTAATTATTTTGGTTAGCCGATGTGCCGGATCGGCGCAAGCGCCCGGCGGCGTCGCGGCGCTCCGAGGCGAGCTCCGAACCTCCTCCGTCCGATGTCGCATAAGCAAACAAATTGTGGTATTTTGACGCCGCCCTCTTTATGATGAAAAGAAGAGAACGGACAAACGGGGCAGGCGATCACAATGCGATTTCTAGGAACAATGCTAAGTCATTTCACCAAACACAAGCTGCTGCTTGCCTTATTCCTGATCGGCCTGCTGCTCGAGGTCGCTTACGCGGTCGCCGCGCCGGTCAGCCTGAAATATCTGGTCGACGAAGCGTTCGGGCCGAAAGACGCGCAAGCGTTCTATTGGATCTTCGCCCTGCTGCTGGGCGGGGGCGCGATCAGCCTGATCGCGGGCTACGTCGGCGATCTGTCCGTCAACAAGCTGGGCGCGCGGATGGTGCAGCGGATGCGGACCGAATTGTACGACCACATCCAGAAACAAACGACGCCGTTCTATCGCCGCTTCAAGATCGGCGATCTTGTCGCCCGTTTCTCCTCCGACATGAATGCGATGGAACGCCTGGCAACCGCCTCTTTTCCGTTTTTTCTGCGCGAGTCGCTCAGCGTGGCATTGGGGCTGTCCATGCTCGCGCTGTTGAATTGGCAGCTCACGCTCGTGATGGCGATCGGATCGCTGCTTCTGCTGGCCGGACCGAAGCTGCTGCAGCGCCGCGCCGAAGAGGCGAACATGCAATACAAAGAAGAGCAGGAGCAGTTCGCGAACCTGATCGACGAGACGGTCAAGGGCTATCGCACGGTCAAAATCTACAACCGCCAGGCGCTGTTCCAGGCGCGGGCCCGCGAGCGCATTCAATCCATGCTGACGCTCGGCCTCCGGATGCACCGGATGAACTCCCTGCTGGAGAAAGTGCCTCTTGCCTCGCTGATGGTGCTTAACGGGGCGATGATCGGCTTCGGCGGCTATCTTATTTTCCAGGATCGGCTCACCGTCGGGGAGTTCATGGCGTTCTTCACGCTGTTCATGAGCACCGGCCAGTCCGCGTCCAATTTAACGCTTATTCTTCCGGGGCTAATCGATTCCGGCAACAGTCTCCAGCGCATTCGCGATGTGCTCGGCCATGAACCGGACTTGGGCGAATCGACCGCTCCTATCGAATTGCCTCCGATCACGCGCGGCCTCCGTTTAGAGAACGTCACGTTCGGCTATGACCGCGACAGCGTTCAGCTCGACTCGGTCAGCCTGGACATTCCGGCCGGCTGCTATGCGGCGTTCGTCGGTCCGAGCGGCTCGGGCAAGAGCACCGCCCTGCAATTGATCGCCCGCTTCTACGATCCGCGGCAGGGCGCCGTCTTGATCGACGGAATCGACCTGCGCCGGGTGAGCGAAGCCTCCCTGCGCAGCCGTTCCGCCATCGTCTCGCAGGACTCGTTCCTGTTCAACACGACGATTCGCGACAACCTGCTGTTCGGCCGGGAAGACGCCGAAGAAGCGGAAATGATCGAAGCCGCCCGCCAAGCGCGCATTCACGATACGATTGCGGCTTGGCCGGACGGCTACGATACTCCGGTATTTCACGAAGGGGCTTCGATGTCCGGCGGCCAGCGCCAGCGCATCTCGATCGCGAGAGCGCTGCTGCGGAACCCGGAGCTGCTGCTGCTCGACGAGTTCACCTCCGCGCTCGACCCTGCGTCCGAAGCCGAGCTGAACGGCGTCGTCAAG
Source organism: Cohnella sp. SGD-V74 (assembly GCF_003001675.1). Classification (GTDB taxonomy): domain Bacteria; phylum Bacillota; class Bacilli; order Paenibacillales; family Paenibacillaceae; genus Cohnella. The sequence continues at coordinate 230,884 of NZ_PVYW01000007.1, read as the reverse complement.
CGGCTTCGCGCCGGCAAGACGATCGTCTCCGTCACGCACCGGCTCGACTCCGTGGCCGACGCCGATCTCATCTTCGTGTTCAAGGACGGCCGGATCGCCGAATCGGGCACGCACGAGCAGCTGCTGCGGCAAAGCGGCCTGTACCGCGAAATGTGGGACAAGCAGCACGGCTTCGTGCTGTCGCAGGACGGTCTGCACGTCGACGTCGACGGAGAGCGGCTCTCGAAGCTGCCGTTCTTCGACGGCATCGATCCGGAGCGGCTCCGCGAGCTGGCCGTCCTGTTCGCGACGGAGACGTTCCATGAGGGAGACGCCGTCGTGCGCGAGGGCGATCCCGGCGACAAATTGTATCTGATCGTTCGCGGAAGATTCGAGATCGTCAAGCTCGGCGCCGACGGAGAAGAGCGGAGAGTCGCGGTTCTGCAAGACGGAGATCACTTCGGAGAAATCGCTCTGCTGAAGGGAGTTCCGAGAACGGCCACGGTCAGGGCGCTCGGCCCTTCGGTCGTCCTCTCCATGAGAAGGGATGCTTTCCTGACGTTAACCGCGAAGTATCCCCATGTCCTTCAGGTCGTGGAACAGACGCTTCGAGCCCGCCTGTGAGCCGCTATGCCCAAGACGATTTAAGCTCCTCCAATCGATCCGCGGCCGCCGACGCCTCCTCCCGCTCTTCGGCCGACAGCGGCAACCGCTCGGCTTCACCGATATACCTCTTCGCGAGCTGCGGATCGTCCATCGAGACGGCGATGTCGGCCCGCAGTACGAAAGCCTTGTAACGAAGCGGCGCTGACGCTTCCGCCGATTTGCCCAAGACGAGATCCAGCACCCGGGCCGCCTGTGCGTGGTCCTCTTTGCCGTACGTCAGCTTGTACGCGGTCTCGTACGCAACGGCGAACTTCGTCGGGCGCTCCGCCTCGTTCGGGCCGCCGGCTATCGATTTGGGAACCGCATGCCGCTGACCGATTATCAAGTAGTTCCCGGCAGGATCTACGAGGTTAAACCGCCGGTCTTCGACCAGATCGTTAAGCTTCGTTATTCTCGGAAACCCCTTTACCGGGATTTTGCCGCAGGCCTTTTTCAGCCTTTCGCGAAATTCCCGGTACACGTCGTCCACATCGGGGACGCTCACGTAGCACATGCTGTATGAGGCGGACGGCTCCAACTGCTTCAGCACGAAAAAGTGCAGCTCCGTGATGCGATGACGTACGCAAGCATACACGTTCGGTCTGGCTTGCCGGTAAGTCAGTTCGAAACCTAGCGCCTGATAAAATTCAACCTGCTCGTCAATCGACCTGCACGGGAAAATAGGAATGGTCTTTCCGGTCGGATTCGTTGCCAATTGGCTCGCCCCCTGCTCGCAAATTCGTTTACCCCCTTATCGTACAACATTCATGCAAATGATAAGGTTGAATCGAATTGGGCCCGCTAAAACAAAATAAACCCGTCATCGGGTTTATTTTGCAGGGAAACCGGTCAATCGGATCAGACCAGGCGAAGACGAGTGTATTGCTTCAGCAATCCGTCCTCATGCTTTTTCATCCAGTCTACCAACGCCTGCCGCATGTCGTCCGCAGCCGCTGCGTACTCGCTGTCGTTAATCACATTGCGCAGCTCGTGCGGGTCGCGAGCGAGATCGTACAGCTCGTCGGTGTCTCCGCAGTTGAACACATACTTGAAGTCGCCTTTGCGGATCATCCGCTGCGTGTACATGACGCTCTCCAACCCGGCTCCTTCCGTCACGATGCAATCCGGCCAATCCTCGATCGCTTTGTTCTCCAGCATCGGCGCGAACGACCTGCCGTCGCTGCCTTGCTCCGGCTCTCCCGCTCCCGCCAGATCCAGAATCGTCGCGTGAATGTCGCACGTTCCGATCATGCTCGCTTCCCGGCCCGGCTTGCCCGTTCCGGCTGCCGGCTTGACGAGAAGCGGAATGCGGCACGTTTCTTCATACATGTAAAAAGACTTGTCGCATAGCCCTCCGTGGATGCCCAGCGACTCGCCGTGGTCCGCGGAGAACAGGATGATGGTATTGTCGTACAGCCCGTTTTCCTTCAAATAATCGAGCAAACGGCCGATCTGCTCGTCAATGCTGCTCATGAACGCGTAGTAATGGCGAATGTGAGGAACGAAGTCCTCCCACGATTTACTTCCCTGTTTGATGCGATGGATGGAAGGCTTGCCGGTTCCGTCGTCGTCAAAATTCGGCCACGGCGGAATCTCGACGTCCCGGTACATATCCAGATGCTTTGTCGGCGCGATGTACGGTTCATGCGGCCCCCAGAAGTTCAAAGAAAAGAAAAACGGCTTGTCCCGCTCGCGGAAACGATCGATATGCTCGATCGCCCGATCGACCAGGTAGTATTCGACCGTTCCTTCGACCGGCGTCGTCAGCTCGGCCGAGAAGTGGCCTTCGAAATGGCCGGACAGCTTGTTGATCAGGTTCCATTCCAGGCCTCTGTCCTGCAAGTAGTCCTTAAATGCCGCGTAATGCATACCGCCCAGGCCATGCCCTCCGAAGTCGTCGCCTTCATAGCCGACATCGGTCGGCAAGGAACGCATCCCTGCCGTCAGCTCTGGGAAGCGGATGTAGCCCAGATTGCCCGACGCATAGCGCTCCTCCGGCCCCGACGTTCCCAAGTGCCATTTGCCCGTATAGCCGAGACTATAGTCGGTTTCCTCCAAACGGCGGCTCAGCAGCCGCGATGTATCCGGAAGCTCCTGCACCATGCTTCCCATTCCGTACCCGTTCGTCTGCATGCCGTGCTTAAACGGATACAGACCCGTCTGAATCGAGGCGCGTGCAGGCGTACATACCGGACAGCTTGTGTAGGCATTGTCGAACATGATGCTTTCCTCTGCCAGTTGGTCCAGATGAGGCGTCCGACAGATGCTTCCTCCATACGCGGATAACGTATCCGTCCTCTGCTGATCGGTCTGGATGAACAAAATGTTGGGACGGCGCGCAGCCGACTTGTTTTCCTCCGCCATTATCGCATTCTCCTTTCAAAGCAACCTGTATCTCACATCATCGGTTTCGCCAGCCGTTTGCGGACGGCTCGACGAACCTGCATTCAACCTTCCGACATCGTTCTATGAATCGCTTCGGCTCACTTACAAACGCCCCTCCGACATCAGCCTGTGAACCGCCTCGGCGAACAGGCTGTTCGACCAGGCAAACCAAGGCCGAGTAAATCGGCCAGGATCGTCGGCGTCGAAGCCTTCGTGCATAAAGCCGGTCCCGGCATCCGTCGACAGCAGCATTTCCAGCAGCTTCTCCCGCTCGTCGTCGTTGTCGGCCGTCATCAATTGCATGCTGAGCGCGATATGCCAGATGTAGCGATGAGGCGTATGCGGACTGCCGATGCCTTGCGCTGCTTGGCCGCGATAGAAATAAGGATTGGCCTCGCTGAGAATAAAACGACGGGTATTGCGATAGGTTTCATCGTCCGCCGATTTGTACCCGAGATACGGGATAGACAGCAGGCTTGGCACGTTGGCGTCGTCCATCAGGTTATAGTTGCCGAAGCCGTCGGTCTCGTAGGCATAGATGCGGCCGTACTGCGGATGAATCGTCACGCCATACGTTTCGATTCCATACTCGACCTCTTCCTTAAGCTTTAAAGCTTGCGCTTCCAGCTCCTCGTCGCGGTATACTTCGGCCGCGATTTCCGCGACGCCGCCCAGAGCGACTGCCGCGAACATATTGGACGGGATCAAATAGCCGAACTTGCAGGCATCGTCGCTCGGTCGGAAGCCTGACCAAGTCATGCCCGTGTAATTGACCGGCATGCCCATCCGATCATTGCGCAACGTGTCCGATTTCGGTCCCGTATGGCGTGCGAAACGATAAGGCGACTGTTCGAAATGCCGCTGCTCCGTCGTCCAGAGAGCAATAATCCGCCGCGCCGTCTCGCGGAACGTGTCGTCGAATACGGCCGTTCTCCCGGTCTCCTTCCAGTAGAGGTACGCCAGATGAAGCGGATAGCAAAGCGAGTCGACCTCGTACTTGCGCTCCCATATCCAAGGGTTTAGCTCGGTCTCGTCCCAATCGAGCCGGTTATCGTTGGCCGCCTCGTTAAACGCATTGGCATACGGATCGATGCCGATAAAATGAAGCTGACGGCGGAGCAGTCCTTCAATTAGCCGTTGAAGCTGCGGGTCGTTCGCGGCAAGCGGCAAGTAGTGGCGTACCTGCGCGCTCGAATCGCGCAGCCACATGGCGGGAATGTCGCCGGTAAATACAAACGTCGTGCCGTCTTCCAGCACCTTGGTCGTCGTCTCCAGCGTGTTGACGAAGCAAGCTTTGAACATCGCCAGCAGCTTCGGACGATCCGCCAGTTTGACGTCGGCCTCGGCCAACAGCCGGACGACGGAATCGGGCATCGCTATCATACAGAGTCACCTCCAGGAATTGTCGGGCCAACAATTGGCGTATGGCGCAAAATATCGTCGTGGCGGTCCATCCAGTTCTGCAGCAGCTGCGCCAGCCGCTCCATCTCGTTCCGGTTGGCCGTTTCCCCGCTAACGTCGCGGGTTTCCCACGGATCGGCCTCCATATCGAACAACTGAACGCGGTCGGTACCCGCTCCGCTTGCCGAACTGCGATAATAGCGAATCAGCTTCCAGCGGCGATCCTTCACCATCCGCTGCAAGTCTTGGTAAGCCGTGCAGACATGCGTTCTCAACGACAGCGGCTCACCTGCACCTGCACTCGTATTCGCATCTGCATCGCCGCGCAGCAGACTTGCGAAGCTGACGCCGTCGGCATTCGGCTGCTCCGGCAAACCGGCAAGCTCGGCCACGGTCGGCGCAATGTCGATGTTGCTTAGCAGCCCAAGCGGCTTCACGCCCGCTTCGACGCCCGGCCCGTGCAGCAGCAGCGGAATCCGTATGCTGTGATCGTACACGTTCTGCTTGCCCATCAGGCCGTGCTGCCCGACAGCCAAGCCGTGATCTGCCGTATAGACCAGCAAGGTGTCGTCGTACAGCCCTTTCGCTTTCAAGCAGTCGACGATGCGTCCCACCTGTGCGTCCAGATGAGCGATCATCGCATAGTAGTCGGCCATATGCCGCCTGATTTCCTCTTCGCTACGCGGAATGGCGGCCAGCTTCTCATCCCTCACGCCCAAGTCGCCGTTATCGAACGGGTGCTCCGCGGCAAAGTTCGGCGGCAGCGCTGTCTCTTCCGGCTTGAACATCGAAGCATACGGCTCGGGAGCCGTGCGGGGATCATGCGGCGCAGTGAACGCGACATACAGGAAAAACGGCTGTTCCCCATCCTGGAGCTCCAGAAAATCGATCGCAGCATCGGCGAATACTTCGGAAGAATGACGCGTTTCCACAACTTCGCGCTCCTTGCCGTACCGTCCCTCCGGGTCGAACGCCTGCACCGGAACGTTCCAATGATCGCTCATGCCATAGAAGAACAGCTTATCCCCACCCTCGAAGCTGCGGGCGAAGCTTGCCTTGTCGTTATGCCACTTGCCGACCGCATAGGTTTGGTACCCGGCGTCGCGCAGGCGTTCGGGCAGAAGCGGCACCTCCGGGCGAATATCGGTGGAATGCGTCCACTCCGCCGGATCGCAACCGATCATTGAGCGGAAGATCGACTGCCCCGTCAGCACGCACGCGCGGCTTGGCGCGCATACCGCGCCCGTCAAACCGCCGAAAATGTGGGTGCCCTGCATCGCCGCTCCGCCGGCAGCCAGCTCATCCAAAACCGGCGTGCGCACTGCCGAATTGCCTGAGGAACCTAGCGCTTCATACCGATGGTCGTCGGCGATCAGGAAGACGATCGAAGGTCGTTTGTTCATCAGCCTTTCACCGATCCTAACAGCATGCCTTGGTTGAAGTGCTTTTGGAAGAACGGATAAATGACCAGCAGCGGGAGCGCCGTCGCTACGACCGTCGCCATTTTGACCGGAGGACCGAATTCGAAGCCTTCGATCTCCAGCGTCATCGAGGAATCCGCCGCTTCGATCAGCATCTGCCGCAGGAATACCTGCAGAGGCCATTTCGCCGAGTCGTTCAAATAAAGCAAGGCGTTAAAGTACGTGTTCCAGTTTTGCACCAGATAGAACAGCGTGAACGTCGCGATTGCCGGCATCGACAGCGGAAGCACGATTTTACGGAACAGATACAGCTCTCCGCAGCCGTCGATGCGCGACGCCTCCTCCAGCTCCGACGGGAAGCTTTGGAAGAAGCCCCTCATCACGATCAAGTTAAACGGAGCGATCGCGGCCGTCAGCCAGATCGACCAATAGCTGTCCAGCAAGCCGAACTGGTTCACTACAAGATAAGTCGGAATAATGCCGCCGTTAAACAGCATTGTGAATAACACCAGCATGTTCATCGTTTTGCGTCCGACCACCCACGGCTTCGACAAGCCGTAAGCCATCATACTGGTCAGCGCGATGTTGACGAACGTACCGATTAGCGTAATCCACAGAGAATTGCGGAAGGAGAGCAGGAAGTTGCGCTCCCGGAACAAGTATTGATAAGCGTCCAGCGACCACGTTTTCGGAACAAGGAAGAACCCGCGCGACAGCACCTCCGCTTTAGTCGCGAACGAGACGATGACGACGTATAGAAACGGAAGGGCGACGACAAGCGTAGCCGCGATAAGCACCGCGTACACGCTCCCCACGAAAGCGCGGTCCGATCCCGACATTCGGTTCAATAGACTCCCTCCTCGCCTTTACGCTTGGCCCAGCCGTTCGCCGCGACGATCAGGACAAGCCCGATGACCGACTTGAACAGTCCGACAGCCGTCGTGTAGCTGTATTCGCCCGTCAGAACGCCGTTCCGATAGACGTACGTGTCGAACACGTCCGACACATCGAGGTTAAGCGAGTTTTGCATCAGCAGCACTTGCTCGAAGCCGGTCTCCATCGTCTGTCCCAGCCGCAAAATAAACAAAATAATAATGACGTTGCGCAAGGCGGGCAGACTGACGTGAAGCATCGTTTTCCACCGGCTGGCGCCGTCCATGACCGCGGCTTCGTACAGCGTCGGATCGATCGAAGCCAGCGCCGCGAGGAAAATAATCGCGCTCCAGCCTGATTCCTTCCAAATGTTCATCAGCACGTACAGCGGACGGAAGTAGTTCGAATCGGTCAGCAGCTCGATCCGCCCCCAGCCGTTAGCGGCCAGCAGTTGATTAATCGCGCCCTCCTGCGTGGAGAACAGCAGCACGGAAATGCCGACGACGACTACCCAAGACAGAAAGTGAGGCATATACGTGATCGTCTGCACCGTCCTGCGGAACATACGGATGCGCGCCTCGTTCAGCAGCAAAGCGAGTATAATCGGCGCCGGGAAGAAAATAAACAGGTTGAGCGCGCTTAGCACAAGCGTGTTGCGGAACAATACCCAAAAATCCGGATCGCCGAACAAGCGGACAAAGTGGTCGAAGCCCACCCACGGGCTCTTCATAAAGCCGTCGAACGGCTCGAAATCCTGGAAAGCGATCAGAATGCCGCCCATCGGCAAGTAACGGAACAACAGGAAGAAGAGCGCCCCCGGCAAAATGAGAGCATATAGCGGGAGGCCGCGGCGCAGTCTACTGCGAATATCTGACGTCGGCATCGGTGCACCTCCAATGAGAAGAGGGGGAGAGCGGATGCGGCTCTCCCTCCTTCGGCCTTATTTCAATTCAGCGTACAGGGCGTTCGTTTCTTCGATGATCTTGTCTCCGCCGCCGGCTCTCCATGCTTTCACCGCGTCGTCGATCGATTCCACCGGCGCGCTTCCGGTAATGACTTTGACGATAGCCGCCGTAAACTTCTGATCGAGCTGGATGCCGCTCTTCGAGAATGTCTCGGAGATCAATCCCGCAGCCGGGTTGTTCCAGCTGTAAGGCTCGGTGTTCTCGAACCAGGCCAACACTTTGTCCACATAGGCTTTATCGTCCCAGAGGCGGATTTGAATGCTCGGATCGAACCGGCGGATGAACCAGGTGGACAAAATTTGCGGACGGTCGTTGTCGAAAGCGTCCAGCTTTTCGTACGTATCGCCGTTCTTGGTGTAGTGAATGCCTTCAATGCCGTTTTTCGACCAAACGTAGCCCTCGTCGGAGAACATGTAATCGATCACCTGCAAAATACGCCTCTGCTTCTCTTCGTCGAGCTTGGCATTCAGCACGATTTTCTCCGTGCTCGTGATCGTGTTCGCGAATCGCAGCCCCGTCGGTCCCGCAGGCGGATCGAGCTGAACGATGTCGGCATCGGGAGCCAGCTTCTGCAGCGTCGGCACCGACTGCTTATACACCTCGTTCGGATTGACCTCGGCAATGCCGTTCGTGTTGCCTTCAAGCTTGTTCCACGGATCGCGCTCCTTATTGACCGGGAAGTCCTTGTCCAGCACGCCTTCCGCGTACGCTTGGCGCAAATACGTCGCCAGCGCTTTCCACTCTTCGGCCTGCGTCTGCATAGCCACCAAGGTGCCGTTGTCGTCCTTCCAGCGGTTAGCCAAGCCGAAAGCGCCCTTCAAATAATCGATGCCCAGTATGTCGCCGCTGTTGGACACCGACATGCTGAAGCCGATCGTATCCGGTCTGCCGTTGCCGTCCGGGTCCTGCGTCGTAAACGCTTTGGCGACCTCGTAGAATTCGTCGACCGTTCCGGGTGTCTGCAAGCCGAGCTTGTCCAGCCAATCCTGACGGATCGACAGGTTGCTGCGGAAGGCGGGCGCGTACATCGGGAGTCCGAACACTTTTCCCTTCGGATTCATCATCGCCAACGCTTCCTCGGTCACGTTGCCGATTAGGTTAGGGTAGTCCGCCAGCAAAGGCTGCAGGTCGAGAAACACGCCTTTTTGCATCCACTTGCTGTAGGTTGATGCGTCCCAGATTTGGAAGAGGTCCGGGAAATTGTTCGATGCGGCGAGCACGTTCAGCTTCTCGTTATAGCTGTCTCCCGGCACCCATTGGAACTTCAAGTCGATATTGAATTTGTCGTTCAAATATTTCACCATCGGATGATCGTCGGTCCAGCCGCCTCCGGCCGCCGTACTGACCATCATCGTCAGCGTCAGCTTCTTCGACGTGTCGTCCGGCTGCGAGGCTCCGCTGGACGATGGGGATGCCGCGGGAGAGGCTCCCCCTCCCTTATCGCCGCAGCCTGCAAGAACCAGGGCAAACGCGGTAAACGCGCAAAGCAGCATACTGATCTTTTTCATGTCGACTCCTCCTTGGGACTATTCTTTGTTTGTTTCCCAAGTATAAATAAGACGGTCTGCGACCGCCTTATCCGGATTCTTGATTTCTTACTCATTTTCACGATGTTGAGCCGATGGCCGCCGGAACGGGATGCGAACCGTAACGACGGTTCCTTGTCCGACGAACGAGTCAAGCCTCACGCCGTACGCATGCCCATAGCGAAGAACGAGCCGGGCGTGCACGTTGGGCAGGCCGAGCGAGCCTTGCCCGCTTGGCGCCTTATCCGGCTCTTCCGTCGCCTGCTCCAGCATGGTCCGCAATCCGTCCACCTGCTCCTGCGGCATTCCCTTGCCGTTATCTGCGATCTCGATAAGCAGGTCCTCTCCCTCGTCGTACGCGCTTATGATGATCGCTCCGTCGCCGCCGCGCGGCTCGATGCCGTACTTCACCGCATTTTCGACGATCGGCTGAAGCGTCAGCTTCATGCAGGGACTGGAGAGGAATTTGCCCGGCACCGACAGCATACTCGTGAAGCTGGAGGGGAAACGCAGGCGAACGATCTCCAAATATTTAGAGACGATGTCCAGTTCGTCTCTCAGCGTCACCTCTTCGTTCTCGAAGCGCGCCGTATACCGGTACACGTCCGCCAGACTCCTGGCGATCTTCTCAATTTTCGGCATATTTTCCAAGTAGGCCATGCTCTTGATAATGCCGAGCGTATTGTAGAGCAGATGCGGGTTAATCTGGTTCTGGAGCGAGCGAATGACGGCCTCCTTCTGGCGAATCGACAGCTGCATCTCCTTGAGCTCGAGCTCGTAAACCTCCCCCACCAGCTTCTCCAGCCGATCCATCATCTGATTAAAGCCGCGATACAAATAATGAATTTCGTCGGGCCGGTCGTGGACTTCCGCTCGGACTTCCAGATCTCCGGTCGCGGCTTTGGCCATCACGTTCTTGAGGACGATGATCCGCTTGGTAAAACGGTTCGTGAGCACGGGTACGACGATCAGAATAAGCAGCGAGACGATCGCGAACGTCCAGACGATCGACATCCGCACCGCCCGCAGCCCGGACTCCATCTCCGCGGACGGAACGATCGAGAAGATGTTCCAGTTCATCCGATTCGAACGATTGACGGAGACGTACCATTCTTCGTCTTCCCAGCTTACCTTGCTGGCGGTGTCGGACAACGCGTATTGAAGCTTGTCCAGCGGAGTTTCCGACATCGACTTGCCGACCCAGTCTTTATTCGGATGGTAGACGACGATGCCGTCCGACGAAGCGACGAAATGGTAGCCCGTGCGCCCCAGACCGGTCTCGCCGAACCTGTTGATCACCTTCTCCGGCATAATGTCCAGCACGAAATGCCCGGATGCCTCTACCGTCTCGACGTCGAAGATCGGAAGGATAACCGAGAATACCGGAAACGGAGCTTGATTCGGATACTTCGTATAATGGGTCGGATACAGCTCTATGTCTTCGCCGAACGGCAGCGCAAACCAGGGCTCGTTCGAGTAGAAGTTCGATTGCGAGTAATAGTAGCTGAAAATCGAAATCAGCTTATCGTGCCGGGACATCAGGAACATGCCGGCGATTTCTGGACGATTGGTAGCCACGTATTTGCGCAGTTCCTTCTCGATCGCTTCCGTCTCTTCCGGCTTGGCCGCCTCGCGATCCCGCAGAAAATGCTGAAGCTGCTCGCCAGCGGCGAGCGGTGCGGCGGATTCGGCCAATTGCTCCACGTACGAGTCGATATCGTAGTTGAACCGCGCCGCAGCGTCGCTGGACAACTGAAGCACGTCGCGCCCGATGACGCGGCCGACCTGACGGTCGGCGATCGTCAGCGCCACGATCAGCGCCAGCATCATGACAAGCAGAAAACCGATGGTCATTCGCGTCCGATAGGAGGTCAAAAACTTGATGTTCATTTCAAACCCATGCCTTTGCGGTAGTCGTTCGGAGTTTTCCCGGTCAGCGATTTAAACATCCGGTTAAAATGGGGAAGCGAAACGAAGCCGACCATCTCGGCCGCCTCGTAGATTTTGATATCCTCTTCCAGCAGCAAAATTTTCGCCTTAGCGATGCGCGTATCGTTCAAATAAGCGATGAACGGCTCGCCGGTATGCTGCTTGAACAGTTGGCCGAAATAGGACGGACTCAGATTGGCGCGCTGCGCCATCTGTCCGAGCGTCAGCGGCTGCATGTAATGCCGGTCGATATATTCGCATGCCCTGACCATCGCTTGCCTCGTGTCCTGGCCCGATTGAGAAACGCTGGTGAACGACCAGCTTTCCAGCAGCTTGCGGAACGTTTCCGCTGTCTCGGCCCGCTCGTTCCAGCCGTCGCCGCTGCCCGTCGCTTGGAACGACGGGGCCATTCCTTGAATCAATTCGATCCATTTGCGTTCAAATATGGAGAGAATGGAGCCGCGGCTTCGCGGATGAGCGGTCGGCGTAGTCCAGATATGGCGAAGCAGATCGTCCAGCTCGCTCTGCCTGCTCCGGGAATCCAATCCAGGCAGAGCTTCGAGGAACGTATTGATCCGCTTCAGGCAGCCGTTCAGTTCGCCGAGCATCGACATTCGGTTGATGGACCGCTTCAGCGCGTCCTGAAGCTCCTCCTGCAGCACCGGCTTCATCAGATACTCCGAGACGCCGTACCGCACCGCCTGTTGAGCATAGGTAAACTCGTCGTAGCCGCTTATAATGATCGGCACGATCGGCATGCCGGACTCGTCGATTTCCTTGATCAACTGCAAGCCGTCTTTGCGCGGCATCCGAATGTCGGTCAGCAGAATCGACGGCCAGAGCTCGTTCAGCATATGCCAGGCATCTTCGCCGTCGACCGCTTCACCGACGACGGCGAACTCTCCTCCGATGCGAGCGACCATCTCCACCAGCTCGCTGCGCAGCCAATTCTCGTCTTCGGCAATGACGATCGTATACATTGTCTTTCATCTCCCGGCAGCTAAGGTGTCGTCTCTATCGATGATAACCGGAATTGCCCTTCGGCGCACCTGCCCTCAGCTCCTCCACTTCCTCCGGGGAAATGTCGTGAGGGCTGTATCTGGCTTTCCCGTACATTCCCGTCAGAACGCTTCGAACGCGGCGGAGCCACGTCCAGTAATCGGCTTGCCGCTCCTTATCCGAAGCGGTCGACCGGTCCGAATGCCAGCGTTCGAGCTCTTCAAGCGTCTCCGCGGGCGTATGCGCCGGTCTGAAGCCGTAGCCCTGCCGAATGCCGGCTTGCACCGCATCCTCGTACAGCCGCCGCACTCTCTCGGGGTTGCTGAGCCGCTCCCAATCCCGGCGGGAAGACGAACCTCGGAACAGCGACGAGAACCTCCCCTGTCCCGGTTTCTTCTCCTTCTGCAAGCTGCGGCGCTCTTCGACGTAAGGCAGATGCTCCGCGCGCCTCTCTCGCAGAAACCACTCCCGGATCGTCTTCAACAGGCTGCGCCACGTCCATGTCCGATCTCTCCACAGGAGCCTCGCAAACCAGACCGCCCCGACCGCGGCGAAAGCCATGAACACCCAGAACAAGTAGTCCCATATCGGGGAAGGTTCGCCGCCCGGATCCTTAAAAAATTCGCCCATCCAGTCCGATTGCGGCTCCGGCGGGGGGATGAACTGCTCCGGATCGATCCACCGATTGCCCGGATTAACGATTTCCCTCGGCGTGAGCAGCTTCTCGCCATAGCCGACCGTCACGGCGATCGCCAACGCTCCGATCGCTACGAACACGAGGGCGTATTTACGGCTGGACTGCAGGACCGGCCGGGTTACGATGCCGTCGCCGAGTCCCGCCCGGTCGACCAGGCTTCCGTTTAACGCGATGAACCATCCGACCATCCACAGCACGGCCAGAACGATAATCGCGGGCCGGTAGCCTGTCCATGCCTCGTTCAAAGAAATCGCGAACAATACGAGGCCGCTAACGCCGAATGCAACCGCGAATTGCCGATAGCCGAAGCGGACGAACCTGCCGCGCCAGAGAACGACGCACAGCCAGACGAGCATCGGAAGATGATCCGTAAAGCGGACGATTCCGACCGCGACCAACGCAAGCGCCAGCGCGATCAGCGCGAGCCTCCTCCGCACAACGGACAGCGCGTTAAGGCTGAGGCCCAGTCCCGCGCTCAGCAGCACTCCCGCCGCCAAGCCTATCGTTCCCCATACGCCCATATTCGCGGAGAAAATCAACGTCAGAGGCAGCCAGACGAACCATTCGGCCAGCGCCCTAAGTGCCAGTCTTCCGGCCATTGGCAGCCTCCTCCTTCCACAAGAGCAGCGGTTGGACCGTATTCCCCTGGCTTCTGAGCCGGGCGATCAGCTTCTCCTGCTTCCCGTCGATGAACGCCGTAACCAGCAAATAATTCAAGCCGCGCTTCCGTTCCTCGATCAATTGCTCCAACAGGTAAGACAGGCCCAGCGCGGTAACGGGGCGGAATTCCGCCATCGCTTCGAGAAGATTGTCCATATGCGCGGCCCCCGCTCTCGCGGGAGCGCGGTAAATCTCCGTCTGCCCTTCCCCTCTGACTCCGTTGAAAATAAAGCCGGCCTTGCCGCCGCCCGAGATGACGTAATGGGCGGCGGATGCCGCATAGCTGAGCGCATCTTCGAACTGCTCGGAGGTAATTCGGCGGTTGTGCTCCTGATCCAGCAGCTCGGCATTCAGAAGGATCGTCAGATCATTGTCCTGCATGCTTTCCCGCTTATGCACCAGAAGCTGGCCCGTCTTCGCGGTCGCGCTCCAGTTGACCATGCGGAAGGAATCGCCCTCCCGATAAGGCCGGATGCCCGCGACGTGCGGATGATCCTCCATAATCGGACTCGCCGCGCTTCGGACGCTCTGCAAATACTTCCGCGCGTCCAACGGGAAATCGCGAATGTCCTTAACCGCCGGATAGACGACAAGCTCGCAATCGGCCGTTCGCTTGTCCGACTTGCCCGGCACGCCGATCCAATCGCCCAGCGTGATCGTGTAGCTGTCGACCCGGTATCTGCCCCGCTGAGGGCATACGACTTCGTGCTTGCGCACGATTTCCGTGTACGGCGGAACGCTGAACAAGCTGGCATGGTTCTGCAGCCGGTCGCCGCGATGGATCGCCATGTCCGACTCCCGCTGCTTGAACACAAGCTGCGCCGGGAGCATCGACTCCACGCGCAGCCAAGGGAGAGGCATCCGTTTGCGGTTGGCGATCGTCTCGTTCATCCATACCGACTGCCCCGCGTGAAGCCGAAGCGAGCTGAACGACCTGGAATACGTTAAAGACCTGAATCCGAGCAGATTAAAAACAAGGCGCTGCGCCAAATAAAGAACGGCCATCAGCAAAACGACCCAGACGATCGCCGCCATCGCTATCTCGACTCCAGCGCGGCTTCCGTCGGGACGGGTACGGCCGCCAGCAGGCTGTCCAGCAGCGGATGAACCCGATTCGCTTCGCCCCTGAACGAATCCTTCAAAATCAACCGGTGAGCGAACACCGGCTTCACGAGCGCTTTCACATCGTCGGGCAGCGCGAAGTCCCTGCCTCGCAACAGAGCCAGCGCCTGAGCCGCCTTCAGCAGCTGCAGGCTTCCGCGCGGACTCGCACCGAACGCGATGTCTGCATGGTTCCTCGTCGCGGCCACAATGGACAGCAGATAGCCGTATACGGCGTCGGAGACGTGAACCTTCGGCACCTGCGCCTGCAATTCGCGAATTTCATCGCGGCCCAGCACGGCTTGCAGCTCTTCCAGAGGATTGCCGGCCGTAAACCGCTTCAGAATCGCCAGTTCCTCGTCATCCGTCGGATAACCCATCGAGATGCACAGCATAAAACGATCCAACTGGGCTTCAGGCAAAGGGAACGTACCATGGTTATCGATCGGGTTCTGCGTGGCGATGACGATAAACGGAGAATCCAGCGGGTACGTCACGCCGTCAATCGTCACCTGGCGCTCCTCCATGCACTCCAGCAAGCTCGATTGGGTGCGGGGAGTGGCCCGGTTCAGCTCGTCCGCCAGCAAAATATTGGAGAAGACAGGGCCCTGGCGCATCTCGAATTGGGCCGTCTGCTGATTAAATACGTTAATGCCGGTCACGTCCGAAGGAAGCAGGTCCGCGGTAAATTGTATGCGCTTCATCCCGCAAGCGAGCGAACGGGCCAGCGACTTGGCGAGCAGCGTTTTTCCCGTGCCGGGAACGTCTTCCAAAATAACGTGCCCCTGTGCAAGCAGAGCGATCAGCAGATGCTCCAGCACCGATTCTTTCCCGACGACGACCGAGCCTACGTTAGCAATAACAGATGACAGCTTATTCTCAATCACTTGTTTGTTCACGACGCAAAAACACCCTCCTCCGTTTCCTATATTTTAGCAATTACGGAGAAGGGTGTGAACTGTGAGAAGTCACAACTATTCAGTTGAAGTTACGCCATTGCTTGGACTCTGTTGTCCTCGTATTCCGCCTGTTCGCCGTCTTCGGCTTGAGCGGCGGACTCCGCCAATCCGTAAGGCAGGCACATCGGCGCTCCCGTACGCGGGTCAGGAATGACGTCGGCGTCGATGTTGAACACGTCGCGCAGCATTTGCGGAGTCATGACGACTTCCGGCTTGCCTTCGTACAAGACCGTGCCGTTCTTCAGCGCCACGAGATGCTGGGCGTATCTGGCCGCATGGTTGAGATCGTGAACGACCATAATGATCGTGCGCTTCTGTTCCTTGTTCAGCTTCTCCAGCAGGATCATGACTTCCATCTGGTGAGCCATATCCAGGAACGTCGTCGGCTCGTCGAGCAGCAGCACTTCCGTGCCTTGCGCCAGAGCCATGGCGATCCAGGCGCGCTGACGCTGACCGCCGGACAGATGGTCGACCGGACGGCTGGCGAACATCGACATGCCGGTCGCTTGCAAGGCCCAATCGATCATGCGATTGTCCTCGGAGGACAGAATGCCGAACCCTTTCTGGTGAGGATAACGACCGAACGAGACCAGCTCGCGGACCGTCAGTCCTTCCGGAGAGGTCGGGTTTTGCGGCAGAATGGCCAGATTCTTCGCCACTTCCTTCGTCGGCTGGCGATGAATCAGCTTGCCGTCCAGATATACGCCGCCATTAGCCGGCGTAAGAATGCGCGCCATCGACTTGAGGATCGTCGATTTGCCCGATCCGTTCGCTCCTACGAGCGCCGTGATCAGGCCGTCCGGGACGTGCAGATTCAATTCCTCAACGATGCTCCGGCTGCCGTAGGCCAGAGACAAGTGACTCGTGCTTAATCGGGACATGCTCTCATCCACCTTTTATATGTTGAAAACGATTCTCATTATAATCTCTATGCTATGAATGATAATTGTTCTCACTTCTAAAGTCAATGACGATTTCATGGCAGTTCGCTCGGAAGCCCCCATTTACTTGACTACGGCCATTTGCTATTTTTAAGTATAACTCGCCCGATGGCCCGAAGACGGCCCGGCAACAACTGAAGGTGAACCTTATGTACAAAGTGATGATCGCCGACGACGAATCGTGGATCCGCAGAGGGCTGAAGGCGATGATCGATTGGGAGCGGCTCGGCCTCGTACTGGACAACGAAGCTGCGGACGGATTGGAAGCGCTTCAGCTCGCCGAGCGGCGGATGCCCGACTTGCTCGTCACCGACGTCCGCATGCCCGGCATCGACGGACTCGGCCTCGCCGAGCGGATGCTGGGGATGTCCCCGCGCCTGAAGGTGCTGATCGTCAGCGGTTACGACGAATTCGAATACGCCCGGAAAGCGCTCCAGTTGGAAGCGGTCAGCTATATCCTGAAACCGATCAACCCGTCGGAATTGAACGAGACGCTGGAGAAAGCCGTACGCAGGCTCAAGGCGGAACGGCTCGCCGGCGGCGCCGAGCGGGTGCTGCCCGGGTACCTGGAGCGGCTCACCGCCGAAGTGTGCGCGGGCGACCGCGGCTCCGATGGAGATTTCTCGGAGGCCGTCCGCCTGCAGGGCATCTCTGCGAGCTGGGCGGCGGTTCTGCTGCTGCACTATGATACCGCGCAATTCGATTCCTCCACGTTGGCGGCTCAGGTCGAACAGATCGCCGCTTCCTCGATCTCCGGAGAACGGCCGGTCGTCCTGTGGGAAAGAAAGCGGTCGCGGCTCGGCGCGCTCGTGCTCGGTGAGAATGGCGATGCCGTCCGGAACAACGTCAACAGACTGTGGTGGGCGTTGAAAAAGAGCAACATCGCGGACATCTGGGCTGCGGTCGGCGACGCGGTCCCCCTCTCCGATCCGGGAGCGGTGCGGACATCCTTCCGGGAAGCCGGCAGCGTATCCGAACGCCATGAGCTCGGCCGGAAGGACGAGCTGATCCTTTTCTCCTCCCTGGAGAAGGAGCCGGGGGAATTCCGTTATCCGCTCGCGCTGCAGAAGCAGTTGTCCGATGCGGTGACCCGGCGCGACTTCGACTCCTGCGAGCGGCTGATCGGCGAGATAGACGGCTATTTTCGCCGAACGGAAGGCGCCACGCTGAAGCATGCCCGCGGCTTCTATCTGACAATCGTCTCCGATGCCGCCAAGCTGCTGCTTGCCCAGCCCGCCTTCAACGAAGAGCTCGTCCGGGAAGGCTTCGACTTCTGCCTGGAGGCGGACTGCCAAGACAGCCTGCCGCAAATGACCGATTGGCTCGTCCGATACTTCCGCAAGATCGGCGCATTCCTGTCGCAGGCTTCGGCGTCGGACGTCAGACGGAACGTCGCGCTCGCCGCCGATTACATCCGCGAGCATTACGGAGACGATATCGGCCTGAACTCGGTATCCGCCCGTTTTCACATTACGTCCAGCTACTTCAGCAGTGTATTCAAGGAGATGATCGGCGAGAACTTCGTCGAGTTTCTCACCCGGATCCGGCTGGAGAAAGCCTGCGAGCATCTTGAGCGCTCCGAGCTGAAGATCGGGGAAATCGCCGCGCTCGTCGGCTACACGGACAGCCGCTATTTCAGCAAGCTGTTCAAGAAGCGCTTCGGCGCGATGCCCACCGAATACCGGCAAGCCCGTCAGGCCCGCCAAGCCGGCGATGCCGCTCCGCATGCGGACGAACGGGGGCGGCCATGATGCGGTCGTTCTCCTTCGGAAGGAGCATTCAGAAGAAGCTGCTGCTCAGCTTCATGACCGTAAGCCTCATCCCTCTCGCCCTGCTCGGGTGGGTATCCTACTCCTGGTACGCCGATCGGGTGGAGAGCCGCACGGCGGAATACAATGCCGAGCTGATGAGGACGTTCACCAACGATATGAACCAGTTTCTCGTGCAGATCGAGCAGTTCTCCTTCATCGCGTACCAGGACACTTTTCAGACGCTGTGGAAAAACAGCGGAACCGCCGACGACTTCGGCAAAATCCGCAATCAGCTCCAGATGAACGACATGCTGCTGCGGCAGGAGGAGTTCTACAATTTCCGCGGCATCATTCAATCCGTCACGCTGCTCGATGACGAGGGTTACGTTTTCTACCAGAACAGGGAAACCGTCAAAACCAGCTACCCGTTCGATCTGGAGCCCTGGTTCGACTCCATGCGCCGCGGAGAGGCCGGCGATCTGCTCATCGGGCCTTACGATTCGCAGCCCTGGCTGCCGCAAAGCCTCGTTCCCGACAAGCCGGACGCCGACAGCTTCAAGCTGACTTACGCTCGCAAGGTGTCCGACCTGGAGCGGCCCCAAGGCACGCTCGGGTATATTATGCTTCACTTCGGGCTTAAGGAGATCCGCAAGTTTCTCGCCCCTCTGCTCGTCGGCAACTCCGGTTCGATGCTGATCGCCGATCGGGAAGGCCGGATCGTCTACGACTCGGAGACGGGCAATGTCGGAGCCGCGGTCCCGCCCGCCTTCGCCAAGGCCGACAGCGGCCATGCCGGTTATTCCGTCGTGCGCGAGCAAGGCAAATCCTATCTGATCACCTCCTCCGGCGTAGAATCCGTAGGCTGGGTCATCTATTGCAAGAACGACTTGGACGAACTGCTGTCGGACAGCCGGGAGATGCGCTACATTACGCTGCTGTTCGGCGTAGCCAGCTTCATTCTCGCCATTCTCGTGTCCCAAGCGCTGTCCTATGGCCTCGTCCGACCGATCAAACGGCTCAAGAACGCCATGCTGAAGGCGAGCCAAGGCTACCTGAGCGTCAAGGCGACCAACCTGTCCCGAGACGAGATCGGCGAGCTCGGTCAGTATTTCAACGACATGATCGGCCAGATCAAATATTTGATCGAGCAGGTGTACCAGTCGGAGCTGCACGAGAGGGAGGCGAAGCTGAACGCGCTTCAGGCGCAGATCAATCCGCACTTTCTGTACAACACGCTCGAGACGATCAACAGCATGGCCTACGTCGAAGGCGTTCCCAAGATCGGGGAAATCGCCCGCGCCTTGTCCGACTTGTTTCGGTACAGCACGAAAACCGGGGGCATCCAGGTCGGCGTCTCCGAAGAGATCGGCCATATCCGCAACTATCTGCATATCGTATCCGTCCGGTTCGAGGACAAGCTGGCCGTGCGCTTCGATCTTCCGGAGGAGCTGATGAGCTACAAGATGATCAAGCTGGTCTTCCAGCCGATCGTGGAAAATGCTGTTTTCCATGGTATCGAGGTCAAAAGAGGCCGAGGCGAACTCGTCATCGAAGCCCGCAAGCGGGACGATGATCTCGTCTTCCTGATCCGCGACGACGGGGCCGGGATGTCCCCGGAACAGCTGTCCGCGCTGCATAAACGGTTGGCCGAGCCTCACTCCGCCGATCCGTCCGACAGCGCGCCCGGCAAGGTCGGTCTCAAGAACGTGCACGACCGGATCCGCTTCTACTACGGGGACCAATACGGACTGTCCATCCGAAGCGAGCCGGGACAAGGTACGGAAGTGCTCGTGCGCATTCCGGCGACCCGAACGTAAAAAATTCCACACAACCGCATAAATCCGTCTCATTGTTCCAGCCGCCCGGCCCCTTCTATAATGGGTTCACGAGCCGTAATCCAGGAAGGGGCCTTACCCACTCATGAATGAAGTCGCTTACACACCGCCTCGCGGCAACGGACTGCTTCGTCGCATCAGGAAGAACAAGATGGCTTACGCGTTCCTCCTTCCCGCTATTCTGCTGCTGTCCACCATCAAATACTATCCCTTCTTTACTTCCGTCGTCGAATCGCTGTTCGATTGGAACGGCGTCAATATCAACCGGTTCATCGGCTTCGGCAACTACGCCGAACTGCTCGGAGACGAGAAAATCCGGGTCGCTTTTGCAAACGTGTTCAAAATATCGGCCGCGACCATCGCGATCCAGCTTACGCTGCCGCTGCTTGCCGCCCTGCTCGTATTCCGCATAAGGAACGGCACGCTGCAAAATTTTCTGAAAGTCGGATTTATCGTTCCCCTCGTCGTGCCGATGATGGTGCTCGTCCTGCTCTGGAGATGGATGTACTCGGGCGACTTCGGACTGGTCAATCAGCTGCTGGAGGCGATCGGGCTGGCCGGCTGGAAGCATTCCTGGCTCGGCGATCCGTCTACCGCGCTGTGGGCTATCGTGTTCGTCGGCTTCCCCTGGGTCGCGGGACTGCCGTTCCTCCTTTATCTCGCCGGGCTGCAAAGCATCTCAAGCGACTTGTACGAGGTGGCCGATCTTGAAGGAGCCGGTCCGATCCGGAGACTCCTCTCCATCGAACTGCCCCTGCTCGCCAGCCAAATACGACTGGTGCTGATGTACGCGGTGCTTCAGGCGTTCCAACTGTTCGAAGCCCCTTACATTCTGACGAACGGCGGACCGGGCATTTCCACAATCACCCCGGCCCTCCATATCTACGACCAAGCTTTCAACTACGGGCGGTTCGGCTACGCTTCGAGCATCGGCGTCCTTCTGTTCGCGGTGCTGCTGGCGCTGACTCTGGTCATTCAGCGTTCCGTCAAAAATACCGACAAGATCGATTAGGGGTGCAGCATGAGAAAAGGAAGCCTAAGCGTAAATGTGACCGCCGTCGCCCTGTTCGCCTTATCCATGTTTCCGTTTTACGTGATGGTCGTCTCGGCCTTTAAGCATCAGATGCAAATTTACGAAAACCCGTGGATGTTCGCGGCTCCGTTCCACTTCGACAACTTCTCGGAGGCGTTCCGTCAAATCCGCGTCCCCATCGTCAATTCGCTGCTTGTGACGACGATCGGGATCGCGGTGACGCTGACGGCGTCGGCCACGGCCGCCTACGCTTTCGCCAAATACGATTTTCCGTTCAAAAACCTGGCTTTCACGTTCATGATCATGCTGCTGATGATTCCCGGCTTTGTCATTCTCGTGCCGCAATTCATCAATATTAAGAACCTGGGAATGTACAACACGATTATCGGACAGGCGCTGCCCCCGGCGGCCAGCTATACGGCGATGGGCGTGCTGCTCATGCGCACCTTCTTCGAAGGGCTGTCGAGAAGCTTGTACGAGGCCGCCGAGATGGAGGGCGCAAGCGACGTCCGCATCTTCTCCCGCATCGTCCTGCCGCTCTCCAAGCCGATCTTGGCCACGGTCGCCATCATGTCGGGGCTGCAGATCTGGAACAACTTCGTCTGGTCGCTCGTCGTGACCACGGGCGACAAGGTCAAGCCCGTCATTCTCGCGATCACGACGATCGCGGGCAACATCAACCAAGGGGACGGGGTCAAGCTGGCCGGCTATATCATCGCGTCGCTGCCGCTGCTCATCCTGTTCTTCGCGGCCACGAAGCCGTTCGTATCCGGGCTGACGCAAGGCGCCGTCAAAGGCTGACGGAATTCGGGATATATCCCCGCCGGAGAGACGTCCTCCGGACGGGCTTATATAGATAAGCATGATTACTGACAACTGGAGGGTTCAACCCATGAAAAGAACGTCCAAGAAATCGGGCCTGCTCGCCGCGAGCTTGCTGCTGTCGCTGTCCGCTCTGGCGGCTTGCGGCGGCAACGACGGCAACAACGGGAGCAGCGCCGCCGGATCTCCGTCCGCTTCCGGCTCCGCGGCGTCCGGCACGGCCCAGAAGCTGAGCGTCGCCTATTGGGGCGCCGAGTATGCGACCGCCCAACGAGTCGAACAAACGTACAAAGAGATTTTCGACGAATATAAGAGCCGCACCGGCACCGAAGTGGAATTCACCTTTATTCCCGACAACAACTACCGGACGTGGATGGTGACCCAGCAGGCGGCCGGCAGCATGCCGGAAG
Source organism: Cohnella sp. SGD-V74 (assembly GCF_003001675.1). Classification (GTDB taxonomy): domain Bacteria; phylum Bacillota; class Bacilli; order Paenibacillales; family Paenibacillaceae; genus Cohnella. Next base: position 208,552 of record NZ_PVYW01000007.1, on the reverse strand, counting down.
TCGTGCTGACCCGCATGGCCTGGGTATGGGAGGACTATGCCAAGGAGCAGGTGTACGACTTGACGCCGTATTTGGAGAAAGAATCTCCTTACAACCCGGGACAGCCCTGGAAGGATACTTTCCTGCCAAGCTTCTACAAGGACAGCATCAACCCGGCCAACGGCATCCTGAACTCCGTTCCGGCGTACACCGCGATGATCCGGATTTTGTACAACAAAGAGCTGTTCGCGCAGGCGGGCATCGACAAGGCTCCGACGACGTGGCCCGAGTTCATCGAAGCCTGTGAAAAGCTGCAAGCCGCGGGCATCACGCCTATGGCCATGTCCGGCCAATCGAACAGCCACATGAGCTGGCCGCTGACCTCGATCTTCGGGCAGTTGGACGAGCAGCTTAGAAAGCAGATGGACGTGGACGGCGACAACCTGGTCATCAAGAACGAGCTGGCCCGCGCCACCGACCTCGGCCTGATCGATTACGCCAAGTATCCGTTCCGCGACGGACTCGAGCTGTTCAAGCAATTTTCCCAGTATTGGAACAAGGACTTCAACGGCATCGACGAGAAAACCGCCCAACAGCTCTGGTTGACCGGCAAAGCGGCCATGGTCATGCTCAACTCGGCCGACCTGACGCTCGTGGAAGATATGGAAGGCCGCAGCTTCGAATACGGCGGCATGCCGATTCCGATCATTACGAAAGCGCAATTCCCCGAAGCGATGGAGAAATCCGTCGTCCTGGGCGGCGCCGCCAATGAATCCTGGGCCGTCTCCACGACCGCCAAGGGAGCGAAGCTGGACGCTTCGATCGATCTCATTCAATATTTGACCTCCCCGGAGATCGAAGGAAAGCTGGCCTCTGACCTGAGCCTGCTGCCGACGATCAACAACGCCGATCTGCCGGAGAAGCTCAAGGGCTTCGTGCTTCAGAACGAAGACATTCGGCGGGCCAACTATACCGGTCCGGCCACGATCAAGGAATTTTCCGACTTCCTCGTCAAATCGCTGCAGCTCTACCTCGGCGGCTCGGTCGACATCGACAAGCTGACCTCCGAGTGGAACGCGGAATGGACAAAAGGGATGGCCAGCGCCAAAACGACGAACGACTGGACAGAAGCGAACAACTACGGCATCAAGAAATAAACCGACGGGAGGGTCCGCTTCATGAAACAACCGAACATTCTGCTCGTCATGTGCGACCAGCTTCGCGCGGACTCCGTCGGCGCCCTCGGCAACGGCATCGTCCGGACGCCCAATATGGACCGGCTCGCCGCGCGCGGCCTGAGCTTCGACAAGGCGTATTCCACCTGCCCCGTATGCGTGCCGGCCAGATACACGATCCGAACCGGGAGGGAGCCTTACCATACCGGGTACTACGATAACGAAGGGCCGAATTTGGCGGCGGGCCAACCCGCCGCCATGGAAGAGCGCTGCGGACCGTATTTGCCGAGAACGATGAAGGGCTTGGGATACCGGACGTTCGGCATCGGCAAGTTCCACACCGATCCATGGAACGAGGATCTGGGATACGACGTGCAGCTGCGCACCGAGGAATTGATGAACGACGAGGAGCAATGGCTCGGGGACGACTATGCGCAATTCATTGCCCGGGAGCATCCCGAGTACGCGCATCTTGAGCAATTGCACGGAGAGCGCACCGACATGTACTATATGCCGCAGACGAGCCCGCTTCCGGCCGAGTTAACCGTCGAGGCTTGGGTCGCGGACCGGGCAGTCGAGCAAATCCGCGACGGCGGGGATGGGCGTCCTTACTTCGGGTTCGTCTCGTTCATCGGACCCCATCCGCCTTTCGCTCCGCCCGTTCCGTTCAACCGCATGTACAATCCGGACGCGATGCCGAATCCCGTCCGGGGAAATCCCGACATCGACTTGATGGACGAACAGTTGAGCTGGATGAATCATCTCATCTGGGCGGAGGACATCGACGATCCCCGCGCCCGCGCGCTAAAGGCCAGATACTACGGCGAGATTACGTATATCGACCAATGCCTCGGGAAAATTCTCGACGCCGTGGAGGCCGGACCCGATCCCGATAATACGCTGATCTGCTTCTACAGCGATCACGGGGATCATATGGGCGACCATCGCACCTGGCAGAAGGAAAGCTTCTTCGACGCGGCGGCCCGCGTGCCGTTCCTGCTCAGCTGGCCGGCCAGGCTGCCTTGCGGGGAGAAGCGCGACGAGTTGGTCTGTCTCACCGACCTGTTCTCCATCGCGACTCATGCGGCAGGCAGCGGACAGACCCGGGACGGAACGGACGTCCTCGGCAGCTTGTACGGGGAGGCTTCTCCCCGCAAGCGCCTGTTCGGCTGGTACGGCCAACCCGGCACGCCCCGCTTCAAGGTGATGGTGCGGGACGCCGACTGGAAGTACATCTTCATGGCCAACGGAGGGCGAGAGCAGCTCTTCCATATGAAGGAGGACAAGGACGAGCTGCGTCAGCTGGCGGATGCCCGCCCCGACGTGCTTGCCGCTCTCAGGCAAGCAGCCGTCGAGGAGATGAGCCGGCATGCGGCGCTGCAAGACGCGCTGGCATTCGGCGATTTGAGAAGCTTCCCGTACCAGGAAAGACCGCTTTCGCGAATCCGCCAATTTAATTTGTCCATCGGCGTGGCCGACTTTACCGTCAACTAAAGCCTTCACGCGGTGTGCGCTTATTGTTCTCGGCCGGCCCCGGACCCGAGCGATACGCACGCCGGGCGGGCTTATTGCACCGGGCCGGGCCCGGATGCGAGCGATACGCACGCCTCGCGCGCTTATTGCACCGGGCCGGGCCCGGATGCGAGCGATACGCTCGCCTCGCGGGCTTATTGCCACGCCCCGGACCCGGATGCGAGCGATACGCTCGCCGGGCGGGCTTATTGCACTGGGCCGGGCCCGGATGCGAGTGATACGCACCTGTGCGAGCTTACTGACCTGGACTTACGGGACAGCCCCTTGACTTAATCGGAAGATTTACTTTTCTACCGTAAACTTCCCTTTGGAAATGACCCTGTCGTCCTTGATGATCTTGAGCGTGTACTTCCCCGCTTCGGGGGCATAGAAGCTATGGTGTACGCCCGGCCAATCAGGAGGAACGTCCAGCGGCCAGCGTTCCACGACCTGGCTGGTGGACCCTTCCCGAACTTCAAGCACGACTTCGACATGCCCTCCGTTTCCCGGAAATTCGAAGGAGTAATGAATAGGAGCCTCCTCCTCGAATACGGTCGTTCGCTCCCTGACGATACCGCCGGATTCGGAACGCCCGAACTCGATCTCCGTTTTGCCGTAATTCGGAAACAGGACAAACATATAGATGAACACGTACGTCAAGAGCAATCCGATTGATAGAAATACGCCCTTCCAGCTCGTTCCTCCCTTTCTGGCCAGCATCTCAAGCTTGACGGGTCGATCCCAGGCCGTCGGGTGTTGACTGACTTTCCCGATTTGCCGGGTCACGTACCTGTAATACCACGAGTTGGCGCTGATTGCGCATCCTGCCGAAATAGAGAGCCCGATACTTCCATTGTTCATCTCCAGATCGGCGGCAAAATCCACGATGTCGATCGCCAGCCATAGGGCTGCCAGCCCGAACAGAGCGACGTATTGTTTGCGGTAGCCCAACCAGAAATAAGGAAGGAAAAACGCGGCCCAGTTCCAACCGAGGCCTTTTCCGGGATCGGGCGTTTTGCTCCACTTGCGCAAATAGTAGTCGGTGTTCCGCTGCACAAACGCCCGAACTTCTTCGTCGGGATCGTCGATCGGATTCGGAGCTGCCGGGGGCTCCTGCCGATCCGCCGGGTTCGCCGGCCATTCCGACTGCCTTTCTGCCGGCTCTCCCGCAGGTTCCGCCTCGGCGCGAACGGCGACCGACGCCCCGCAGTGACCGCAGAATCTCGCTTGCTCGGGTATTTCTTGTCCGCATTGCGTACAGAACAATGTCTACACAACCTTTGCTTTTTCGATGTATGCCTCCTTTTTTCGACAAATGGATAGGAAAATCCTTCCTGATTCGTCATGTTCATGGAGATGCGACCGCTGGACAAGCCCACTCTACAGGCTTATTGAGCGAGCCTGCAGGCGATGCCGCGAAGCGGCATGTAAGTCTGATATATGCAAAAAACCAACCGGGAACTCCCGATTGGCTGGAACGTCGGTTATAGCCTCGCGGCGCTTAGTCGAACAAATCTCCGAAAAGGTCCATGACGCTTTTCTTCTTTTTCTTGTACGGGTAGCGACCGTGTTGGGGATACGGTTGCTGCGGAAGAGGGTATTGCTGCTGCGGAGGGGGATAGTGCGGCTGCTGGTGCTGGGGAGGATATGCCCCTCTCTGTTGCTCGTACGCTCCCGAAGAATTGCCGTAATACCATTCATTATAGTCTTGGCGAACTTCCCTGACGTCCTGCATCAGCTTCTCCAGCTCGCCCCGGTCCAGCCACACCCCTTTGCACGTCGGGCAGACGTCGATGAGAATTCCGTTCTTCTCCACTTCTCTCATGCGTGTATCGTCGCATACCGGACAATTCATTGCTATTCCTCCCTGATTTCATGTCCATCTTGTCTGTAATACGCAACTGCGCCGTATCGGTTTCCTCGCGTTATTCTCTCCAGATACGAGGAAGAAAAAAATCCGAGTGGTTTCCCCAAACATTGTCAATGCTACGGAGTAACGGAGGTGCTCGTCGACCATGCGCGCCAATTCCTGCTTAGCCGATCTCCAGCAAGCGGCGGCCAGCCGCGAAGATTTGAAAATCGAACCGTTCGTGCTCCGCGGAACTCCCGTCTGGATCGCGGGACTCGAATCCCTGATTCAACGTGCCAAAACCCGGTACGAATTGCTTGGCAGCCTTCCCGAAATCTCCTGTTCGTTCGAGGAGTTGGCCGCGAGGCTGTTCGGCGAGTTTGTGCCTTCTTCGGAGCTGCTGGGCAAGCTGCTCCAAGGCAAGCTGGCCGTTCTGTCCGGCGACGGCTCTAGAGCTTTCGTGCTGGAATCCGAGCCTGCCGAGCTTAGGAGAACAGTCGACCTCCCGAAGGAAGAAACTATTGTGGGGGCCCCCTCCGCCGCGTTCGTGGAAGACTTGAATACGAACGTCGGGCTGCTTCGGCAAACGTTCGTATCGGCGGATCTGCAGGTGGAATACGTCTCCCTTAGAGGCTCCGCCGACAAGCGCATTGCGCTCGTCTACTTGCGAAGCGAAGCTCCCCCGCAGCTGGTGACCGAGATCCGCGGCCGCTTAAGCGCCCCTTCCCGCCAACCGGTTCGCAGCGACCAAGCGCTTATCTCCCAGTTGACGGGAACGCGCTGGCAATTGATTTCTCCGCTGTACAACACCGAGCTGCCGGAACAAGTGTCCGAAGAATTGCTCCGAGGCAGGGTCGCTATTCTGATGGACGGGCAATGCACCGCGGCGATTACGCCATCGTCCATCCGCAACTTTTTTGCGATGTTCTCCGACAAGCATTTTCCCTACCCGCTCATGCTCGCCATCCGCGCCGTGCGGATCATCGGCTTGCTGGTCGCGCTCCTGCTTCCGGGCTTGTACGTCGCGCTGATCGCGGTCAATCCGGAGACGCTCAAGATCGAGCTTGCCCTATCGCTGGCGATGAGCCGACTCGACGTGCCCTATCCGGCATTCATCGAGATCATCATCATGCTGTTTATTATCGAAATGGTCGTGGAAGCCAGTCTTCGCCTGCCCAAAAGCATCGGCCCGACGATCACCATGGTAGGAGGCATCATCTTGGGACAGGCCGTCGTGCAAGCCCAGCTCGTGAGCAATCTGGTCATCATCGTGCTGGCGGCCACGACGATCGCCAACTTTACGCTGGTCGGATTCAATAACGCGTTAACGATCCGGTTCCTGAAATACTCCATCGTCTGCTTAAGCGCGATGTACGGCGTAATGGGTTTGTTCGCGGGTCTGATCGGCTTCATCTTGTACATGAGCAGCATCCGCTGGTACGGAATTCCGTTTATGCGATTGCGGTAGGAGCGCTTGCGCCCGCGCCGCGATTCCCCAAGAAAGGAATGAAGCAACGTTGCAACGGAACGCCTCCCGCCTGCCGACCTATCTTTTCATCGTCGGGACTCATACAGGGTTGATCTTTTTCCTCTACGCGCATGCGACGCTTCGAACGACCGCCTACGCGCATTGGCAGCCGGCAATCGTCTATATCTGCATCGAAGCCTTGTGCCTCTTCCTGCTGCTGGCCGGACTTGCCAGAGTTCCCGGCAAAGACTTCGCCGACTTGTTCATCCCGCTGGGCAAGGTGGCCTCGCTCCTGCTGCTGGCTCCTCTTGTCGCCTATTTTCTGCTGGTCTCGCTGATGGTGATGAGAAGTTTCGCCGAGCTGGTTCGGATCATGTTCGTCGCGAACACCCCGATGTGGGCGCTGCTTGCCCTGCTTGTCCTGCTGTTCATGTTCGGCGCTTTTATGGGCGGGGACTCCATCCTGCGGGCCAACGTCGTCTTCTCGGCCCTCTTCCTGCCCGTGCTCTTGTTCGCGCTGAGCAGTTGCTTCAAGAATGCCGACTTTCATTACCTTTATCCGTTGTGGAATTCGAGCTTCGACTTCTTGCGCAAGCAGGAGTTCTACTCTTCCATGTTCGTCGTCTCGCCGTTCCTCGTCATTGGCATGCTGCCCCCTCTGAGCCCGCTGCGCCCGCGCGGCGTCTTCCTGACCATGCTGCCGATCTGGGCGCTCTGCCTGATTGCCCTGCACATTCCGATTCTCGTTTTCGGAACGCCCGCCGCGAGATTGCTCGTATTCCCTTTTCTCGCCACGATGGACAGCGTCAGTCTGCTATGGCTTGTTTTCGACCGGGTAACTCTGTTCTACGCCGTCTCCATTATGGCCTTCGTGTCCGTCCACGCTTCGTTCCTGCTCTGGTCGATCGGCCGAATCGTTCACAAGCGGTTTCCGAAATGCCCGGAGAAGCCGGTAATCGCGGCAGCCGCCGTCGCTTTATTCGTCTGGGGACTGATGATTCCCGGGTGGGATTGGCTGCAGAATATGCTGTTCTGGGAAACCTGGCTCCGCATTCTGGCCGTGTTCGCCATCCCCGCCGCCGTCCTGTGGAGAGGCCTGATCCTGTCGCGAAGGAGAGCCGCTTCATGATTCGACCGCGCCGCCTCCCCTCCTGCATCGCTCTGATCTGCGCGCTGACGGTGCTGCCGGGCTGTTGGGACATCAAAGACATCAACCATCGCGTGCTCCCCATCATCATGGGCATCTCGTACAGCAAGGATCACAAATACAAAGTATCGCTCCAGGTGCCTGTCCCTACCGCTCGCAACATCCGCATTCTGGTCGTATCGGCCGAAGCGGCTACGCTGAGCAAGGCGATCTCCCATCTGGACATGAATATCGAAAGCAATTTGGACCTCACGCACATGCAGCTGATTCTGTTCGACCGCAAAGTCGCAGAGGAGGGAATTCAGGACGAGATCGCCTTCGCCATGCGTACGCAGGAAATTCCCATGAAGGCGCTGCTCGCCGTCACGAACGAAGACATGGAGAGCTTCCTCCGCAAAACCGGAAACTCCGTCGTGCAGAACGGCAGCTCGTTCATGAATTTCTTCAACAAGAACGCCGGATGGGATCCGCAAATTACGCTTTCGGCGTTATGGCAAGCCTTCGAGACGATCCATTCGGAGACGAAGGACATCGCTCTGCCCGTGATCCGCGCTGGCACATCGACGATGCTGGAATTCGAAGGCTCCGCCTTGATGAGCAAAGATCGGATGGTTGGGCAGATTCCTCCGGAGCAATCGCTGCTCGTCAATATCGCGAACAATCAGATCGAGGACGCGGTTCTGGAGGTTACGAAGTCGTCCAGCCTGCTGATCGTCCGCAATTCGACCCGCCATCGCGGGTCGATCGTGGACGGCCGCCCCGTTCTCCATACCCGGATGCAGCTGTCGGCCATCGTCAAAGAGAAGCACGACGACAAGAGCGAGGACGAGATCGCCAGCGAACTGACGGAACAGATTCGGACCCGATACGAGCTGTTATACGAAAAGTTGCTGAAAGCGAAATCCGATCCCACGGGCGCAGGACAACATTTCAGAGGGCTCCTTCCTTACGAAGAACTGACTGCGTGGAGAGAACGCTACTACCCTCGCCTGATACTCAAATGCGACGTCAGCACCGTCATCGTCAATCAGGGCAATATTTCGAGCAACTGATTGACGGAGCGGCCGAGATTAGCGGCTTCCTCTTCTCGCTTTCAGGCAGGTCAGATTGTACGTCCGACCGTAGCTGCGCGCGAAGCTGACGATGCGGCGAAGCATCGACCGGTCGGGCAGTTTCGTGAACGGACAAGGATCGGGCCGCGTGTTCACCTCGATGATCCAAGACCTCTTGCTCCGATCTACGGCAATATCCAGTCCGAGCTCCCGAATCCGGGGATAAGCTCGATCGAACCGCCGCGCCGTCGCATGCGCCAACCGGTCGAACTCGCTCAGCAGCTTGGAAGCGCGGCTGTGTCCCGCCGTGCGCCGCAGCAGCCCGCGCGCTTCGTAGATGCTGCCTCCCTGGCTGCCGTTCGTCACCGCCTTGCGGGGCGACGCTACCCGGGCGGCCATCCCCGTCACCTTCCAGCCGACTTTGCGGCCCTTCTGGATCATGACGCGGTAATCGATCGGCCGCCCTCCGAGCCTCAACACATGAATGCCTCGCTGTACCAGGTAAGGCTCCCTGCCTATCCTCGTCCGAATCCACCTGAACAAAGCCGAATAGCCTGGGAAAACATGGCGCTTTACGCCGTCGCGCGCGGTCCATTTGCCATGCGCTCGGTCTACTCTCATGACGCCGATGCCGCACGAACCGGACACCGGCTTAATGTATACCATCCGATGCTTGCTCAGCATCCGCCCGAGCGTGACCGCCGTCAATCGCCGCGTGGCCGGAATGTGAAGAGCCAATGCGGCAGAGCCCTCCAGCAGCTTCGTCTTGATCCACTTGCTCGTAATTCTCGTCTGCCTGCTCAATTTCCTCGTCAGCTCCTCTTTTTCCCGCAGGGATCTATCCGCTTATGAATACTGTATGGGCAACCCGCATGAGAAGGCAGGGCCAAGGCCCATTGCCGCAAGGAAGAACGCGCGCCGCTCCCGCACATATATTATGATTATCGACCTTTGGAGGCGGAAGCGGAGGAATGGCCATGAGTGCGTCGCCCTTTCACGATAAAATAGACCGGACCGTTCGCGTGTTTCCCTGGTACGGTCAACTGCTTGCGGACGCGGGCATCGACCGGTTCTCGGTTCGCTCGATCGACCGGCTTCCCCTGATGACGTCCGAACTGCTGGAACGGTACTACTATAGCCGCGAACGGCCCTACGCGGAGGATGACGTCGCCGGCCGGGTGACGTCCTACCGGACGTCGGGAACGAGCACGAACCGTCGGAAAACGATTTTCTACTCCGCGGAAGACGAGAGTCATTACGTTCGCATCAAAGCCGAAATGTTCCGCCGCATGATCGCGCCGACCGGCGCTTCTACAGCGCTCTCTGACATGGGAACGGGCCACGCGGCGGGCACCGCCCTGGACGTATTCGCGAGAATCGGCATTGCGGCGGATTCCATCTCGTTCGAGCAGCCGATCGTCCGGCATCTGGAGCGTCTCAGGACGCTTAGACCCCACGTTCTCTATACGATGCCGTCGATTCTAGACCGTCTGTTGGAAGCGAGCGAGGACGATCCTGCCTCCTACGGAATCCGCGGCGTCGTCCTGGTCGGCGAGATCGCCGCTCCCGCATGGCGCCGCAGCGTAGCCGGAAGGCTCGGGCTGAACGAAGAAAACGTAACGGACACGTACGGCTCGATCGAGATCGGCACGATCGCCGGCTATTCGCACGAGCATGGACGTTATCTGTTCGCCGAAGGCATTAAAGCCGAAGGCGTTCCGGCGGAAGGGCTCGGCGGCGGAATGGAGCCGCTCCAGGAAGGCGAGTCCGTGCTTGTGCTGACTTCGTTCGTGCGCGAGCTGTTTCCCGCATTGCGGTTCGTCACCTACGACGTCGTGCGGGATTTGCGTCCGATTCGCGTGAACGGGCAATGGCGGCAGAGCTTCGAGGCCATCGTGCGGCGCATCGGTCCGGAGCTGAAGCACGGCGAGAAAATCAGCGTGTACGACATCGAGAACGTCGTCTACCGCCACTTGAAGGAAGCCAACGTAGCCGTTCGCGTGCGGGGGAACAAATTGTCCGTGCATGTCGGCAGCCGGAGCCAGGCTGATCCTGCCGTATACGAGAGTATCGAACGGGAGCTGGCGGAGCGCATTCCCGAGATCGGCGCCATGATCCGGGGAGGCATTCTGGAGGCGATCCGGGTCGTACCCGAGGAAGCTTCCTGCGAAGGAACGGCGATCAAGCGAAAGAAAATTTTCTACGACTGAGGGGATCGGCGGATGGATGCATACGGCTCAGGCCTGATGAACCCTGAGGATGCGCTTGTCGGCATAGGGGCCGCGATCGGAAGGACGCCGCTCGTGCCTCTGCGCAGGCTGTTCCGGGACGCGGCGTTCCGCGTCTACGGCAAGCTGGAGATGATGAATCCGGGCGGCAGCGCCAAAGACCGCCCCGCGCTGCGAATTGTACGGGAAGCGATTCGTTCCGGGGACATTCGCCGGGGAACGACCGTCATCGAATCGAGCTCGGGCAATATGGCCGTCAGTCTCGCTCAGCTCTGCCGGGGGCTTGGACTGCGTTTTATATGCGTCGTAGACCCCCGCACGACGGAGAGCCATCTGCGGCTCATTCGGCTTCTCGGGGGCGAGATCGAGCTTGTCGCTTCTCCGGACCCGGCAAGCGGAGACTATTTGCCCGCCCGGATCGCGCGGGTGAAGCGGCTGCAGCGGCAGATCGGCGACTGCTACTGGACGAACCAGTACGGCAACCCGAACAATTACATGGCCCATTATGACACGACGATGCCGGAGATGCTGGAGGCGCTGCCGCGCATCGATTATTTGTTCTGCGGAGTCAGCTCGTGCGGGACGATCCGGGGCTGTGCCGAGCGGTTGAAGGACAGCGGCGCGCCTTCCCGGATTGTGGCGGTGGACGCGGCGGGCAGCGTCATCTTCGGCGGGACGAAGGGAGCTCGGAAGTTTCCCGGGCTTGGGGCGGCCGTAGTTCCTCCGATCGCGCGGCCCGAGCTGATCGATCGGATCGTGTACGTCACGGAACGGGAGTGCGTCGAGACGTGCCGGGAGCTGCTGCGCTCGGAGGCGATTCTCGCCGGCGCCTCCTCGGGCGGCGTGCTGGCGGCGATCCGCTCGCTTCGGGACGAGATCCCCGCCGGTGCGGTCTGCGCGGCGATTTTGCCGGATCGCGGCGACCGGTACTTGGATACGGTGTACAGCGACGAGTGGACGATGGAAAATGTGTGAGCCAACCTTGGGGAGAACCAAATTTTGCGCTCGACCGTGCAGGGGACGTACGCAAGGGCGCTCAAAGTTCCGTTCGCGGCCCCCACTTTGCGTTAACTCGAAAAAGGAGGCACCGTGGACATGATCTACCTGAACGACGGACATATCCGCCAGATCGGCACGGATTGGCCCTCGTTGGCCGGGCTCGTCGAACGGACGGCCTCTCTGCTGGGAACCCCGGAGGCGGTTCAGCCGCTTAAGCCGTATTTGCGTTTCCGGGAGCCCGGCAACCGGATTATCGCCATGCCCGCCTTCGTCGGCGGCGATACAGAGATGAGCGGCATCAAGTGGATCGCCAGCTTTCCCGACAACGTCCGGCGAGGACTGCCGCGAGCGCACGGCTCGATCGTCCTGAACGATCCCGGGACCGGCGTTCCCGTGGCGTTCCTGTGCGGCGGACGGCTGAACGAGCTGCGAACGGCGGCAGTGAGCGCGGCGATGCTTCGGGCGTATTTCCGCTTGGGCCGGCGCGAGCGCTGCAAGATCGGCATTATCGGGTGGGGGCCGATCGGGAGAATGCATGATGAAATGATGATGACCCTTTTCGGCGATCGGATAGAAAGCGTGAGGCTGTTCGACGTTCGCGGGATCGATCCGGAGACGGTCCGTGTGGGGACGGAACGCGCGGAGACGACGATATGCGATACGTGGCAGGAGGCTTACCGGGGGAGCGATATCATCGTGACCTGCACCGTTGCGCCGACGAGGTACATCGACGAACGACCGGCGCCGGGTTCGCTGCTGCTGAACGTCTCGCTGCGGGATTACGAGTCGAAGTGCGTAACCGGAACGCAAGTCGTCGTCGACAGCTGGCCGGAAGTGTGCCGAGAGAACACCGACGTCGAGCAATTGCATCTGCAAGAGGGGTTGAGAGAGGAAGAAACGTTGACGCTGACAGAGACCGTTGGCGCTGACGGACTTCGCTCCGTGGCGCGGGAGACCCCAATTTTCTTCAATCCGATGGGCATGGCCGCTTTCGACATTGCGGTGGCGGCGCACTATTGGCGAGAAGCTGAGCGAATGGACATCGGCGTTCGGTTGGAGGCGTAGTTCGGCGGGAAAAGAGAGGAACAGGGCGAAGCGATAGCGGCGTTCAACTGGGAGCATAATTCGGAGGGAATGACGAGGTACGGAGCGAAGCGATAGCGGCGTTCGGTTGGAGGCAGCGAGCGGCGGATGGCGAGATTTGGTACACTTAAGGTGATCTCAATCTCGAAGGGGGTTACGACCGTGATCGTCGCCATCAATACAATTCGCGTGAAATCGGGCCATGTTGCCGAAGTCGCCGAACGATTCAAAAATCCGAAGGGCGTTCAACACGCACCTGGCTTTATCCGCATGGAGCTGCTGACCGAGTCGCTGGAGGAACACGATGAACTGAAAGTATGCACGACGTGGGAAAACAAAGAGTCATTCGAAGGGTGGGTCAACAGCGACGCCTTCAAGCAAGCTCACGCCCACTCACGCCCGAAGCCCGAAGGCAGCTCAGCGGCAGGTCCAGCCGGCCATGGCGAAGGACAAACCGGGCACGGCGGGCAACCGAAGCCCGGCTCCGGCATCATGCTCGGCGCCAAGCTCAGCATCCACGAGGTTGCTTTCTCCTACCCGGGAGAGTAAGCGGTTCGGCGCGTTAGCGGTCTACCAGACCGTTAGTCGCGCCAACTCTCCCGCTCGCCCTCCGTTAACGGCCTATCAGGTCGTTAGCTCGCCGTAACTCCCACTAACCAAGCAATAACGTCTTCATCGTCCAGAGGACGCCGAAGGCGTTTTGTCGGAGACGATTCAGATAAGGATAGCGGATTTTACACTTTCTGAATCGTGGACAAAATAGCGGTCCGGAAGACTGCTAAGTCCAAGCGGGGCCGAAGTCGGGCCGCCGGCCGGTCTCAGCCCCGCCCGCTCTTGTTCGCTGCGATCTGCTCGGCCAGTTCGTTCAGCTCCGTCCAGCGCTCCAGCAGTGTATCAAGCTTCGCCTCCAGCGCGGTCTGCTCCTCCATTAGCTGCTGCAGCCGGCCCGAATCGCTCGCCGCTTCCTCCATGCGGGAGGCTACGGCGGCGAGCGCATCTTCCGCCTCGGCGATCCAGCCGTCGATCTGCTCGAAATCCTTCTGGTCCTTGTAGGACATTTTCAGAACCGGGCGGTCTTTGCGCTCCTGAACAGCCGCCCCCGTCACCGGCGCCCCCGAAGCCTTCGCCGGGACGGCCGCCGCCTGCTTCTCCGCCTCCCGCCTCTCGGCGTAAGCCTGGTAATCGGAGTAGTTGCCCGTATGCTCGGCAACGACGCCGTCCCCCTCGAACGCCAGAATGCGATCCACCGTCCGATCCAGGAAGTAACGGTCGTGCGACACCGCGATGACGACGCCGGGAAAATCGTCCAAATAATCTTCAAGCACCGTCAACGTCGCAATGTCCAGATCGTTGGTCGGCTCGTCCAACAGCAGCACGTTGGGCGCGTTCATCAGCACCCGCAGCAGTTGCAGCCGTCTCTTCTCCCCGCCGGACAGCTTGGAGATGACGGACCACTGCACCGCAGGCGGAAAAAGAAACCGCTCCAGCATCTGCCCCGCGGAGATCGTCGTGCCATCCGCGGTCTTCACCTGTTCGGCCCCTTCGCGGATATATTCCATCACCCGAAGCGACTCGTCCATCTCCTCGTGCTCCTGGCTGAACCAGCCCAGCTTCACCGTCGGCCCCAGTTCCACGCGCCCGCCGTCCGGCTGCAGCTTCCCGGCGATCATCTTGAGCAGCGTCGACTTCCCGCTCCCGTTGCGCCCGACGATGCCCACGCGATCCTCCGGCACCGCGATGTAGCTGAGGTCGCGGATCAGCTCGCGGCCGCCGATGCTTTTCCGCAAATGCTCGATCTCGATTATTTTCTTGCCGAGCCTCGCCGATGCTACGGACACGTCCAGCTTGCCCGCCGCGCTCTTGGGTCCCTGCTCCTTCAAAGCTTCGAAGCGATCGATCCGCGCCTTCTGCTTCGTCGAACGAGCCTGCGCTCCGCGGCGAATCCAAGCCAGCTCGCCCCGCAGCAGGTTTTGACGCTTGGCCTCCGAGGCGGCCTCGCGCTCCTCCCGCTCCAGCTTCAGCTCCAGAAACCGGCTGTAGTTCGCTTCATAGAAATACGCCGAGCCGCGATCCAGCTCGATCACCCGGTTGCTGACCCGGTCGAGGAAATAACGGTCGTGCGTAATCATCAGCAGCGCGCCTTTGCGCTTCTGCAGCATCCCTTCGAGCCAAGCGACGGAATCGTTGTCGATATGGTTCGTCGGTTCGTCCAGAATGAGCACGTCGGACGGCTGCAGCAGCGCCGCCGCCATCGCCACGCGCTTGCGCTGACCGCCCGAGAACGCCGCTACCTGGCCGTGGACGTCCAGAATGCCCAGCTTCGTAAGCGCGGTCTTCGCTTCGCTTTCCAACTGCCACGCGTTCAGCTCGTCCATCTTGGCATTGGCGGCGATGAGCCGCTCCTGCAAGCCGGCATCGCCGGGGCGAAGCTCCAGCTCCTTCAGCACCGCGGCATGCTCCCGCACCGCCCGAAGCTGCGGAGAGTCGCCGCCCAGAACGTGCTCCAGCGCGGTTTCCTCCGGTCCGAACGACGGATCCTGGGCAAGCATGCGAAGCACGACGGAGCGGCCGATCGACACCTGGCCGGAATCCGGCGGCTCCAGGCCCGCGATCACCTTCAGCAGCGTCGACTTGCCCGTGCCGTTCACGCCGATGATGCCGACTTTGTCCCCGCTCTCGACGCCGAACGTCACGTTCTCGAACAACATTTTGTCGCTGTAGCTCTTCGATATATTTTCAACGGATAACAGATGCATTCCGATACCAACCCTCTTCGTCACTATAAGTAAAACACGTTAACCGTATCATACCATAGTTCCGAGCACGACTCCGATTCCAACTGCGATCGGATTATCGCCGGCACGCATGCATCCCCGTCACCAGCGTTTGGCGCATCCCCCTTCAGGGTAAATTGGACTGTATAACGATTAAGGGGGAATTCGCATGATTTTCAACCATATTCTCGTTCCGTACGACGGCTCCGAACCGGCGAACAGAGCGCTCGACAAGGCTATACAGTTCGCTCGTTCCGAAGCGCAGATCCGGCTCACCGTCGCCCACGTCATCAATCTGCAGCCGGTTACGGTAGCGGACATGACCTTCGTCCAGCCGGAATCCTATCAGGAGCAGGTGAAAAAGCACGGAGAGGAAATCATCGACCTCGTGAAGAGGCGTCTGGGGGACGCGCCCGGAGCCAATGTCGTCATTCTCGCCGGATCGCCGGCCTCGGCCATTCTCGACTATGCCGATCGCGAAGGCTGCGATCTGATCGTCATGGGCAGCCGGGGACTCGGCGCGTTCCGGGAGCTGATGGTCGGAAGCGTCAGCCATAACGTCATCCTGCATGCCCCCGTCCCGGTCATGATTATCAAGTAGCCGCGATTATCCGCCGATCCGAACGGATACGGAAGCCTCTCCCTGCGGCGCGCGCATGATGACCAGTCCGCCCTGCGCGCCGTCGTAGGGCCGGATCTCCGTCAAGCAGCCTTCCGCGCCAATGATCAGAATATCGCTGCCGGTCAGGCCGGACGCTTGCGGGTGGTAGATCACCGTCTCTGCTCCGTTCGGCACGAAGTCCATCTCCAGCCGTCCGGCATCGTAATCGTAGCGATAGCGGAGCAGCTCTCCGCCCGTCGCCTGCGGATAAGCCCGATTAAGCGCCGAGGCGTAAGGGGCTTCCTTGAAGCCGTCCACCCAGCACCAATACGTGCTGCTCCACAGATAGCCTTCGAACAAGGCGACGATGGCCCGCGTCAAGCCGTGCGTAGCCGGGTTTCCGTTAAACGCGCCCCACTCCCCGATCAGGGCGGGAACGTTCAACCGCTGCTGAACGCGGCGGTGAACTTCGAAGATCAGGTCGACGCGATCCTGGTTGTACGCCTCGTAGTGATCCGTATCGACGACCAGGTCGTAGCCGTGCGGAGCATAGATCATCCCCGCATCCCTATTCCCCGATCGGTCTGCCGCAGGCTGAAGGCCGGATTCGATGCCCATGTTCGCAAAATAGCTCGTTTCCAGCAGCAGCAGCCGTTCCCGGTCAACCGAGCGGATCGCTTCGGCCGTCCTGTCGAAGAACGGGGACAGCTTCTCCCGTTCGAAGCGTTGGGACGCTTCCGCCGCGCTCTCCACGAGCGGACGGTACACTTCCATTTTGGCCATGCCGGCCAGCACTTCCAGCTTCTTCTCCTCGTCGAACCACAGTTCCCCGAGCTGCCCGGCATCGGCGTTCTCCAGCCCGAGCACCTTCTCCGCGTAAGCCGCGATAATTGCGCCCAGCACCTCTTGCCCGTCCGTCCCCGGATAAGGCTCGTTCATCAGATCGTAGCCGATCAGATTCGGGCAGTCGGAGAAAAATTCGGCCACATGCCGCCACATCGCCGCGTAACGATCCTGCAAGCCGACGCCGCCCGGCCCCGGGGCGTTGTCCCAGAAGCGATCCAATGCCCGATTGACGGCCGGGCTCTCCAGATAGGCGTCGCTCCAGAGCTGGCCCTCTGCATGCGGCAGACCGTCGTGCAGCGTCGCCCATTCCGGCGCCCCGTCCCCGTACAGCGAGCTGTACAAATCCTGATGCATGTCGAGGAACACGTAGATGCCGTTCTGCTCCGCCCAAGCTGCCTGCTGTTTGATCTTGCCGAGATAGACGTCGTCGTACGCTCCCGGTTCGGGTTCTACCCCGTCCCAGATGAGTCCCAGCCTTATAACGTTGTAGCCCTGCTCGCGGAACCAAGTGAACAAGCTCTCGTCGCAAGGCTCAACATACCCTTTCTTCTTGTCCTTGCAGACCAGATTGACGCCGTGAAGAATGACGTGCGCTCCGTCCTCGTTGACGATGCGCTGAGCTTGAGCCGACAATTTTTTCATGGACAATGACCTCCTTATTTCTCCGCGATCGGAATATGAATCTCGATATAGTGACGGTCGTATTGGTTGTATAGATTGATTTCCAGCGAATGGCCGGCAATGCGAAAGCCGCGGCGGGCGATAAAAGCTTTCATATGCTCGTAGTGTTCGTCCAGCTTGGCGTAATCGTCCTTGCCGATGACGACGTATTTTCTGGCGCAGTAGAACGGCTCGAGCTTCCGGAACGTCTCTCCCTCCCCGTCCATCGGGTGAGTGGAGAGGATGCCGTTGTTCAAATAGTTGTGGTAGCGGCCCGCCTGCAAATTCTCCTGCGATACGATAGAGATAATATGGCAGAAAGCCACCCATTCCTTCGGCTCGCGAATGCGGCGCACCTGCTCCTGAACCCGGCTTCCGAGCTTGCGGTCGCCGCTTTCCATGATCGAGTCGGTCAGCAGCACCCAGGCGGGCTCCGTTTTCACCAGTTCGATCGTATCCGCATCCTCGAACTTGCGAAGCTTCGCGTGCAGCGAGTCGAGCTTGCCGGACAACCGGTTCAAGTACGCCAGCCTGCGGTCGATGTCCGTTCTTTTCTCCCTCAGCAGCCCTTGAATTCCGGTCAGCTCCCGCTCCTTCAGCAGCTCCTGGATGCGCTCGATCGGCACCTCCATCGCCCTGAGCATGCGGATTGTAATCAGCGAGTCGAACTGCTCCAGGTCGTAATATCTGTACTTGTTCGTGTCGCGAACATGCGGGGCCAGCAGCCCGATTTTGTCATAGTAGCGCAGCGTATCTACGGGAATGTCCAGTATTTGCGACACTTCCCCGATCGTAAAACTCAGCCTCAACGACGGATCGCCCATCTAAACCCCGTCCCCTCTCCGCGCCCGGTTGCTGAACGCCGAAATTTCCTCTTCCTTTTTCTTATCGAACGGATACAGCGCCAGAGGGATCAACCCCAGCAGGACCGCGGCCAGAGGAACGATTCCCGCCGCCAGCCGAATGCCGAACACCGCCGAATCCGTCTGGACGTCCGCCGTCCCGTCGTACCCGTACGCGCCGATGATATTAATGAAGATCACCGTCTGCAAGCTTGAGAAAGCGACGGTAAACACCGAGAACAAGCCGTTGAACAGTCCCGTTTTCCTCACTCCGGTCGTCCTCTCGTTCTCGTCGATGATCAGCGAGCCCATGGGCGCCGCCGCGGTGCGAATGTAGTTGACCGTAAACACGACAAGCGTATAGGAGATCGCGGCCAGCCAGAGGTTCGGAGCCAGGAAAATCCCGACATACCCGAGCACGGCGGCGATCGTCCCCCAGTAGACGCTGATCTTCGTACCGTTTTTCTTGATGAAATAACCTGCCGCGGGAAGCACGAGCAGAACGGCCACATGCGTGCTCACGTCGACGATCGTCGCGGTGAGACCGCTTACATCCATGACATCGTCCATGTAGTACAAGAACGGCGTGAAGTAGAAGCCGATCGGCCCGACCGTGATGATAGAGAACAGAATATACGAGAAAAAAGGACGGGATTTGATGATCTGCCACGCCTCTTTCCATACGTCTCTCAGGTCGAAGTGCTGGGTTTCGAGACTTTCGTACATTTTGGCGTCGTCTCTCAGCCCCCTTAGCGCCAGGGCGAAGAATATTGACTCGGCCAGGATGACCAGGGAGAAAATCGGGAGAATGACCTCCCTCTTGCCGTCGCCGACCAGCAGCATCGTCGGAATCATCGTCACCAGGAACGACATCCCTTGGGAGACGTAGTTCTGGATAATGTTCACGTCGACGCGCTCTTCCTTCGTCGGAGCGGCGATCAGCGTATAGGACTGATAGGCGATGCTGTAGGCCGTTGCCGCCGTATCGTAGATGAACAATTCCACCGTATACAAAAGGAAAATCATCCACTCGTCCCAGGACGGGCTCGACAGCATCATCGCGAACGAAGAGAGGATCATGAACGGCACGGTTACGCGCATGACGTAGACGTATTTGCCTCGTCTCGGCCTGTGCCTCATTTTGTCGATCCAGACGCCGATGAACGGATCGTTGATCGCGTTCCAGATGTTGTAGATGACGTATGCCCAGCCGACCATCGTCGGGCTTAAGCCGATAATATCGGTGTAATACTTGATGAAGACATTGTGGATGAGCACGCCTCCGACCGACAGAATCGGACCGGGGAGCGCGAGCCTCCACTTTTCCTTTAGCGACAATCCCGTGCTCGTAAAACGAAACGCTTTTCTGACGTTGCCCGCTACCCTTCTTATAAACTCCATCTCCGTCGTCTCCTTCCCGAATGGGCTGCAGGAATAGGAACGGTTCGTTTCTCCTCTATCTTAAACTATGGAGTAACTCCAGAGTAAAGCGGTTGTTGGAAAAAAAAACTTGTTCCGGTAGACTGAAGAAAACAGGAGATTCGCGGAGGTTGTTATGAGGCAGGAAAAGGAAGTGTTCGGACGGTTGCTGGCCTTCGCCGATCGGGATGCGCGGGTGCGCGTCGTGCTGCTGAACGGTTCTCGCGTCAACCCGAACGTCGAGCAGGACGAATTGCGGGACTATGACGTGATTTACGGTGTGACGGATATCGCCTCGTCCGCCGAGGATCAGAGCTGGATTGCCGCCGAATTCGGCGAGCTGATGATCATGCAGCACAATCAAGCCGAGGAGGACGGCGAAGCTTGGGAGATTTTCCTCATGCTGTTCACGGACGGGGTGCGCGTCGACTTGTCCTTCCGGCGCGCGGATACGGTGGCGGAGATCGAGGACAGCTTGATGAAGGTGCTGCTGGACAAGGACGGACGTATGGGCGAGGTCCCGCCTTCGAGCGATCGATCCTACGTGACGGTGAAACCCGATAAGCAAGAGGTGGAAAAGGCGTTCAACGAGATTTGGTGGTGCTCGACGAATGTGGCGAAGGGGTTAGTACGAGGCGAGATTCCATACGCCAAGTTCATGCTCGACGCCGTCGTGCGGGACGCGGTCGTGAAGCTGCTGAGCTGGCACGTCGGCATGAACAACGGCTGGACGGTGAACGTCGGCAAGGCGGGGCGCTGGTTGGAGCGGTTTTTGCCGGAGGAGCTGTGGGCGTCCTACTACCGCACGTATGCGGACGGCGACCCGGAGCGTATCTGGGACGCGCTGTTCGAGACGGGGCGGCTGACCCGGGCCGCGGGCTTGGCCGTAGCAGACAAGCTCGGCTGCGCGTATCCGCTGGAGGAAGACCGGAAGGTGACGGAGTACATGCGGCAGCTTCGGGAGAAAGAGTAGCTTGCGTATTTCATCCCCATTAGGAAAGGAAGATTTCACCTTATGGCCAATCCTCCTTCTGCTGCGGCTGCGAGCCGGGAGCCCGTGCTGAGCCGTCGGCAGCTCAATCGCGCGCTGCTCGAACGTCAGCTGCTCATCCGTCGCCGAACCCTCTCCGCTAGGGAAGCGATCGAGCATCTCGTCGGCATGCAAGCCCAAGCTCCAACTCCGCCCTATTTCGGCTTATGGACAAGGCTTGAGGGGTTTCGCCAAGACGAGCTGGCAGAGCTGATCCGATCCCGCCAAGCGGTGCGGATTGCGCTCATGCGCTCGACGATCCATCTCGTCTCCGCCCGCGACGCCTTGGAGCTGCGCCCGCTCGTGCAGCCGGCGATGGATCGGGGCCTCAAGGCGACCCACGGCAAGCTTCTCGAAGGAGTCGACGAAGCCGAGCTGGCGGCAGCCGCCCGCAAGCTGATCGAGGAGCGCCCGATGACCTTCCAGGAAATCGGAGAGCGCTTGGCCTCGGACAACCGCTGGCACGGCCGCGACGTCGGCGTCCTCGGAGCCGCCGCGCGCACGCTGCTCTCTCTCGTGCAAGTGCCTCCGCGCGGGCTGTGGGGCGAGAGCGGCCCGGCCGCCCATACGACCGTGAAGGTCTGGCTCGGAAGCGAAGAAGCTGCGGCCGGTCCAGACTCGCTGGAGCATATGCTGGAGCGCTATCTGGCCGCCTTCGGCCCCGCGACGGTTCAAGATATGCAAGCCTGGTGCGGACTGACGCGCTTGGGCGAAGTCGTCAAGCGAATGCGCCCCCGTCTGCGGGTTTTCCGCGACGAGCAAGGCCGCGAGCTGTTCGACGTGCCGAATGCGCCGCTTCCCGACGAGGATATGCCGATTTCTCCGCGCTTTGTGGCCGAATTCGACAACGTGCTGCTGTCGCATGCCGACCGGGCGCGCATCATTTCCGAGGAAGATCGCAAACGCGTATTCACGATCAACGGAATCATTCGTCCGACGTTCCTGATCGACGGGTTCGTCGCAGGAATGTGGAGCCTCGTTCGGGAACGCGGTTCCGCGGCGCTCGTCATCACTCCTTTTCGCCCGCTGAGCCCGCAGGACCGGGACGCTCTCGCCGAAGAAGGCGAACGCTTGCTGAGCTTTGCCGCCCCGGAATGCGAACAGCGGGAAATCCGCTTCAATTAAGCGAGAATCGGCTGTCCCATAAGAACTTTAAGCTGCTCTGAAAGATGATCGACGATAAATGTGCAAGGGGTATGTACCTCCTTCCGATGCTATACGCTCCTGAAACTTGAATGGGTAAACCCGTGGCAGGGTGATTTCAGGAGCGTATGACTCCAGAAGGTACATACCCCTACTTTTTCTATCGATCATCTCAAGCAACTCTGCTTATGGGACTGCCTCTCTCCCCCTTCTTCGGCTCTATTCCAGAACCACTCTCATTCCGCCTTGACTATCACACTAGTGTTACAGTTTATACTCACCTTACCGTTGGATTGAAAACAGACGGAAGGGGAGATGATCGTGATACAAAAGCCGTTACCGCCATGGGCGATCGATTATTTGAACTACATTCAAGTTCCGGTTCAAGAACCTTCTTATGCCTACTTAAAAACGATTTGCACGGCCCATCTAAATCGTATTCCTTTCGAGAACGTGAGCACATTAATGAATTTTGAAGCTTACCACAAGCAAAAACATCTCCAACAGGATGAAAAGAAGTTTGTGGATCAACTCGTTCGGTATCATATGGGAGGAACGTGCTATGTCATAAACAGCAGTCTCCACGAATTGCTGAATCGGCTTGGATTTCATTGCCGCTACGCTTTATTGGGCGGCGGACACGTTGGGCTGCTCGTCCGACTTCCGGATGAACAAGAAGAAGTGTACGTGGATTGCGGGAACGGAGCCCCTTTTTTCGATCCCGTCCGATTGGAGAGCGATCCCGATCAGGTGTCCCGTTTCGGCGGTCTAGAAATCAGGTTGCTCCCGGGGGATGAACCCGGTACGTACACGTACAACAGAGAAGTGGACGGAAAGCTGCTTACTGAGCTGAACTGGACGTTCGATATCCGTAAAACGTACCGCTTCGATGATTTTCAGCAAGCGATCGCAAACTATTACAAGCCGAATAGTCTGTTCACCTCGTTCTTACGCTGTCAAATTTGGCAATTGGATCGAGATCGATCGCTTTCATTAGTCAACAATGTGCTGAGCATCCGGAACAGCCGCGGGCAGGTCGAAAAGCGTATATTAGCCAACCGCAACGAGGTTCGGGATGTGATCGACCGAGAGTTCAACTTACCGAGACTGCCCGTTGAGAAGGCAATCGACGTTCTTGAGAAGCTGGGCATCGATCTGTTCCAAAACCAAGAATCGAAGGGAGAAACCCAATGACCATTCTAGTAACAGGCGCAACCGGAAACGTAGGCCGCCATCTCGTTCATCAGCTTGTTCGCTCCGGACAGCAAGTGCGTGCTTTGACTCGCAATCCCGCAATGGCAAAGGCTGTCTTGCCTGAAGGAGTAGAGAATGTATACGGGGACCTTGCGGCGCCGGAGACGCTCGCACCGGCAATGGAAGGAGTCAAGGGCATCTACTTGATGACCAGCAGCGGAGGCGGCGCCCCTCTGCAGACCGGAGACGAAATCATTGACCTGGCTGTAAAAGCGGGCGTACAACGCGTTGCCATTCTGTGGAGCGGCGTGAAAGGAACGGTGGAGCAAGCGGCCGAAGCGAGCAATCTTGACTGGACGCATATACAGCCATATTGCGAATTCATGTCCAATACGCTGTCGTGGGCCGAGTCCATCCGCACGTCAAGTCTCGTAGAGGAACCTTTCGCCGATTCCTTAAACGCCATCGTCCACGAGGCGGATGTGGGTTCAGTAGCGGCGGCAGCGTTGACTGAAACGGGGCATGCCGGCAAAACGTATACCCTAACAGGCCCCGAAGCTTTGACCCCGCGCGATAAAGTGAATATCATCGCAGCGGCGCTCGGCCGGAACATTAGATTTAACGAACTTACGAAGCAACAGGCTCGCGAACGGCTTAAAAAAGCAGGCGTCTCGGATGAGATGATCGATTACGTACACGATTGGCACGAGAATCTGCCTAAAGAAGCGTACACCGTGGTGCCGACCGTTGCAGAAGTTACCCGCAGACATGCCCGAACGTTCGCGCAATGGGTCGCAGAACATTTGCATGTCTTTAGCTAACAAGCATCGCAGCAACTTTCAATCCAGGGGAAAGCAATAACATGATGTAAAGGAGCAGTTTTATTGAAGATCAGGCAATTGGCAGATCGTACGGGGGCCAGCATACGCTCCATTCGCCATTATGAGAAAAAGGGATTGCTCCCCGTTTCGCGGCTGGCCAATAATTATCGCGAGTTTGATGAGGCGTCGGTTGAAACCGTTCGTACCATACAACTGTATTTGGCCTTGGGTCTAACTACAGACCAGATCAGGGATATCATGTATTGCGAGTACCCCGAGATTCAGGAAACAGACAAGAAGGATAAAGGAGCGTACTGCGAAGAGCTGCTGCAAGTGTACGAGAAAAAACGAAGCGAAATCATTGACCAAAGAAAAATGCTGGAAGAAGCGCAACAAAAGCTGGAAATGCAAATCGATCTGCTGAAAAGAGCCCGACATGGCGTCGATCTGTAACCGGATCCCGATCTTCAACATCTACGGGATTCCATCGGCGATTATCAGCATCGGCTCGTCAGACGGCCTCGACGGCGCCGGACCTGGCCGACACCGCCTCGCCGCCCTCTACCGGTTCCCCAGCCTAGATGCGGCTAAAGCCCCGGCAAGGCGGCTCACTTCCGGCTGCTCCGCATCGCGGCCAGCACCTTCACGCCGGGCTCGCCGCCTCCGGCCAGCCGGTCGTACTCCGCCGTCTCCCGCGGGACAAGCGCCAGCCTGCCCTGCGAATCGAAATGCAGCCCCCAGCCGTATTTCTTGGGCAGCATCGACGCGCGCAGGCAAGCCGTCGGCTTGGAGAAGAACTCGGCGCGCAGTTCCGCCTCCCGGGCCTCCAGTTCCTCTTGCGGAATTTCCTTATGAAGAACGTGGGTCTGAAAAAGCAGCTCCTCCTGCGTATACTTGTACGGGTTGTTCGCGACGAGATCGTACTCGATACTCGGCTTCGTCCTGCCGCTTTTCTTCTCCGGCGGGATGATGCCGCGCTCCGCGGAGCAATCCGGAGCTACTGTAATGAATGTGTCGTAATAGTTCCAATTCATCGCCATTATCGCCTCCTTCTTCGCTTCTCCCCTTCATTATAAAGGACAATCACTGACAGATACGGTCAGCGATTGTCAGCAGACAGCAGCTCGAGCAGCTCCCGCCAATCTACGATTCTCGGCATATCCATATGCCGGTTGTAGGCGTTGTCCTTCACGTAGGAGGCGACCTTCAACTCGCTCAGCGTCTCCAGAACCTTCGGCTTATCGTCAAAATAATAGTCCAGCTCCAGCTCGCGAATAATGTGGACTTTGTCCAAGTCGTCCATTCCGCAGTAGAAGCGCTCCTCCCGTACCGGGAATCCCGCCTCGATCAGCGCCAGCTTCGTGCGCTCGCAATGCTCGGCTTTCCTGGCCGTCACGTAATACACTTCATGCCCGAGCCTCTCGAGCTCCTGCAGCACTTCGACCGCATCGGCGAACGGCGGGGCGGAATAGTAGATTTCGTCCCGGTGGCGATTCCACATCTCGCGTCCTTCTTCGGCCGACAGCCCGAACGCCTCGTGAATCGGGATGCAGGTTAACGCATGGAAAACCTCAATCTCTACCTGCCGGTTCAGTTTCGCGTTGTAAGTCCGGAACGCGTGCTCCCGCAAATTAAGCAAAGTGTCGTCGATGTCGAATCCGAACCTCATAGGCGATTTTCTCCTTTGTGTTAGTCCGCAATGAGATTATATCATGATCCCCGGTCCGGAAAGCATTCAAACCCAAACAACAATCGCCAGTTGACGAAACCTGCAAATATTGGTAATATACATTTAATCCTATATATTTAATCGGAATTAGACGTCGTACCTACCAGACCGCTGAAGGTATCTCGCTATTGGCGCATCGCGCGCTTACGGCAAGATGCCTTTTTTTGGCGTATCCGGGTGGTGGTCGCAAGCTCGAAAAAACCATTTCAGGAGGAATCCACTATGACGGCAGAAAGACAGCTTCAACCCGAAACGTTGGCGATTCACGCAGGACAGCAGATCGATCCTACGACTTACGCTCGCGCGGTGCCGATCTACCAGACGACTTCGTACGGCTTCCGCGATACGGACCATGCGGCCAGCTTGTTCGCGCTGCAGGAGTTCGGCAACATCTATACCCGCGTCACCAACCCGACGTCCGACGTATTCGAGCAGCGGATCGCGGCGCTCGAAGGCGGCGTAGGCGCGCTTGCCACCGCATCCGGCCAGGCCGCCATCACCTACTCGATTCTGAACATCGCCGGCAGCGGCGACGAGATCGTATCGGCGACCAGCCTGTACGGCGGCACTTATAATCTGTTCCAGCATTCCCTTGCCAAGCTCGGAATTACAGTGCGTTTCGTCGATCCGTCCGATCCGGAAAATTTCCGCAAAGCGATCAACGACAAGACCAAAGCGCTGTACGCCGAGACGATCGGCAATCCGAAGGGAGACGTGCTGGACATCGAGGCGGTCGCGGCGATCGCCCACGAGAACGGAATCCCTCTTATCGTCGACAATACGTTCCCGAGCCCGCTGCTGCTGAAGCCGATCGACTTCGGCGCCGACATCGTCGTCCATTCCGCGACGAAGTTCATCGGCGGACACGGCACGACGATCGGCGGCGTGATCGTCGATTCCGGCAAGTTCGACTGGAAGGCCAGCGGCAAGTTCCCGGGCTTGACGACCCCGGACCCGAGCTATCACGGCGCCGTGTTCACGGAAGCGGTCGGCAATCTGGCCTACATCATTAAAGCCCGCGTCCAGCTGCTTCGCGACTACGGCGCGGCTCTCTCGCCGTTCAACTCGTTCCTGCTGCTGCAAGGGCTGGAGACGCTGCACCTGCGGATCGAGCGCCACAGCCAGAACGCGCTGGCTGCGGCGAAGTTCCTGGAGAGCCATCCGGCCGTCGAATGGGTCAACTATCCCGGGCTGGAAAGCCATCCTTCGTACGATCTGGCGAAGAAATACTTGCCCAAGGGCCAAGGAGCGATTCTGAGCTTCGGTATCAAGGGCGGCGCAGAGGCCGGCAAGAAGGTCATCGGCGCGGTTAAGCTGTTCTCGCACCTGGCCAACGTCGGCGACTCCAAGTCGCTGATCATCCACCCGGCCAGCACGACGCACCAGCAGCTGTCTCCGGAGGAGCAGCTGTCGACGGGCGTGACGGAAGGGCTGATCCGTCTGTCCGTCGGCACCGAAGCGATCGACGACATTCTGTACGACCTCGGCCAAGCAATCGAAGCCAGCCAATCTTGACCCGATCCGCAAGTCTCCCCAAGCACGCCAAGAGCCGTCCCTCAGATCATCCTCGGATGATCGGGACGGCTCTCTATTTTTCCGACACCTATTCTTCACTTCATGCCGCTCAGCGCAATCCCCCGAATGATCTGCTTCTGAAACACGAGAAACAAAGCGATCAGCGGAAGGATGGAGACGGTCGCGCCGGTCATGATCAGAATCCAGCTTGCGGAGTCCTTCAGCTCGCTGGAGAAGTAGAGAATGCCTACCGGGATCGTAAACCGCTCCTCCGTCTGCAGCACGATCAGCGGCCAGGTAAACTGGTTCCAGCTGCTGATGAACGTCAGAATCGTCAAGGCGGCAATCGCCGGCTTCACCAACGGAATCGCGATGCGCGCCATGATCCCCCATTCGTTCAGACCGTCGATGCGGGCCGCGTCGAGCAGCTCGGACGGAAGGGACTCCATGAACTGCCGCATCAGGAAGATGCCGAAGGCGGTAATGATGCCGGGGAACAGCACTCCCCAGTACGTATCCGACCACCCCAGCTCCGTGGCGATCAGGTACCAAGGGATGATCAGCATCTCCGTGGGCACCATCAGCGTGCTGATGATCAGCAGGAAAATGACGCTTTTGCCGACAAAAGAAAATTTGGCGAGCACGTAGCCGACCATCGTATCGAAGACGATGACGGTAGTTACCGTGATGAGCGCAAGCAATACCGTATTGCCGATCCAGGAGAAGAAAGGGGCTTTCTCGAAAATTTCGGCGTAATTGCCGAGCGTCGCCGTCTCCGGTATCAGCCGCAGGCTGTACAGATCTTGAGGCAGCTTAAACGAAGTGGCGATCATCCATAGAAAAGGAAAAATGACGACAAGCGTGCCCAACGTCAGCGCAACATAGCTTGCGAGCGAGCCCAGGCGGCTTCCTGACGGACTGCCGCGCGCGGGGACGCGAGGGGCGGCGATCTGCGTGCTCAAAGTCGTCGGCCTCCTTTTAGAATCGTGGTTAGTATTCGACCTTGCGTCGGACGAGCTTGAATTGCAGCAGTGTCAGCGCGAGAATCATGACGAACAGAATGACGGTCGCCGCGGCGGCGCTTCCCATCTGAAAGCGTTGAAACGCAAGCGCATAGACGTGAAGAACGATCGTCCTCGTCGAATTAAGCGGCTCGCCGTTCGTCATGCTCAGCACCTGCCCGAACGTCTGCAAATACGAGATCGCGCCGATGACGACGGAGAAGACGATGACCGGATTCAGCAGCGGAAGCGTCACATGCCGGAACCGTCTCCAAGGCCCCGCTCCGTCGATCGCCGCGGCATCGTAATACATGCGGGGAACGCCTTCCAGGCCGGTGAGGAACACGAGCATCTGAAAGCCGATGCTCTGCCAGATAATCGTCAGAATGACGAGATAGATCGCTTGCCGCGGAGACTGAAGGAACAGCTGCGGCTCCAGCCCCAGGCCGAGCAGCGTCTCGTTCAGCCAGCCGTTGCGCATCAGAATCCAGCGGAACACCCAGCTTACGGCGACCGCGCTCGTCACGTAAGGAATGAAATAGATCGTGCGGAACAAGCCGCGGAACCTCCGAACGTTATGCAGCAGCAGCGCAACGGCAAGGCCGACGGCCAGTTGCCCGGGAACGCCGACGAGGACGTAGATCAACGTGTTGACGATCGACTTGCGGAACACCTCGTCCTCGAACAAAGCGGTGAAATTGGCAAAGCCCACGTAAGGCTTCTCCTGCGACAGCAAATCCCACTCCCGGACGCTCACGTTAAACGCGTAGAGAATCGGCAGCAGCCTCGTTCCGAGAAAATAAAGCAGAGGAAACGCCAGCACCAGATAGATGAAGAGGTAGCGCTGCGTCCGGTACGAGAGCCGGAAGCCCAGCAGCTCCCGGCTCTTGCGGGCGGTCAGACGAATGGCCTGCGCGATCATGACGGATTATCGCCTCCGTTGGCCGGAAGACGGCGCGGGGGTGAATCCCCGGGCCGTCCGTCCGCGCTTATTTTTTGTCCTGCTTCGCCCAGTAGTCGTCGTAGATTTTTTGGGTTTTCGCCACGAGATCCTTGAACGCCTGCTCCACCGGCACGTTGTTGAGCAGCACCTCGTTCGCCGCATTCACGATCAGCGCGCGCTCCTGGTTCTCGTCGATGAAGAAGTGCGCCTTGCTGTAGTCGAGCTGCTTGATGAACGGCCCGAGCTTCTCGTCCCCCGCGTATTTGTCCTGAGAGCCGACCGCTTTCTGCGCCGGCAGCTCCCCGACCTTCTCCACCCATTTCTCCTGGACTTCTTTGCTCGTCAGGAACTTCAGGAACTCCTTGGCCGCCTCCAGCTTCGCCCCTTGCACGTTCTTCGGAATGGCGTTCGCCCAGAAGGACGCCGGCGCGGACTGGCTCTTGTACGCGGGCAGCGGAGCGATGCCGTAGTTCAGATCCGGAGCGTCCTTCTTGAACGAGCCGAGCCGGAACGACCCGTCCACGTTGATCGCGGCGTGCCCGGTCTTAAAGGCGTTGCTGTCGTCGTTGTAAAATCCGTTGATGCCCGTCTTGTGCGTAATCGCGAAGTCGAGCAAATACCGGAACGCCTCCAGACCCGCCGGAGAATCGTCCCACAGCACCTTCCTGCGGTCCTCGCTCAGATCCTGTCCGCCCGCCTGCGGAAGCAATCCGTCGCGGAACCAGTGATGGAGCTGCGATCCCGGCTCCCAGGCGAAGCCTTCGATGACGAACTGCCCTTTGGCGTCCTTCTCCGTCAGCTTCTTGGCCGACTCGACCAGCTCTTCCCAGGTTGCCGGTGGCTGCGCGATCTGGGCTTTGGCGAACAGGTCTTTGTTATAGAACAGCGCCAGCGTGCGCACGGCCGTCGGAATCGCGTAATACGCTCCGTCCAGCTTGGCGGCGCTCACGAGCGGGTAATAGTCGCTCTCTATCTGCGCCGGAGGGAAAGCGTCCTCCGGAAGGGGCTGCAAGTATCCCGAGGCCACGTACTGCGGCAGCCAGCCGTAGTACAGGTTGATGATGTCCGGACCTTTGCCGGCCGGAACGAGCGTCGCGACTTTCTGGCTGTATTGGTCGTACGGGAAGTTCGTCTGCTTGACGGTGATGTTCGGATGAAGCGTCTGGAACTCCTGGATCAGTTCGTTGATCAGATCGACCTTGGCCGGGAACTCGTACTGCCAGTATTCAATCGTCACCTTCTCCGCGCTGGCGGAAGGAGACGCCTCCTCCTTAGCGGAAGCTTGCGGCGATGCCGCCGCGCTTGACGACGGGGACGGAGACGCCGAAGCGTCACTTCCTTTGTTGCTGCCGCCTCCGCAAGCGGTCAATACGAGCAGGAACGCGGCGAGAATGAGAGATAGCTTTTTACCTTGACGTATAGATTGATTCATTTTCTTTTCTCTCCTTTTTATCCGAAATGGTCGATGCATTCGGCAACCCCAACAGCTTTCTCGCGTTGTTGCCGAAGATCGCCTCTATGTCTTCTTCCGTGAAGCGCAGATCGCGAACGACCCGTACTTGATCCTGCAGGTAGCGATAGTGGTACCCTCTGGGAAAACCCATCGAATCGGTGCCGAACACGATGCGCTCCGCGCCGATCAGCTCGCGGGTTTTGCGAAACAAAATTTCGAGATTCAGCTCGTACGGCATCCATCTCGTCCATTGATTCGAACCCGACGTGTCCACGTAAACGTTCGGGCAGCTCCAGCACAGATGGAGCAGCTCCCGGAAGTAGCCGCACCCGAAATGCGGGATGATGAACGGAATGTCCGTGAACTCGCGCGCGACGTTAAAGATCGCCAGCGGGTTGATATTCCGGTGCTCGACGATGCCGCCCGCATGGCCCAGCATCCCGAAGTGAATCAGCACGGGCAGCCCCCGTTCCGCCAGGAACGCCCAGATCGGACGGATCGACGGATCGTCGTACGAGATTGGCGTCAGCGGGCCGAACTGCTTGTAGCCCTTCAGACCGAGCTTGTCGACCGCTCGCTTCAGCTCGGCCAGCGCATCCGGCCTTTCGATCGGGTGCGAGGCGAAGCCCGTGAACCGGTCGGGCGCCCTGGCGATCTGCTCGGCCAGCTCGTCGTTCGTCGGTCCGGTCAGAAAATTCATGCCCCCGACGCCGTACTTATCCAGCTCATCCTTCCAGCGATCGGCCAGCGGCCTGGCCTCCTCTTCGGGGTCCGCCGCCGCGGAGCCGAAATCCCAGGTCAGCCTCATCCGCTCTGCCCGCTCCCTGCCGTACGCCGCGATCTGATCGTGCGATTCGTACAGCTTCGGGAAAGGGTAGGGCATGTGGCCGTGGATATCGAACACTTTGAATTCGCCTCTGAACATCGGCCGTTCCTCCTCCCTATCCGCGCGGCTGCAGCCAGGCGGTCAGTATGGCGTCCAGATCGGCAGCCCTGCCGCTTTGAAGCTCCCTCTCCCGATCGAGCCACGCCTTCTCGCTCCCCCATCTCTCCTCCTGCTCGCGCAGCGCTCGCTCCGCTTCCGATGGGCTCGGCCCTCCCCGCAGTTTGCGCACGACTACGAAATGCGCGGGATCGAGCGCTTCCGCCAGTTCATCCGCGGTCAGACGAACCTCGCGGCCGATTTCTGCCTCGGAGGCCGCATTCAGCCGTTCCGTCGTCAGATCTTGAACGGTCAGTCCTTCCGCAGCCGCAACCCGGACCAGCCTCGAGACGATGCCGTGCGCGGCCCGAAAAGTAACGCCTTCCTTGCGAACCAGCGTATCCGCCAGTTCCGTCGCCGTGGCGAAGCTCGCTTCGGCCCGGGATCGCAGCGCGCGCTCGTTCACTTCCAGCGTGGCAACGATTCGGGCGAGCAGGCGATAGACCGTCTCAAGCGTGCGCAGACTTCTCCAGGCGTAAGGCTGGAGATCGTCTTCGGTGTCGACGATGTCTCCGAACGGCGTATTGTGGATCATCGTCAATACGGTAGCGGCATCGCCCGCGCAGCTCGACAGCAGGGAGCGCGCATGCTCGATCGATACCGGATTGCGCTTCTGCGGCATGATCGAGCTGATCTGCACGAACGGATCGGCCGCCCGGATCGCCGCGAACTCCTGTGTGCTCCAGAGCAGCAACTCTTGTGCGAACCTGCCCAGATTAATCGCGGCCAGCGATGCAGCGCTCGCCGCTTCTGCAACGTAGTCGGCTCCGCTGACCGCATCGTACGTATTGTCGATAACGCCGCCGAAGCCGAGCAGCTCCGCGACGCGAAACCGGTCGATCGCGAACCCCGAGCCCGTCAGTGCGGCCGCGCCCATGCTGCTGCGGTTGCAGTTCGCGTAGGCGGCCCTAAGCCGGCGAAAGTCGCGACTGAGCGAGTCGGATACGGCCAAGACGTAGTGCGCCATCGTTGTCGGCTGGGCCTGCTGCGTGTGGGTGTAGCCCAGCATCAGCGTACCGACGTGCTTGCCGGCAAACTCGGTCAACCGCCGTCTCAGCTCGAGGCCGGCGTCCAGCGTTCGCAGCAGCTTCTCCCGCAGCGCGATCCGGTAGACGGCGATGCCCATGTCGTTCCGGCTTCTGGCCAGGTGCAGATTGCCCGCAGCCTCTCCCGCAGCCTCCGCCAGCTCGTGCTCGACTTCGAAAAACAGATCCTCGAACCTCCCTGTGTACCTGTTCGTTCCCAGCTTCTCCAGATCGAGTCCGAGCAGCGCCGCCGCGACGGCGCGCGCCTCATCGTCCCCGATCACCCCCTGCTCCGCCAACATGATCAGATGCGCCTTGTTGACGGCGTTCATCGGCGCCAGCAATTGCTCCTGCGCCTGCCGATAAATCGGTTCGAGAATCGCTTTGGCGTAAAAGCCGCCGGCGTTCTCGCCCCCTTCCGCCGTATCTCGCTGCCTCTCTCCCACTTGCGTGCCATCACCTGCTCTCTCTCGGCCAATCGGGCTTTATGCAAACAAAAAAGACCAAACCTCTAGCCTGTTTGGTCTCCAGTGAACTGGTCGATATTTGTTAATTCCGATTGGTTTAGTTGTCATTATAATGTCTCATTCTAGGCGTTGTCGTTTGTTATGTCAATATCAAATTTGGAAAAAAATGAATCCGCGCGGCGTCGACCTCCCGCGCGGACTCATTTCGCTCACACTTCGCCCCAATAGATTTCGGTGACGTAATCGAAATTGACCGTACCGTTCTCCTGACAGCGCTCGAACAGATCGCGAAGCTCCTGCATCATCGGCTCGTGGCCCGGTTGTCCCGGCTGCGGGCTGTACGAGGAGGATAGAAGCCTTCCTGCGACCCCGTCGAAGTCGAACACTTGGCGGTTGCGGAATCGCGCCTCGGTCATCCCGTCCGGCTTGAAAAAGTCGATCAGCGCTTCTCGGGAGATGTTCCGGTGGTTCACCTGCCCGTAATCGGTTCCGAGTCCTTGAAGCAGCCGTTCGTAGCCTTCGAGGAACGGCGTCCCTTCGGTCAGACGCGTGTTCCATACGAGAATCGCCTTGCCGCCCGGCTTCAACACCCGATGAAACTCCCGCTGAGCCGCGGTCCGGTCGAACCAGTGAAAAGCCTGAGCGCACACGATGAAATCGTACGAGGCATCCGAGAGCCCTGTCTCTTCCGCCGAACCGGGGACGGCCTTGAAGCGCGGATTGTCCCGCGACGCCGCCAGCGCAGCTTCCCGCATCGCCTCGTTCGGCTCCACCGCCGTCACGCCGCTTC
The DNA here is from genome assembly GCF_003001675.1 of Cohnella sp. SGD-V74. Lineage (GTDB taxonomy): Bacteria > Bacillota > Bacilli > Paenibacillales > Paenibacillaceae > Cohnella. The sequence goes on along the minus strand of NZ_PVYW01000007.1, from coordinate 174,825 downwards.
CTCTCTCGAGCAGCAGCCTGGAGAAAATGCCCGTTCCCGCTCCGACGTCCAGCACCTCCGACGCCTCGCTCAACCCGACTGTCCCGTACAAATAGTCAATCGCCTCCGCCGGATAGCTCGGCCGATACTTCGTATAAGTATCGACTCGGCTGGAAAACCGCTCTTTGCTATTCATCTCCGCTTCTCCCCCATTCCAGAAATTCGATCCGGTTGCCGAACGGATCGTTGACGAATATCCGCCGTACGTTCTCCGCATCCCGAGTATCGTCCGGGGTTATCGCCACGCCGCGCTCCGCCAGACGCGCAAGCAGCGCGTCCAGGTTATTCACCTCGAACGCCGGATGAGCCTTGAGCGCCGGAACGAAATCCTTCTGCACGCCGATATGGACCTGATGCGCGCCGCATTGAAACCAGACTCCGCCCCGCGCGCGCAGGCTTTCCGGCTTCTCGATCTCCGGCCAGCCAAGCACGCCGCCATAGAACGCCCGCGCCTCCGTCTCGCATCCCTCGTAAGCCGCCAATTGTACATGATCCACGCCCAGAAAAACGAACGACATGACTGTTCACTCCTTCTTCGTTTCGCGGTTTCATTAAGTGAAACAACGTTTCATTTTATACAAAAATCATACCCGATTTCGGGTTAGAAATCCAGTCTGATCCTTTGGTCGGTACGAGCGGACATCGCACGGGAATCGTCCGAGCCCTCCGCAAATCCGCCGATTAAGCGAGCGAAGCGCTCGGGTTTTTGGTAAAATGGAAAACGCGAGTTAGAGAGCGGGGGTTGGAAATTGAACTATATTATTCTCGATATCGAATTTAACGGGCGGAAGTTCGCCAGCGATCTGCCAATGGAAGTCATCGAGATCGGAGCCGTGCGGCTGGATGAGTCGCTGAGGGCGGTGGACGAATTTTCGTCGCTGATCAAGCCGGTCTATTTCTCCAAGCTGAACAATTTCATCAAGAAGAAAACGGGAATTCCCCAGCACGAGATCGACGTCGCTCCGGGATTCCCCCAAGTGATCGCGGAATTCGAGAAATGGCTCGGAGACATCGACTCGTTCCTGCTCGTCACCTGGGGCGGAGAAGACGTCAAGCGAATCGTGTTCGACACGCGCATGCACAAGCTGAACGAGTCCTACTGGACCGGTGTCCACTATTTCGATCTGCTGAAAGGTTATTTGCGCTATAAGAAGGTGACGAACGACGTCAGCGTCGAAGCCGCGCTGCAGGATCTGGACATCGTGGCCGAAGGCTCCGCGCATCGCGCGCTCGACGACGCGCGGATGACGTCCGAGGTGTTCCGCAAAATTTTCTCGGAGCTGATCTTCGAGCTGAAGCAGCAGTATAAGGATCAGTTCTCCAACTCGAAGGAGCGGAGACTGGTCAAGAACGCGGTACGTACGATGCTGGCGCAGAAGAAACCGCAAACTTGGGAAGCTTTCGTAGAGAGCTACCTAGCCGAGAAGATTCCGTTGACTGACCCGAGGAAAGCGGCCGAACTGCGCGATTATTTCCACTCCGAGCTGGACAAGAAAAAATGAACGCGAAGGGGCTGTCTCGTAAGTAAAAGAGACAGCCCCTACTTTGTTCAGTTACGGACGCAACTCCATCCGCAGCTCCAATTCCCGCACGAAAGCGTCGGGTTCGTCCAGAGACAAGTACAGGCGCTTCACCGGCTTGGGCAGGAACAGCATGCCTTCGGCCTGCTCTTCCCGGTTCAACTCGATGCAGACGTTAGGCGTGCCGAGAACGGGACCGAGAGCCTGCTTCATCTCTCTCCGCTCCGGGTGCAGCTCTCCCGCGCTCACGACGCCGGCGATCGAAGCCAGCGGGATGTCCGCTTGAATGCGCAGACCGTACCGCAAGCGCAGACGATTCGACTCCAAGGTCACCGGTTGAAGGACGGAGGCCCGGCAATCGGCCCAGATCAAGGCCAGCAGCCACAGATCGGCGATCGTCAATATCCAGGCCGCCCAATGCGACCACTGCGAGACGAGCAGGTGTATGGCGACGCCCTCGAACACGATGACTTTGGTCAAAATGGCGGCGTACAAAATCTGGTTCGTCTTTTTATGATAGGTAAACGTCAGCCCGGAGCCGCTTTCCGTCTTCGCCCGGCCCTTCCTCCAGGAGAACAGCAGGTAGTAGACCACTCCGATGTCATGATGCACGATCGAGGCCAGCTTGCCTCCGCTTTCGACGGGTCCGGTTCGCAGCGCGATGCGCCAGGCTTCCATCGTATCTTTCTCTTTCCGGGCGGCGACCCGGTAGCCTTTGATCAGCTTGTATACGACTCTCGCTTCGAAGACGATGAAAGCGAGCTCCGCAGCGACAATAACCGCTTCGACCGGCCACGCCGATCCCCACACCATCGACCTCTGTCCCGTCGGCACGAGCAGCCACACCGCAGCCGCTCCCAGCAGCGGCAGCGCCATGACGCCCGCGATCGAACGGCCGCGTCGCCGCAGCACCATCAACCAGTAGAAGAACGGAATAACGAGCATGAAGTCCACCATCGCGGCATACACGAGCATAGGATCCTCTTCGCTAAGCGCAAAGACGCGCAGAGTCGCCAAGTTCGCGGCGACGATCAGAAGCGCGATAACGACAAAAGCGTAAGCGGAACGCGGAAGTCTGGACGCGACCATAGGTCACTCTCCTTATCGGCTGCTAGGTAAAAGAAGAAGTCGCCCCGGCGAAAGTCACGAACGCGATTAGAACGATGAGCAAAAGAATGGCGTAAATCGCCGTGCCGACGATTCCGCAGACGAGCCCCGCGATCGCCATGCCCCGTCCCTGCTCTCCGTTCCTCTTGATTTCCTTCAGCGACAACGAAGCGAATACGATAGCGACGATGCCGATCAGAAATCCTATGTAAGGAAGCGAAACCGCCAAAATACCCAGTACGAGAGCCACGATGGACTTGCCGTTCGTCTTCGGCGGCGTATAGGCGGGCGGCGGCGGAATATAGTCGTAACGCTGCGAATCGTGTTGATGATGGTTCAAGGTAAATCCTCCCTGTTCATATGGATATATCCATTATACTCGATCAGGAAGGACGCTAGCATGCAAAATTCGCAAGCTGCGGCATTGAAACCGCCCCCTGCTTGAAATGATCGATAGACCAAGCGACTCCACGCGCTTACAGCAACTCCGCCAACCCATTCGCGGCTCCGACCCGACTCCACGCGCTTACAGCAACTCCTCCAGCTCTTTCGCGGCTCCAACCCGACTCCGCACGCTTACAGCAACTTCTCCAGCCCTTTCGCGGCTCCAACCCGACTCCACGCGGTTACAGCAACTCCGCTAGCCCATTCGTGGCTCCAACCCGACTCCACGCGCTTACAGCGATTTCTATTCCGGCTGAAGAGGAGGTCGCCATCCCCGCTGCAGCTCGCCAATCGAATAACCGAAGTCCATCTGCAGATGAGGATAATCGGGGAACGACTTCCAGTCCCCTCCCCATGAGAAGCCGAGTTTCTTGGCGATGGCCACGACCTCCATCCAGTCCGGCTGCCCGTTGCCGTTGCCGTCGTACTTCAAATCCCAGATAACGTCCCCGCCCGGAATCCGCAGCGCGAAATCGATGGCAAGGCCGTAGTTGTGATAAGAGCCCCCGCCCTTCACCTGCGTGACGATCGCCCCTTCCTCGCCGCGGCCTTTCCGGTAGAGCGCGTTTTGCTCCTCCTCGCTGCGAAAATCGTCGGTAATAACTACGTCGATACCGATCGCTTGGCTCTGTGCGACGAGCCGGTCCCGGTTCTCCGCGACGATCGGATGCAGGCCCGTCACAGGCGGCACCTCCCGAAACCATTCTATCGGCAGCAGCCTCTCTATCATTTTGACTTCTATCAGCGCATAGATCGCCGCGGCAACCGCCAGAACTGCCAGCAGCGCCCGTCCTTTTTTCCGTCTCCTCGGCCTCGACAATGCGGCCTGAGCCCTGAAAGCTCCAGTTTCCCTGTTTATTGCGTTCATATGGTTTTCCTGCTCCCGGTTTGTTTTTTATTTTAGAGGTACCTTATTAGGGTAACCAATCGCGGCGGCGATATCCTTAATTTTCTCTTAATCTTTCAAAACCGGGTGCGGGGAAAAGAGAATACGAGAGCCGGACGGGCATCCTTCCCCTGGAGTTTCCGTTTGCATGAAAATTCGTTAAAATAGACGTTATGGCAATCCGAGCATAGAAGGGAAAACGACGCACAATGATTATCAAACCAAGAACTCGCGGCTTTATCTGCACGACCGCGCACCCGCAAGGCTGCGCTGCGCAAGTCCGTCAGCAAATCGATTACGTCCAGGCCCGGCCGGCGATCCAGGGTCCCCGCAACGCGCTCGTCATCGGCGCGTCGGCAGGCTACGGCCTCGCGGCCCGCATCGTCGCCGCATTCGGCGCGCGCGCCAATACCGTCGGCGTCTACCGGCAAGGAGAACGCTCCGGGGGAAGAACCGCGTCTGCGGGCTGGTACAATTCTGCAGCTTTCGAGACCGCGGCCCAGGAAGCCGGACTGAAGTCGTTCAGCGTCACGGGAGACGCGTTCACGGACGAGACAAAGGCGAAAGCGGTCGACCTGATCCGCAAAGAGCTCGGACAGGTCGATCTGGTCATCTATAGCGTAGCCACCGCGCGGCGGACAAATCCACGCACGGGAGAGACGTCCACGTCGGTGCTCAAACCGATCGGACAGCCCTATACGAACAAAACCGTCAATTTCCATGACGGCGAAGTGAGCCTGGTGACTCTGGAGCCGGCTACGGAAGAAGAGATCCAAGCAACCGTAGACGTCATGGGCGGCGACGATTGGCAGATGTGGATCGACGCCCTGCGGGAGGGAGGCGTGCTCGCTCCTGACGCGACGACGATCTCGTACTCCTACATCGGGCCGGAGCTGACGCAAGCCATCTATCGCCAAGGCTCGATCGGACGGGCGAAGGACCATCTGGAAGCAACCGCGAAGCAGTTGCACGAACAGCTCTCGGCAGGCGGCGGACGCGCTTACGTCACGGTCGGCAAAGCGCTCGTAACGCAGTCCAGCTCGGCGATTCCGGTCGTGCCGCTGTATATCTCGGCGCTGTACAAAGTCATGAAGGAGAAAGGCATTCACGAAGGGTGTATCGAGCAGATGTATCGCCTGTTCGCCGACCGCCTTTACGCTGAGAACGCGGACAGCGTTCCGGTGGACGAAGCGGGCCGCATCCGGATCGACGACTGGGAGATGAGAGAGGACGTTCAGAAGGAAGTAGCCGACATCTGGAGCCGGATCGAGACGGCCAACATTTTCGAGCTGACCGATCTTGAAGGCTATCGGCGCGAGTTTTTCCAGCTGTTCGGCTTCGAGACGGACGGCGTCGACTACGAAGCGGACGTCGATCCGAGCGTCGGCGTTCCGAATGCGATTTGATCTTCAGCTCGTCCAATAAGGCCAAGGGGCTGTTCCGCGAGCAGGTCGTACGACCTTGCTCCAGGAACAGCCCCTTCGTTTATTCGGACGGACGAGAAGACGAGGAAACCTCGGAGTCGTTGTCCACTTTGAAATGGCCGACCGCTTCCTTCAGCGATTCGGACACTTCGAGCAGCTGCCGGGAAGTGCGCGACAATTCGTTCAACACCGCCGTCTGCTCCTCCGCCATCGCCGACATCTGTTCCGTGAACGCGGACGTCTCCTCCGTAATCCGTCCAATCTCTTCGGCCGAGCGCACGACATTGCCGCTGCCGGCCGCGATTTGGCCGATGGAGGACGCGGCTTCGATGACCTGCGCGGTCAGGGCGTCGACGTTGCCGACGATCTGCCGTACGTTCGTCTCCGCTTCGCGGATGGCGGACGTTCCGGCATATACCGTTTTCGAACTGTCTTCGATCAAACGGACGATCGTCCCGACGTCTCCGTTCATGCGCTTGAGCGTCTCTTCGATATTACCCGTCGACCTTGCCGTCTGATCGGCCAGCTTGCGGATTTCCGCGGCGACGACTCCGAAGCCCCGACCGTGCTCGCCCGCGCGGGCGGCCTCGATCGTTGCGTTAAGCGAGAGCAGATTCGTTTTCGTAGAAATGTCGCCCATATATTCCACAATCCCGAGAATTTGCCCGGATTGCTCCGACAGCTGCAGGACGCTTTGCTGGATGTCCGTGAACGCCCGGTCGATCTTGGCGACTTCCTCCCGCGTCTGGTCCAGATTCCGGCTGCCGCTCTCCGCGGCGGCCTGCGTCGTTCTCGCCAGCTCCGCGACTTGCCTGGTGCCGCTTGCTGCGAGCTCCAGGCCGCTCATGTTCTCCTGCATGATGGCGGTGATCTCTTCCGTCTGGGACACTTGGTTTTCCGCCCCTGCCGCCACTTTGCGGACGGCCTGGATCACTTCCCCGTTGATCTTGACCGTTCCCGCGGTGCCGTCGCCAACCTGTTCGGATACGGCGTAAAGCCGTGAAGCCTGTCCCTGGATTAGACGCATCATCGTCTGCATGGAGGCCAGCAGCTTGTTCGTCTCTTCTCCCAGCTCCCGCGTCTCGTCGGATGCCTTGACCGCGATGCGCCGGGTCAAATCTCCTCCGGAACGCGCGATATCGGCCAGCGCGGACGTTACCCGCTTAATATTGCGGGTAATATTGCGGGATATCGTCCAGGAAAAGGCGATCGTCAGCGCCGTCAGCACCGCAGCCATGATGTAGAGCAGCGTGCGCAGGCTGTCGTTGGCGTCGATCACAGCGGCGATGCGCTTCTCCGTGACGTATTTCTCGGATTGGCGCAACCGCGAAAGCTGCTCCTTCATTCCCGTCATTGCTTGCTTCCCCGGGTTTTCCGCGAAAAAACCGACGGCTTCCGAAGGGTTGTTCTCGTAAGACAACGTCTCCGCAGCCTTGTCGGACACGGCGTACCAACGTTCCATCGCTCCGGCTACGCCGGTCAGACGGCTCGTTTGGTCCGAATTGCCTTCGAACATCGTTTTCAGCGTATCGTATTCGCGCTGCCACTTCGCCTTCTCCCCTTCGTACACCTCAAGATCGGTCCTGTCGCCGGTAATGATCCCCCGGTACAGGGCGGTTTCCATGTTCGCGGCGTATTTGTCGAGCAAGTGAGTCGTCTCGTGAATGCGGAGATCCCGGTTGGAGAGCGACTCGATCTCGCTCTGGAGCGATCGGATCGTCCCCGACACGACGAGCAGCGATGCTCCCAGAAAAAGCAGCAGGGCGATGTAGCCGACGGTGATTTTATAGCCGATTTTGAAGCGAAATCCGGTCACGTCCATTCCCTCCCTGCCGCTTAAGCCCGCGGTGCAGACCCCTTCGGCTCCCTAACGTAGCGATTGCGGAGCGAGCCGATTCCTTGTACGCGGGCCTCCGTCACGTCCCCGTCCTCCAGCCATACCGGAGGCTTGCGTCCCAGTCCTACTCCGGGAGGCGTCCCGGTGCTGACGATGTCCCCGGGCATCAGCGTCATCGTGCGTGAGAGAAACGAAATCAAATACGGAATGTCGAAGATGAGATCCCTCGTATTGGCCAGCTGCATCGTAGAGCCGTTCAAGATCAGCGACAAATCCAGCTCGCCCGGATCGGCGATCGCGTCCTTCGTCACGATGCAGGGGCCGATCGGAGCGAACGTATCGATCGCCTTCCCGCGGGTCCACTGCCCTTCGGCCAACTGAATATCCCTGGCGCTGACGTCGTTGACGATCGTATAGCCGAACACGGCTTCCATCGCTTCAGCGGGGGATACCCGCTTCGTTTTTCTTCCGATCACGACCGCCAGCTCGACTTCGTAGTCGCACTGGGAGACTTCCTCGGGAATGATCACGTCGTCCTCTGGGCCGACGATCGAATTCGCGTATTTCGGAAAAAGCACCGGCACTTCGGGAACCGCCATATTCGACTCGGCCGCGTGATCGTAATAGTTAAGACCTACGAAGATCATTTTCTCGGGATTGTGGATCGGGGCCTCCAGCCGAACTTCCCCGAATTCGTAGAGCTCTTCGGCGTAATCGGCCAGTGCGCGGTTAAGCCCCGCAGGGTCTCCGCTGCCCGCCGTGCGCTCGATCCACGCCCGCATCGACGTCGCTTCGCGCACCGCCGCGACCCGTCCGTCCTCCCGCCACACGCCTAGTCTCGGTTCTTCTCCTGGTTCCGCGCGTTTCGTAAATTGTACCAGTCTCACACCCGCTTCTTCCTTTCCTTCGATCCGTGATTTGGATAACGCCGGCGCTCCGGCCGCCGCGAACGTTTAAAGCACAATCTCTTTCCCCTGACGCGAGGACCTGACGATCGCGTCCGCGACCTCGACTCCGTGAAGCGCGTCCTCGAAAGAAACCGCGGTCGGAGCGCGACCGTATAAAATGCACTGTCCGACGTAGTTCAATTGATCCGCGAGACAGCCGATAACCCGACCGCGCTGCCGATGGTGAATCGAGACGTCGGTCGTCCCCCGGCCGGCTCCGGTCCATGACTGCACGCCGGCAAGGCTCGTGTCGAAATGCGCGATACCCGTTTCGCCGATGACCTCCGTGCAATCGTTGATGGCGATGCCCGCGGCATCCGGCGTCATCCAATTGCTGTGCAGCACGGCCACCGTTCCGTTCTCGAACTGCAGCTGCGCCCAGAGCACTTCCGGCGACTCCTCTCCCGTAACCGAACAGCCCGTCGCGTACACTTTTTTCACTTTGCTGTCCGCATACCAGATCGCCTGATCCAAATCGTGAATCATCAATTCGTAGACGGTATGCGTACGGCGGTACGTGGCGAACAAGCCGTTTTCCCGAGACCTCTTCAAGTAGATGCTGACCGGTTTCCCGATCCGTCCGTCGGCGATAATCTGCTTGATCTCCGCATACTTGGGCTCGAAGCGGAGCAGATGGCCGGGAATGACATAGCGCCCGTACTCCCGGGAAGCGGCCAGCATTTGTTCGGCCTCTTCGGGTACCGTCGTGACCGGCTTCTCGACGATGACGTGCTTGCCCGCTCGAAGAGCCAGCAGCGTGGGCTGCAGATGGTTGCGCTCGTAGGTGACGACGCTGATCAGCTCGATGTCCGGTTCCCCGGCCAGCATAGCCTCGGCGTCGGAATAGACGTTGGACACCCGATACTGCTCCCGGGCGATATGCAACCGTTCGGGATTCGCGTCGCATACGGCCGCAACCTCCGCGAACGGCAGCTGACCGTACGCTTCCAGATGGCTCAGGCCCCAGCTTCCCAGGCCGATGATGCCGACTTTTAACTTCTTCATGCCTGCTCACCGCCCATTGCCAGAATAATTTTGCCCGACTTCACGCGCCCTCCGACCAGATCCCGGAACGCGTCCCCGCCGGTCGAGAGCGGACGGATCTCTGTCCATCCCTCCTCTGTGACGCTGCCGTTGATCAACAGGTCGACGGCGTCGCGAAAATCCTGCTCGTTGTAGCAGAAAGAGCCCAGCAGTTCGACTTCGCCGCGAATCTGGGCGTTGATCGGCAGCACCGTGTCGTCTATGCCCAGCCCGATATTCATTATCGTGCCTCCGGCATTGACGATCGACATGGCGGCAGAACGCGTAGGCTGGAAGCCTGCCGCATCGATGACGACGTCCACGCCCTTCTCCCCTGCGAGGCGGCCGATCTCTTCCCGGATGTCCGCGGACCGCGGATTGATCGTTACGTCCGCCGCCGCGACCTTTGCCGCCATGTCAAGGCGCTCGTCCTGCGTGTCGAGCACGATGACCCGTTCCGCGCCGAGCAGCTTGGCCGTCTTGGCGCACAAAATTCCGATTCCGCCGGCGCCGAACACGACGACGTTGGCGAAAGAATGTCGCTGCATCGCCCGCCGCGTCGCGCGCAGCGAGCAGGCAAGCGGCTCGGCCAGGGCGGCGCGGAACGGATCGAGGCTTTCCGGCACCGGAATGACGTTGGACGCCGGCACGGCTACGTATTCGCCGAACGCTCCCGGACGATGAATGCCGACAATACGGCGAACGGCGCACAGCTGGGTATTCCCTTTGCGGCAGGCCGCGCACGCTCCGCAATAGCTCAGCGGATTGACGACCGCCTTCTGGCCAACGCCGAATCCGGCCGCGCGGCTGCCCAGCTCGACGATCCTTCCGCAAAATTCGTGTCCCATGACCAGCGGCGGCACGCGCAAACTGTTATGGCCCAAATAACCTTCGATTTCCGATCCGCAGATGCCGACCGCCTCCACCCGGATCAGAACTTCGTTCTCTCCCGGCACCGGCTTGTCGAGAGAAGCCGTATACTCCATGTTCTCCGCGGCCGTCCATACAAGTGCTTGCATAATGGGTTTCTCCTCCGTTCCATGCGGCGATATCAATTCGAATGGTCCTTGCCCGCCTCCGCCGTCTCCTCTTATTCGATCTCGACCGTGAGCAGATTGACCAGCCGACGGATGTCCGCCGAGTCGTTAAAAGCGTGAATCGAAGCGCGCACGCGCTCGTCCCCGCCCATCACGTAGACGTTCCGGGCGGCCAACCGGTCGGCGATCCGCTCCGCGTCGCCACGCGCGAAGCTGATATTGCCGGCGCGCCGCGCGGGAATGTCCGGCGTCATGACCTGCAGCCCAAGGGAGCTTAACCGTTCGATCAACTGCGCTCCCAAAGCCAGCACGTGGCGCTCGATCCTGTCGATGCCGGTTTCCAGCAGCAATCGCGTAGCCCGTTCGAGCGCGTAAACGGTCGGATAGCTCGGATAGCCGAGCTCGAAACGCCTCGCGTCGGCATGCACCGCGTAAGAAGCAAATCTGTCTCCACCGGGGACTCCAGCGACGCTTCGCCAACCGACGTAAGTCGGAACGAGCTCTTCGGACCGCCCCGGATTAAGCGCCAGAATGCCTGCCCCATGCGTGGACAACAGCCACTTGTATGAGCTGCAGACGAGTATGTCCGTATGGCGGATATCGACCGGCACGACGCCCAGCGATTGCGTCGCGTCCAGCAGCATCAGGGCGTTCGTCTTCCGAAGCTCATCGTAAAGCTTGACGTAATCGATCCTCGTCCCCGACAGGTAACTGACGTGGCTCGTCATGACCAGCCGGGTGCGCTCGTCGACCAGATCCAGGATCGCGTCCGTCTCCATTCCCCAGTTGCTGTGCTTCGCGACCCGGACTTCCACGCCCTGCCGCTTCAACGCCAGCCAAGGAAGAACTCCCGAAGGAAACTCGAGATTGTTGATGACGACGTTGTCTCCCGGACGCATCGGCAGCGCCTGCGCGACCATCGAAATCGCCTCTGACGAGTTCGACATCAGGGCGACGCTCTCCGCTTGCCCCCCGAACAGCCGGGCCAGATTGGTCTTGCAGGCCCATTCCGTCTCCGCGTTCCGTTCCCGTCCCCCAGGGCCCGTCGAGCGGGCAAGCATATATTCCGTAACGGCCTCCAGCACCTTCCGGTGCACGGGCGCCTCCGCTCCACAGAAAAACCACGAGCTTCGGTCCAGGCCGATAAAATCGTTTTTATCCCACAATGCTTCCATTATTAAATCCGTCCCTTCCAGCGCGGATCGCCGTTCGCGTCGTCTATAAATTCGGTGGCAGCTCCAGCCGGCTGAAGCAGTCGTGCGCTTTCCCGATATGCCGGCCGGCGTTCGCCAGCAGGAACGGGCCGTGCCCGGGATACAGACGGTCGATGTCCAGCCGATGCAGCCTCTCGATCGTGCGGGCGTACTCTTCGATATTGCAATCCCAGACATACTGCAGGACGACTTTGCCTCCGGCGAAAACGGCGTCCCCCGCGAACAGGCTCCGCGCCCCTTTCTCCGCATCCCACAAAAAGCTGATATGTCCCCGCGCATGGCCCGGGCTGTCGACGACCCGGAGTTCGATGTCGCCGACGAGGATCCCGTCTCCTTCGCCGACGCTTCTCGATACGGGACAAGCCGGGAAGGAATAGTCCGGATCGTATACGCCGCCGCGCTTGGCGTGATTCAGACTCGTCTTGTCCATGTCTCCCGCCTCCAGCCACGGAGCCGCTTCCCTCGAAGCGATGACCTCCAGTCCGTATCGGCTGCGAAAATAGGCGGCTCCCGCCGCATGATCGCCATGAACGTGCGTGAGCAGCAAGTATCGGACCCGCTCCATCGCGAATCCGCTCCGCTCGATGTTGGCCACGATCCGCTCCGGTTCGATTCCTCCCCCGGCATCGATCAGGGCGCACTCCGCCCCGCCGTCCAGCAAATAAACGTTGCAATCCATGGACTCGCTTAATTCCATGCCGTACTTGCCGCTTCCCACCAAATATACGCGTTCGCTAATGTTCATCCGCCGTCCGCTCCCGTCCCGCCGTTAATTGCCGATGGCGGCGATGCACTCGATTTCCACCCGCATGCCTGGCGGGAACTTACCGATCTCCACCGTGCTGCGGGCAGGCGGATCGACCTTGAAAAAAGCCGAGTAGGCTGCGTCGTATTCCGCGAACCGATCCAGATCGTCGATAAAAGCGGTCACCTTCAACACTTGGTCGAGCGACGATCCTGCCGCCTCCAAAATGCGGCCGATATACTCCAGCACCAGCGTCGTCTGCTTGCCCATATCGCCCGGGTACTTCACCGTCTTGGAGCCGAGCTCGAACGGGCACGTGCCCGCGACGTAGATCAGATTGCCGTACTTGACCGCCTGCGAGTAGCTTCCCGCCGGCATCGGCGCCTGATCGGTGCAAATGATTTCCTTGTTCATCCGTTGTCCCTCCATCTTCGGTGGCGTTCATGCCCGGAAAGACCGGGCCAGTTCAATATAGAAGCGCGCCGCCTCTTCGACTTCCGACACGAGCACCCACTCTTCGGGAGAATGCGCCTGATCGATGGAACCCGGTCCATACACGATCGAGGGAATTCCCTTGATGCCCTGAAGCTTGCTCGCGTCGCTCCCGTAGGTTTCGCCGTAGAGGCCGATCTGCAGCCCCAGACGATCCGCCGCGGCCTTGGCGGCCCCCACGATTCCCGCGTCATGGGGAGTAGCGAGCGCGTAATCCAGCAGCAGCCGCTCCACCTCGGCACGAATGCCCTTCCCGGCGCAGAAGGCTTCCAGCTCCCGCTCGATGCCGGTCATGACCTCCTCCGGGTTCTCGCCCGGGACGATCCGGCGGTCGACCCGAATCGTGCAGCGCTCCGGCACGATATTGATCTGGTCTCCGCCCTGGATCGTGCCGATCGATACGGTGGCGGCTCCGCACAGCGGATCGCGGATATCGGCCAGCCCCGGAGCCATCCGTTCCGAAATATGGCGGACGATCTCCGCCATGGCGACGATGGCGTTCTCCCCTTCGTGCGGAACGGAGCTGTGCGCGGCCCTGCCGAACGTATGCACCGCGAAGCGGACGCAGCCTTTGTGCGCGACGACGATCTTCATTTCGGTCGGCTCTCCGACGACCGCTCCCGCGACCGGCAGGTCAAGCTCCAGAAACTTCAACAGCCCGCGAAAGGCGTGCTCCTCGTCCACGGATGCGCAGAGTACCAGATCGGAGCTTAGCCGCTCCGGCTCGGCCGCGCATTCCTCCAGCGCGACGATCATCGCCGCAAGCGAACTCTTCGTGTCGCAGGCCCCTCTCCCGTAAAGCCTCCCGTCCCGCCGAACCGGCTCCAGAGGCCGGGGCATGCTGCCAAGCGACACGGTATCCATATGCGCCTCGAACAGCAGCACCGATTCGGGATGCCCTGAACGCAATTCGACGATCAGGTTATCCCGGCCGTCCATCACCTGCTGGCGGGTTACCTTCAGTCCGGCCTGAAGGCAATACGCCTCGATGAACCGGGAGATCGCCATCTCCCCCTGAGCTCCCTCCCCGTAGTGGGGATTGACGCTCTGGATGGCGATCAGCTTCTCCAGCAGTTCCACGGCTCGCCGGCTCATGCCTTCGCTCCCTCCCGTCCGCGAATCGCAGCGTGAGGCTTGGCCCGGGCGATCTTCGGTCCCCATTCCAGCAGCCATTCCCAGGGCAGGCTCTCGCCTCCGACGATATAGGCGGCGTCTTCGTTCGGTTTATACCGTTCTCCCAGCCGCTCGGCGAACGTCTTCTTGTATTCGTTGATCACCTGAGGGATGTAATATTCCCCGATGGCGACGCCCGTCCAGCAATGCTCCTTCGTGTCGAAGTAATGCTCCTTGATCAGCCTGTAATCTTCCTCGGCGTGATAGAGGGCGCAGTCGGCCAGCCTCTCCAACCGCTCCGCGTCGTTCCGTCCCTGATCGCGCTCGTCGAGATAGCGATTGAAGAAGATGCCGGCACGGATGACCTCTCTCATCCGCAGCGCCATGATCCGCGTTGCTTCCGCGGACTCGCGCTGAAGCGCCGACAGTCCGGGCGTTGCCAGAATCGCTTCCAGATCGGCAAGCGCGCTCTCGGCGGCCATCTCGCAATCTTCCAGATACCGCCGTCCTTCGTCGCCGATATATTTGTTCGGCATGAACGGGAAGGACGGGAGCGTATCGCAGATCTGCGTCTCGTGAATGCACGGCAGCGTTCGGATCAGCCGCTCGTAGCGCGCTCCGTTCGCCTCGCCGAACAAATGCCTCGCCGCGTGCGCCAGGAACTCGCCCTGAGTTTGCGCCCAAGCGTTCCACCCGTACTGCGCCGCCGCCATGAAGAACAGCTCGTGCCCGTACCACTCGAAGCCGTACCCGTTGATCCCCTCGCATCCGGTGTTCACGGCGCCCTGAAATTGGGAGATGTCGTTCCACAGATGCTGGAAGGCGTAATTTTTCAAGCTCTCCGGGAACGTGTCCGGAATGATATACGGGATGCGGCCGAGACTGGCCGCGAAACCGCTGCCCTCGCAGTTGCGGGACCAGATGCGCTCCGGCCCGAACACCTCGACCCATTTCAGAAACTCCCGGTCGTCATCCTCCAGCCCCGGCGCCCAGAACAGCTTGACCCTCTCCGGAAGCTTGTCCCTCCACGTCTCGAGCACCGCCCGGTCCTTGACGATCGGGGGCTCTCGCAGCCAGCGGACGGCGATCATCGTCTCCGGCCGAAGAACCTCTTCGTAAGCCCACAGCAGATCGACCGATACCGAATGCTTGGCGTCATTGGGCGGCAGGTGGCCGTACTTCTCCTTGCATGCCTCGCATTGGCAGAACCACTGCACTTCCTCGCTCTCCTCGAAGACGAGTCCGTTGAACCCCAACTGCTCGATCCGCTTCACGCTTGCGATCAAATAGTCGCGGACGTCTTTCCTCGACGCGCACAAGGAGTCGTAATTGTTCACGTGCCCTTGATCGAGCAGCTCTCGGCTCAATTGCCCCCGGCTCTCCGGATGCGCTACCGGGTAGCCGCCGCTGTACGAGTTGAGGCCGATGTAAGCGTACATGTCGATGCCTCTGTCGTTCGCGTAACGAATGATTTCTTCCAGAAACGGCTTGCGGAGGTTCGGATGGGTAAACGATACCTCGATCCAGTCCCCGATCTCCTTGGACCAGGTGTGCACCTTCAGATCGCGCAGCACGGTTTCCGGATACTCCGGAAATTCGAACGGCCAGAAGCCGTACATCACGAGGTTAAGCGCATTGATCTTGTGCCTGAAACACCAATCGATAAACGCCTTCCAGCGCGGCCCTTCCCACAGCTGCGTGCCGAAGCCGGCGCGCGCGAACCCCGCATACCAGGTCAGCGTCGGCGACACGATCCGCTTCCGCGCATCCGGCCCGTCGACGATATCGACCGCCGGTAGCGCGCCGTCCGGAGATTCTCTCAGCAGCGAGAGCAGCGTAACCAGACCGTACAGCGCGCCGATTCCTCCGCCGCCGTAGATGGTCGCTCCGCCGTCCCCGATCGTCAACCGATAAGATTGCTCCGGATGGGCCAGTTCGTTCAGCCGTTCCCGATCGATCCGAGGGACGGATTCGCCGACCGCGATCGCGAGATCGGCCTCCGTTCGTCCGGGCGCCGTACGAAGCCGTTCGAAGCCCGCCTCCCGCAGCTCGCTCCGGACCACGCCGCTCTCCGCAGCCGAAAGTCCTTCTATATATACCGTGATCGAATCCCTCCGGAAAACGACTTCCCCTTCCGCACGCACCGCTCTCTGCGGCACGGGAAGCAGCGAGTAAGCGTACCTTCCCAGAGCGTCGCTCATAGCCATAGCCCCCTTATTCCGTAAAATCTCGGTAAAAGACGGGCATACGGAGGATCGAGCCGTCCGTATGCCCTGACAGCGGCGATGCCCTCGCCCCGCGGAAAGTTACTCCGACAAATATTGGCCGATATTGTCTCCGGTAATCGGCACGTAATCCACCAGTTCTTTCTTCTCGAACTTCTCGCCCTTGATCAGTCCGACGGCAACTTCTACGGCACGCTTGCCTTCCGCCGTTACATTGTCCAGAACGGTCGCCGCCAGGCGTCCTTCCTTAACCGCCTTCATGGCATCTGCAATGCCGTCGATGCCGACGACGATAATGTCTGAGCGGCCCGCGGCTTCCACGGCCTGAAGGGCTCCCATCGCCATTTCGTCGTTCTGCGCCGCGATCGCGGAGATTTCCGGAAAGCGCTGCAGCCAGTCTTCGGTGATGCTCATCGCTTCGTCGCGATTCCAGTTGGCCGTCTGCTCGGTGATTTTCTTGACGTCGGGATACTTGTCGAACAACGCTTCCTGCAGGCCCGCGCCTCGCGTAATCTCCGCGGAATGGCCGATCTGGCCCTGAAGCAGCGCCACACTGCCCTTGCCCCCGAGCTTGTCCGCCAGAATTTCGCCCATCATGACCCCGGATTGCTTCGGATCCGTCCCGACGAACACGTCGTAATTTTCGTTCTCCGTATACGTGATGACCTCGACCAGCGGGATGCCGGCTTCTTTCACCTTGTCTACGGCCGGACTCGAGCCGACGAAATCGACCGAGTTCAGAATGACGGCGTCGACTTTCTGCGCCACCAGCGTATCGACTTGGTTCAACTGCTCTTCGATCTTGTCCTGGCTGTCCATCACGACGAGTTCGACGTTCAGCTCGCCGGCCTTCTCCTGCATCGATTCCACGAGCGACTTGATGAATTCGTGCGACAGCCCTTGCGCGGCCACACCGATTTTATAGCTTTTGCCGCCGGACGCCGCCTCGCCTCCGCTTGCCGAGCTTCCGGTATTGTTCTTGCCGCCGCACCCCGTCAATACGACAGCCGTCACTACCCCCGCGATCAACCACTTCCACGCCGACTTTCTCTTCATACCCTTTTCTCCTCCCATGTCGCTTATGATCTATACAATCAGATTCGCCCTGGAGGGCGCCTCTCTGATTCCCCGGTCAGTTGCGCTTGGCGCGCTGATCCAGAATGACCGCTCCGGCAATGATCAGACCTTTGATGATCTGTTGCCAGTACGACGAAACGTCCAGCAGATTCAACCCGTTGTTGATGACCCCGATGATCAGCACGCCGACGATCGTGCCCAGCAGCGAGCCTCGTCCGCCGAACAGGCTGGTTCCGCCGATGACGACCGCAGCGATCGCATCGAGCTCGTACCCCATGCCACTGTTCGGCTGTCCGGAGCTGATGCGGGAAGAGAGCAGAATGCCAGCCAGCCCGGCCAGGAAGCCGTTAATGACGTACACCCAGATTTTCACTCTGTCCACGCGAATGCCGGAAATTTTGGATGCGTTCTCGTTGCCGCCGATCGCGTAGACGTAGCGGCCGAACTTGGTTTTGTACAGCACGATTCCCATGACAGCGGTTACCGCGATGAAAATAAGCACAGGTACCGGAATCGGGCCGATATAGCCTTGGCCCAGAAATTTGAACGGATCGGAGCTGACCACGATCGGCCTGCCGTTCGTATAGATCAAGGCGATGCCTCGGGCAATTGTCATCATCGCCAGCGTCGCCACGAACGGCGCGACGTTCAGCTTCGCGCTCATCGTTCCGCTGACTCCTCCGAGCAGGCCGCTCGCCGCCACTCCCGCCAGCAGCGCCCAACCTACCGCTCCGGGATCGTGCGCGACTATGCTCGTCGCGATGACCGCCGCAACCGCCATCAGCGAACCGATGGAAAGATCGATGCCCGCCGTCAAAATAATAAAGGTCATCCCCACGGCAAGAATGCCGTTGATCGAAACTTGGCGAAGCACGTTCATCAAATTGGTGACGGTCAGGAACGTATCCGAGACGAGGCTCAAAATGACGACCGCGCCGAGCAGGATCGCGATCAGACCGTATTTGCGCATCATCTCCGAAGAATTTCCGTCCTTGACGAATTTCTGCCGTAATGCCGGTATGCCGCTAAGCAATGCGTCCACCCCCGAGTGCACATTCCAAGATTTGTTCCTGCGTGATTTCGCCCCGAAGGAATTCTCCGCGGATTTCCCCTTCACCCATAACCAAAATTCTGTCGCTCATGCCCAGCACCTCCGGCAGCTCGGACGAAACCATCACGATCGCCAGCCCCTCCCGGGCGAGCTTGGATATCATGCGGTAGATTTCCGCCTTGGCTCCGACGTCGATGCCGCGCGTAGGCTCGTCCAAAATCAGCAATTTGGGCGAAGTCAGCAGCCACTTGGCGATGACGACCTTCTGCTGATTGCCTCCGCTGAGCGTCAGCACTTCCTGCTCCATCCGGTTCATCTTGATGCGAATTCCCGCCAACATGTCGTCGCATGCGGCCGCTTCGGCCGATCGAGAGACGAACGGGCCCGCGCTGATCCGCGACAAGCTGGCCAGCGTCATGTTCTCGCGGATCGACCGGCTGAGCACGAGCCCGAGCTCTTTTCGGTCCTCGGTGACGAAGGCGATGCCGTGGCGGATCGCATCGCTCGGATGCTTGATCCGGATTTTCTCTCCGGACATCAGAACCTCTCCGCCATCCGCCCGATCGATTCCGAACAGCGCCCGCATAACCTCGCTTCGTCCCGCGCCCATCAGGCCCGCGATGCCGAGAATCTCTCCCTGCTTTACGGAGAAGGAGATGTCCTTGAAATAAGGAAGCCGAGTAAGGCCGCGCACTTCGAGCACCGTTTCCCCGATGAGCGCATCCTCCTTAGGGTAGATGGCGTCCAGCGGCCGGCCGACCATCATCGAGATCAAGCCGTCGACCTCCGTATCGCCCGTATTCCGGACACCGATCAGCTTGCCGTCGCGAAGCACCGTGATCCGATCGGTAATCGAGAAGATCTCTTCCATTCTGTGAGAGATGTAGACGACCGGAACGCCTTGTTTTTTCAGCCGGTCTATCGTCTGAAACAGCGTCTTGACCTCGTTCTCGGACAGAGCGGACGTCGGTTCGTCCATAATGATCAGCTTAGCGTTGTAAGAGATCGCCTTGATGATCTCCAGCATCTGTTTCTGCGCCACGCTGAGCGTTCCGACCTTCGTATTCGGCCCGGCGCGAAACTGAAACTCCTCCAGCAGCCGCCTCGTCTGTTCCTCGAGCTGCTTCCTGCGGATGAACGGCGTTCCCGGATACCGCGGCTCGCGGCCGAGAAAAATATTTTCCGCCACCGTCATCTCTGGAATCGGGTTGAGCTCCTGGTGAATCATCGCGATGCCGAGATTCAGCGCCGCTTGCGGATCTGCGATCTGCACCTGGCTTCCTTCGAATTCGATTTCACCCGCGTCAGGCTTGACCAGCCCCGACAGAATCTTCATCAGCGTCGACTTGCCGGCCCCGTTCTCACCCATCAGCGCGTGTACCTCGCCCTTGCGGACTTCCAACGACACGCCGTCCAGCGCTTTGACTCCGAAATACGACTTCGTGATGCCTCTCATCTGTAACACGATATCGCTCATGACCCGCCCTCCCCTGGAACGATCAGAACCAAAGATGGGCCCCGAAGCCCTCCGTCTCGTCTTCCTTCAAGTCCATGCACTCCCGGTAAGAACGGTAAATATGCTTGCGCATCGTCAACTCTGCCTTGTCCGGGTCTCGTCCCTTGAGCGCCTCGATCAACTCGGCGTGCTGTTCCACTTCTTTCTCCTTCGTGGATTCGTTTCCAAGAATGCGGTTGACCAGGGCGATCTGAAAGGAAATCGACTCATAGGCATGCAGCAGCCGGGAATGCTCGGAAAGCTTCATAATAGAGTGGTGAATGTGCAGCGATTCCTCCAACAGCGTGCCGATGCCCTCATCCGTTGCCTTGACCTTCATCTCTTCGTAAAAGCGCTCCAGTTCCGCGATCGCTTCGTCGGAAGCGATTTGCGTCGCCAGCCGGATGGCCAACCCCTCGATCGAAGCCCGCAGCGAATAAATCTCGAAAATATCGCGGGCGCCCAGTTCGTTCACGACCGGACCGCGGTTCGGCACGAGAGTGACGATCCCTTCCCCCGCCAATTGCCTGACCGCTTCCCTCACCGGCGTCTGGCTGATGCCGAGCTCGCGGGCGAACTTCGTCTCGACGATCCGGTCCCCCGGATTCAGCTTGCCGGCCAAAATTTCTTGCTTGAAATACTCGACCAGATCGTGGCCCATGTTCTGCTTGTCGGCAAAATATTGCCTTGAGATCGTCTCTTTCAATTGTTTATCCTCCTTGTTCGAATAGAAGCGTCCGCTACTTTTGCGTATCTAAGATTCTATATTATATATAATATATGATATAGAATCTTGTTGGCAATAAAAAAATGTAGTTGATCCGTTCACACTCGACAAGAATCTCAACTGAACGCATGCAAGGCAATTGGTGGATACGGAAGAGAACACTAATGAAGCCGCTGGCGGCGGTGGAGGAGATAAGCACGTCGGACGGGCTTACTGCGCGTACCTACGGGGCGACGGAGGAGATATGCACGCCAGACGAGCTTACTGGGCCAACTCGCTTTCTAGCCCATAAAAAATAAGCCGCAGCGCCAAAAGCGCACGCGGCTTATTTTTAACTCCAGCGAAGACAGACTCCGTCGTTAGGCTACCGGCCAGTAGCTAAAGAAAAGAATGAATGCCCCGCAAGCGGAACAAGCCCAGCACTTGGCCGACGGTCATGCGGGCCGAAGGGCGGAAGTCGTCGCCGAGCAGGTAGCGCAGCATTTCGCCGAACAGGTGCGCGCTCTCGGGGCGCTTCCAGTCGGGCGGCGAGCGGAAGGCCAGCGTCGTGACGAACAGCTTGCCCTGCCCGACTTGGGCTTCGAATACGCTTGCCAGCCGTTTGGCGCGGTTGAAGTTGTCGACGATCTCGACGATCGGCTTGACTTCCGGCACCGTATCCAGGCAGATGGCCGGAGTTCCGTTGAACAGATGATACCAGTGCCAATCCGAACGGCCGTCGTGTGGGAACCGTCCGAGCGCGGGATGCGGGCGAACGACCGCGCCCATCGTGCCCCCGGCCTGCTCGGAGAACATCAGATAGTTCCAGAATACCGGCAAGTATTTCGTCATCGGCGCGTCGTACAATTCGCTTTCCCCCGCCAGCAGCCACACCCGACCTCCGCCGTTCAGGTATTGAAGCGCGTTTGTCGTGAGTCGTTCGACGATCGCCAGCTTCACGCCCTTGTGCGACGGATAGACGAAAGGATCGAATTTGGCGTTCGGCTCGAAGGAAGCGCCGTACAGAGCAGTCTTCAGCGCAGGCACGCTGCTCCAGACCGACTCGGCGTTCTCGTACCGCATCCGAGGGAACGACCAGAACGACCAGGCGTTGCGGATTTCCCGGTCTTCGTCGAGCCGTTCCTTATCCCCCCACCACACCTCCAGCACAAGCTCGGACGCCTCCGCTCCCGCAGGCAGGCCGATCCGCACCGTCCCGATCTCCTCCACGCTGCCGCGCGCCGTTCCGACCACGACCAGTTCGCCCGCGTTAAGGAGAAGCGGTTCAGGTGCGCTCCATTCGCTCTTTCCGACCGCAGTTCCCGCGAACGCGGCGCCACTCGGGGCCCTACCCGCGGCATCGCCCCGGTCGCTATCCGCTGCACCGCCGACCGGCGCAGCCATTCCGCGTTCGCCCTCATCCAGAACGCTTCCCTTACGAAACAGCCGCCAACCGACGCAACCGGCCAGCTCCGGCTCCTCGCCGTAGTGAGACAGCAGAATCCGAACGTCCATCGTCTCGCCCGCGAACAGCGTGCGGCCCTCGCAGGCCATCAGCAGCACGGTCGGACCGTTGAAGTCGAGCGCCCTCTCCGGCTCGATCGTCCCCTTGCTGCCCCAGAATACGTCGAGCAGCCCCGTCGTCGCATGGCCCTGGCCCGGAAAATCGCGGATATCGAGCAACTGCACGCCAGCCGCCCCCGGCGTACGGCGCGCCCGCTCCATCGCTTCCTTCAACGCGCGCACCTGGTGAACGCCGGTCGCTTCAATCCACCCGTCGACCCGCTCCTCCAACCCTTTCGCCCGCAGCGTCTCCTCGATCGTCTCCAGCCACGTCGGCCGAAGCACGCCGGTGTACTTCTCCTTTTCCTCCGGCCTGGCGTACATCGTAAACTGCGCGTGCTCGTGCCCAAGTACCGGCTTGTCCGTAAGCCGGGCAACCGCCGAGAAATCGCGGTTCGTCGCGGGCAGAGCAATCTCCTCCGTCTTCAGCGGCACATGCCAGTTGAAGGACGGAATGAAGAAGTCGCCCTCGCGATCCTGCTCCGGAAGCTGCCCGAAGCCGGTATTGTCGGTGACGAGTCGAGTCGGATCGAGCCGTCTGGCGTATCGAACCCACTCGTTCAGCCGTTCATGCCCGTTATCCTCCGTCAGCTCGTTGCCCATCGAGAACAGAACGAATGAAGGATGCGCGTTTAAGCTTTCGTAGATGCGCTCCAGCTCCGCCTGCAAGAAGGCATCCACCTCCTCCGGCGGCTTCGCGCCGCGCGGCTGGTAGTGCGCCGACCAGTGCGGAAGCTCCGTCTGCACGAGCATGCCGGCCTCGTCCGCCGCTTCCCAGAACGGCTCTGGCGCGTTCCAGCCATGCAGTCGTACATGGTTGAAGCCGTACGACCGGGCAATGCGGAATTGCCGCTCGTAGTGCGCCTTGTCCCAGACCGGATAGCCGGTGAGCGGAAATACGCAGCAGTCGACGTAGCCGCGCAGCCATACCGGCTTGCCGTTCAGCTCCAGCCCCTTGCCCGAGGCGGCAAGCCTCCTCAAGCCGGTCCGCCGCGCGACGCAGTCCATCGTCTCCTCCCCTCGCTTCAGCAGAAACTCCGCTTCGTACAGCTGCGGATTCCGATCCGACCAGAGCGCCGGAGCGTCGCCCAACTCACAGACCAGCTCCGCCACCCCACCCTCCGCAACTGGCGCAAGCGCCGAAAACACTTCCCCGCTCGGAGCCCGGAAGCGAACCTGAACCTCGCAGCCCGCCCGCTCCTCCTCCTCGGTCAGCACCTCGACTCGACAGCGAAACGTCCCCGCGAGCGGATCGGGAACCAGGCTTACCCGGCCCAGCCGAACGGCGGGAAGCTCGACGAGCTTGACCCCGCCGGTAATGCCGCCCCACTCCGTCGCCGTGTGCCTAGTATGAATGTGGCTGTCCGCCAGCGGCAGCCTCATCCGGTTGTCCACGCGAACGAGCAGCTCGTTGTCTCCCTCCGTCAATGCATCCCCAAGCTCGTAGCGATGAACCGCAGACAAGCTGTCCCGCAGTCCCGCGAACACGCCGTTCACCCACACCTCCGTCGTCCAGCGAACGCCCGCCAGCTCAAGCATCTGCTGCGCTCCCTCGTCCGTCCGTTCGAGTCGAACCGTCTTGCGGTACCAGCCCGCTCCGACGTACTCCCGCAGCTTCGTCCACGTGTCGATCTGCGGGAACGCCGGCTCCTCTCCGTACCCTTGCTCCTCCCACGAGCCGGGCACGTTGATGCTGCCGCCCCCGAAAGCGGCAGCGTTCGGCGGCGCGTCCTTATACCGATCCTCCGGGTCCAGCAGAAACTCCCATTCCCCGTCCAGCACGGTCTCCCGTCTGCTCATTTTTTCTCCCCCTGGTCCAATGTACTTGCCTTCCCATATGCACGGCCTCATCCACCCAACGAAACCCCAAACGCGCCAAGAAGGCGGCGCAAGCGCCGCCCTCGGATCAGCCCTTGACCGCTCCGGCGGTGAGCCCTTTCATGAACGTTTTGGAGCCGAGTATGAACAGAATCAGCACCGGAATCGTCGTCATCGTCAACGCCGCCATCCGCGCAGCATAATCGGTTCTGTGCACGATGCCCAGATTCGAAATAAAGATCGGCAGCGTATACCATTCCGACTTGTTGATCGTCACGAGCGGCAGCAGATAGTTGTTCCACGACCACAGAAACACGAGCGTCGCCAGCGTCGCCAGACCGGGCTTCATGATCGGCAGCACGATACGGACGAAGATACCCGGCTCCGAACAGCCGTCGATGCGCGCGCATTCGAGCAAGTCGTTCGGAATCGAATCGCGCATGAACTGGATCATGAAGAACGCGCCGAACGGGAACGCCGCCCAGATGAGAATAACCGGCCAGAGCGTGTTGCCGACGCCAAGGTGCCGCATCTCGATAATGTAGCCGATCAGTCCGACCTGCGTCGGCACCATCATCGTCAGAATGACGAACGTCTGCAGCCATTTGCGGCCCTTGAATTCGAACTTCGCCACCGCGTAGCCGATCAGCGTGCTCGTCAGCGTCGCCAGAACGACGGAAGCGACGGATACGATCAGGCTGTTGCCGTAGACGTGCAGGAAGTCGGCCTTCAGCACCGTCTTCAGGTTTTCTTGCAGGTAGCTTCCTGGAAGGATCGGAATACCTTTGAACAAATCCTCGTTATAGTGCGTTCCCATCACGGTCATGATGTAGAACGGAAACAGCGACAGCAGCGATATGACAACCAGACAGATCCACATGAGAGCTTTCATCGCTTGTCCTCCTTCGGCGCCGTCAATCGGTAGCTAATGACGGAGAATAGCACGATCAGCAAGAACAACGAATAAGCGATCGCCGAAGCATAGCCGAAACGCGTATTGGAAATGAACGATTCGTCCACGAATTTCCAGATCATCGTAAGAGCCGTATTGTCCGGACCGCCTACCTGAGCGGAGCCCGACCAGCCGCCGTAGAGCAGCTTCGGTTCGTCGAACAATTGCAAGCCGCCGATCATCGACGTCACGACGAGAAACACGGTAATGTTGCGCAGCAGAGGCATCGTGATTCTGAGGAATGTGTGCAGCCCCGTGGAGCCGTCCACCTTCGCCGCCTCGTACACGTCCTGCGGGATGACCGTCATGCCGGCCATGAAAATAATCATGAAATAGCCGAGATTGCGCCAGATCACCATCAGGGCGATGATCGCCCGCGAGCCCCAAGGGTCCTGAAGCCAGTAGAAGCCTTCTTCCAGAATGCCGAATTTCGTCAGGAGCAGGTTGACCAGCCCCGTTTGCCAATCGAACATGTAGGAGAAAATAAACCCGATCGCCACCGGAGTCGTAATGTACGGCAGCACGTTGATCGTCTGGAAAAACCGTTTGCCGCGCGTCAGCTGGAACGTCCAATAGGCCAGCGTGAGCCCGAGGATCAGCGTCAGCGGGATAAACATCAGCATCATCAGCAGCGTATTCCAGAGCGACTTGATAAATAGAGGATCGTTCGTCCATAGCTGGACGTAGTTTTTGAAGCCGATATACGTCTTGGCCCCTATTCCGTTCCAGTCATGCAGACTGAGCACGAAGGAGTACAGGATCGGATACAGTTGGAACGCCGCATAGGTCAGCACAAACGGCAGGGCGAAAAGATAGGGCCACATGCGTGGCCCCCATCTGCGTTTGCGGGATGCGGCGGGTATGGCGTCGTAACGTTCCGCGTTCACGTTCATCCCCCGTTCTCCCGTCGATTACTTGACCGTCGCGTCGGACGCCTTGTTCTTGAACTCGGTCTTGAACTTCTCCAACGCGGCGTCGACTGTCGTGGAAGCGTCCTTGGTCCAGAGCGGATACAGCGCGTTGAACACGCCGTCCACCACGGAGTCATACTTGGACTGCGGCTGCCCCTTCATGTCGGGGATGATTTCCTGCAGGAAGTATTGCGACAGGTTTTGCCCGCCGAAAAACTCGTCGTAAGCGCCCGGAGCCTCGAACAGCGCCTTCTGCTTCTCGTAAAATTCCTTGTTGCTCGTCATGTTGCCGAAGGTTTGGAAATTGTACAGAGATCCTTCCTCGGACTGGTAAGCGAATTGGACGAACGCCCACGCCGCTTCCTTCGCCTTGCTGTCCTTGTAGATGCCGACGGCGGTGCCGCCGCGGGCGAAGCCGACTTCCGGCGCCTTGACGAGTCCCCAGCGGCCCGAGCCTTCCGGATCGTTCGCGGAAATGTGCCATTTCGGACCCCACGGAGCCATCGGGTAGAACATGAACTCGCCCTTGGCCATCGACGCGGACCAGGCCGGCGTCCACAGCTCGTTCTTGCCGAGAATGCCCGCGTCGCGCATCTTGAACAGCGTCTCGATCGGCTGCTGCAGCTTCGCGGTCAAGTCGACCTCGCTGCCGTTCACGTAACTCACCGTATTTTGGTTTCTCAGCACGAGGAACGCGTCCCCGAGTCCCGGGAACATGAGCACCTTGCCGTCGCTCTTGTCCTTCAGCTCGACGCCCTTGGCGATAAAGTCGTCCCAATTGGACAGCAGCTTCGCCAGCTCGGCCGGATCGTCGGTGCCCCAATATTGCTTCGCCAGGTCGCGGCGATAAGCGAAGCCCGCCGGCGTGATGGCTTGGTCGACCGCCACCACTTCGCCTCTGGAGTTGGAGATGAACGGAATCGTGTAGTCCAGTACGCCGCTCCGGTCGAAGTTGTATGGCGCGCCTTCCAGATTGTCGAGTACGTCCAGATCGAACAGCTTGCCGCGGTAGGCTTCCTCGCCCAGGATGACGTCCGGCACGTCGGAGCCGGAGGCGATGCCGCTCTGCAGCTTCTGCAAGTAATCGTTCGGATTGACGACGGTGACCTCGACCTTGATGTTCGGGTATTTCTTGTTAAACTCCGGGATCATGCCATTTTGGAACGTTTCGTCCCAGTCCCATACTTTGACGGTGCCGCTGAGCTGCGTCGGATCGGCCGGAGCCGAAGCGGACGGAGAAGCGCCTCCGGCCGCGGGCGAAGAAGCCGACGGAGACGCTTCGTTGCCGTTGCCGCCGCAAGCCGCGAGCAGCCCCGCCAGCAATGCGAAAGATGTGAAACCGCCCACCCATTTGCCAAGCTTTCTGTTGTTCACGATGGTGAGTCCCCCCAAGAAAAATGTTGTAAGTGGTGGTTCGAAAAGTCCGCAGCGTCTGCGCTGCAACCGAACCTTCGAACGCGCACTGTAAGTGCTTGCACCGTTATCGTACCCCGGGGGCCATATGCTCCGTAATCGGTCAAAACGGCGATTTCGTATAAAATCCGGCGGTCACGGCGCCTCCCCTCCGGCTTCCTCCGTCTCGCTCCACGGCAGCACGATCCGCACAAGCGTGCCCCTGCCGGGTTCGCCGAACGCTTCCAGCCGGGCGGAAGCGCCGAAATGTGTCTTCAGCCGCTCCCGGATGTTGGACAGGCCGATACCCCGCGTGCGCTCCGGACCACGGCCGACGCGCACTGTCCACTCTTCCTGGGGAACGTCCATCCCCTGTCCGTCGTCCTCCACTTCCAGACAGAGCCTTTCTCCGTCCCGATACGCGCGCACGACGATCGCCCCCTCCTCCCGCTCCGACGGGATAATGCCATGCACGATCGCGTTCTCGACCAGCGGCTGAAGCGCCATCCGGGGAACCGATCGTCCGAGCAGCGCCTCCTCGATCTCCCATTCCAGCCGGAACCGGCCGGGATACCGTGTCTGCTGAATGACCGCGTATTTGTCGACGATTCGTTTCTCCTCGGCCAGCGGCGCGCGAACGGCCCCTTCCCCCGTCTTGATCGTGTCCTGGAGGATGGCGATGAGCGCCTGCGTCACCTCGGCCGCCTCCCCGCCGCGCCCGGCGTGGGACAAGTAGATGACCGTATTCAAAGTATTGTACAAAAAATGCGGATTGATCTGCGCCATCAGCAGATCGATCTGCATTTGCCGCTTCACCGCCTCGTTCCGCACGGACGTCTCCATCAGCCCCTTCAGGTCCTCGACCATCCGGTTGAAGCCGCTGCCGAGAATCTCCAGCTCGTCTCCGCTGCGGATGCGCACGCTCGTCCCCAGGTCGCCCACGGCAACCCGCTTCATCGCGTTCGTCAGCCTAATGAGCGGCTTCGTCAGATTAACGATGATCGGCAGCATGACGGCGAACGTCACTGCGATGCCCGTGGCGATGATGACGAGGTAGAAGAAGAAGACGCGGTTGATCTTCTCGAACAGCTTGCTCTTCGACAGCAGCGCCGCTTGTCTCCATCCCTGGCTCATCGCCTCGTCGGTCAGCACGATCCGCTTGTCGTCCTCGGCGAACGTCTCTCCGGAGGCGAGCGCTTCCGCCATGAAGACGCGATCCGGCTCCGGCAGATTGCCGTTGGAGGCATGGAGCAGCTCGTCCGCCCCCGTGAACAGCTCGATCTGTTCGAAGTCCCGGGCGCTCTGCAAGAACACGTTGGCCAGCTCCGAATACGCGATATCGATGACAAGATAACTGTCCTCGGCCGCGTTTTGCCCGATGGGACGGTACTTGACCACGTAGCTGAACGCCTGGCGATTGCCGCTGATGAAGAAGAACGGATGCGGCTCGCTGTACCCGTTGCGGACGCCCTTCATTTTCAGAAACCAGTCCTGCTTCAGATAGTCCGCGAAATAGTCCTCATAGCCGGCGTAGTTCGAATAGGTTTCCCCGTTCGGCGGGGCGATGACGACGTTCAGAATGAAGTTGCTGAGCGCCACGAACCGGCCGAGCTTCTCCTGGACCGCCTGCTTGCGAAAATAGTTCTCCTCCACGCTCGCGCTCGGCGGCGCGTAGATCAGCTCGGTCATCTCCTCGTCGGAAACGATGTATTCGGCCGTCTTGACGACCTGCTCCTGGATTTTCTTAAGCTGGAACGAGATTTGCGCCAGCTTCGTCCGGCTGTCCTTGATCGACTGCTCGCGAATGATGCCCTTGGCGTAATCGTAGATGAAAAATCCGCTCACGATCAGCGAGAGCGAGACGACGAGCACCGTGCTGGCGATAATCTTGGTGCGGATCTTCATGCGCATCGCCGGTTCACCTGCGCTTCTCCATATATTCGAGCGGGGTCATGCCCGTCGTCTTGCGGAACACCTGGCTGAAATATTGCCCGTTGCGGTAGCCGACGCGCTCGGCGATCTCGTATACCTTCAGCGCGCCTTCGTCGAGCAGCCGCCTGGCCCGCTCCATCCGAATGTCCGTCAGCCGGTCGAGCACCGTCTTGCCCGTCTCCTCCTTGAACACATGGCGGAGATGGTCGCGGCTGATTCCGATCTCACGCGCGACCGCGTCGGCGTCGACGTCCGGGTCGGCGTAGTTCATCTCCAGATAATCGAGCGCCTGGCGCACCTTGCGCGACGCGGCGGGCCGGTCCGCATCCGCTGCCGGCAACCGATCCAGCTCCGCTTGGAACCAGGCGAGAATGCCTGCGAGCGAAGTCCATTCCGCCTGTTCCTCCTCACGCGCTTCCGAGAGCGAAGGCAGACCGGTCTGGGAGCGGCTCCGGTTCAGCGCGGCGACCGTCTGCCGGCACAGATCGGCGAAGCCGTCCCCGTCCCGCGCCTTCGCCGCCCGCTCGAACGCAGCCGCCAGCACTTCAGCCGCCTCCTTGATCTTGCGTTCCGCGAGCAGTCCCCGAATCGCTGACGCATCCTCTTCCCACGCCCACGGGGATGCGGCCATGTCTTCCTCGCGCCGCACATCGTTAAGCCGCAGCAGACAGCGCGGCCCATGGAAGATCGCCTGCTCCAGCAGCTTCATCGCTTCGCCCAGCCTGCGCGGCACGTCCGTCCGGCTCGCCAATCCGTACGCCAGTGCCGCCGATACGGTCGATCCGGCCAGCTTCTCCAGCGTCCGCACAGCCTCCGCCGTTTTCCGCTCCAGCTCCTCCCGCATCTTCCCTTCGCCGCGCACCGCGTTGTCGCCGTACACCAGCACGTAATGTCCGCCCAGAAACCGGACCGCCGCCAGCAACCGGTCCGCTTCGTCCTCCGGCCATTCCGGCGGCAGTTCGTCCACTGCGCGGGCCGCTATGGGCAGCACCGGAAAAGGCCGATCCGG
Source organism: Cohnella sp. SGD-V74 (assembly GCF_003001675.1). Taxonomy (GTDB): domain Bacteria; phylum Bacillota; class Bacilli; order Paenibacillales; family Paenibacillaceae; genus Cohnella. The sequence goes on along the minus strand of NZ_PVYW01000007.1, from coordinate 144,866 downwards.
CTGCAGCACCAGCAGCTGGAGCCGATCGTATCGCTCGCCGGCCCCGACCGTCGCCGTCCGCCACTGCTCGTCCGTCAGCGTTCGTCCGCCCAGCCAGTCGACGAGCAGCCTGCCCCGGTCGTGCTTGCGCGCCCGGCGCTCGCCTTCGATCTCCTCCCGCAAGCCGCCCAGCTCGCGCTTGACCGTCTCGGCATCCATCTCGTGCTTGACCCAGTAGTTCGCCACGCCCAGCTTGAGCGCTTCCTTGGCGTATTCGAACTCCTTGTAGGAGGTGAGCAGCACGATTTTCAGCGCCGTCCCTTCCTCCAGCAGCGCCTTGCTTAGCGCCAGCCCGTCCATGCCCGGCATGACGATGTCTGCGATCACCAGTTCCGGACGGTGCTCTCCGGCAAGCCGCAGCGCCTCCGCCGGCCTCGTGGCCGTGCAGACGATCTCGTAGCCGAGGCTCTGCCACGAGATCAACCCGCGCATATGCTCGATCGCCAGCACCTCGTCGTCCACCAGCATCACTTTTACCGGATTCATTCGCGTTTCTCCCTTCTTTGTACTTTTTGAACTCCCTTATCCTTTCGGGATTTGCCTATATTTCGTGGGGGACAACCCCATCATCTGCTTGAACAGCCGGGAAAAATAATACGGGTCCGACAGACCGACGGAGGCCGCGATCTGCTTGATGCCCAGGTCGGTCAGGTCGAGCAGCCGCGCGGCGCGCTGCATCTTCATCCGCAGAAAATACTCGATCGGCGGAAAACCCGTCTCCTGCTTGAACAGATAGATCAGATGCTGCTTGGATACGCCTGCGTGCTTGGCCAGCTCGGACAGCGTGATCGACTCCGCCGTACGGTCGGCCATGTAGCGAAGCGCCTTCTCCAGGCCGCCGTCTTTCCTTCTCTCCCGCGCCGCGGACTCCGTGGCGATGCCGATCCCGCTGAGCAGATGGCGCGTCGCCTGACTCACGTGGATGTGCGCGCCGGTCGCGTATGCTCGCTCCGCCAGCATGTCGTAGCACTGCCGGAACGTCTCGACGAATCCGCCGTACACTCCGATCGGCAGCGGCAGCGGCCCCCGGTCCAGCTCGTACTGGGCGATCAGCGCCGCGGCGTGCTCTCCTTTGACATGAAACCAGTATATGCTCCATGGCTCCCGCTCCGAGGCTCCATAGCGGTGCGGCGTATCGGCCGGGATCACGTACAGATGGCGGGCGGTCAGCTTCGTTCTGACACCGCTGCCGGTCAGCACGATCTCGCCTTCTCCGTCGGCGCAGAGCAGAACGATATGCGCGTCGCTGCCCTCGTCCCTTTCCCGATAATGGTAACGCGCGCTCGGAAAATAGCCGATGTCGCTCACGAACAGCTGACGGGTCAATTCGGCCTCCGCCAGCTCCTTCTGCAAATAATCGGGAAGCACGAGCAACAGCTCGCTCTCGAAGCCGTCCGGCTTCAGCAGCTCCTCCACGGGGAAACCTCCTCTTTTTCACAATAAATAAGAATATCATCCATCATCTTCTCCGATTCGTCAATTCGATCGCGCCGGGAGAGAGAGCATGATTTCCGCCGTACAGCGGCCAGCGATTCGACACGTTGTGACAATTGTCACAGAAAGATAATGGAATTTACGGTATAGGTAGGTATGACCGTTTCCGCTTATTTGGAGGTGTGCGAATGTGCTTTGAGATTACCGCCCGGGAAGAACGGATTACCGTCATCCTGACCGGAGCGATCGGCGTCAAGGAAGCGACCTCGATTCGCCAGCAGCTGTTCCCGCTTATTCAGACAAGCTTCGTAGACATCGCCTTTCACCTCGGTGAAGTAACGGAAATGGACAGCTCGGGACTCGGACTGCTGCTGGCCGTCAAGAAGATCGCAAACGACAACAACTCGAGCGTCTCCTTCCATGACGTTCCGGCTTCGCTGCGGGAACGTTTTCGTCTGACCGGGATTCTGATCTGATCGGCTGCGCGGGGGAGAACAGCAGAGAGGGGCTCTATCATGAATCGACACTCCTATACCCGTAACCTTCATCCGATACCCGACCATCTGGCGCTTCCTTACGCCAGAATTTTTCGCGATTCGCAGGAAGCCATCATGGTCACCGATTGCTTCTCCCGAATCGTCAGCGTGAACCCCGCCTTCACCGCCATTACCGGATACGCCGAAGAGGAAGTGGTCGGCCGCACGCCGAGCCTGCTGAAATCGAATGTGCAGGACGCCGATTTCTACGTGGACATGTGGGCGTGCATCCATAAGGACGGCAAGTGGCAGGGAGAGATCTGGAACCGCCGCAAAAACGGCGAAGTGTATCCCGAATGGCTCTCCATCAGCTCCGTAAAAGACGACCAAGGCGCTCTGATCAATTACGTAGGCCTATTTTCGGACATTACGACCCGCAAGGATACGCTCTCCAAGCTCCGCCTGCACGCGCAAGTATTCAGCAATGCCAGCGAAGGCATCATGATTACGGACAAGCAGCTGCGGATTTTATCCGTTAACCAGGCGTTCACGGCCGTGACCGGCTATACGGAGGCGGAAGCGGTCGGGCACACGCCGCGCCTGCTGCATTCGGGCATCCAGAATCCGTATTTCTACATCCGCATGTGGGAGAGAATCCACACGGCCGGCCATTGGCAGGGGGAAATCTGGAACCGCCGCAAGAACGGGGAGGTGTATCCCGAATGGCTCTCCATTACGACGCTTAAGGACGAACAAGGCCTGATCACGAACTACATCGGCATGTTCACGGACATCACGGAACGCAAGCAATCCGAGGAACATCTGAAATATTTGGCCCACTTCGACAAGCTGACCGGCCTTCCCAACCGTACGCTGCTGTACGAGCTGGTCCGGGAAGCGGCGGGAGAAACCGGCAAAATGGCCGTCTTCTTCATCGATCTCGACCGCTTCAAGACGGTCAACGATTCGCTCGGCCACAACGTGGGCGACAGGCTGCTGCAGCAGGTAGCGGAACGGCTGAGCTCGGCCGCATCGGAAGAGGACATCGTCTCCCGGCTCGGAGGGGACGAATTCATTCTCGTCCAGCGGAATCCGCCCTCTCCCGACGACGCCATTGCCTACGCGAAGCGTCTGATCTCCGCCATGAAGCACCCTTTCGTCGTAGACGACAATGAACTCTACATCAATGCCAGCATCGGAATATGCCTGTCCCCCGAGCATGGGACGGATTTCGAAAATTTGGTGAAGCATGCCGATCTGGCCATGTACGAGGCCAAAATCCGGAAGACCGGCTTCCAATTGTTCAACTCGGGCATCCGGGACACCTTCCACCGCAAGCTGACTCTGGAAAACGAGCTGCGATGGGCTATCGACAAACATCAGCTGCACGTGCACTACCAGCCCCAGGTCAACGCGATTACGGGACGAATGGAAGGCATGGAAGCTCTGCTCCGCTGGAATCATCCGACGCTTGGCCAGGTTCCTCCGGGCGAGTTCATTCCGATCGCGGAAGAGACCGGCAGCATTATGGAGATCGGCAAATGGGTGCTCGCGGAGGTCTGCAAGCAAGTGTGTCAATGGAGGGCGGACGGGAAAGCGGTCCCGCTGGTCGCCGTCAACCTGTCGGCCAGACAGTTCCAGGCGCCCGATCTCGTCTCGTCCGTTCAGGACATCGTGCAACGCACGCCTTGCGCCCCGGAGCAGATCGTCATCGAGATTACCGAGAGCAGCAGCATGAACAACATCGAAGCCGTGCTCCCCGTGCTGCGGAAGTTCAAATCGATCGGCTTCCGGATCGCCATCGACGACTTCGGCAAGGGCTATTCGGCGCTCGGATATATGAAGCAGTTTCCCATCGATATTCTTAAGATCGACAAAAGCTTCGTCAGAGAGCTTACCAGCGACGCCAAAAGCGCCGTCATCACGAAGGCGATCATCGACATGGCCCACGGCATGGACCTTCGCGTCATCGCGGAAGGAGTGGAGACCGCCGAACAGCTGGAGACGCTGCGAACGATGAATTGCGATATCGTGCAAGGCTTTATGATCGATCCTCCGATGCCTTCGGATCGGTTGGAATCCCGCTATTTGACAGGAGTGCAGCCCTAATGATCTTAGGCGTGGAACGGCAGCTGGCCGAACAGCTGAGCATGATCGGATTTACCGAGGAAGACCGGCGGGTGCTCGAGATCGTCAAACCGATCATGATCGGTCACATCGACGCGATCGTCGAAGCCTTCTACTCGTCCATCACCCAAGTACCCGCCCTGCAAAAAATCATCGCCGACAACAGCACGATCGACCGGCTGAGAACGACGCTGAAGCAGCATCTGCTCGAAATGTTCGACGGACGGATCGACGACGAATACGTTCGCAAGCGCCTCCGCATCGCGGAGGTTCACCAGCGCATCGGCCTAGAGCCCAAGTGGTACATAGCCAGCTTTCAGAATTTGCAGGGCGCCGTCCTCGACCTCCTTCACCGCGTCCTTCCCGACCGAACTCAAGCGCTGATCTGCTGCAAAGCCGTCACCAAGCTGCTCAACTTCGAGCAGCAGCTCGTCATCGAAGCTTACGACCGGAAGAATATCGAAGAGAGGGAGAGGGTTCATCTCCAGGTCCGTCAAGAGGTGAAGCGCAGAATCGGGCTCGTCAGCGAGGAGCTGGCCGCCTTGGCGGAGCAGACGAACGCCTCCACCGAGCAGTTGGCCGCCAGCAGCGGCCATGTGAACGAGTTGTTCCAGCGCGGCGCGGACATGTCGCACCGCACCCGGACGCTCGCCGCGGAAGGCGCCATGCAGGTCAACGAGATGGATCGGCGGATGGAGAAGATTCGCGACCGCTCGTCCGCTATGGAAGGCTCCCTGTCCTCTCTCGCGGAGTCCTCCGGGCAGATTCTGTCGATCGTGCGCATCGTGCAAGACATCGCCGGCAAGACCAAGATCCTATCTCTTAACGCTTCCATAGAAGCGGCCCGCGCCGGACAAGCGGGAGCCGGCTTCGCGGTCGTCGCCCGCGAAGTCAAGAAGCTGTCGGAGGACACCGCGGCCGCCGTCAAACAGATCGACACCCTAATTCGGCTGACGCATACCCATATCGATGAAGTGGTCGGTTCGAACGAAGAGGTCAGGAAGTTCGTGGAGCTCGGACAGCGGCAATCCGAGAGGGTGCTGTTTACGTTCGATCATATTTTGGAGGCTCTTCAGAGCAGCATCGCGGAAATTTCCAAAGTCGAGACGGAGCTGGACTCCCTGCTCCGGGCAATCGGAGAAATCGGCTCCGCGACAGCCAGAGTCGCCGTCTCTGCCGACAACTTGAATACGACCGCTCAGAACTTCTAAATCTCTCATCCGCAGGACGGCCGTCAAGGCCGTCTTTTTTTCGTTCCGTGGAAAGGGCAAGGTTGACAGCATTACGATTTCTTCGATAATATATCCATAATTGATATATTATTAATGGATATATCGAATGTGGATATAAAACAGGTCGGGAGGTCGAACGCTTGTCACGGAACAATACGCTGGAGAAGGAACAACTGACGGATGCGGCTTACTACATCCTGCTCGCCCTGCTCGCACCCCGGCACGGCTACTCGATCATGAGCTATATCGAGAGCTTGACGGACGGGGAATTCGTCATCGGCCCCGCCACCGCCTACACGCTCATTCGCAAGCTTCAGGACAGCGGCTGCATTCTGCTGACCGAAGACGAGGCTACCGACAGAAGAAAAACGTATTCGATTACCGACAAAGGCAAACAGCTCGTCATCGCCGAGATCGAGAGAAGGCAAAGAATGGCCGAGCACGGCAACCTGGCCCTTCTGGCCGCCAAGGAGGAGAGAAACGATGGCTAGGAACAAACGTTACGCAATGTCCGGAGGATTGGCTTTCTCGGAGCAAGGGGATATGAACAAATTAAGCCGATTTGCCGCCCAGGGATGGCTGCTGGAATCTTTCGCTCCGCTCGGCTACTTCCTTCGCAGAGGAACTCCGGCCCAGCTCGACTATTGCGTGGATTACCACGAGGTAGCTCCGCAGGAGCTGGACGGTTATTCCGAGCTGTTCCAGGCCGGAGGCTGGACCCGGGTATGCTCGGTCGGGGACATCCATATTTTCTCCGCGCCCAAAGGCACCAAGCCGATCTACACGGACATGGAGACGAACCGCGAGAAGTACGTTCGCAACGTCCGGAATCTCAGGCCGTTCCTTAGCGTCCCCGCCGCGACCGTCGGGCTGATCGCGCTGCTGGCTGCTGCGCACCTTCTGGATGCGGCCGGCTGGATTCTTCATGCGCTGTTCGCGCTGATGACCATCGGCGCCGCACTCGGCGTCCCGATTCTGATGACCTACGCGGCCAGCCGCCTCCGGCTTAACCGGATGTCCCGGAAACGATAACGGCAGCAGACAGGCCGCCCGACTCTTGCCGAGAGTCCGGGCGGCCTGCTTATTTAAATAGGCCGCATCCTTTATGAAGGGCGGCCTATTTGCGTTTATAGGACGGTCTTGAAATGATCAGCGAGCCTATACTAGGAATAGTTGTCGCGAAGCCATTGCAGCGCGGTCTGCATCTTGTCGATGTAGGCCGGGTCGTTATCGGTGCACATGAACTTGACTTGCCCGCTTCCTCGTCCCCCTACAACCCCGTAACGGCTCAGCAGCGAGGCCAGCCGGCGGATCGTCCCGGCGTTGCCGTCCACGATCTCGATGTGCGGGGGCAGCAATTCACGAAGGATGTTGCGATAGTACGGATAATGAGTGCAGCCCAGAACGACGATGCCGTAGCGGTCGAGATCGTAATCCGCCAGCTTGCCGCGGAAGTAGTCTCCCAGAACGGCCCTGTCGAATTGCAAGTCTTCGCAGTAGCGGACAAGCTCCGGAAGGGGCAGCGAATCGACGATCCCCTCTTCGTCCACCCGCGAGACGAGCGCGTAATACTTCGGCATGCTGAGCGTCAGCTGAGTCGCGAAGACAAGCACCCTCTTGCCGGTTGCCCGGTTCATCTCCACCGCCGGCTTGACCGCCGGCTCCATGCCGACGATCGGAATGTCGTACCGTTCGCGAAGCTCGTTCACCGCGATGCTCGTCGCCGTGTTGCACGCGATGACGAGCGCCTCGATCCCCTCTTCCATCATCGTCTCTATCGCAGCCAGCACGTAGTCCCTGACTTCCTCTTGCGATTTTGGCCCGTAGGGCACGTGAAGCGTATCCGCCATATAGACGTAATCTTGCGCAGGAAGCCGTCTCAACGACTCCGCCAGCACCGTCAATCCGCCAATTCCCGAATCGAAAAATCCGATAGTCATATGTCATCTCTTATCCTGATTATTTAGTAGGTTGGAAAAGTTCCTGTCTCCCGGTTACGTCCGAACGAATTCTTTTTTTAAGAGGTAGTTCTCGCACTTTAAGGATAGCCAGTTTCGGCACAAAAAACAATCCGGAAGTCGGTCCCAAAGCCAATCTATGATACACTGGTAAAAAAGGATTCGGAAAAGGGGCAGGCGCACATGAAATTGGTATCTTGGAACGTTAACGGATTGCGGGCTTGCGTGAATAAAGGGTTTCTCGACTACTTCCGGGAAGTCGACGCCGACATCGTCTGCCTGCAGGAGACGAAGCTGTCGGAAGGCCAGCTGTCTCTCGCCATCGGAGAAGAGTACGAGCAGTATTGGAACTACGCGGAGAAAAAAGGCTACTCCGGCACGGCCGTCCTGACGAGGATCAAGCCGCTGTCCGTGCGCTACGGCATCGAAGAAGATTCGGAGCCGGAGGGGCGGATCATTACGCTCGAGTTCGAGGAGTTCTTCCTCGTGACCGTCTATACGCCGAACGCCAAGCGGGACTTGTCGCGCCTGGATTACCGGCTCGATTGGGAGGATCGGTTCCGCGACTATTTGTCCGAGCTGGACAAGCGCAAGCCGGTCATCGCCTGCGGCGACTTGAACGTCGCCCACCAGGAGATCGACATCAAGAACGCCAAGTCGAACCGCGGCAATTCCGGCTTCACCGACGAAGAGCGGGAGAAGATGACCCGATTGCTGGACGCCGGCTTCGTCGACACGTTCCGGCATCTGCATCCCGAGCGGACCGACGTCTACTCCTGGTGGTCGAATATGCCGGGCGTCCGGGAGCGGAACGTCGGGTGGAGAATCGACTATTTTATCGCGTCGGCGCGGCTGGCTCCTTCAATTAAGGACGCCGCCATTCATTGCGACATTCTGGGAAGCGACCATTGTCCGGTCGCGCTGGACATTTTCTAGAGAGGAGACAAGCTTGGCATGGCCGTTCTATTTAACAACGATTGGGGCGATCTGCTCCACCCCGAGATGGAATTACCCTATTATCAGGAGTTAAGAAAGCGTCTGGCCGGAGAATATCGGGAACAGGTCGTCTACCCGAATCCTTATCAGATTTTCCAAGCGCTGCACTGGACGCCTTACTCGGAAGTGAAGGTCGTCATTCTCGGGCAGGACCCGTACCACGGCCCGGGACAAGCCCACGGGCTCAGCTTCTCGGTTCAGCAAGGCGTCAGGCAGCCCCCTTCGCTTCAGAATATATTCAAGGAATTGAAGGCCGACCTTGGCTGCGACATTCCGAACCACGGCAATCTGGAGCATTGGGCCAAGCAGGGCGTGCTGCTGCTCAATGCGGTGCTGACCGTGCGGCAGGGCGAAGCCAACTCGCATAAGAGCCTCGGCTGGGAGCGGTTCACCGACCGCATCGTCGCGTGCCTGAACGAACGGGAGAAGCCGATGGCATTCATCCTGTGGGGCCGCCACGCGCAGCAGAAAGCCTCCTTCATCGACGGGAAGCGCCACTGCATCATTCGGTCGGCTCACCCCAGTCCGCTGTCCGCTCATGCGGGCTTCTTCGGAAGCCGCCCGTTCTCGAAGAGCAACGCCTTCCTGCGGGAGACCGGCCAGGAAGAGATCGACTGGCAGATTCCTTCGGTCTAGCCGCACGTTTCTGGTATTGCGATGAATGCAACTTGTTATACTGGGTAATATGAGGCTGCATTCCAAATCGAGGGTAAGAGGTGGGGGAGAATGCTTAAGAGCTTTTCGTTCCAGAGCTTTAAAAGTTTTGAACGTTCCTCATTAGAAATAGAGAAATTAACTGCTCTGATTGGCAGCAACGCTGGCGGCAAGACCAATGCCATTGAGGGAATGAAAGTTCTTTCCGAAATATCCTCAGGCAGAGAATTGTCAGTTATCTTTGACGGCTCGAAGAACGTCGACAGTGAAATAAGAGGCGGCAGTATCGGATGCCCCAGAATCGGCACTGACACGTTTACTTTGGGGTGTCTGGTCGATCTTGATGAAGATTACGATCTGGAATATTCCATTACAATAAAAGTGAGCAATCGAGTTTTTGTACTTTCCGAGCGTTTGTTTAAACTTTCCACCGATGCTAAACCCGTTGTTATTTTCCAAACCAAAGATACATCTGACGATTTTAGCGACATCAGCGTTGAATACAGTAATGGAAAGAGAGGCAGAAATCCGGAAGTTACTTGTATTCGCTCTGCTTCTGTGCTTGCTCAACTTGCGTCTAAGATGCCTACGAAAACCGAAAATAACAAAAAAAATGCGGCGTACATCAACTTGGTTTTGGAGCGTTTAGGAAAAATTTTATTTCTGGACCCCCTCCCCAGCCACATGAGAGATTACTCGAGAATAAGCGATCATGAACTGCGCCCGAGAGCGGATAATATCTCCTCTGTCCTTTATGAGCTGTGCCAGCATAAGGACTATAAGAAAATGTTGCTGGAGGCACTGAAAGAATTACCCGAAAATGAAATCCAGGATATTTCTTTTATTAAAACTTCAATTGGCGACGTTATGTTTTGTCTGAAGGAAAAATATGGCGAACGCTCCGAATTTGTTGAGGCCAAGCGGCTTTCAGACGGTACGCTCAGATACTTGGCCATATTATCTGCGATTATTAGCGAAGAACCGGGAAGCATGATCGTAATAGAAGAAGTTGACAACGGCATTCACCCAAGCAGAATTAAAGGTTTGATTCAAACCTTGTCAAGACTAACTAAGGAACGGCAAATAGATGTTATTATAACTACGCACAATCCTACGTTGCTTAACGCTCTTACGAGAGAAGAATTGTTAGGCGTTGTTTTATGCTACAGGGATTTGAACGACGGATCTAGCAAGTTCTACTCGCTGCCGGATATGGAGTCTTTGCCTGCTTTGTTGTCAAAGGGGAATTTGGGCGACCTGACCGTGAGGGACGAACTAGTAAAAGCTCTAAAAAAACCAGTTCAAAATCATACGGATTTAAGCTGGCTGGGGGTATAGCTATGCATGTAAGGATTATCGACACCTCCATCCTGTGCAACATTATAAACATTCCCCATATGAACCAGAATCACAAGGAAATTATTGAAGAATTGGCTGTATTGCAGCAAGATCGACAACAAACATTGATTCTGCCCTTGGCAACCATCATAGAAACAGGCAATCACATTGCTCATATTGCAGATGGCAATCTGAGAAGAAACCGCGCTCAAATCATGGCCGAACTCATTAAGAGAACGGTGAATGATCAGGCCCCTTGGTCTTATTACGGCAAGGAGTTTGAAAGAGAAGAATTGTTAGAAATATCAAGCAACGTAGTTCAATATGCCGTTATGGAAATCGGGATCGGCGATTTATCTATTGTGCAAGTATACAAAAAATATAAGGATACTGCCCTTGCAATAGCGTCCATAAGAATTTGGAGCTTAGACAAGCATTTGCAGTCTTACTGCGAAGAAATGCCCTCTCCTCGAAGAAGAAGAGATCAATAGTCGGCGATGATTTGGAATCATCCTTATCTATAAAGTGCGTTTGAATTTGGGGACGAGCCTGATTAAGGCTCGTCCTTTTTGATGCTCATTTTTTTACAAACTTCCGCAGCCTGGTTTATACCCAACTTACATACAAGATCAATAATTGTTGTGTACAAGAGTTCAAATTCGAATTCATCTGGAGGTTATCCCGATATGAAACCCGTCAAATTCGTACATCTCACCGACACGCACATGAACGCTCCCGGCAAGGACGGACAGTTCGCCAAGTTCCAGCTCGCCGACAAAGTCGTCCAAGTGTTCCGCCACATCGAAGAGACCGGAATCGCGCCGGCCTTCGTCCTCATTACGGGCGACCTGTCCCATGAGGGAGACGCGGAAGACTACGCCCACATCCGCAAGCTGCTGGACGAAGGCTCCGAGCGGATCGGCGCTCCCGTCCACGTCGTGCTCGGCAACCACGATCACCGCGGCCCTTTCCGCGAAGGTTATCTCGGCGAACAGCCTTCGGAAGAACCTTACTACTATTCGCACACGATCGACGGTCTGCGTCTGATCGGCCTGAATACGCAAGTACCGGGCAGCCATAACGGCAATCTCGACGAGACGCAGTTCTCCTGGCTGAAGCAAGAGCTGCAAACCCCGGCTCCGAAAGGCACGGTCATCGGCCTTCACCATCCCCTGCTGAGCATCGGCGGAGTGCTGGGAGACCACATCCTCGCGAACCGGGAACAGGTCGGACAAGCCTTGTCCGGTACCGACGTCGTCGCCGTCTTGGCCGGCCACGTGCATTCCAACAACATCGGCTCGTACCACGGCGTCCTTAACGTCGCCGCGGCAGGCACCGCGTTCGCAGGCGAAATGGCCGATGCGGAACACTTCCGCATGGTCGACGCCTGCAGCTACAACATCGTCTCCGTAAGCCCGGGAGAGGGAGTATCTATTCAGACGGTCGCCCTGCCGACGAGCGGAACCGAATTTTTCAAATTTTCCTTCGCGGCCCTCGCAGCGCAACATTAAATGACTATCAAGGAGAGAACGAACACGATGACCCAACAGCTTATGCCGCAATGCCTGCTTCCGCTGAGAGGCGCGTTCAACTTCCGCGACATGGGCGGTCTGCGCGCCGAAGACGGACGCACGGTGAAATCCGGGCTGCTGTTCCGCGCGGCGGAGCTTACGGGATTGACGCAAGAAGATATGGTGCTGCTGGAGCAGATCGGCCTGAAGAGCGTCTTCGACTACCGCAATCGCGGCGAGGCCGAGCAGAAGCCCGACCCGCAAATCGGCAATGCCGTCCTTACCCGCGTTCCCGCCAACGCGGCGGCCGAAGACCAGCCTCATCTGTCGATCGAGGATCTGTTCGCCAAAGGGCTGCACAAGATGTTCGGAGAAGACATGCTGCTCCGGCTCTATGCCTCCTTGCCGATAGACAACCCGTCGTACAAGCATCTGATGGCCCTGCTGCGCGAGCCGGAAGCCAATCTGCCCCTCGTGCATCACTGCGCGGGCGGACGCGATCGCACCGGGGTCGGCAGCATGCTGATTCTGCTGACGCTCGGCGTTCCCTACGAAACCGTCATGGAGGACTATCTCCTCTCCAACGTTACGCTGGCCGATTATCACGGGCAAATGTACGACGCGGTCTCCAAGTATATCAGCGAAGAGGAACTGCAAACTTTCCGGGAAACGATGGAACTGCAGCCTCGTTATCTGGACGCGTCCATGAACAGTATCCTGACCGCCTACGGCTCCTTCGAACGCTATCTGGAGACGGAATTCGGCATCGATGAGGTCGTCCGACGCCATATCCAAGCTTACTGTCTAGAATAGACACCTATTCGGGAGGTTTATATCCATGAATCGCATGCAAAAAGGATTGTCCGCGCTGCTCGCGGCGACAACCGCCATCGGCCTGAGCGCCTGCGGAGCCGGAGCGGCCGACTCTTCGAACGAAGCCGGGCAAGCCGCCCTGGACCCCGCCAATCCGACCAAAATCACGTTCTACTCCTACAGCCTGGCCGCGCCGACAATGAAGGCCGGCATGGAGCATCTCATCCAGGAGTTCAACGACACCATCGGCCAAGAAAAAGGCGTCATCGTCGAAGCCGTCGCCGATCCGACTTACCAGCAGTACAAAGCCGACATCTCCGCCGGCAAGGCGGTCGATATCGTGCAGCATACGTTCAGCACGCTGGACGCCTCCAGATTGAACCTGGGCTTCAAAGCTTACGAAGATGTTTTTCCGAAGGATCAGCTGGAGGAGCATCTCAAGGGCATCGAGCCGAACGCGCTTGAACTGGGCAAGATCGACGGCAAAATGTACGGCCTCGCCTTCACGTTCAGCACGCCGATCGTCTTCATGAACGGCAAGCTGTTCCGCGATGCCGGGCTCGACCCGACCAACGCGCCGAAGACATGGGCCGACATCAAGGAAGCGTCCCTGAAGATCAAGGCGGCCACCGGCAAAGACGGCTTCGGGCTCGCTCCCAACAACGGCTGGACGACGGAAGGCCTGATTCTGAGCAATGGCGGAGAGGTGCTCGCTCAAGATCGCAAATCGGTCAAATTCGCCGAGCCGGCGTCCGTCGAAGCGATCGAAATGTGGCAGGACCTGTACCAAAACGGCGCTCACGCGGTAGGCGCGGAAGCCGAGTTGGCCGAGCAGTTCATGGCCGGCAACATGGGCATGTACATCACCTCGACGGCGCTGTACAGCGGCATTCGCAAAGCGTCCGAAGCCGGCGGCTGGGACGTCTACGGAGCAGGCCTGCCGCAGTTCGGCGACAAGCCGTCCATTCCGGTCAACTCCGGCAGCATGCTCGCCGTGCGCCCGGACACCCCGACGAAGAACGCCGCCGTGTGGGAGTTCATCAAGTTCGTCACCAGCGACCGCGGCTACACGATCATCACCTCGGAGATCGGCTACTTGCCTCTGCGTACGGCGCTGGCGGACGATCCGAACGGACTGAAGGACTTTATCGACAAGCACCCGCTTTACCGGATCAACCTCGAACAGTTGAAGCATATCCACCCTGTCGCGATCTGGCCGGGAGAATACGCGTCGGAGATTACAACTCTGTTCTCCGACGCGATCGGCAAGTCGGTCATCTCCGACAGCAATGTTGCCGAGACGCTGCAGAAGGCCGCGGACGAAATTAACAAGATGATTCAGTAAAGAAGGGAACTGCGATGAGCCAAGCACTAGAAACCTCCTATGCTCCCCCTTTGCCGGGGAAGCCGTCGATCGCGCGGAATAGAAGCCTGAACGGAGCGAAGCTCTGGCGCAAGCTGAAGCCTTATCTGTACCTTCTGCCCGCGTTGCTGCTGCTGGGCATCTGGATGTACCGCCCGCTGTTGAACACTTTTTATCTGGCTTTCCACAAGTGGGGCATGGTTCCGGGAACGACGCCGGAATTCGTCGGCTTCGATAATTTCGCGAGGCTGATGGAGAACAAGAGCTTTATCGGGTCGATCGGCAACACGTTGTTCTACACGGCCGGCCTGCTGCCCTTCTCCATCTTGATTCCGCTGCTGCTGGCATCCGTTACTCACCAGATGGAAGGCCGAATGAAAAATGTTTACCGCGCGCTTTTCTTCGTGCCGATGATTCTCGCTCCCGTGTCGGTCAGCGCCATCTGGCGCTGGCTGTTCCACCCGTCCAACGGACTGGTCAACGACGTGCTGCTGCGGCTCGGAGCGATCAGCCAGCCGATCGCCTACTTCTCTGACCCGGGCTTCGCGAAATGGCTGATCCTGTTCATCACCGGCTGGAAAATGGTCGGCTTCAGCACGATTATGTTCTCCGCGGCGCTTACCGGCATCAATCGGGAATATTACGAAGCGGCGGCGATCGACGGGGCCGGCAGCCTGAAGCAGTTTTACCGCCTGACCGTTCCGCTCCTGTCGCCGATGATCCTGTTCATGCTGACGATGAGCATTCTGTTTTCCAGCCAGTGGACGTTCGCCTATATCGATATTTTGACGACGGGCGGCCCTTACGGAACGTCGACCAACGTCTACTACGAGATGTACAAGTACGCCTTCTCCAACCTGAACGCCGGCTTCAGCGCCGCGGCCGCCCTGCTCTTCTTCATCGTGTTCGGGGTCATCTCGCTGACGTTGAATCAGCTTTCCAGAAGGTATTCCTTTTACGACAACTAGAACGGGAGGAGCCCCCGATGAAGAAACGATTTTCGGGACTCGCGATCGCGCAGCATGCCGCGCTAGCCGTCATGTGCCTGATCGCCCTGTTCCCGATCTACTGGATGCTGAATTCCTCGTTCAAGAATGAATCGGAGATATTCACGTCCTCTCTGATTCCTCTTAAGCCGATTTTCAGCAACTACACGTACGCTTTCGAGCAGATGCCGATCGTTCGGATGATGTTCAATTCGTTCGGAGTCGCGACGCTGTTGACCGCCTCCCAGCTCGCGACCGGCCTGCTGGCCGCGTATGCGCTCGTTCGCTGGAGATTCCGGGGCCAGGGATTTATTTTCGCCCTGCTGAGCTTGACCTGGCTGATCCCTTTTCAAGCGGTCATGATCCCCAACTACGTGCTCGTGAACCAGCTAGGCTTCAACGAATCGCTGATCGGAATCGTACTGCCGTTCGCCGTCTCGACCTTCGCGATTCTGTCGCTGTACCAGAGCTTCAACTCGTTCCCTCGCGTGCTGATCGAGGCCGCCTGCATCGACGGGCAGAGCGACTTCGGTATTTTGACAAGGCTCATTCTGCCCAACATTAAATCGACTGTCGCCTCGCTCGGCATCATTCTGTTCATCAACGGCTGGAACGAATACTTATGGCCGATGCTGATCACGAAAAAGATGGAGAACGCTCCGCTGCAAATCGGCCTGCGAATGTTCGTCAACTCGGATACCAACATGTGGGGCTCGATGATGGCGGCGACCGCCGTATCGTGCCTGCCGATTCTGCTCATCTACCTCGTTCTGCGCCGTCAGATCGTCGACTCGTTCGTCCGCTTCGGCATCAAATGATGGCCGGCATTCGCTCGCGGCGCCCCCGAACATCCTGCATGAACGCGCTTATTCGCGCTTCGGGCAGGATGTTCTTTCATTGGCATAATCGACCGGATTATTTATACTGAAGGAAATCGAGACGACGCCCCGCAAAATCCCTGAGCCGTTCGTCCGAGCACTCCGGAACGATTAATGCGAGAAGCGAGGCCCGAGCGCATGGAGCAGACAGGACTTTACACGATGAAAAAAACGAGCGCCAAACGGAACGTCCTCAAATACGCCGCCCTTATGATCGCCATGTTGGGGATACTTCTGTGCCTGCGGTTGGTGTGGTCGCAAACTTTCTATACGTTGGAAGCTCCTCGCCCCGTGGACGGGGTACTTGACATGCGCGGCGTCGACCTGGACAATTCCCCTACCTTTTTCCTGAACGGCCAGTGGAAATTTTACCCGAATCAGCTTCTGACCCACGAAGACCTCCAGGCGGGGGACAAGCCGTTCCGTACGGTAGAGGTTCCGGGAGACTGGGGAGAAGCGCTGAACCCGGACTCCGGCACTTCTTACGGATACGGGACGTACAGACTGCGCATTCTGATCGATCCGCTTAAGCGACCCGTCGCGCTGTGGATCAAGAACATACAAGCCTCTTCCGCCGTCGAGATCAACGGCGTATCCGAAGGAGACATCGGCAAGCCCGCTTCGAGCGCCGGAGAATATACGCCGCGCAATATATCGTACACCGCCTCTTATACCGTAGCGGGAACGACGGAGCTGGACGTGCTTATTCGCGCAGCCAATTACGACGAACCGTTCAACGGAGGGATCATGCGATCCATCCGTTTCGGCTCGCAAGCCTCGATCGACAGCGTGCGGTGGTTTTCCATCGGCTCCCAGCTTGTTACGATCATGATCTTGCTGCTGCACGGCCTTTACGCTTTCATTTTGTATTTGTTCAATCGGCAGGAACGGGCATTGTCGACGATGTCGCTGCTTACGCTGTCCGTCGGGCTGGCCCTGCTGTCCGGCCAGGACAATCTGCTTCAGGTTCTGCTCCCCGTATCTTATACGTGGTTAATCAAAATCAGACTGATCTCCCTGCTCTGGCAGAACCTGTTTATGATCAAGCTGTTTCGCAGACTGTCGTCGGCTCCTCCCCGCAATGCATGGCTAAGCGCCTATACGGCGCTGCTGGTCTGCCTGACGGGAGTACTGGTCGCGGCGCCCGCTTCCTGGGCTCACGCATTCGTCGATTTTTACGGCTTTATCGGCGTATATCTCATTCCGTACGTATGGCTCTTCTACATCGTGGGCACGATGATCGTCAAAAATCGAAACGACAAAGACGTCGCGTTCCTGCTTCTGACCGCGGCCGGCATTATTTCCAACTTGACTTGGAGCGTATTCGAATCGACCATCGACGTGACCACCGTTTATTATCCGATCGACCTGATGGTGACGATGATCGGGTTCGCCGCTTACTGGTTCAAAAAGTATTTCCGCCAGGCCAACGAGAACAGTTCGCTCAACCGACAGTTGAAAAAGGCGGACAAGTTGAAAGACCAGTTTCTCGCCAATACGTCTCATGAGCTGCGAACGCCGCTGCACGGCATTATGAACATCGCACAGAACGTGGTTTCCAAGGAACGGGCCAAGTTGGACGAGGGCAGCCTGAAGGACATGGAGCTGCTGATCACGATCAGCCGCCGCATGTCCCACATGCTGGGCGATCTTCTCGACGTCGCGCGGCTGCAGGAGCATCGCATCGCGCTGCGGCAGGAACCGCTGCAGGTGCAGGCGCTCGTGCCGGGTGTCATCGGCATGCTTCACTTCATGATTCAAGGCAAAGCCGTTCGGCTGTATACGGATATCCCGGAATCGATGCCGCCGGTGCTGGCCGATGAGAAACGGCTCGTGCAAATTTTGTACAATTTGCTGCACAATGCCCTGAAATATACGGAGGAAGGAACGATCTCCGTCGCCGCGGAAATCCGGAACGGACGGGCCGTCATCCGCGTGACCGATACCGGAGTGGGCATGGACGAGCAGACGCAGGCACGGGTATTCCTTCCCTACGAGCAAGGGGCGCCCGGAATCAGCGACGGCCGGGGAATCGGACTGGGGCTGAGCATCTGCAAGCAGCTGGTAGATTTGCACGGAGGGGCTTTGACCGTTCGCTCTTCCCCGGGACAAGGCTCGGTGTTCAGCTTCGATCTGCCGCTCGCGGATTCGCAGGCCGTTGCGGAATTGCCCGCCGTCGCGCCTATCCAGCAGCGGCTCCCGGAAGAGACGGAGGAGCGGTTCGCCAGCCTGGCGGCAACGGACATCGCAGCCAGCGAAGCGGCGGCTTCCCTTATGATCCCTCCTCTATTGAACGATAAGGAGATTCATATTTTGGCAGTGGACGACGATCCGATCAATCTGAGCGTGCTTGTCGGCATTCTGGAGCAGGAGCCGTATCGTGTCGCTACGGTTCAATCCGCCCGCGAAGCGCTCGATCTGCTCGGCGCCAGACCGTGGGATCTGGTGATCGCCGACGTGATGATGCCGCAAATGTCGGGCTACGAGCTGACGCAAAAAGTCAGGGAGCGTTATTCCGTCTCCGAGCTTCCGGTGCTGCTGCTTACCGCGCGCACCCAGCCTGCCGACATCTATGCCGGCTTCCTGTCCGGCGCAAGCGATTACGTCACCAAACCGGTAGACGCGTTGGAGCTGAAATACCGCATCCGGGCGTTAACCTCTCTTAAGCAGTCCGTCAATGAGCGCTTGCGGATGGAAGCCGCTTATTTGCAAGCCCAGATCCATCCTCATTTCCTGTTCAATACGCTGAATTCGATTATGGCGCTGAGCGAGATCGATACGGAGCAGATGCGCAAGCTGGGCAACGCGTTCGCTTCTTACCTGCGAATCAGCTTCGATTTTCTGAACACGGGAGAATTGGTAGAGTTGGCCCATGAGCTTGACCTCGTTCAAGCCTACCTGCAGATAGAAAAGGCCCGATTCGAGGACAGGTTAAAGCTCGTCTGGGAGGTGGAGCCGGATCTCGTCCTGCTCGTCCCCCCGCTGTCCGTTCAACCGCTCGTGGAGAATGCCGTCAAACACGGCGCGCTTGGCAGGAATGTCGGCGGTACCGTTCGGGTGCGAATCGTCCGTGAAGGAGGAGCGGTTAAAATCGAAGTGAGCGACGACGGATGGGGGATGGACCCGGAACAGATTGAACGGCTGCTGGATTCCTCCCTGCGCGGCAAGGGAGGAATCGGAGTGGCCAATACGCATCGCCGGTTGATTCAGTTGTACGGGCAAGGCTTATCCATCTTCAGCAGACCGGGAGAAGGAACGATTGTGTCGTTCGTCATTCCGGACGGACGCGCGGAGGCTTACGAGCCCATAGAACGACGGGGATGAGCATCGGCAGCGAGTCCAACGTTCCCGACTATACCGTTGGATACTTTGGCGAACAGGGGATTGAAGTGGGTTACGATGAACTGAGCGACGCCAATCAAGATTCCGTAACCTTCGGCGTTCAACCCTATCCGCTAGCTATACGATTAGCGATTTGTTGAAGAACCCCTGAGATAGGGGTTCTTCATCAGCGTTAATGCTGTGCCATGTCGTATGCATAATCATCTCTGCTCTGATTCTGTGGACAGGGTTTACATACGCACGCTGGAACAAGTCTGCGAAGCCTTGAATATTACTGTTGATCAGCTTATTGTCTCGGTAGAAGAGGAGTAACGTCTATCCTCGTCCCGGGTATTTTTCGAAGTCCCCACTTATAAAAGCGCTTACAAATTTTCCCCCTCAAGTAGAAGATTTTGACCTTTTTAGAAGGCAAATTGCGTTTACAATTTAGGTATTCGAACCAACAGACGATGCTTATACGAGCCAGCGGTCGGCGAGCATTCATCGTTTTTTTGCATTTTCACCGATTAAGGAGGTGGTACGGCGTCAGAGAGAGTTTCGTCCCTTGTAAGCGTTTTCCAAGAGGACTCATTCTATTATTTTGAGGAGGAAAATTAATGTACGCCATTACCCATCGTTCGTTGAAGCTGGGTTTGCGGATTGCGCTTGTCGTAGCGTTGGCCTTTGCAGGACTGCTGCAGAGTTCTAACGTGGAGCGCGCGGCGGCCGCTGCTCCCAACAACAAAATTATCGTCGGCTACTGGCACAACTTCGATAACGGCTCGACCAACATTCGGCTGCGCGATATTTCGCCGGATTTCGATGTCATTCAGGTAGCTTTTGCCGAGCCGATCGGAGGCCCGTCCAGCGGCAACATGGCTTTCGCTCCTTACAACGCTACTGTCGCCGAATTCCAATCGGATATCGACTATCTGCAGAGCCAAGGCAAAAAAGTGCTGATTTCCATCGGAGGGGCTAACGGCACGATTGAGCTGTCCACAGCTCAGGCGAAGCAAACCTTCGTTACAACGATGAAAAATCTCGTCGACGCCTACGGCTTTGACGGCATCGACATCGACCTGGAGGGCAGCTCGCTCAGCCTGAACGGCGGGGATACCAACTTCCGCAGCCCGACGACTCCCAAAATCGTGAACCTGATCGCGGCGATCCAAGAGATTCTCGGCAGCTACAACAGCGACTTCCTGCTGACGATGGCGCCGGAAACTGCCTACGTGCAAGGCGGTTATATTGCCTACGGCGGTCCTTGGGGCGCTTATTTGCCGGTTATTTACGCGCTGCGCAACGATCTGGACTATCTGCATGTCCAGCATTACAACTCCGGCTCGATGACGGGGTTGGACGGCAGATCGTACAGCCAGGGCACGGCGGATTTCCAAGTCGCCATGGCCGAAATGCTGCTGGCCGGCTTCCCAATCGGAGGAAATCCGAACAATCTGTTTCCTGCGCTGCGGGAAGACCAAGTGCTGATCGGGCTGCCTGCGTCCCCTCAAGCTGCCGGGGGCGGCTACACCACCCCTGCCAACGTGCACAAAGCGCTCGACTATCTGATTAAAGGCCAGTCTTACGGCGGCACATACGTGCTGCGCCATGCGGCCGGCTATCCGGGTCTGAAAGGGCTGATGACCTGGTCGATCAACTGGGACAAATACACCAACTTTGGGTTCTCCGGCCCGCATCGCACTTACCTGAATCAATTCAACGGGCCAGCCGATTTAATCCCGCCCTCCGTGCCGGGCAACTTGCACTCCACAGGCACAACGTCCGGCAGTGTCAGTCTCGCTTGGGATGCTTCCACGGACAACGTAGGCGTAACGGGCTACATCGTCACTTATGACTCGACTAACGTCAACGTAACAGGCACGAACGCAACGATTAACGGCCTCGCGCCAAGCACCTCTTATACCTTTACCGTTAAGGCCCGGGACGCTGCAGGCAACGTGTCAAACGCCAGCATCCCGATTACCGTCACTACGGACGCGCCGCCTGTCGATCCGATCAAGCCGACCGCACCGACCAACCTGATCGTAACTTCGACGACAGCCTCCGAAATCGGCCTGTCCTGGACCGCGTCAACCGACAATGTAGGCGTCACCGGATATACGATTACTTACGGATCGTCAAGCGTCTCCGTTACCGGCACGAGCGCAACGATCTCCGGCCTTGCTGCCAACACAACGTATACGTTCACAGTTACGGCCAGAGACGCGGCAGGCAACGTCTCCGACGGAACGTCGATTCAGGCGACGACCGCGACGGCCGGAACTCCCGCATGGGCGCCGAATACGAGCTACAAGGTAAATGACCTGGTCGTATACCAAGGTAAAACCTACTACTGCATCCAGGCGCACACGTCGCTTTCCGGTTGGGAGCCATCGAACGTTCCGGCCCTTTGGGGACTTCAATAACAGAATAAAAAGCGCAAACCGGCATCATCGGTTTGCGCTTTTTTCTATTTGAAGCGACTCGGAATCTCGTCCGTGTCCTTCGTCACTCCGGGAGGGCGCGCGGAGCCTTACGAGCCCACAGAACGACGGGGATAAGCAGCAGAGACATCGCGCCGCCGATGAGAGAGAGCGCCGCATAGCTGGATTCGGCGACGACCATGCCGGACAGCGCGCCTCCCGACGCTCCGGTCAGCACGATCAGCACGTCGATCTTCCCCTGCGTCTTGGCGCGGTTCGCCGGCGTCGTCGCGTCGACGATCTGGGCCGTGCCGCTGATCAGGCCGAAGTTCCAGCCGAGCCCGAGCAAAGCCAGCGCCGCGATCAGCAGCGGCATCGAATCCGCGGGAGCCGCTGCGGCAAGTACGCCCGCGAGCAGGAGCGTAATCCCGGATACGACGGCCATCGCATAGCGGCCAAACCGGTCGACGAGCACGCCGGTCACAAGGGACGGAAGATACATGGCGCCGACATGAATGCCGATGACCAGCCCGACCTCCGAGAGCCCGTGTCCGTGATGCTGCATATGGATCGGGGTCATCGTCATAATCGCGATCATCACAATTTGCGTCAGCACCATGACGGTCGTTCCGACGACCAGTCCTCGATTGTGAAACGGGGACGACGGGCGGCTTGCCGCGGAGGCGGACCGGGTGGAGGCAGCCTCTCTCGCGGTTGACTCCTGCTCGACCGCTTCCTGCCGGGCGGCTTCCGCTTTCGCCACAAGATAAGGGTCCGGGCGGAGAAAAGCAAGCAGGAACAGCCCCGCCGCCAGGAAAGCCGCAGCCGACAGCAGGAACGGTCCGGTCAGCGCGGGAAAGCCAAACGATTGCGCGAAATCCCCCATCGGCTTCACCAGGTTCGGTCCCGCCACCGCGCCGAAAGTGGTGGACACCATCGACAGGCTGACCGCCTTCGCCCGCTGTCCCGGCTTGGCGAGGTCGGTGCCTGCATAACGGGCCTGCAGGTTCGTCGACGTTCCCGCGCCGTAGATCAGCATGGAGACCAATAGCAGAACGAGCTGATTCATCGCTCCCGCGAGCACGATGCCCACCGCCCCGACTCCTCCGGCGAGAAACCCCGTCGACAATCCGATCCGGCGCCCGTACCGATGCGTCAGACGTCCCACCAAGTAGGCCGCAACCGCCGAACCCAGCGTGATGAGGGCGACCGGAACTCCCGCATAGCTGTCCGTACCGAGCATCTCCTGAGCCATCAATGCCCCTACCGTTATGCCTGCGGCCAGTCCCGCTCCTCCGAATATTTGCGAGATCACGACGACAATCAGCGTTCTTTTATATATCCGTTTTACCTCATCGTCTGTCACCTGTTCATTCCCCCTGTTCGTTCGGCTATTATAACACCGGTCTGTAAGCTAATCTATTGGCGCTTTACAAGAAAGCCTCGTAATGATAGAATTTCAACGTTTAATTGTTAACCAAATTTTGTTTAAGTGGTTAACAATCAGCTCCTATTCGATTTCATTGGAGGCGGTTGATGATGAACACTGTCGCGGTCGATACCTGGCAGTCGCTTGCGCGGAAAGCGCTGAACGGACAATGCCTGACCCCGGAGGAAGGACTTGCCGTCCTCCGCGCCGACAATGATGAGGTGCTGCCGCTGCTGCAGGCTTCCTTTGCGGTGAGAAAGCACTACTTCGGCAAAAAAGTGAAGCTGAACATGATCATCAACGCCAAGAGCGGTCTCTGCCCCGAAGATTGCGGCTACTGCTCGCAATCGATCGTATCGACGGCCCCCGTCAAGAAATACTCGCTGCTCGACAAGGACACGCTGCTGGCCGGAGCGCGCGAAGCGTTGGCCCGTCAGGCGGGCACCTACTGCATTGTGGCGTCCGGAAGAGGCCCGACCGCCAAAGAGCTGGACCAGGTCGTCGAAGCGGTGCGGGAGATCCGCGCGACGATGCCGCTCAAAATTTGCGCCTGCCTCGGCATTCTGAAGGACGATCAAGCCGAACGACTCGCGGAAGCCGGCGTGCACCGGTACAACCACAATTTGAACACGAGCAGAGCCAACTACCCTTCCATTACTACGACCCATACCTACGACCAGCGCGTCGCCACGGTCAGCCAGGCGAAAGCGTCCGGCATGTCGCCCTGCTCCGGCGTCATTATCGGCATGGGCGAGTCCGACCCGGAAATCGTAGAGATGGCCTATGCGCTCAGGGAGCTGGATGCAGATTCGATTCCGGTCAACTTCCTGAACGCCATTCCGGGAACCCCGCTGGAGAAGGCCGGCCGCACGCCGCCGATGAAGGCGCTGAAAGTGCTGGCTCTGTTCCGGCTCGTCTGCCCGTCGAAGGAAATTCGCGTCGCCGGCGGTCGCGAGATCAACCTGCGCACGCTGCAGCCGCTTGCGCTGTATGCGGCCAACTCCATTTTCGTCGGCGATTACTTAACAACGGAGGGACAGGCCGTCACCGCCGATCACGAGCTGATCGAGGATTTGGGCTTCGAGATCGAACTGAACGCCCTATGAGCGGACTTCCGCTTCCAGCTTCTCTTGGTTAAGCCGGCTCATCTTCTGCCAATCCAGCAGCTGCTCGATCGAGAAAACGCCGGGCGGCATCGCCGCGAGGTAGACAGCTTCGGAGGTATCAAGCGCGCAGCGCGCCGTCAATTCGGATTGCTGACGGCCTTGCAGCCGATATACGGCTGTGGCTGCGCGGCCGTCTTTCTCGCCGATCGCTTCGACTTGAACGGCAAAGCGCTCCGAGCCGAGGTGCACGCGGCCAAAGCAGGCGACCGCCGCCGAGCGAAGCGGCTTCAGCCCCAGCAGGCGGTGCAGGCCGAGTGCGCGCGCCCCCGCAAGCAGCGCCGTCACGGCGTTCGAATCGAAGCACAGCCTCGTCGCCGCGTTCGGCACGTTCAGTGTGATCGGCAAGGAGCGCTGATCCGAGAATGGAAATCTGTAGGCCCGCTTACGACCGATCGCACCGCCCAGATCCGCCAATCTCGCATCCGTAAAGCTGCCGACCGTCTCCGCGCGCCCCTGCCTGATGACTTCGAAGCTTGCTCCCAAATTGTCCACCGTCCACTCGACCGCGGCTTGGCCGTGCCGGTCGCCCAGCCCGAGCAGGATCGTAATCTCGATCGCCTCTGTCCGGTCGAGTTGCCGATAGGCTTCGAGCGCCAGCAAATTCGTGACTCCCGGCGCCAGTCCCACGTTCATGACGGCCGTCGACCCGCCTCGCTCCGCTTCCGCCCGCAGAGCCTCCACTTTGGCCAGGAACGAAATATTCGCCGACACGTCGATATAATGCGAGCCGCTCCGGAAGCAGGCGCGAACGAATGAAGCATCCTGCTGATCCACGCACATGACGACCAGCTTGACGCCGGCCAGCTCTTCGGGACCGACAGGCCGGCTGATGTCCAGCCGCATGGGCAGAACCCGCCCCTCCGTCTCCCGGCTGAATCGTTCCGCGCGCTCCAGGCTTCTGCCCGCCGCGTACACTTTGCCGGAAAATTTATATCCAAGCTCCTGGCAGATGATGCTGCCCACCGCTCCATAACCTCCTACGACGACGATCCGGTCTTTGTCCATGTTGCCCTTGCCAGCTCCCTTGCTTATTCTAGATAGGAATAGGTTATTCCCACTCTAGACGAATAAGGAGCCGCGGCGCCATCCCAGAAAGCTGGGATTTCCGCCTCGGAGGGCGATATGAATAACAACATCAAGCAACGGATCGAACGATTGGCAGAGCGAGCCGAGTCTTCCAAAGAGTTCAGATTGGCGCTGTTGGCGCATCTGCGGGAAGCCTTTCCCTTCGAGGGGGCGTGCTGCACCGTCGTCGACCCGCGAACGCTTCTGTCCGCGGGAGCCGTCACCGAAGACGGCGTGGAGGCGATTCACCACCGACTGTTCGAATATGAATACGGGCATCGGGACTTTAACCGCTTCGAGGAGTTGGCCGAAGCGGACAGCCCCACTGCCGCGCTGGGACTGGCGACGGAGGGCGATCCGGCGCGCAGCGTCCGCTTCCGCGAAGTGCTGCAGCCCGCCGGCTTCGGGGACGAGATGAGAGCGGCTCTGGTGAGCGGGGGCAAATGCTGGGGATTCCTGACTCTGCTCCGAGGGAAGGATCAGCCTTTGTTTACGGCGGAGGAGCTGACGCTGCTGACGTCGCTTGTACCGGCAATCGCTTCCGCTTTGCGGCGAACGAGCCTGGCCCTGGTCGGCGAATCCGCCGTGGAGACGGAGCTGGAGCCGGGCGTGCTCATCGTGGCCGCCGACGGAGCCGCGTTGTCCGAGCTGGCCGCCACCGATTCGGCCGCTTGCTGGCTGGCCGCGCTCCGCGAGACCGAGGACATCGACGCCGGAGTCCTCCCCCGGCCGATCAGGGCGGTATGCACTCGCGCTCTGGTTGAGGGGTCGGAGCATAGCAAAGCCGCCCGCACCTGCGTCAGGCTCACGGGCGGCTCCTATGTGACGATTCGAGCCAACAAGCTGATCGGCCGGGCTCCGGGCGTGCAGCTTGCCGTCATCTTCGAGCAGGCGCAGCCGGCCGACAGACTCCCGCTGATCGCCGAAGCCTACGGACTGTCCGAGCGCGAGAAGCAACTGCTCGGCGCGGTCGTCCGCGGGCTGTCGACCCAAAAAATCTCGACCGAGCTTCACATCTCGGTCTACACTGTCCAAGATCATTTCAAGTCGATCTTCGCCAAGACGGGAGTAACCAGCCGCAGAGAGCTGATCTGGCAGCTCTTCTCCCGCTACGCCTCTCCGTCAAGTGCCGCAGAACGTCCGGTAAGGAAGCCCTGACGGATCGGGCGTCTCGCAATACGGAGCTTGCTCGGAGGAATGCGCGTACGGCTGTTCCAGCACGGCGAGCAGACGCTCCATGACGCTGTAATCGCCCCGCTCCGACGCGGCCTCCAGCGCCTCCTCGACCCGATGGTTGCGGGGAATGACGGCCGGGTTGCTCCCGTGCATCAACTGCCGCGCTTCTTCCCGGCTTGCCGTCTGCCGCTCCCATCTCGCCTGCCACCGCTTATGCCATCGTTGAAACTCCTCGACGCTGTGAAGCGCCGTCTCTTCGATCGCGTCCGCGGTCAGTGCGCGGAAAGTGTTCGTGTAGTCCGCGCGATGCTTCTGCATCAGAACGAGGAGGTCTCGGACCAGTTCCTCGTCCTGATCTTCCTCGTTGGCAATCCCCAGCTTCGCCCTCATGCCCGCCAACCAATGTCCGTGATACTGCTCGCCGAACTCTCCAAGCGCGCCTTCCGCAATGGCAATCGCCTGCTCCTCTTCGTCGTGCAACAGCGGCAGCAGCGTCTCCGCGAATCTCGCCAAGTTCCAGATCGCGATTTGAGGCTGATTGCCATAGGCGTAGCGTCCATTGGAATCGATTGAGCTGAACACCGTCGCCGGGTCGTAGACGTCCATGAAGGCGCACGGGCCATAATCGATGGTCTCTCCGCTGAGCGCCATGTTGTCGGTATTCATGACCCCATGGATAAAGCCGACGAGCTGCCATTGGGCGATCAGCTTGGCTTGGCGACGGATAACTTCCTTCAGCAGCAGCAGGGCGTTTCCGATTTCGTTGCCGCCGTTCCGCTCTCCGTTCGCCGCCTCGGGATAATGCCGCAGCAGTGTATAATCGGCCAGCTCCCGCAGCTCCTCGACGCTCCCCCATGCCGCCGCGTACTGGAACGTCCCGACGCGAATATGGCTGGCGGCTACGCGGGTCAGAATCGCGCCCGGCAGCTCTCTTTCCCGCTGGATGGGCTGTCCGGTCGTCACGACCGCCAAGCTGCGCGTCGTCGGAATGCCCAGCGCGTGCATCGCTTCGCTAATAATGTATTCCCGCAGCATCGGCCCGAGCGCCGCCCTTCCGTCGCCTCCGCGAGAATACGGCGTTCGGCCGGAGCCCTTGAGCTGGATGTCGAAGCGTTCTCCCTCGGGCGTGATCTGTTCCCCGAGCAGCAGAGCCCTTCCGTCGCCGAGCCGGTTGAAATGCCCGAACTGATGTCCCGCATACGCTTGAGCAAGAGGCTCCGCGCCTTCCGGGACCCGGTTGCCGGCGAACACCTCCGCTCCCGCCCCGTTCCGGAGCGCCTCAGCGTTCAACCCAAGCGACGCCGCCAGCCGTTCGTTCAGAACGGCCAGCTTCGGCGCGCGCACCGGCGTCGGCTCCATCTTGGTATAGAGCGTCTCCGGCAGTCTGGCGTAGCTGTTATCGAAGTTCCATCCCGCTCTCTGCGGCTCTTTCTTCTCTTCCACAATATCACCTTGCTCCCAGTAAACTTTTGGACCGTTCTTCAAGTTACAGTCCTATTATACCCTTAGTGAGGCGCCAGAAAAGCAACCGCGAAATACGGTGGAATATTGGGCGCAAAGTCGGACATAGATAAATTGTAGTTTAATTGGATCGATGAAGGCCGGTTCATCGGTTACGAAAGAGAGCCTCACAAGCACGCCAAGATCCCCCACAGCACCCCCTTCAAACACCGTGATGGTCGAATCGAGCCTCTCGGGCATGTTATTGAGCGCTACACAAAGCAGGCAAACGAATCCTTTGCCGCCGATGACGAGAAAATGATGTTGCTGAACGAGATTGAAGCCTTGCAGCGTAAATACGGTGGGAGACCTTTCGAAGATGCTTTTATTTTTGACGATCTGAATCCCGAACAAGAGCACGATGCCTCGCGTTGGCGCTTTTATCGCATGAGGCTGAGCGAACTCTCGTGAGTCGTTATAGTGACTATGTCGAAAAACGCATCCCTCATGAGCCTATCGTCCCCACCGATTGGTCTTATGTGCAGCCCACTCCACTAAAAACGAGCCACTCCAGACTACCCAATTTTAGTCATCGCCATATATGTGCGGTTCTGGAAACGATCCGGGTCTCGCTTCGCGTTAGCGGCAAACTCCCTATCGCTTGAAAAAACATTCAATCGCCTACCGCATGGCCTCATACAACGAGTTATCCACCCCTTCAAGAAAAGGAGACCACGTCCCCGAAGCATACAGCCGAAGCTGATGCATGGCGCGCGTGCATGCCGTGTAGAAGAGCTTGCGCTCGCCTTCCCTCCCGTAAACGTCGGAGGAAGCGTCGTAGATCAGCACCGCGTCGAATTCGACGCCCTTAGCCAAATAAGCGGGGATGACCATGGCGCCTTTCTCGAAGGAGAGAGACTTCTTCGTAATGAGCCGCAGATCTGTGAGTCCTTGTGCGGTCAAGAGTTCGTAAGCCTCCGCGCTCTCCGCCTCCGTTTTCGTTATGACGGCTACGGTGTCGAAGCCCTCGCTCCGAAGCTCCGTTAGATCGGCCGCGATTCTCGCCGCCCGATTCTCGCGATCGCCGGACTGAATAAGCCTGGGTTTATCTCCGCCCCTCTCGAACGGGACGATCTCATTGCCCTCCGGCAGCAGCCGCTTCGTGAATTCCACGATTTCCCGAGTGGAACGATAGCTGCGAACAAGACGAATAAGCGTCGTTTCATCCTCGCCGTACAGCCTTACGAGCGGCGATTCGGTCCCTCGCAAATCCGTCGCTTGAGTGAATATCGCCTGGCCGAAGTCGCCGAGCACCGTCATACGCGCGCGGGGAAACAGCTTTTTCAAATACTCGTACTGGAACATCGAATAGTCCTGCCCCTCGTCGACGAACACATGCCGCACCTCCGTGTTCGTGCGGACCCCCTCGACAAGCTCCCTCAAGTACAGATACGGAGTCGCGTCCTCGTAGAACAATTCGGATCGCTCCAGCTTCTCTTTCGTTTGTTCGCAGATCGCCGTCCAATGCGCGGGAACTTCGGACCCCCCGGTCATCTTCCGATACTCGGCCTCATCGCCGAACAGTTGAACGTACAGCGCGTTCAAGTCTATGAAGGCCAGCTTCTTCACGCTGCGCCTCAGCGGAGTGAAGCTTTCCTTGACCACCATCTGGCGAAGCAGCTCCTCCTCCCGCTCGGCGTAGTCGAAATCTCCCTCGTCCCCCCGGCGTTCGTTGCGAAGCTTTTCCTGAATGACCGCATATTGCTCGGCGAAATCGAACACCCCGCGCTCCTTGTGGAGCTGGCCATGAATTTCCGCGTATTGATCGTTGTCGAGGTAATTCAGCTCCTCCTGCACCCAGGAAGCCTCCCGTTCCTTGCGCTCCAGCGCGCGAAGCTCCTTAAGAAGCCACTCTTGCAGCAGAGCGACGCGATTGGCCAAGCGAATGGACGGATCCCCGCCGTAAAATTGCGCCTTCATCCGCTCCGCGCTAATCAACTCCCGATCTCGAAAACGGATGGCGTTAAATCGCATTCCCTCCCTCTCAAGCCATTTCGCATAGTGCTGAAGCGCCTGCAGGTAAGCCTCCGACGCTTTGTATTCGATCCCTTCCATCCGCGCTTCGTACCCCGGCTCCCCTCGTGCGGCAAGAACGTATTCGATCTGATCGAACGGGTCCTCCAACGCGAACGCGGAACCGAGCCAGTATTCGAGGTATTCCTGGAAAGTCGCCTGCTGCATATTCTCCTCGCCAAGCTCGGGAAGAACCGTGGCAACATAGCTGTTAAAAATCGGATTGGGAGAAAAAAGGACGATCTGGTCTGCGCTCAGCTTGTCGCGATGTTTGTACAGCAAGTAGGCCACCCTCTGCAACGCTGCGGAAGTTTTGCCGCTGCCCGCCGCCCCTTGCACGATCAGCATCCTGTTCTTGTCGTTGCGGATAATTTCGTTTTGTTCCTTCTGGATCGTCGCCACGATGCTCTTCATCTGCGCGTCCGCGCCCTTGCCCAGCACCTGCTGCAGCAGCTCGTCGCCGATCGTGACGTTCGCATCGAACAAATTGCGTATACGCCCGTCTTGAATCCGAAACTGCCGCTTCAGCTCCATTGTCCCGGCAATGCGTCCGCCCGGCGTATCGTAAGCGGCCGAACCCGGAGAATAATCGTAGTACATGCTCGCGATCGGCGTGCGCCAATCGTATACGAGGAAGTCCATGCCGTCCTCCTCGAGAAATGACGCTACCCCGATGTAGATTTGCTCGGTCAAACCCAAGCCGTCCTCCCGAAAATCGATTCGCCCGAAATACGGAGAAGGCAGCAGTCGGTTGAGGCTGTTCCACTGCTTCATCAACTGCCGATGGCTGCGCTCGCGTTCGGACAGCACCGCGGCCTGCTGCCGAATCGTGAAGAAGGTCTCCTCGAAGTCCTCGTCCGTGCTCGTATTCACCGTAACCTCTTCCCAGAAGCGCTTGCGCATATCTGTGACCTGCTCTCGCAGACCGATGGCCTCCGGCTCCAGCTCGGCGAGTCGTGCTTTTAACTTTTCCGTCACCGAATCAAGCCGTTCCTGTTCCGCCTGCCGCACCTGTGCATTCGTCATCCTTAGCACACGCTCCTCGTTCGTTGGTTTGGGAGAAATAATTACAGTTGACACGCCGCCGATCTCCATGGTAAGATTAAGGTGTAGATAAGATGTTATACTTATGTCTTCATACAAAACATACGTTTTAATCATAGCACAGTGCATCTTGACGTGCAATTTTTTTATGCGCAAAAAAGAACCCGGATCGTTTTCCGGGTTCTTTTTTTGCAGCCTAGGGGCGTGCCAGGCCGAGATGCTCCCGAAGCGTGCGGCCCTCGTAATCCTTGCGGAACAGGCCGCGGCTTTGCAGCTCGGGAATGACGAGGTCGACCAGATCGTCCAGCTCCCCGGGAAAATGACGGGGAATAAACGTGAAGCCGTCCGCCCCTCCCTCCTTCAGCCAGCGTTCCATCTGATCGGCGATTTGCGCCGGGGTTCCGGATAACGACAGGTGGCCGAACGATTGCGCAATGTGTCGGTACAGCTCTCCGATCGTGCGCAGGCCGCGCGCGGCGGCCTCTCCATGCCATTTTCTATACTTGGGAGTGACTCCCGGGGCCGTATCGACGTCCGGCAGCGGATCGTCCAGCGAATAGGAGTCGACGTCGATGCCCAGATAAGCGGAGACGTGATCCATCTTCACCTTCTGATCGGCATAGCGGGTCCAGCAGCGCTGCTTCTCGAGCACCTCCTCTTCGGTCCGTCCGACCGTCAGGTTCAGCCCCGGCAGAACGAGTAATTCGTCGGGGGAGCGTCCGCAAGCGGCCGCGCGGGATTTGATATCCCGGTAGAACGCCTGCCCGATCGGCAAAGATTTCAGAGCTGTGAACACGACGTCGGCATCCTGAGCGGCTCGCGCCTTCAGCGCTTCCGAAGCGCCGGCATGCACGATGACCGGATGACCCTGCACGGGACGCAGGACGTTAAGCGGTCCCTTGACTTGAAACCACTTGCCTTCGTGATCGATCGGACGCGCGGAGCCCGGGCGCAAATAGTGGCCGCTGTCCCGGTCGGCGATGACCGCATCGTCGTCCCAACTGTCCCACAGCGCCTTGACGACCCCGACGAACTCCTCGGATTGCTCATGGCGGAGCTCCGGCGCGGGAATGCGGGCATGCCCGAAGTTGCGCGCCTCCAGATTCCCGTTGGAGGTGACGACGTTCCACGAAGCGCGGCCGCCGCTCAGATGATCCAGCGACGCGATCATTCGCGCGATATGGAACGGCTCGCCGTACGTGGTGGAAGCGGTCGCGCACAGACCGATGCGGCTCGTCTCGCCTACCAGCGAGCTGAGCAGCGTCAGCGGCTCCGGCCAGGCTCCCGCCGTTTTCCAGAAGTCCGGGTCTTCCACATCCTCAGCCATATATTTATCCGCCAGAAACAGCATATCCAGCTTGCCCTCTTCGGCCTTGCGGGCGATGCGCCGATAATGCTCGAAGCCGAGCAACTCCCCCGCGTCCGCTCCCGGATAGCGCCAGCCGATTTTATGATGCGGGGGCGAGACGAGCAGCAGCGACAGCTTCAATTGTTTGGATTCCTTGGACATCGGGCGCACCTCCTACGACTGACCGAGCAGGAGACGCGGGATTTCGTCCAGCGCCCAATAGAGCGTATAGGCGTCCGCCATCGAAATGCGCTGATGAAGCCGATAGACCTGATTGGCTTGAACCGCCGGAAGCCCCTTCCACACGGAGCCCTGCTCCACGGAGGACATCGTGTCCCTGGAGTCCTCGTCGTTGACGACTATGAAGATCCGGTCCCCTGAAAAATCCGGAAGCGCCTCTTCGGTCAACTGCTCGGATGAAAATGTCGCGTCCTGCTGCAGCTCTTTCAGACGCTCCGGAGGAGCGAAGCCCAGCGTCTCGTACAGCGTCCGGAACACGGATGTCCGATAGACGTAAATGCTCTTGAGCGCGTACTGATAGACGATCGCGGTTTCACCCGGCTTCACGACGGGCTGCAGCTTCTCCTTGGCTTCTGCGACGCGCGCTTCGTAGCGTTCAAGCCAAGCCTCCTTCTCGGCTTGCTTGCCGAGCACGTCCGCGACGATATCGAGGCTTTCGAACGGATCGCCGAAGAACGGCGTCACGACCACGGGCGCGACTTTGGAATAGGCCTCGATCTGCTCGGCCGGCGTACGCGCGGACGCGAAGATCAGATCGGGAGTCAGCGCCAGAATCGCTTCCATGTTCGAACCGTCGCCAAGCTCTTCGATCCCGCTTTTCTCCTCCTCGTTATAGAAACGCAGCATCGCCTGCGTGCTGCCGACCGGCTTCGCTCCCAATGCCAGCATATCTCCGACGTTCCACAGGGCGAACACGCGCTGCGGCTTGACCGGAATCGTGACCTCCCGTCCCGATACGTCCTTGTAGACGCGCGTCTCAGAGGCGTCCGCGCTCGCCGACGGAGCCGCGCTCTCCTCAGGCGAAGCTGTACCGGATGCTGCGGCCGAAGCCGGAGGAGCGGATGCCGACGGAGCCGCCTCCTTGCTTCCGCAAGCGGACGCGAGCCCTGCCAGCATTAGCGCGACCAACGCTATAGTGAAAAACCGTAACGAACGAACCATGAAAAATAGACCTCCCGCTGTATAAATGATAATTATTCTCAATCATTAACAGCATAGACGCCGGACGGCGAGAAAAAAATGGACTTTTGCGACATGTTCGATTCGGCGGTGATTGCGCGGGTTCTGCGAGCGGCCCCGTCTTTCTTCGCGATGGCGCTGCGGCTGGCGTGCCATTCATGCAGCGATGCAGCGACTGGCGGTTGATGAACATCGGAAGGCTGTGCTACCATGTGAATGAGAATTATTATCAATTAACTCTATTCCCCGAGAACGATCGAGAGGGATTGCCATGAATAAATCGAAGGCCGCTGCCGCCATCCAAGCAACACGAAGAGAGCCGGCCGAGCGCGGCTTGATGCTGCTGGATGTGAGTCTGGTCCATATTTCCGCGGAAGCCGATCCGTGGACATACGGCAGCACGGACAGCTGCGCCTTGTTTGCCGTATGCAGCGGACAAGGCACGGCAACGACCGACCGTCAGCGGTTAACGCTGAACCGGAACACCTGCCTGCTGGTCGCTCCCGGATGCCGAACGTCGATTCGACCGGATTTCGGGGAATTGCAGCTGTATCGGGTGAGCTTTCGTCCGTCCGCTCCGGACGGCGGCTTAGCCGCTATGGAACGAATGCCGCGAGCCGCTTCTCTCTGTCCCGCGGAGCCGGAGACGCTGCTCTCTCTGCTTGAGGCCATGTGCGAAGGCGATGTCCCGTTTACGGGAATGGACCGGTATAACACGCATATTCGTTTCATCCGCTTCCTGTCCCTGATGCTGAAGGGAAGTACCGATGCGGAGAAGCTGGACCATTCGCTGCAGTCGGTGGAACGGACGATCGCCTATATCCACCAGCACTACGACAAGGAGATCGGCGTCGGGGAGCTGGCGGAGCTCGCCCATCTTGGCGTACGCCAATATAGCCGACTGTTCCGCCGCCTGACCGGAGTGAGCCCGAACCACTATCTGAACGAGTATCGCGTCAACCGGGCCAAGGAGCAGCTGCTGCTCACCCGCGATCCGCTGGAGTCGATTGCGCATCGGTCCGGCTACCCGGACGAGTACTATTTTATCCGGCGCTTTAAGGAGCTGTCCGGCACGTCGCCGCGCAAATACGCGAAGAAGCAGGGGGCGCAGCGCAGCATCGTCGCCCTGCAATTCGTGGGCGAGCTGCTGGCGCTCGGCCTGCATCCCGTCGCCTCGCTGCGCGAAGCGCTGATGCTGATGGAGAATGATCCCCGGATCGGGACGATTCGCTGTATCGGGGATAAAGAGGCGGACTTGCAGCAGCTCGGCGAGCTGCGCCCGGATGTGATCATTGCCGCCGATTATATGCCGGCGGAAGCGATCGCCGAGCTGTCCTCCTGCGCGCCGACAGTTGTGTTGAAATGGGACTGCGACCCGCTGGAGCGCGTGCGTCTGCTTGCCGAGGCGCTCGGCGAGCGGCAGGCGGCCGAGAAGTGGCTGAATGCTTATGCGCTCAAGAAAACCGTGGTACAGGAGCTTTACAACCCCCTTGTCGAGAAGCGCAAAAGCGCGGCCGTGCTTGGGCTGCAGGAGGGAAGAATCTGGCTGTTCGCGCCGCGGTTTTTCCCCGTCTTTTACGAAACGCTCGGTTTCCGGCCGCCCGCGCTAATGTCCAACATGCTTTCGTCCAATCCGCATACGCGGCTCATGCTTCTGCGCTTCGAGCAGTTGGAAGAGCTTCGCGAGACCGGGCACATCTGCTTCATCTACAAGTCGCGGGACGAGTTCGAGGCGGAATTCGCCCTTCTCAGCCACCGGGAAAATTGGCGGCAATTAACGGCGGTACGGGAGGGCGCCGTGTCCACTTTCGGTCCCCGCTGGGCATCGTACGACGCTTCGACTTTGCTGTGGCAGATGGAGCAACTGGAGGAAACGCCCTCCCTTCTGATGCCTGCCGGCATCCGGCTCTAGGAGCCGCCCTAGGAGCCGCTCTCGTCCCCGCTCCATAGTCTGCGGAACGACTCGTTTCGCTCCAGAAGCTGCTCCGCCGTGCCTTCCGCTTCGATCCTGCCGTCCTTCAGAACGAGGATATGATCGGCTCGGGCAAGCGCGGCCTTGCGGTGCGAGACGACAAGGCAGGTCGCGTCGCCCCGGTCAGCGAACAGCCGCTCCCATAGCTTCTGCTCGGTCTCGACGTCAAGCGCGCTCGACAGATCGTCGAACACGTACAGCTCGGCATCCCGCACGAGCATTCTTGCCGCAGCCGTCCGCTGGGCTTGGCCCCCGGACAGCTTCACGCCGCGCGGACCGATAACCGTGTCCAGTCCGTCGCGGAAATGCCGCAAATCCTCCTCCAGCACGGCCGTATGCAGCGCGCGCTCCAGTTGACCGCCGCGGTCCTCCAGACCGAGCAGAATATTTTCACGCAGCGTATCGCTGTACAGTCTCGGCACCTGCGCGGAATAGGCGCTGCGAGGCGGCACGAAGAAATTGCCGGCGTCATCCACCTCGCGCCCGTTCCAGAGAACCGTCCCGCTGTCTTGCGGAAGCAGGCCGAGCAGCGTGCGGACGAGCGTCGTTTTACCCGAGCCGACCGGTCCCGTAACGACGGTGAACGAGCCCCGCCGCAGATGCAGGCGAATGTCCTCCACGCCCCTTCCCGTCTCCGGATACCGATAGGTCAATCCGCTGACGTCAAGTTGCTCCAACCGTTCTTCCGCTGCCATTCCGATAACCGCCGGCCCCTTGTTCATCCGGTGTCCCGCAACCGCGGATGCTTGCTCCGTCCTGTCCGAAGCATTCGCCCGCAGTCTCGCGGCGCCTGGCTCACGCCCCTTCTCGCCAAGCGTGTTAGCCTCCGTCAGCACTTGCGCCGGCGCGCCCTGAAGCAGATCGGTCAACCG
This sequence comes from Cohnella sp. SGD-V74, assembly GCF_003001675.1. GTDB lineage: Bacteria > Bacillota > Bacilli > Paenibacillales > Paenibacillaceae > Cohnella. Next base: position 108,532 of record NZ_PVYW01000007.1, on the reverse strand, counting down.
CTCCTTGGCGACCGCCATCTGCTTGAAATAGGTCAGAAACTTGCCGAAGTTGGAGATGAATTGGGTCACGAACGTCAAATAGTACACGAACAGAGAGAAGTCGCCGACCGTGAACTCGCCTCCGCGCATCTTGTGTCCGGCCAGCAGCAGAATGAGTCCCGTCCCCAGGTTCACCGTATTGGAGAAAACCGAGTCGAGCGCTTCCGTCATCAGCTTGTCTTTCAGCATCGACTTGCGGCGGTCGTCGTTCAGCTTCCGGAACCGTTCCGTCACGCGCCGCTCGGCGCCGGCCACCTGGATGGCCTGCACGCTGCCGAACATCTCGCTGATCGCTTCCGTCACCTTTGCCGTCGATTCCCGGCTAGCCGCGCGATACTTCTGCAGCCTCGTCGTGGCCAGCTGGGCGGCGACGATCACGATGACGAGCGGCAGAAACACGAGCGTCGTCATTTCCGCATCGATCCTCAGGAGAATAAAGCACGAAACGACGGCGAAGCAGGTCATGCCGAAGACGTCTACCGACCAACTGACCGCCTCCTCCGATTGATCGACGTCGTCGCGGAAATGGCTGATCGCCTCTCCCGGCGAACCCGGAATCGCCCTCGCTCCAGGACGCTTCAAAATGTGCTCGAGCACGTTGCGGCGCAGGAGCATTCCCATCCGGAAACGAAAATTCACGTCCGTAATGAACCCCAGATAGACGGTCGCGCTCCTGGCCAAAGCGAACCCGACCAGCAGCGCGACCAGCGCCCACGTGCCGAGCCCGGTTGCCGCATGGCCGGTCAACGAATCGAAAAATTCCTTGGTAATAAGGCCCGGCACGATCGGCATCAAGTAAATCGCCGTCCACACGAGCGCGTTGAATACATACCATCCCGGGCGGTAACGGATCAAGCGCCACATATACGAGAACGTACTCATGCCAACACCTCCTCGAGTCCGGCGGCCAGCATGCGGCTGAAGCGCGAGTCCGGATCGGCGGCGAGCGCCTTCCTCGGTCCGTTCTCGACGATGCGCCCCCTTTCCAGAATGACGATTTTGTCGGCGCGTTCGACGGTCGCCAACCGATGCGCGATCATGATGCAGCTCCGATCCTTCAGCAGCTTGTCGACGGCTCTCTCCAGCCGGTGCTCCGTCAACGGGTCGAGGCGCGACGAAGCTTCGTCCAGAATGACCAATCCCGGGTCGGTCAGGAACACCCGAGCGAAAGCCAGCAGCTGTCCTTCTCCCGCAGACAGGCTGCCCCCGCCCGAAGCCAGCGGCGTATCCAGCCCCTGCGGCAGCGAATCGTACCAGTCGCCCAATCCAAGCTCGCGGAGCACGCCGATCATTCGCTCGTCCGGCACGCTCTCGTCGTAGAACGTCAGATTGTCGCGCACGCTGCCCTGGATGATCTCGATATTCTGCGTGACGAGCGCGACCTTCGTCCGCAGCTCGCCGAGCTTGCACTCGCGGATATCGACGCCTCCAAGCCGCACGCTTCCCTCCCGCGGGTCGTAGAAGCGAAGCAGCAGGCGCGCGAGCGTCGTCTTGCCGCTGCCGGTCCGGCCGAGCAGCCCGAGCACTTCGCCGGGAACGAGCCGCAGCCGGATGCCGTCCAGCGTCGGCTCGTCGTCGTATCCGAACGTGACGTCATCGAATTCAACGGCCAACGGTCCCGAGGGCAGCTCTGCTCCCGGACCATCCTGAATTTTCGGACGCATTCCCAACAGCTCCCGGATACGCACGAGGCTGGCGTCAGCCTTCTGCAGGTCTTCGATCTGGGTGCGAATTTTCTCGATCGGCTTGGCGAGCAGTTCCGTATAGTAGAAAATCAAATACACCGTCCCGATCGTAATGCTGCCCTGCTTCCACAGGTACGCGCTGATCGCGAACGCCATCGCATTGCCCAGGGCGAACACGATGATCGTCGTTACCCACATCGACGCGAACCCGAGGAACGCCTTCGTGCGGATCGGCAGCATCCGGCGCAGCAGGCCGTAGAAGCGATTCATGACGAAGCCCGTCGCTCCGTTGGCGCGAGTGTCCTCCGTCCCCTCCAGATGCTCGCCGATAAAGCCGTAAAACTCGGCGTTGACCTGCCGCCACTTCGTCCATACCGGAAGCGCGTATTTGCGAATCCACTGAATAACGAACACGGCGCCGATCACGAACAGCAGCATGCCCGCTCCGATCAGGACGTTTTCTCGGAAGAGGAGGACCACTATGCCCGCCATCAGCAGCAGATTGCCGCCCAAGTGGATGATGAAGCTGGAGAAAAAGTTGGCGAGCGCGTTCACGTCGCCGTCCACCCGTTCGATGATCGAGCCCGTCGTGTTCGACTTGTGGAACGACATATCGAGCTTCAGACCGTGCTCGGCCAGGTCGCCCCGCAGCCGGTTCGTCGTGCGCCAAGCCAAGTTCTCGCTCACATAAGTCGCGATGACGGAGACGACCTGCTGAATGAGCGAGAAGCCGATGAACAGAAGCGCTGCGTAATAAAGCGGTTCCAACGAACGGTCGGATTGGGCGGTATCGATAAAATAGCGGATGATTTGCGGATTGATCAACTGCAAACCGATCGAGCCGAACAGCAGCGCCGTGAGACCGATTAACGCGCTTCGCTGCGGAAGCAAGTAACGGCTCAGCATCTCGTAGTAATGCCCGATCGATTTGGTTTTCGCGGTCTTGCCCATAACTTGCCTCCTCGCGCCATGGAACGTAACAAAGGCGACAACCGGCCCTATTCAGAGGGGTTATCGCCGCTTATTTGAATGTATCCGAATCCGGCGAGGCCGTCAATCCGCTTCGAGCGTTCCAATCCTCTTCCCTTCCCTGCAGGACTCAATCGCCGCATGCGCGAGCTTCAGCGATCGATAGCCCGCCCGAGCGTGAATTGGCGGTTGCTCTCCGGCAAGCAACGCCTTCAGCATAACGTCCGCATGCGCATCGAACGTTCGGTGAAACTCCCTGTCCCGGTCGTTGAAGTAACCCGCCTGCCACGTTTCCGCCAGCTCGCTCCCCGCTTGCTGGAAGCGGAACTGCCTGACCGTATCGTCGACCACCAGCCGCCCCGCCGTACCGTTCACTTCCAGCCGCTGCGTATCTTGGTAGGCATAGGAGGAATCATAGGAACCGACCAGACTGCCCACCGCACCGCTGGCAAAACGCAGCGCAATCGACATCGTGCTGAAGCCTTTGCCGGTCATCTCCGTCATCTCCGCCATGACCGAGGAGATCGGCCCCAGCAAGTACTCCAGCGAATCGAAGCCGTGGCACTGAGTCTCGATCAGATTGGCGTAGCGATGCCCGCCGTCGCCTTCGCCGCCGAACCGCCAAGTGGCGAATACGGGGTCTCCCAGCGCTCCGGCGTCGAGCTTGCTCTTGGCAAGCCGCATCGGCTTCGCATAGCGGTGGTTGAAGTTGATGCCGAAGAACAGCTTCCTCTCTGCGGCTGCGGCCAACAGGCGTTCCGCCTCTCCGAGGTCGAAGACGAGCGGCTTCTCGACGAACAACGGCACTCCCGCCTCGATCACTTCCATCGTCGCGTCATAATGATCTTGATTCGGAAGGCAGATGCTGACCAGGTCGGGCTTTTCTTTCCCGATCATCTCCCCGATGCTCGTATACGCCCGGACACCGTACCTCGCCGCCCGCTCAGCCGTTCTCTCCGGCGTCCTGCCGACGATGGCGCACAGCTCCGAAAGCTCGCTTTGCGAGAAGACGCGGGCATGCTGCTCTCCCCAGCCTCCAGCTCCGATCAACGCAACTTTTACTCGTTCTCCCTGAGTTCTACTCATGCTCCACCACCACTTTCCCGCACTGTCCGGAGAAGAACAGCTCTGCGGCCTGTTGAAGCTCCCCAGCCGGATAACGGTGCGTAATAATCGGCCTTAACTCTTCCAGATGCCCTTTCAGCAAAGCGGCATTCTCGGCAAGCTCCGCAAAAGCGAAATATTCGCTGCCAAGCACCGTTCTCTCCGCCGCGATCAAATCCGGGCTGACGTCGAGAGACAACGCTCCGCCATGACCGACGCACACCAGCGCGCCTCTCTTGCCGAGCACGTCCATCGCCTGTCTCCTCGCCTCGGTTCTGCCGCTGGAGTCGAACGCCGCATCAACTTCCTCAAGGCCGTGCTTTCTCAATTCTTCCGCCAACTCCGCCCGATCCGCGCGAATCGGAATGCCGCCCATCTTTTGCGCCAGCTCCAGCCGATAGTCCGTCACGTCGGTAATGAACACCGGAACGTCTTTCCCCAGCATAATCTTCGCCATCGCCAGCAGCGCCAGCCCGATCGGTCCTGCACCGGCGACGAGCACGGATTCGATGTCCGGCCTTGCGAGCTTGGCGCGGCGGATCGCATGTCCGCCCGTCCCCATCACGTCGAGCAGCAATGTGGCGTCAGTGAAGGACACGTCATCGTCGATCGGGAAAAATATATTTTCGTGTACGAGCATGTACGGACCGTATCCCCCATCGTGGGTGAATCCCATATCCGCCCGCTTATGCAAGCATTGGTTCGTATAGCCGAGACGACAGCTCCGGCATTCGCCGCAGAAGTCCATCAGGAAGACGACGCCGCGCGCGCCCACCTCGACTGTCGTTCCGGGTCCAGCCGCGACAACGACGCCCGCAGCCTCGTGACCGGGAGTCAGCTCCGCCGAACCGTTCAGGTAGAAGCCTTTTTCCGAACCGCACAGCGCGTTCGCCTTCGATTGCAGAAGCAACTGTCCGGGACCCGGACTCGGCACCGTCTTCTCCACCCACTCCACACGGCCTTGACCGGCAAAAACGGGGGACCTCATTGCGGCAGGCAGGTTTGGCAAACTCATCTGCTGATCTCCTCCTCCAGCGTTATGGCGACGAGGACGCGGCGCGTCGGGATGCAGCGCAACGTCGGGGATCGCACGCCTTTCACACTTGTCGATTTCCACGTTATGAACGTTGGGATATACTTGTATTATAGGAGCGCAAACTGGCCTCCGTTTGTTTAATCCCACGAATAAACTTGTCAAAAACAACGGAGGATAGCGCTATGACCCGACAACCGGACGTCGATTGGACCGAAGAGCTTGCCCTGCCTTACGTCCGTCTCTGCTATCGGTTTATTAACGAATCGTTCTTCCAGGGGCCGCGCCGACTGCTCGACTATTTAGTGCTCTACTTGGAGCAAGGCCGCTACGTCTTGACGGTGGAAGGAACGGAGTACGAACTGCTCGAAGGAGAATTCGCGCTGATCCAGCCGGGCTGGCTGTTCACGACGAGAGGGTACGGCCAATGCATCGTCCCGAACGCGCACCTGGACTTCTTCTACCGGCCGCGCCGCGAGGAAAGCTTCGTCACGACGCCGGGCATGACAAGTCTCGAAGGCTACTCCGAGCTCGTCCAGCCGCGCCTGAACGATCTTCCCGGCGTCGACGTGCCCGTGAAGTTCAGGCCGAAACGGCCCGTCGAATGCCGAGATACGCTGTATCGGATGATTGAGCATTTCAAGGGCAACGATCTGCGCAGCGCGCTGCAGGTTCAGAAGCTCGCCCTCGAGCTGCTGCTGCACATGATCGGCGACAATGAGCTGCCCGTGTCCGCGGGCTTCGCCGAGCAGCAGTTCCGCGCCAAGATGAACGCCTTCTTCTCGTTCCGGCTGTCGGCCCCGCTCTCGGTTGGCGACATGGCGGAGCATGCGGGCTATTCCGAATCGCATTTCTCCGCCTTGTTCGCCCGTTCGTTCGACACGACTCCGCACCGTCACCTGCTGCTGCTGCGTGTCGAACGCGCCAAGGAGCTGCTGGCCTCCACCCCGCTCAAGCTTGACCTGATCGCCGACTACTGCGGCTTTGCGGACGCCGCCCACTTCTCCAAGGTGTTCAAGCGCGAGACCGGACTGTCCCCGCGCGATTACCGCCGGAGGGAACGGGGGGCGACTTAGTTCGGGGAATAATGTTACTCGAAAAATTCGTACATCGGCTCTCGAACGGGGCTCTGGCGCGGGGCGTTACTCTAAAATTTCGTACATCGGCTCTCGAACGAGGCTCTAACGGGGGACGTTACTCGAAAAATTCGTACATCGGCTCTCGAACGGGGCTCTGACGCGGGGCGTTACTCGAAAATTTCGTACATCCCCTCCAGCAGGCCGCAGACCTGACTGAAGGGGATACCCAAAAAGCCCCGCCCGCGCCGATAGGCGCAGACAAGGGCTTGGGCTTGGGACTGTATTCCCACTCGTGAGAGGTCAATCGGAAGACCGACGGATTACTCGATACCCGTCAGGGAGACAAGGCTGAAATCCGCCTGGCCGCCGCAGCAGACGAAACCCGGAACGCCGCCCGCGCTTGCCAGCTCGTGAACGCCGTCGAACAGAAGCAGATTATCCAAGCGAACGAACAGGCGTCCTGCCCGTACCGTAATGTCGAACGTGTGAGTCGCGCTCCAGTCGAAATCCGCGGACAGAGGCACGACGGCCAGCGCCGTCTCTCCCCCGGCAGAGCGGACAACGACTTCCGCTCTCGCCGCAGACGCCCGAGTCTCGTCGCCCTCCGCCTGCCGTGCACGATCCGCTCCATCCACCGCGGCCGAATCCCCGGCTCGCCCGGCAACCTCGCTCCGCCGGACGAGCCTGCACTCGATCGCCGAGCCGTCCGCCGCATACGCGGCATAAGCACCCGCATACGACGCGTTCGCCGCCAGCTTCAGGTCGAACGCGAAGCGATACAACCCTTGCCGAGCAGGCTCCCAGCCGATCAGCCAGGCGGTGCGACCGTCGCGAGAACGGCAGCTCAGCTTGCCCTCCGCGGCCTCGGCGGAGCCGCTGCCTTCCGCGAGTGACATCGCCGCCGCGAAGCCCGACTCCGTGCCGCGACGCAGGGCAAGATGCTCGGTCGCCTCCACCCCCGCGAAAGATGCGGAGGTGAAGAAGGTGACGAGCCCGATCCGTCCTGCGTCATGGGGATACGACGCGGCCGCCAGCTCTACCTCGTCCAGCTTAAACACGTAGCTCCCGCCGGTTTTCTCGACACGAATCGTATGATAGACGTCGAACCGGAACCCGAACGGCAGCGAAGCCTGCACGACGCCGTGCTTAACGCCGCCGCTGACCGCATAGGCCTCCAACTGCCGGCGTCCGACATCCAGCACGCACGCCACGAAGTTCCGCTCGTCCACGTAACAAGCATAGACGCCGTAACGGCCTCCGCGATGATCGTAGCGCCACTTGACGCCCGTCTCCAGCACGAGGCTTCCGAACGAGCGCTCCGTCACGACCGACATCGTCTGCGCAGGTACGCGCTGCGTTACCTCGCCGTCGCCGACTTCCCACTCGCCCGCGAGCTCCTTCCAGACCGCGGAAGACAGCTTGCCGTCTTCCCCCGAGTCGAACAGCTCGCGAAGAGCCGGCAGCGCGGGAACGTCCTGCGCCTCGCAGGTCGGTCCCGGCATCCACATCCGCTCGCCGCTCCAGAGCAGAGGGTCGGCGCGCATCGTCCGCTGCTCGCGGCCGAAATCCAGCTCGTCCGCGGCATTGCGGCCGTGGTAATACACCCATTCATCCACGTTGTTCGGCCCGCGCACGACCGAGTTGTGCCCGACGCCTTCGACGCCGTCGTTTTTGCGCAGCAGCGGCTCATAGCGGTCGTCCGACGGATGCTTCGTCCAGTCGAGCCCGATCAGCCCGGCTTCTTCCCGCACGGGAGCGGAGGAGTAGCCGATAAAATAATTCGGCCTCACGTACGCGTTCCCGCTGTACATCATATAATGCCTGTCGCCCCGGCGAACGTAGAACGCGCCCTCGATCGTATGCCAGTCGCGTCCGTCTCCAAACCGGTTTTCCTCGAAAATCTCCTCGTCGATCGAAGGAGCCACAACCAGTTGCGGCTTGCCCGCCGGAGTGACCATGTCCAGCAGCTTGTCCGCCAGAATGACGGTGCCCGGACGCTCGGCGTCCACCCCGGAATACTCGTTGTTGGAGTAGAACAAATAATAGTCCCCGGCTTCGTCCTTCACGACGTGGGCGTCAAGCGAGAACGTATCGTACAGCGTGCGAACGTACTTGAAAGGCCCTTCCGCCCGCTCCGATACCGCGACTTGCAGAAACTCCTTATGAACGTCCTCCTCGCCTTCCGGCATGGAGGAGACGTACAGATAGAACGCGCCGTTCTCATAGACGACCGCCGGAGCCCAATAATTGTTGAAGCCTTCCCGCCGATAAACGTATCCCTTATGCTCCCAATTCACTCCGTCCTTGGAGCGCAGAGCCAGCACGCCGGCTTCTCCCGTGGCGTACGTGTAATACACGCCGTTATGCTTCAATACATATGGATCGGGATGCACGTCCGATACCGGAGCAGCACCCTCGGCACCCGCCAGCGGCAGAGGATTGACGTATGTCCGCTCCCCCATTACCGGCAAATGCACGATTCGTTTCCCTTCCTTGTTCATCCGAAACCGCCTCCCCGTCGTTAGCTCTTCACGGCCCCCGCCGTCAAGCCCGCTTGCATGTAACGCTGACCGAACAGATAAATGATGATCGAAGGAATCGTCATCAGGATGAGCGCCGCGTACAGCTGCGCGACCATCTCCGGCGTCTGCCCCGTCGTCCCGGTGAAAAATTGCGTGGCGAGCGTCACCGTATACATCGATTCCTTCCGCACGAACAGCAGCGGAATGATGTAGTCGTTCCAGGAATAAATGAACGTAAGCACCATCACGTTAATAATAGCAGGTAAACCCAGCGGAAGCATGATCTGCCGGTACAATCGGATCGAGGAGCTTCCGTCGATCATTCCCGCTTCCAGAATGGCGTTCGGAATGCCTTCGAAATAGTTTTTCAGGATGAGCAGCATGAACGGCGCGTTAAACGCGGCCAGCGGCAAAATGAGCGACCAGTACGTGTTCATCAGGTGCAGCGACTTCATCGTGAAGAAGAGCGGAGACATCACGGCCGTCGCCGGAATCGCCAAGCAGGCGACCAGCGAGTAGAACAGCACATTCTTGAAGCGGAACTGCATCTTGGCGAAAGCGTAAGCGGCCAGACTGGCCAGCACACTCACGATCAGCATTGAGCAGAACGCCACGAACAGGCTGTTGAACACAACGCGGAAATAGTCGACCTTCGGATGCTGGATGACGGCCAAGTAGTTGTCGAAACCGTTGATCTGCAGCGACTGGATGACCGATTCGACGAGCGGGTACAGCCAGATAACCGCGAAGACGATCAGAACGGCTTGGATGACGAGCTTGTTGACAGGCCGCAAATTCGTAAACATGTCCGTTCCTCCCTAGTGGTTATTCTGCTGCCGGTTGCCCAGGCGCAATTGCACGACCGCCAGCACGACGGCGATGACGAGAATCGTCACGCCGGCCGCCGCCGACATGCCGCCGTTGAATTCGTCGATCGCTTTCTTGTAAACGTAAGTGGTCAGAAACTCCGTGGAACGTCCCGGTCCGCCTCCCGTCAGCAAGGCGACGATATCGAACGTCTTCAGAGATCCAACGATGCCGAGCACGACGAGCGTCGAAGTCGTCCCGCCGACCAGGGGCACGGTGATCCGGAACAGCGTTCTCCAGAAGCCCGATCCGTCCATCTTGGCGGACTCGTATATTTCATCCGGGATAGCCAGCAAGCCGGAGTAATACATCGTCATGCTGAAGCCCATCCACTGGAATATGTTCACGATAATGACGGACATCAGCGCGTATTTCGGATCGCCGAGCCAGGAGACGGCCAGGAAATCGAGATGCAATGCGCGAAGCGTCTCGTTTAAGCTGCCGAAATTCGTATCCATAATAATGCGGAAGATCGCCGCAATAATGACCGGCGCCATGACGACCGGAATGAAGAACACCGACTTGAAAAAGTTGTTGCCGAACAGCTTGGCCCGCAGCAGCACGGCCAGAAGCAAGCCTAACGCCGCCTGGATAAAGACGGTGCACACGAGAAAAATCAAATTGTTCTTAAGCGCGATATGGTACGTCGTATCGTCGAACAGCTTCTTGTAATTGTCGAAGCCGATGTATTTCATCTGGGAATCGATGCCGTTCCATTGATGAAAGCTCGTATAGACGGTAAACCCGATGCTGTAATACAGGAATATCCCCGACAAAATCAGAATCGGCAAAATGTATAGATAGGCCTTCCCTCCGGATAGAACGGAACGGCTGCCGGACATGATGATCCCCCCTGTTGGCGACGGACGTCGGGCATGAGCCTGAAGAATCGTCTCTTCCGCTCATGCCCCGCGCCGTTGCTGTCGTTCGATTGCTTTCCTTATCTGGCGATGCCTTCGGACACCTTCTGAACTTCCTTAAGCGCCGCTTCGACGTCTTTGCCCGCGGCGACGTCCTGCATCGCGATGCCGATCGCGTTGTTCAGCTCCGGATAGTCGAGCAGCCGCTTGCCGATCGCGCCCGCGATCTCCTGGTTCACGACGCCCACCGCTTCCTTCTCGGAGTCGAACTTGAATTGATCCAGCGTCTGCACTTCTACGCCGATCTTGGACGGAGAGCCTTGGATGAAGTCGGCCATGATCTGCTGGCCTTCGCCCATCGTCAGGAACTCAAGCAGCTTCCAAGCCGCTTCCTTGTGCTCGGAGTTTTTGTTGATCGCCAGCGCCGTATCGACGCTCGCCACCGCTTTGGACGGATTCGGACCGATCTGCGGCAGCAGGAACATGCCCGTCGCGTCGTTCTCGATCGCCGTACCTTCCTTCTCTCCGCCCGGAAGGCCGAAGCCGACGTGCCAGGAGCCGGTCAGGAACATGGCTGCTTTGCCGGAATAGAAGTATTGGTCGCGTGCGTCCGGGTAGGTGGACAAGCCCAGAGCGCCGTCTTGGAACACCTTGTCCGTGAACAGCTGCTTCCATGCGTTCATCGTGTCGACGAAGGCTTGATCGGTGAAAGGCACTTTGCCTTGCTCGGCTTCGTACACTTGGCCCGGAGCGAATTGGTTGCTCAGAGCGACGAACATGTCGACGTCATGCCAGGTGTCCTTCGCGCCCATCGCGACCGGCACGATGCCCGCTTCGCTGATTTTCGCGTTGACTTGTTTCCATTCCTCGTACGTCTTCGGAACTTCGGTGATGCCGACTTTGTCGAAGATCGCTTTGTTGTACAGTACGAACTCTTGGCCCGTCAAGTTAAGCGGCAGAGCGACCATCGAGCCGTCCTTGGACTTCACTTGGTCGATGGAAGACGGAACGAACTTCTCTTCCCAGCCCGCGCCCCACTTCTCGTCCGCGAGCGGCTGGATCGGCTCCAGCATGTTCGCGTACTGGTTCAGCATGCCGCCGACTTGCATCCCCATCAGGTCCGGACCTTCGCCCGCGCCGATCGCCACTTGAAGCTTTTTCTGGAAATCGGTCTGTTCGCCGCGCCAGTATTCGACTTTGATGTCCGGGTTGGCCGCTTCGAACGCCTCGATCACTTTCTTCGATTGAATATCCGTCGGCACCCAGGACCAGAATGTAATCGTTTCTTGCTTGCCGCCGCTGGCCGGAGCCGTGCCCGAAGGGGAACTCTCCCCGCCCGCGTTATTGTTGGAGTTGCCGCATGCCGAGACGACCAAGCTTGCAGCTACCACGCCCGTTAGCGCCCACTGCCACTTCTTTGTTCTCATCTCTGTTGAACCTCCCTAAGTTTGTTTCTTAATTTGCCCGCCTTAATCATAAAAAAAAGAAGCCCGCCCAAGGGCTCCACTTTTTTTACGTTTCACTACAGCTTTTTTACGTCTCGGCTTGATCCGGCAATTTCTCGTATTCGAGCGGGGTAATTCCGGTTACTTTCTTGAACACGGTGAAAAAATAGTTGTAGCTGGAAAATCCCGTCCGCCGCACGATCTCCTTCAAGTCGGTCTCTCCCTCGCGAATCAGCCGTTTCGCCTGGTCGACCCGAAAGCGCGTGACGTAATCCGCGAATCCGAGCTTCGTCTCCTCCTTGAACACGCGGCTTAAGTAAGAGGAGTTGACGCCGGCCTCGTCCGCCGCAAGCTGAAGGGTGATCGGCTCCGCATGGCGGCGACGAATCCACTCGAGCGTACGCCGTACGAGGTCGGAATGCGTGGACGGCGTCTGGCGCGAACGGAGCGCGCGCAGCAGCTCCCGGTAGACGTTCGTCATCCAGTCCCGCAGCGCGCGGACGGTGTCGAATTGCAGCAGCGTTTCGTAAGGCGTGGAGGCGACGTCGCCGAACACCTCCTGCTCGGACACGCCGGCTTCCTTCAAGCTGCGATTGGCGAGATGGATCAGTTCGACGCAGGCCATCTGAACCGATTTGTAAGCCGTGTGGGCTTCGATCATCCGATCGAACAGATCGTTCAGCACTTCCCCGACGCCTTCCTCGTCCAGCCTGGACAGACGGAGAGCCAGCTCGCGTTCCAGACGCACGTCCACCGTCGGAACCTCGGCCTCCTTCGGCTTGCGAGCCGATTCCGGCCAGATCACCGCGTCCGTCCCGGCGTAGAACCGCTCCTCCAGCGCCCGCTCGGCTTCCGCGCAGGCGTTCGGAATGTCCGCGATCGCTCCGCACAGCACGCTTACGCTGCAGCTGACGCTCAGATTGAGCTGCCGCTTCACGCTCGCCCGAATCCGGCGCAGCGCTTCGTGGATCGTCGTATGCCAGATCAAGCGGCTGCTCGTCTTAAGCGTAAACAGAAGAACGAATTTGCCCTCCTCCGTCTGCGCCAAGTACGCTTTGTCCGCATCCGCGACAATGTTCCCGGCGATATCCTTGAACGATTGGGCCAGATTGTCCAGATCCTTACGTTCGAGCCTTTCCTTCAACTGCAAATATCCGTCCCAGGAGACGACGACCGCGGTGACGCCGCCCGAGAAGAATTCGATCCCCAGCTCCTTCAAGGCATCGGTCGAGACGGACTCATCCGGCTGGTCCTCTTGGACGAGCCGGCGAATCGCGTCCTCTCTCAGCAAGGAGCGGCTGCGTTCCAGTTGAAGCTGCATCTGCATGCTTTTCTCCGTCGCCCTCCGCTCCTCCGCGAGCTTGTCGGAGGCTTTGCCCAAGACGTCCAGCAGCAGCTCGGAGCTCAGCTCGTGCTTCAGAATATAGTCGACCGCGCCGCTTCTCATGCTGTTGCGAATGTAATGGACGTCGCTGTACCCGCTCACCGCGACGATCTTCGTCCGCGGATGGAACTTCTGGAGGTACTCGATCAATTCCAGCCCGTCCATGCCCGGCATGCTCATGTCCGTGATGACGATATCGGGCTTGCGCTCGTCCGCCATCCGCCCCGCGGCTTTGCCGCCGGTCGCTTCCCCGCATAGAACGAAGCCGTGCTTCTCCCACTCCAGCATATTTTTCAGATGATTCAGCATCGGCAAGTCGTCGTCCACCAGCATCACCCGCAGCATCCCGTCATCCCTCCTTCTCCGCCCGGCAGGGAAGCCGGACCGTCACCGTCGTAAACAACCCCGCCGCGCTCTGCACTTCCAGTCCGTACGGTGGGCCGTAATGCATGCGAATGCGCTCCTGGACGTTGCTCAGGCCGATCCCGCTGAACCGGAGCTTGTCTTTCTCCGCCGAAGCGGCAAGCAGCTCCCCCTGCCGGTCCGCCGTCATGCCCACCCCGTTGTCGGACACCTGCAGCACGAGATCCCCGCGGTCGGCGAACCCTTTTATCGTCAGCAAACCTCTGCCCTTTAACGGCTCGATGCCGTGAATCAGCGCGTTCTCCACGAGAGGCTGGAGCAGGAACTTCAGAATTCGCCCGTCCAATATTTCCTCTTCGAAATCGAACACGGCCTCGAACTTGTCGTAGTAGCGGTACTCCTGGATGTTCAAATAATGGCGAAGGTAGTCGATCTCCTCGCGCACGGTCAAATATTCGCCGCCCTTGCCCATGCTGCTGTGCAGCAGCGCGAGCAGGGAGGAGACGAGCTCCTTGATATTGTCGGCCTTCTGAATGTCGGCCAGCCAGCGGATCTGATTCAGCGTGTTGAACAGAAAGTGCGGATTGATCTGCGCCTGCAGCGCTTTGAACTCCATCTCGTGCCGCTTCTCGTCCGTCCGCCTGACATCTTCGACCAGATTTTTGATGCTCTCGACCATCTGGTTGAAGCCGCGGCTCAGCTCCTCCACCTCGTCATGCGAGCGGATCGCGATCGTCTCGGTCAGATTGCCCGATCCGACCCGCTTCATCGCGTTGCGAAGAATGCCGATGTTGCGGGTAATCTGTCGCGCCAGCACCGTCGCGACCAGAAGCGCGGCGATCAGCGTCGCGACCGGCACGATCATCGACGTATTGGCCGCCCTGCGGCTGTCCGCCAGCAGCTCGTCCTTCGGCACGAGCGCTACCGTCGTCCAGTCGGTGTATTGGGATTTGTAGTAGACGAGAAAATGCGGCTCGCCTCCGATATCGATCGTTTTCCTCCCCGATGTGCCTTGCAGCAGAGGCAGGACGTCCGCGTACTTCGTCTGCCGGATGCTGCGGTTGATGTCCAGCTTCTCCTGCGCGTAGACGAAGTTGCCCTCCCCGTCGAGCAGGAACGACTGTCCCGATTTCACCAGCGGCCTGCTGAACATCCTCTGCACGAATTCGTACCCGAAGTCGATCAGCACGTAGCCGACCTGCCGGTTGCCGTCCCGGATCGTGCGGGCGATGGAGACGACGTTCTGCGACGGGAATTCCGATACCCGGTCGAGGGAGGAGCCTGCGTGAGTGGTGACGAATACGGGACGGCCCTGCCGCTCGGTCATGCTCGCATGCCAGGGGGAAGCCCGGAACTGCGCGACCGGCAGCGAGGTTCCCTGCGAATAGACGCGTCCTTTATCGCTGACGACGCTGATCCCGGAGATGTAGTATTTGTAGCCGTACAGACTGGAAATGTAGTTGTCCAGCTTGCGGTCCTTCTGCAACTGGTCGAAGACGGTGTCCTCCGAGTCTCCGACGAGCACGTCGATGACGTTCGGGCGATTCAGCGAGATCATCGTGCTGATGTAATCGATGTCCTTCATCGTCAGCTCGAAGCTGTCGTTCATCTCGGTAATCGAGCGGATCATGAACTCCTCCGACGATTCCCGCAGGTTGCGCGAATATTTCTCGTACCAGATCCAGGTGACGATGCTGAGAGACACGACCAGCAGAATGGAGAAGCCGATAAAGATTTTCGCCCGAATGCTTATTCTCATGGTGTTCTCCCTTACGCGAAATAAGAACGTCGCATGCTATTGTAACATGATGCAGACAGGATATTACATTTTGGCGGTTCAAGCAACAAGGAGCCGATCAACGGTTCGACACCGTCGCGGCTCCTTGCGAATGCTAATAGTCGAAGCAAACCTTCATGTCCTGCGCGTTAAAAGGAAGATAGTCGGGCAGCGGCAATCTGTCGCTCACGGGCACGATGATCGGATGGTCCTTGTGCGGCTCCGTCTGGTACCAGTACGCGGTGCTCGAATAGTCGTCGCTGCGGTGGTTGTTGTGTCCGTGCTCGATCGTCACCCGGATCGAACGGTCGAACATGATCGGGTCCTGGATGTGAAACCGGTAAGCCGATATTTTGCCCGACCAGTTCGGGCCGCCGCCCATCGTCATGCCGTGGTACGGAGAGTGATACTCCTGCGTCGGACACCAGGCGGTGTTGAAGTAGTCCTCCATGCCGGTGCCGTGAAGCGAAGGCGGCCAAGGCTCCCCGTCGATGAAGATCATGTCGTCCCCTTCCCCGTACCAGTTCCATTCCCGCGTCATCCGCAGATTGTGAATGTTCAGGTTGCAGCCGACGTAGTGTCCTTTGCCTTCCGCGTCGAGCAGCACGTAGTTGCCGTCTCCGGTCGTATTTTTGCCCCCGAATTCGAACAGGGCGTTGGACATCTCCTGATCGTCGACGCCGTCCGTCAGCTCCCTTCTCCAGATCGCGTGAAACCGGAGAGGACTGTCGATCGGGCGGTCGTACGCCTCGTAATCGATGTAGTAGTAGAACTTGAGCGGTTTGTCCGCGCCGGACTCGATCTCGACCCGGGCCGAGACGCCGAACGGCATCGGAAAATAACAGTTGAGCGCCCGTCCGTCCTCCGGGCTCATCGCCAGCGGAGCGGAGCTGAAGTTGCGCGTCTCCCCATGGCCGATGCCGAAGAAGTCGCCGATCGGCGCCTGCACGCTCGGATTCGTCTCCCCGTCCCAATACATGCGCAGGACGACTTTGCGGTGCAGATGCGATTCGAGCGTATCGTCCGTCGGTGCCATCGTCATCCAGATGTGCGTAATGCTGCCGCTGCCGCTCAGTTCGCACAGGTCGACGACCTCGCCCGGCTTGATCACTTTGTAGTCCCGGTTGCCCCCCGTCGTGTCGTAGCTGGATTCGCGCTTGCGCTTGCCTTCCCTTTCTCTGTACAGATCCCTTAACGACGTTCCCAGCATGCTGTCATCCTCCAATTAGGTTGAGTTCGTTATTTGATGCCCGACATCTTGATGCCGTCCACGAGGAACCGCTGCGCTCCGAAGAACAAGACGAACGTCGGAATCGTCGAGACGACCGCCGCCGCAAGCACGACGTTCCAAGGCGTGAAGTAGCCCCCTCCGACGAGGCTGGCGAGGAACACCTGAATGACCCACAGCTTGGCATCCTGCGTAATGATCAGAGGCCACAAATACGAGTTCCAGTTCGCCAGGAAAAAACCGATCGTCAGCGGCGCGATTATCGGCACCGACAGCGGCAGCGCGATCTTGAAATACGTCCCTCCCAGCGACAGACCGTCCAAGTAAGCCGCCTCTTCCAGCTCCCGCGGGAAATCCCGGTAGAACTGGCGGAACAGGAAGATGCCGTATGCGTTGAAAATCGAGGGCACGATCAGCCCGGCAAACGAGTTGATCATATGAAACTGCTTCGTGATCAGGTAGAGCGGAATCATGATGACGGCGAACGGTACCATAAGCGTGCTCAGCATCCAGGCGAACACCAGGTTTCTTCCCGGAAACCGGAACCTCGCCAGCGCGTAGCCGGACATCGAGTGGAAGATCATCGCCACGACCGTGACCGTCGCCGATACGAGAAAAGAATTGGCGATCGACCGGATCAGGCCCGTCCCCTTCACCGCTTGGGAGAAGTTGGCGAAGACGGCTTCGACGGGAAACAGCGTGACGTCGAATATCCGCTCCTCCGAACGCAGGGAGCCGATGACGAGCACATAGATCGGGAATACGAGCGCCAGGCCGAGCACCACGGCCAACGTCGGGAATGCCGCGCGTCTTATCGCCAGCATGGGATCAGCGCTCCTCGTCTCTGGAGAATAATTTCAATTGAAACAGCGACAGCACGAAAATGATCAGGAACAGCACGAATGCCATCGCCGAAGAATAGCCCATGTTAAGCAGCTCGAAGGCATGCTTGAAAATGTACAGAACGCTCACTTCCGTCGCCCCGGCCGGTCCACCCTTCGTCATGACCATGATCTGGTCGAACACCTGGAACGAGCCGATTGTCGTGACGATAAGGATGAACGTATTGGTCTCCTTGATCAGCGGGAAAGTGATGCGGAAGAACGTCTGTCCCCGCTTGGCCCCGTCCATGTGCGCGGCCTCGTAATAGTCCTTGGGAATTTCCTTGATCGCCGATAAAAAAATGATCATGTTGTACCCGACGTTAATCCACAGAAGAACGACGACGACGCAGAACATCGCCTGGCTCGTCGAGCCGAGAAAATCTTGGGAAGGGACGCCGAACCCGCTGAGAATCCAGTTGATCAGCCCTCTTCTCGGGTCCAGCAAATACATGGCGATAATCGCCGAATTGACGGAAGTAATGGCGAACGGCATCAGGAACATCGTTCGCGCCAGGCCGCTTACCCGGCCTCTCAGAGCGTGGATCAATACGGCGGACAGCAGCGACGAGACGAACAGCAGCGGCACGTAAATCACGCTGAAGGTGATCGTCTTCCCGACGGATCTCCACCACCCCTTATCGCCCAACAGATCCTTATAATTGTCCAGACCGACGAACACTTTCGGGCTAAGCGCGTTCCAATCGTACAAGCTCACGTAGAGGGCGTATACGATCGGCATAAAAACGAACACGAACAAACCGATGATGTTGGGGAACAGGAAGGCGTACGCCGTGCCCCATTCCCGCAAAGTCCGCGCCGACGGCCGTTTCGGAACCATGGCTTGTGCCTCCTCTGTCGGCAAGCGGGAACCCCGGCCTCGCGTTCGGCCGGGATCCCGCCTTGCTGCCTTATTTGCTCAAGAAGCTCTTGATCTTGCCGTCCGCTTCCTTCGCGGCCGCGGCGCCGTCCATCTTGCCGAACATGACGTACTGCATCGCGTCGCCGACGATGTCGACGATCTCCGAAGGATACGTCGGCTCCGGAATCGCGGAGGAATAGATCTGCTCCGTGAACACCTGACGCATGCCCTTGCTGTAGATCTCCTTGCCTGCATCGACGACCGATTGGCGCGGCGAGTAAGCGAACTTGATCTCGGTGCACCACTTCAGCGCGCGAGCCGGATCGTCGGCGAATGCCCACATGACGAACTTCGCGGCTTCCTCGACGTGCTTGCTCTTGCCGTTCACGGCAAATTTCCAGCCTCCGGCATCCGTCGCGGCTTTGCCGCCATCGGGCAGCGGCAGCGGAGCGACCTTGATCGGCACGTCCGCGAAATTCTCCTCTGCGCGGTTGATCGCCCAGGTGCCGAGCACCTGCATCGCCGCCGTCTTGCTGCCGATGTTGTCGATCTCCCAAGGTCCGAATTGCAGCTTGGACGGGGCCAGCTTCTCGCGGAAGAAGGAGCCGTAGAAGTCGAGCGCCTTGGCGACTTCCGGAGTGTCGAACGTCGACTGCGATCCGTCCGCGCTAAGCACGTTGCCGCCCTGCTGCCAGAGGAACGGATACCAGATGAAGTTCAGGTACGGCCCTTTGTCCGGCGGAAGCACGAGCCCCGCGACCTTGTCGGTCGTCAGCTTGCGGGCCGCGGCGAGCAGTTCGTCCCACGTCTTCGGCACTTCGACGTTGGCGTTCTTCAGCATTTCTTCGTTGTAGTACAGCCCGAGCAGCTCGAGCTCGTACGGCAGCGCCATGATTTTGCCGTCTACCGTAACCGCATCCAGCGCGGCCGGGAGGAAATCTTCCTTGGAGCCCGACGGGAAGTACGGCGACAGATCCGCCATCAGGCCGGATTTCGCGAACTTCATGAAGTCGCCCGGGCTGATCATGTAGATGTCCGGCCCGTCGCCCGAGGCGAATGCGGTCGGAAGCTTCGTCGTCGTGTAATCCTGCTGGTTGGAGGTCGAATACTCGATCGTGACCCGATCCTGCGACTGGTTGTATTCCGCGACCAGATCCTCGAAAAATTTCTGTTCCGCTTCGGTATGGAAGTCCCAAAATTTCAGCGTGACTTTCTCTTTGCTCGCGTTGCCGGAATTCGTTGCCGAGGAGGACGGGCTGCTTGACGCTTCCTTGCCTCCGTTGTTCGAGCCGCAGCCGATCTGCAGCAGGAGGACGGCGAGGAGGGAGGCGATCAGCAGCGGCCGCCATTTGAAGCTTTGCATACTCGAGGTTCCCCTTTCGATAGGTGGTGGTTGAAGTCACCTCGAGTATAGCGGGGAGAAGCGAGGGCCCGTAACGAGAAATGTTTTAGGCGGGGTGGACTATTTTTGGACGTTCGCGAAGTAAGCGTTCAGCCGCGCGTTCGTGTCGGCGAGCAGCGCATCGACCGACGCATCGCCGAACACGAGCTTGTTCAGCGAGTCGATGAAAATTCTCGTCACGCTTTCCGGCAATTGCGGCTCCTGCCGCTCCGTGCCGAAGATGCGCGACGTAAAGACGGACCGCAGGCCGCGGTCGTACAGCTCTTCCCCCGCCGTCATGACGGAGACGCGCGAAGGATAGGCGAACTTCACCTCCGTGCACCACTTCAGCGGAATGTCCTCGCTCTCCGCGAACGCCCACGCAATGAACCGCGCGGCTTCGTCCGCATGCGCGCTGAAACGGTTGACGCCGATTTTCCAGCCTCCCGCGGCCGTTACTTCCCGGCCGCCGGGAGGAACGGGCAGCGGTACGACGCCGATCGGCTGATCGGCATAGCTCGCCTCCAGCGAGCGGATATTCCAGGAGCCGCTCACCTGCATCGCCGTCTCCCCGCCCGCCAGAATGCCGATATCCGTCGTCGGCCGGGAAGGGTGCATGTTCAGCAGGCCGTCTTCGGCCATCCCGCGGAAAAACTCGTACATCGTCCGCGCGCCCGGCTCCGTCAGACCGGACCCGTCGCCCGGTTCTGTGACGAGATCGGCCCCCGTCTGCCACAGGAAAGGCAGCCAGGAGAACGTCTGGTAGACGCTCCCGAACGTCTCCACCGTCAGGCCGCTCCTGGACCCGCTCTTCAGCAGCCGCGCCGCCTCGCGCATCTGCTCCCACGTCTCCGGCGGAGCGATGCCTTGGTCGCGAAACAGCTTTTGGTTGTAGTACAAGCCCAGCAGCTCCGTCTCGAACGGAATCGCGTAGATGCGATCGTTCACCGTGACCGAATCGAGCGCCGGCTTGAAGAAATCGCTGCGAACCTCAGCGGTGAAATACTCGTCCAGCGGCTGCAGGATGCCGGCGTTGACGTATTTGCGGATCGTGCCCGCCGACACGAAGAATACGTCCGGACCGTGTCCCGAAGCGAAGGAGGAAGCCAGCCGGTTGCCCGTAAAATAGTCGTCGCTCGAAATATACTCCACCTTGATCTCCACGCCCGGGTTCTCCTCCGCGTACCGCTCTCCGAGCCACTGCCAGAAGGTGAACTCTTCCCCCTGGTGGAACGACCAGATGCGCAGCACCGTCCGGTCCGCAGCGGCCGTCTCCTTCGGCGCCTGCCTGCCGATCAGCGTATCCAGCTTCTCGTCCGGAGCGACGGGCTTGCCTCCGCAAGCGGAAGCCGCCGCCAGCAGCAGGAGCAGCCCCAATAAAGCGGCGACGTAACGAATCCCGGCCAGCGCTCCCCTATTTGACATAACCCTCGTCCTTTCGGTCGAAAAACTGCCGGTACTCGCCGGGAGTCGCGTTCATCGTTTTTTTGAACAGCCGGGAGAAATACTTCACGTCCTGATAGCCGACCATCGCGGCGATCTCGTACAGTCTCAGATCGGTGTCCTTCATCAGCTTCTTGGCGGCGTCCATCCGAAGGCGCGTCAAATATTCGACGAACGAGGTTTCCGTCTCCTGCTTGAAATACGTGCTGAAGTAGCTGCTGCTCATGCCTACGTGTCCCGCCACGTCGTCCAGGGAGATGTCCCGCGAGTAGTTGGCCCGGATGAACGCCAGCGCCTTATCCAGCGTCTTGCTCTGCTTCTGGCTGCGGCTCCATTCCAGCGCCCGCACGCTCTCCTCCGCGAACTCCTTCATGAACGCGAGAAACCCGAGAGCCGTGAAATCCCGCCCGAACAGATCCGCCGGCCTCGTCATCCGGCCGAACACCAAGTCCGACACCTTCTGCTCATAGGCGATGCGCAGAACGGACGTCAGCAGCTGCAAGCAATAGCGCTGGAACAGCCGGAACGGCACCTCCGCTTCGCGGAGCGCGCGCACGAACTCCTCCAGCCCCTGCGACGCGGCGGCCGCGTCCCCGCTTCTGACCGCCCAGCCGACTTTCTCCTCCAGCGCTTCGGGGTAGCCGATTCGAACCAGGTCCTCCAGATGGAAATCGCGATAGTCGCTGACCTTCCCTCCCCCGTAGATCCACTTGTTCTCCAGGCTCTCCCGGGCATGGGCCAGCAGCTTCGGCAGCTCGGCGAACTCGGAGCTCTCCCCGCTTAAGCCGACGGACACCGAGATTTTCACGGAGCGGGCGATCGTGCGGATCGCTTCCTCCCAGAAGTCGCGGCCGCAGCCCGCGTTCGCCAGCAAATAATAAAGCTGCGAGCCGTTCTGGAACAAATAGCGGAACCGATCCGCGGCCCGGGCCGACAGCAGCTCGTGCAGGACGTTGCGGACGGCGAACGCCACGAGCTGGCGATCGCCCCACTGATCCTCGGAGATCACCTTGTCGTAGGCGTCGATCTCGATCGCGGCGATTCTCATCGAACCGGCGCCCGGCGGAAGAAGAGGGAGCAGCTTGGTCTCGTGCCCCGGCTCGTCTTCCGGCGACAGCATCCACTCCTTCCACAGCTTGGAGTACTTCTGCTCCGGCACGCCTGTCGGCGTCTCCCTCTCGACAGGCTTCATCTGCGCGGACAAGCGGCGCAGCACGTCTCGGATGGCGTCCGGCTTCAGCGGCTTAAGCAGGAAGTCGAACGCGCCGAATTGAATCGCGGTGCGCGCGTATTCGAAATAGCCGTATCCCGACAGAATCACGACTTGAAGCGGGTATTCCTTCAGTTCGCTGAGCAGATCCAGACCGTTCATCTTGGGCATGCGTATGTCCGTGATGACCAGGTCCGGAAGCTGCTTCTTCACGAACTGCAGCGCTTCCTCCCCGTTCGCGGCCGTGCCGACGACCTCCCATTCGGGATCAAGCTTCGGAATGAGGGCGGACAAGCCGCGCCTTACCTTCGGCTCGTCATCCACGATCAGCGCTCTGTATGCCATAGGTCCGTCTCTCCTCGCGGATTGTTCTCGTCCCGGATTACCGGAAGCACGACCGTGACGCGCGTGCCTCTGCCCGGCTCGGATTCGACCTGCACGCCGTAGCCGGCCCCGTATTCCAGCTTCAGCCGGTCGTCCATATTCGTAATGCCGATGCCATGCGACTTGCGCGACTTGATGCTGTCCATCCGTTCGGACGTCATCCCGACCCCGTTGTCTTCCACGACGAGACGCAGCTTATCTTCGCTCTCCAGTGCAAGGCCGACCCGGATCAGCCCTCCGCCGTCCAGATTTTCCATCCCGTGCAGGATCGCGTTCTCCATATACGGCTGAAGCAGCAGCCTCGGCACCTTGAGCTGAAGCAGCTCGGCCGGAATGTCGAACTCGACGGCGAACTTCGCTTCGAATCTCATCTCCTGGAGATAGGCATAGTTCTGCGCCCATTGCAGCTCCTCCTCCATCCGAACCCACGGCGCGCCCGGCCGAATCGCGTACCGCATCATGTCGCTCAGCGCCGTAATCATCGAGCTGATCTCGTTCTCATCCTTCTCGATCGCCAGCCAGTTGATCGCGTCCAGCGTGTTGTAGACGAAGTGGGGATTGATCTGCGCCTGAAGCGCCCGAATCTCGGCCTCCTTCTCCTTGTCGGAGACGATGCGCACCTCCTGGATCAGATCGTTGATCCGCCCGCGCATTCCGTTAAACGCCATCTGCAGCATGCCGATCTCGTCGTTCGATTGCGCTTGCAGCTTCACCCCCTGCGAGTCCTTCTGAATCTGCTTCATGGCGACGACGAGCTGCCGGATCGGCTTCGTGATATAGTGCGTCGTCAGCCAGGCAAGCAGCAGGAACAGCGCGGAGAAAGCGACGATCGTCACGACGAGAAACCGCTTCTGGTTCTCCGTCTGCGCGTCGAGATCGAGCTGGGGAACGATAGCGTAGTAGGACCAATTGTTAAAGCCCGAGGCCACTCGCCCGATGCGGTAGCTCTCCCCGTTCAGCTCGAACCGGACGAACTCGCCCGGCTTGGTCGCCTTGTAGAACGGAATTTCGTTCATCCTCGTACCGAACGCTCGCGGATTGGGATGCCAGATCAGGTTGCCCGAATCGTCGGCCACGAGAATGGTGCCGTTCGGGCTTACGTCGACTTGGCCGATGAGGCGGTCGAGCGAAGAGATTTTCACGTTGATAATGAGCGCGCCGAGCGCCTGCAGCTCGTCGGTGACGTCCCGGATGCTCATGCCTGCGGCAAAATAATAGGAATTGTCCGGAGAGTATCGATTAGGCGCAATTTCATAGGTCGGAATCCAGACGATCCGCCCGTTCTCCTCGGCGATCCGTTCCAGCCATTGCGGATTTCGTCCGATCTGATCGGTGAACAAGCTCGCGCCGCGGAAATCGGCGAAATACGTCGCGCCCGACTCGGTCAGAAAATAGACGGAGTCCACGTCGTCCTTCCCCCGCAGAAAATCGCGCAAATACCGGCTGATGCGATCCTCCGCGATTGGGTTCTCACCGCTGCCCGCAGCGTCCGGAACCGATCCCGAGAGCTGAGCGATAATATCGTCCTGATTGTAAATATCAAGCAACTGCGTTTCCACGCCCCGCAGCATTTCGTCCGCGTTCTGCATAACCAGGTTCAACACCTGCAGCGACTCCTTGTCGCTTTTCTCTTCGACCCACTCTACCGAATTTTGATAGAACAGCAGCCCCAGCAGCGACAGGGGCGCCAGGATCACCGTAAGCAGAAGCAGCATCAGCTTGCTGCCGAGCTTCCGATTGCGTAGCAAGGATGGAATCATGCGGTCAGTCCTCCGGTCCGCGGAACGGGTGTAAACGCTTCCGTCAGTCAAAGTGTACGGGATCGCCGGCCGTTTGACAACGGGGAACGAAGCCGCCCCGGACAGGTCGCGAAACCTGCCGGGGCCGCCCTTGGGCCTTGTCATTTTCTAAGCACGAACGAATCGAAATCCGTCGTCAGCGGAACCGCCGACCACGTCTTCGCCATCAGCCCGACGGAGACGGGAGCCGCGAAAGGATAGTTGTCGCTGCCCGCGTTAATCCACGCGTCGCCCGGATTCTGTTTGTAATCGACGTAATAGCGGGTGCCTGCCTTCCTTATTCGCAGGGAAACGGCAGAGTTCGTGTACGGAGTGACGGCAGCCAGCGCCGCATATCCCGACCGGGAGAATTCGAGGGCGTTGCCCTTCAGGTTCCCCCACAGGAAATAATTGTTTGTGCCGAAACGCACGGCCAAGCCCCCGTGGAAGTTGTTGCCCGCCGTATAAGAGGACAAGTTCATCCTCGTCTCGATCGTCCAGTCTCCCCCGCCCATATCCGTGCGCATCAGCTTCGGCGATTGGTCGATGAAGTCCCAATTGTCATAGGCGCTCGAATTCGGCAGCGTCATCCGCAGATTCCCGCCGGTGAACGAGTAAGCGGGTCCTGCCAGCGGCGCGCTCCAAGTCCAGGCGGAGCCTAGCGGACCGTCGAACGGGTCGGCAACCGTCGTCGCGAAGCCGTTGGCGTAGTAGACCTCCAATTCGCTGATCGCCGTGAATTTCTGCGTGCCTCCCGTCGCCCCGATAATCCGCACGCCGTCTCCCCACGCGTCGTCGAACTTGAACGTGTACGTTTTATAAGGTGCGGCCGTACCGTTATACGGATAGTCCGGGCTCACGGACAGGCCCGTTACGTCTACCCACTGGAAGTTTTGGCGAACCTGGACTTTCAGCCCCGAAGCGAAATAGCCGCCGTCCGGGAAGGAAGCGCCCGACGTGTAGACGACTTTGTTCATGTTGTACGGTCTGGACCAGGTGTAGCCCCAGTAGCTTTGCGCCTTCGCTTCCCCGTTCCAGTCGTCTGCGTTGACGTTTTTCGCGCCGTCGTTAAGCGCCCATGGATTGCCTTGGTGGAAACTCGCCGCTGCGATCGGCGTCTTCGCGTCTCCCGTCACGGCGAGATTGTTCGTGTCGCTCCGCGCGTTGGTCGGCGTCAGCGAAGCGTTGTACGGGGTCACGTAAAGACGGCGCAGGGAGAAGCGGTAATTGTTGACGGGGCCCTCGAACGTATTGGCGTTGAACCACATCCGCAAGCCGTCGGCGCTAATGTACTTGGACGGCATCACCGTCGTGTACCCGCCGTTCTTGCCCGTCGTCCAAGGCGAGGAATACGTTCCGAAGTCCTTGGACAGAAATCTCTTCCACGGTCCCCACGGCGCGGGAGCCTCGTAAAATTCGAACGTGTACTCCGTCCAGGACAGATAGATGTAGCGGTTGAGCGCGCGATTGTAGGTGACGCTTCCTTGCGAGATCGGCGTCATGTCGCGAATGTGGCCAGACGGGAAGCCGGATGTGACGGACGGGTAGATTCTTCTGTCGTCCTGCAGCACCGGCTGCTTGGCGGCGATGTTGCCATAGCTCGACCACGACTGCGTTCCTCCATTTAATCCGCCGGTCCAGAACTGCCACTTCGACAGATCCTGCAGATTGTCCGTTGCCAGAATGCGGGCCAAATAAAGCTTCGTCGGATCGGGAACGGCGTTGTTGAACGAGTCGCGCCAGTTGTAGTCCGTGCCGTAAGCGTAGATATAGTCGTCCCAGTTCGTCGTCGGGTCGTTGTCGACGCCGTCCTTGCCCCAATCCAGGAAGAAAACCGTCGTGAACACCGAGTTCGGAAACATCGGCGAAGTCGCGTTCCACGTCCAGGTGGCGCCTTTGTCCGTCGACTTCAGAATGGTGGCGTTCGGCGCATCGTTAAAGGCCGGTCCGTAAAATTGGGCGCCAGGACAGCGGTTCAGATCCTGAACGGCCAGCCAGAGCGTGCCGCCTCTGGAGGTCAGGCCGGTCGGCTTGCGGTTGTAACGGGGCGAACCGTCCGGGCAGGTCGACTTGTTCCATACCGGTCCGAAGCCCGCGCTTACCCGATTGCCGACGAGATTGCCGCTGTCCGGATGGCCGCCCGTAATCCGGTTGAAGGCGATATCGCTCCACCCTTGATTCGTCCAGCCCCAGCCGTCTCCGTTAGCCAGGTACAAGTAATCGTCGTTCGACCACGCGGACGGCCACAAATCTCCGTCGCTGTTCGTGTTGTAGGTGCTGCCCTCGTCTACGAAAGCGGTTGCAAAAAAGGTGCTCTCCGCAGGCACAACCGCTTGGGCGCGGTCTTCTCCCGCGATGGCGACCGCCGCAAGCAGCAGCAAAGCAACCGCCATGCGCATGCCGGTCATTGCTCGTTTCATATGAATTCCCTCCCCTGAGTATTGGGATATCGCCTACAGTATAGTTCATGCGCAGGCAACGATATATCCGAACATTTTTGGGGAGGGTGGACATTTTTACGATTGCGCTACAGCTTCTTGCCCAACACGTGATTCAGAGGAATATACCCGATCGAACGGCTGTCGTCGCTATGGTTGCGGTTGTCGCCCATGACGAACACATGCCCCTCCGGCACCTCCCAGATGCCGCCGACGAACGCGTTCATCTCTTCTTTAATATACGACTCCTCGAGACGCTCGCCGTTGCGGTACAGCTGCCCTCCGGTAAGCTCCAGCATATCTCCCGGCTTGCCGATCACCCTTTTCACGTAGTAGATCCGGTCTTCATCCCTGGTCAGCAACTGGATCAGCGGATTTTCCATCACGTCGTCCATGAAGGTGCGCTCCCGGTTCACCCGGCTGTCTATAATGACGATATCGCCGTAGTCCGGCATATAGGAAAAAGTATGGGACAGCTTCGACACGAACAGCCGCTGACTATCCCGCAGCGTCGGATCCATAGAGTGCCCGTCCACTCGATAGGGCTGAAGAAGAAAGATTCCGATCAGCAGCGACAAGATGTAGGCGATCGCCAGCGAGCCTACCCAGCTGCGTATTTTTCTGAACACCTTCACGCGGACACTCCTTCGGCGTTTTCTATTATTCTAGCATGATCGGGGATTGAAATCACATTTCCGCGCCTATAGTGCGGTGCGGCGGATGGAGCCCAAAAAGAAGCAAGCGTCCCGCCTGCGTCAGCTCGCATTCATCATGCGAGCCGCGTCAAGGAGACGCCTGCTTCTATTCGCAGTTATTAAGGCGTTTCAACCGGATCCCCAGTAGGCGCAGGAGGCGCTACCGTGATGGTTCCGCTGCCGGGGGCGGAAATGTTGTGATTCGTTGTTCCGTCCGCTACGGACAGGACGTAGATTTGATAAGCCGTATTGGCCGTCAATGTACCGCCGATAACCGTGCTGCCCAGAGACAGTTCGACCGTGTTCGTTCCCGGGGCAACAGTAGCGGAGGCCTGAGCCCGCAAATTATACGCAGTAGCCGCATCCAACGTTCCTGCCGGATGTAGCAGGAACACGAGATATTGCGATATTCCAGTCTGTGATGCCGGCGGAGTCCAGGTGACGACCAGCTTATCGGCGCCGGCCTGTACTGCGCCCACACTCTGGGCTACCTGAACCGGGGAGGTTAGACTGATGGCTGCCGAAGGAGCAGACAACGAACTGCTGCCGGCTTTGGCTACAGAAAGCACATAAACTTGATAGCTGACGCCGTTGGCAATAGGCGCGCCGCTCGTATCGGTTGCGACCCCTCCCAGATTCAAGGTCGGATTAGATCCGTTCGGAGCGAACGTCGCATACGGATTGGCATTAATCGCCGTCGCCAGCGTAAAGGCGCTGCCGCTTCTGACAACGAATATTCGGTATGCTTGAATGTTGCTCTCGTCCGCTGCTTTGTTGAAGCTGACCTGCAGGTCAGCGCCTGTTCCCGCATCGCCCGTATCGCTGACCGCCACGCCCGTTACCGCCGGTGCGCCGGAGGTCGTCAAAGTAACTGCCGGAGAAGCCGCAGACAAAGCGTTCACGCCGTGAGCAGTGCCGTAACCTACCGACAGGACGAAAATTCGGTACGGCACGTTGTTTCTGATCGGCTGATTGTAAATGTCGACGGCGTTGTTCGCCAGCACTGCATTATGATTCGCGCCCGGATTAGCCGTAGTAAACAGCGCCGTATTGGTAATCGCGTTAGCGGCGTTCAAGGTGAACTGATAAGCCGCCGAGTCCGGCACGATGAAAATCCGATAATGGCTGATGTTCGTCTCCACGGATGCCTTCGTGAATGATACGCGCAGGTCCAAGCCGTTGCCGTTATCGGCCACGTCGGTTCCAGTAACGTTCGTAACGGCCGTTACCGTGCCTTTATTCTCCAACTGAATCGTCGGAGACCCGGCAGACAACGCATTGCCGTATACATTGGAGACGCCCACCGACAAGATGAACACCTTGTACTTGATGCCGTTCTGAATCAGTGCGCCGTCAATGTCTCGGGAATCGGCGTTCAGTTCCTGAGCAATATTGGTTCCTTTCTTGTTGATGACTGTGTAGTTCGGTATGGCGTTTGCGGTGTTCAAGTTAAAGTAAGCTGCCGCATTCTCCTTCACGACATAAGCCCGGTAGTGGGCAATGTTGTTCTCGTTGGCCGCTTTGGTGAACGACACGCGCAAGTCTTGGCCGCTGTTGTAGTCCGCGACGTCGCTGACGGCGACGTTCGTGACCGCCGTGACGTTGTTGTTGCTAAGCTGAATCGAAGCGGACGGAGAAGACAGCGCGTTGCTGCCGTTCACGGTACCTACCGACATGACGAACACCCGGTAAGCGACCCCGTTCTGGATCGTTGCACCGTTCACGTCGCGCGACCCGGCCGCCAACGTCTGGACGATGTTCGTGTTGTTCTTGTTGATCGTCGTGTAGTTGTTCGAATTCGTGACCGCGTTCGCCGCAGCCAGTCCGAAAGTTCCGGCATTCGCTTCCTTGACGACGAATACCCGGTAGTTCTTGATCAGCGACTCATTGGTCGCTTTCGTGAACGATACTTGCAGATCTCGGCCGTTGTTATAGTCCGCAACATCGCTGACCGACAGGTTCGTCACCGCTTGAACTCCGGAGTTCTTGAGCGTAATGCTCGCGGAAGCCGCCGAGAGCGAGTTGGCGTAATTGTTGTTGTTGGACACGCCCATTACGAACACGCGGTAAGCAACGCCGTTCGTCACCTTGTTGCCTCTCGTATCTCTCATGTTCGAAGAGAGCACAATGTTGTAATTGTTGCCCGTTCTGTATTGATCGTAATAATTGCCGGAAGACACCCGGTTCGCTTCCGTCAGGTTAAAGGACGAGTAATCGCCTTCTCTGACGACGAAAATTCTGTACGAACCGATTCTCGATTCGTCGGAAGGCTTGTTGAACGTCACCTGCAGGTCGCGTCCGTCGCCATTGTCGTCCACGTCCGCCACTCCCGTAATGACCGGAGTTTGGGCCGATGCGCCGAGCGTAACGGAAGCGGAGCTCGCGGACAGCGAGTGCGACCAGTTGGACGTATTCGAGCTGACCGTCATGACGAAGGCCGTGTACGCTACCCCGTTGCGGATGAGATCGCCGGACGTATCCCGAGCGGACGAGTTGAGCGTCACGCTGAGCGCGCCCGATCCCGACGTCTTGGCAACGTTCGTATAGTAGGAGCTGGACATACCGTTCGCTTGGGACAGATTAAATCCGGAAGCGTTGGCCGATTTGACGATCATGACCCGGTAGCCGGATATGTTGCTTTCGCTGGACGCTCTGGAGAACGTAACTCTCAGATCCCGTCCGTCTCCTTGATCCGCAACGTCCTCGATTTTTACGTTTGTCGCCTGACCTACGGCTGGGTTGGACTTCAGGGTAATCGAAATGGAAGAGTCGGAGAGCGCGTTCGCGTCAGACCCCACCGTCAGAACGAATACTTTGTAAGCTTGATTCGCGCGCAGCAGCGCCCCGTCGACATCCCGGCTCTGCGCGGTAAGCGTTACGCGTTGGTAGGAACCGGACTTGGATACGGACGTATAGTTGGCCGCGCGGACGGCCAAGGCTTTAGCCAGATTAAAGGAAGAGACGTTCTCCGCCTTCACGACCAAAATCCGGTAGCCGCTGACGTTCGATTGGTCGGCCGGCGTCGAGAAGCTGACCTGCAAATCCCGGCCGTCGCCGTTCTGGGAAACTTCCGTCACGCCGAGCTGAGTGACTTTGCCGACTTCTTGAACGGCCTTGGTCGTAATCAGCACGCTTTGCGACAGTTTATCCCAGCGCACGTCGTCTCCGAGAGCCTCGCTGACGAACCGGACCGGAACCATCGTGTGGCCGGCCAGCACGCGCGCCGGGGAATCCAACGTCACCGTCTGGTTGTTGATCGTCGCCGTTCTGGCGCCGATCGTCAGCACGATCGTCGTATCCCGCTTCTTGGCGGTGACCGTCTTGGCTTTCTGATTCCAGATCACCTGCGCATTCAGGGCCTCGAAGATGCCGCGAAGCGGAACCATCGTGTACCCTCCGATCAGCAGGGGAGGCTGGGTAGTTTGAAGAATTTGGCCGTCGATGAAAATTCGGATCGGAGTGGCGGCCTTGGCTCCTTGCGGTTGGTGAAAGAAAGACAATACGATGGCGAATGCCGCTAGCAAGGAAAGAAATTTACGCACTGGATTCATCCTCTCTGGGCGAAAAATGAGTTTTATTCTCTTTTCCGCGTTCGCGTTTCATGATCTTGGTAATTTGACGCTCGAACGACGGCGAAAGTTTCAGCAAATCTTCAGCTAATCTATAGACGTCGAAAGCGTCAGAAAGTTACTATGGTTCTTCATGAAAAATAGACAGGCCCGCCGGAAGTCGACTTCGCCGCGGGCCTGCTCTTTATGTCCCCAAATCTTTGCTTCGAACGATACGATAAGAGATGCAGCCCGACAGAACGAACAGCAGAGCGGATGCGGCGACGACCAGACCTCCCAATGCGACCGGCGGCCACGCGCTTAATCTTGCTCCCAGCTCGTACCCGCTTCCGTATATGCCGCCCAGCAACCCAGACATCACGAATGCCGCCAATACGATTAGCGCCAGCGCCGCCCCCAGCGCCACGTGTTCCCCTTTGGACCCAAGCCAATAATAGGCGGGCAAATAGATTGCCGAGAAGAAGAGAACGATTCCGATGATGAAAGCGATCATAAGCCCCGAGAAACCATGCTCTCTTCCGAGCGCGTAACGATTGATCAAATTCATGATCACCGTAACGGCAATCCCTGCAGCGGTAAAGACCAGGGCAGTCGCATAGCGAGCTCTTACGATCTGCCCGCGGGTAACGGGCAAGCTGCCTATGAAGACCAAGCTGCGGTTCTTCAGTTCCAGACCCGATCCTATAACGAGCATCATGACGGCCGGAAGAGCGCCCAACAGCATAAACGTCCCCTTGGTAATGATTAACCCGAAAAGCAGCGCATATAACGCGACGAACAGATAGTACCACCGCAGCACGAGCAGATCTTTACGAACGAGATTCAGCACGATGCCGTTCACCCCTAACGGTAAAATACATAATGTCCTCCAATGTCGGCGTTTCGATAATCGCGTCTTCTCCGAACATTCGGAGCGCTTCGCCGCGATCGCGTACCAGACCTTCGAATCCCGCCCCGGTTTCCCTAATGCTTACGAACGCTTGGCGGACATCGCGATCCAACCATTCCTTATCCCCCTTGATCAGGGCATATCGGTCGAATAGATCTTCTTTGGAGCTGTCGAAAACAAGATGTCCTTGATCGAGAAACACAATGTAGTCGGCGATCCGGTCGAGGTCGGTCGTAATGTGGGTGGAAAACAGAATCGTTCTGTTCTCGTCCAGCATCAGACCGGAGAGAATATCCAGCATTTCTCTCCGAAAGACGGGGTCCAACCCCGCCGTCGGTTCGTCCATAATGAGCAGCTCCGCTCCGCCGGAGAGGGCGAATGCGAGCGACAGCTTCATTTTCATGCCTTTGGACAACGAGCGAATCCGGCTGCGGGGAGAGAGTTCGAACCGATGCAGGCACTCGCGAAACGTTTGCTCGTCCCATCGCCTATAGAATGGAGCATAGATGCTTCTCATCGCGTCGATGGACAGATGCTCGTACAGGGTGTTCTCCTCGGATACGAAACCGATTCGCGCTTTGATTCCCGCTTCTTGCTCGGGCATTTTCTCGCCGAAAATCCGTATCTCCCCGGCTCGGGCTACCGTTAAGCCCATGAGCAGCTTGATCAACGTACTCTTCCCCGCTCCGTTCGGACCGACAAGCCCGGTTACGTATCCTTGGCGAACGTTCAAGTCCAACGTTCCGAGCGTAAAGGAACCGTGCTTCTTCGCAAGCCCGCGAACTTCGATCGCATTCATCCTTCCGACTCTCCTTCCTGATCCAGCAGTCGAACATGTCCGATGATTTCCTCCAGACTAAGCCCGAGCGACTTGCCCTCCTTAACGGCTTCCAGCAGCTTGGTCTCCATCGCCCTCAGCCTCTGTTCCCGGATAAAAGCTTCGTTCGCTCCCGAGACGAAAGAACCTTTGCCGACTACGGAGTCTATCAAGCCTTCCTTCTCCAGTTCCTCGTACGCCCTCTTCGTCGTAATCACGCTGATCTGCAAATCCTTGGCCAATTGGCGAATAGAAGGCAGCATCGTTCCCGGAGCGAGCTCGCCGCTCAGAATCGCGCCGCGAACGCGTCCGACGATCTGCGAATAAATCGGCTCCCCGGACGCGTTGGAAATTTGGATGTTCATGAATTTCCTCGTTCCATTGTATTTAGTGTATATATAATATATACACACTCAGAACATAGAAGTCAACACCGATGCGGGTTGAGTATTTTACTACTTGTAGGATCGCTTCGGCTTCTATACAATCAGAACTAGATGTCACCTTATATAACATCATGATCGGAAAGGGCCTCTATGAGCAACCAAACAGACTGCGACGTCATCTCCCGGCACTATCCGCAAGGACAACTACTGGCCTATTATCAGCCTATCGTCGCCATGGAAACTCGTGCGATCATCGGCTACGAAGCATTGGGAAGAGAACGGATCGACGGCGCGGTGCGCAGCCTCGGTCCCTTCTTCACGGACAATAACGTCCCTGTGGAGGAGCATGTTCGAATCGACCGCATTCTTCGCGAGCAGGCGATAGCCAAACTAAGCAAGGAAGCGGACCCTCCCCTGCTGTTCGTCAATCTGAAGCCTTCGTGGATCTACCGGCACTACAAAAACACGGGAGAACTGCACACGCTCCAGCTGATTCAAAAGTACGGAGTTGACCCCCGCAAAGTGTGCATCGAAATCACGGAGGACGAATTCGGAGATTCCATGTCCGAGCTGACGCAGATCGTCGATCTCTACCGGCAGGCAGGCTGCCAGATTGCCATAGACGACATAGGAACGGGGTTCAGCAATTTCGACCGCATTGCCAGAATCCGGCCCAATCTGCTTAAGGTCGATATTTTATTGATGAAAAAGAGCGCCACCCACAGCGGATATCTCGGCGTGCTTCGGTCGTTCTCCAACCTGGCGGAACAGATCGGGGCATCCCTGCTGCTGGAAGGCGTGGAGACAAGCCAGGATTTGAAAAGGGCGATCCAGGCCGGAGCAAGATACGTCCAAGGTTATCTGTTCTCGCAAGCGCAGACGGATTACCAGGACCGGCACGCCTTCACTTCGCTGATCGAAGCGGAGCTAAGCGCCCACAAGCTTCTGATGAAGGAAACCCGGCTGCTCTGGGAGGGGATCGGCAACAGGCTGGTCGAGCGCGTGCGGGAGTCCGGCATTCGGGAGCTGCTGGAACGTCGCTCCCCGAACGACGGCGAAGAGGCGGAGCTCGCCGACGAGGCGATCCGCCTGCTGCTGCCGCGCTTGGACGACTCCTGCATGCGCGTCTATCTGTGCCGGACGACGGGAATCCAATTGTCCGCCAACCATTCCCGCAGCGATGCGGAAGGCTGGAAAACGAATCTCGAATACCGCTTCGCCGATTGGAGCTGGAGGCCGTACTTCATCCCCCATCTGTCCCACGACGCCTCGACGGAGACGGAAGCCAAAATATCGGGCAAATACGCCGATCTGGACACGCACTTGTGGATTCGAACCGTCTCGATCCCGATTAACGAAGAGCTTGTGCTTCTGCTGGACGTGATCGATTCGTTCGAATAGCCGCGCACAGTCCCCATCCGAACGTTTCGGCGCAGGTCAGTTCAGCGCGAATCCGATTCTCTCCCGCATGCCAGCGGATGGGGAGCGTCACGAGATCAGCGGTGATCCTGCCGTCGCTGGCGGGCGGCTGCCACCTCCAGCTTCCCTCGTATACCGGCTCACCGTTGATCCAGAGCTTGAGATGGTCGCTGAACCCGAAGTCGATCGGGAACTCCCCTTCCTCGGCAACGTTAACGACCGCCTCCGCCGTAACGGCCAGACCGGGGCGGGCCGTATACTGCCGATTGAGGTTCAGCGTTCCGTTCTCCTCGACCGCCACGGTTCTCCAGCCCGACGCCTGCTCCGGAGCCGTATTCTCCGGATACGGCTCGGACACGAGCCACTCGGTCACGAAGCCTTCCTTGACAAGCTCGCGCAGATTCGTCCCGCGGGCTTTGATCGCTGTGGGCTCGATCTCCGTTACGGAGATTCGGCCAACGTACGCGGGCAGGAAGTTCCACAGACCGATCGCCCCCTGTCTGCCTTCTCCCTTATGCTGCAGGTTGGATACAATTAATTGCGGGGATGGATCATCCCCGAGATAGACGAGCGCGACTTCCGGATGGACGTCGACGATCAGCTTCGTCCAGCTTCCCGTCGTATCCGGCAGCGGCTTCTGATAGCGGGGACCGTTATAGATTTGCCACGTCATCGACCCGTTCATGACCGGATCGTACTGGATTTCGACAGGGGCCAGATAGATGAGCTCGTAATTGTCCTCATCCTTGGCCGCGAAGGCGATGCCGACAAAGCCGACGGACTCGGGAATCGCTGCCTCCGCTTCCACGCGGTAGCTGGAGAACGGAATTTCGTCGCGCAACCATACGGCCGCCCCCGCCTTGTCCATGTACAACGCCCGTGTGCCGAGAAATTGTCCCGGCCGGGCTCCCGAATCGCCAAAGTCGAAGTTCCCGTCCTCATCCACCGGATTACGCGTCCAACCTGCCATGTATCGCTCGCTCCTTTTTTTCCATGAATAGTAGACTCCCTAGGGCGTGTATGCAACCTCCGAAGATAGCAGATGTTGCCGAATTTTCGTTCCATGCAAGGAACTTTTGTGAAGGCGTACCGGGGGTACGTCAAGCAAAAGTGACGCAGCAGGCGGTGATAGATGCCCCTGAGCGGGTTTGCTTACACGCCCTAAAGCTCGAAATCGCTATTTTGCAACCCTTGATAGAAATTGCCCCGCTTCGCCGTAAACCTCGGCACGCAGTAATCCTCGTCCGTCACCCCCAGCGGATAGTAGGCTTCCCAGCCCTCCTGCCAGAACCGCCTTTTGGTTGCGCGATCCTGCATAATCTCCATCTCGCCTACCAGCAGCAATCCCGAGAAAGAAGCCGGATCGAACACGTAGACGGAAGCCTTCGGATCTTTCTTGAACTGGGCGACGCGCCGGGACGACGTATTCGTGCTGAACCAGATCGTGGACAGCCCTTCGGACTCGATCTTGAACATCGCCTTCATATTCGGGTAACCGCTGCCGTCGTTGGACCCGACCATGACGACCTCCGAGCGGGCGAGCAGCGCCAGCGACTTCTCGACGGCTTCCTTCTCTCCGAGCGGCTTAAGCCCTTCTTCGACCAACCTCTTCGCCGCTTCGGCTCCCGCTTGGCGTAAGCTTGCCGGATTCATTCGCGCCGACTCCTCCTCACTCGTTCTCCCGCTTGGCCAGATTGCGGAAAATTCTGTCCAGATACGCCTCGATCTCATGCTCCTCGAACCCTTCGTAGTACACCTGCGTCATCTCTTCGGACACCTCTTCGTACTTGAGCTTCATCCGTTTGTTCTGTTCCGTGAGCCGGATCAGCACTTTGCGCCGGTCGTCGTTCGGGTACACGCGCTGCAGATGACCGGTCTGCTCCAGCTTGTCCAGCATGCGGGTCAAGGTGGATTTGCCGAGCGACGTGCGCTTGGCCAGCTCCTGGATCGGAATGTCGTCGTTCTGCCAGAGAGCGAATAGAATTCGGCCCTGCGCGGGATTGATGTCGTGGATCTGATGATGCTTCACTGAGGATGACCCTCCCGACGCTTATCCGCCGGACGAGTACTCGCGCTCCACTTTGCAAATTTTCACCTCATAGCCCTCGTACCACTCCGCCTTCCCGCGTTCCTGCGCCACCCGATGCGCCGCGTTGCCCTTCCAATCGGCGATGGCCTCCAGGCTCTCCCAATAGGAGATTGTAATGCCGGCCCCCGAAGCGTCCCGAACGCTGTCCGCACCGATGAAGCCGGGTTGGGCGGACGCGAGCCGCTCCATCTCGTCAGCCATTTTGCCATAGCCGTTGTCTCCCTCCGTACGCCGGCTCGTGAAAATCACCGCGTAATATCCGCCGTTCGTTTGTCCTTTTGTCTCCATGTCGATCGCCCCCGGTGTGTGTTTAGGTTACTGCTTTTATTGTACCTGATTCCGCTTGAGGGTCGAATCGATGTTGATGAAACCGAATAGTTCCGCGCCCGTTCGCCCCATACTACAGGGAAAATTAACCTTAGCGAAAACGGAGGATGGCAAGTGTCCGAAAGAACGTTGATGGCTTATTTCAAAACGCCCTGGGAAGCGCAGCAAGCGGTGGAAAAGCTCAAGTCGCTCCGTCTGATCGAGCATTCGATCGACCGTTTTGACGGGTATCCGGGGGAAGGCGCGCAGCATCTGGATAAGATCGAAAATCCGCTTTCCGCGGATTTTCCTGGCCTGGGTTATTTGACGCTTGGGGGAAATTTCATTCCCGATGCCGGCATTCTGGCCGCCGCAAGCGTAAGCGCGAGCGGATACAGCTCGGGAGGCGCGGACAACCGGGTGAACGGCCGGGACATTCTGCTCACGGCGGTCGTGGACGAGGACGATTACGACGAAGCGCTGCGGATCGTCCAGGATTCGGGCGCTTTGTAGGAGGCGTTAAAACGGATCAAGCCCGCTCCGTGAGCTTAGCTCGTGGGGCGGGCTTATTCGGCGCGTTCGGGGGACGATGGGTGTGATATGCCCGTGGCGCGGGCTTATTGCGCCGGTCCAAGGGACGCTAGGGGAGATACGCACGCTGGGCGGGCTTATTGAGTCGATCTGCGGGGCGATGGGGGAGATACGCACGCTGGGCGGGCTTATTGCGCCGATTCACGGGACGCTGGGCGTGATACGCACGCTGGGCGGGCTTATTGAGCCGATTCACGGGGCGATGGGGGAGATACGCACGCTGGGCGGGCTTATTGAGCCGATTCACGGGACGCTAGGGGAGATACGCACGCTGGGCGGGCTTATTGGGCCCGTCCAAGGGGCGCTGGGCGTGATAGACCCGTGCGACGGGCTTATCAGACGCGCCTGCGGGATGCGACAAGAGCTAAGCCCGTCTGGCGGGCTTAGCTCTTTGCTCATTCCTGCTCGACGGGGATAACGCTGTCGTCACCGACGCCAGCGTCTGCGCCAGTGCCCAAGCTTGCTCCCATTCCCGGCTCCGCGCCGATGTCGAGGCTCACGCCTGTGCTTGCGGATTGCCGATACTCGGACGGGGTGAGGCCGGTCTTCTTGCGGAACACTTGCGAGAAATGGCGCATGTCCGGGTAACCGACGCGTTCGGAAATGTCCGCGATCTTCAGCTCGGACTCCCGCAGCAGCTCCATCGCCCGTTCCAGACGCAGTTGAGTGATGTATTCCTTGAACCCGTGGCCGGTCTTCTGTTTGAACAGCTGGCTGAAATAGATCGGGTTCAAATAGACGATCGAAGCTACCTTCTCCAGGGAGAGGTCGGTATGGTAATGGCCCTGAATGTACTGAAGCGCGACTTCGACCGACTGGTCCCCGCCGCTGGCATAGTGGTCGTACACCTGGCTGGCCGCGGCTTTCCTCATCCGCTGCACTTCGGCCGGCACCTGATTGAAGTCGGAGAGCCGCTCGGTGTGCAGCACCTGGAACGGCGCTTTGAGATACCGCTTAAGATGGCTTCTCAACTGATCGACAAGCCGTTGCGGAGTGCTCTCCTCCCGCAGCGTCACAAGGCCGAGCAGGCTTTTGGCATCGACGCTGGCGACGAAGCCGGTTCCCGCAGATTCGATCAGCTCGGTCAGCACGTTCTCCACGATAAAGTGTTCCAGCTTCATATCCCGTTCGCTCTCCATGCGAACCATGATCAGATGGAAGCTCGGGTGATTTTCCGTGAAAGGCTTCAAGTCTATGCCGCCGAGATCCAGCCCCGACGCCCAGCGGGCGAACACGGCCTCTCTCAGCAAGCGCAGGTTGGTCTTCAGCAGGTATGTTTCCTTGGAGCGGGCGTTCTCTTGGGCGATCTCGTCCCCCAGCTTGCGGATCAGTTGGATCAGGCTATCCTTGCCGATCGGCTTGAGCAAATAATCCTTGGCTCCCAACCGTACGGCGTCCTGGGCGTAAGCGAACTCGGAATAGGCCGATATGACGACCCATTTTACGTGCGCATGGCTCTTGCGGGAAATTTCCATCAATTCGAGCCCGGTCATCCCGGGCATCAGAACGTCGGTGAGCACGAGATCGATCGATTCGTTCTTCAGCAGATCGACGGCGCCTTCCGGGCTTGCGGCCAAGTAGACGGCGTGCTCGGGAAACTGGTTGCGGATCGTTCGTTCGATACCGCTGCGAATGACGCTTTCGTCGTCCACGACGAGAATATTCAAGAAATTACCCCCTCTCGGGCGGAATGGGGATCGTTACGACGACCGTCGTCCCCTCGTTCAAGCGGCTTCGGATTCCAACGCCGCAGCTCTCCCCGAACATGAGGCGAATGCGAAGATGCACGTTCTGCAAGCCGATTCCCCGTCTGCCGGAGCCAACCTGCACGTCGTCTTCGAATTCCTCTTTCGATGAACGGTCCCCGTCCAGGGAACGCGACAGGCGAGCAACCGTCTCTTCGTCCATCCCGACACCGTTATCCTCCACGACAATTTCCAGCTTGCCGTCGCGCTCGTTCGAAGAAATGCGCAGCAATCCCGGACGGTCGAGCGGTTCCAGACCGTACTTGACGGCGTTCTCGACGATCGGCTGGAGAAACATCTTCGGAACCTCGATGTCGAGCCATCGTTCCTCGACCGCGAATTCGGTGTGCACCCGGCCTCCGAGCCGGGTTTGGATAATGGTCAGATAGTGGCGAAGCTGCTCCAGCTCGCGGCGAAGCGGAGCGCGCGAGGCTTCCTCCCATTCGCTGCCGTAACGGAAAATTTGCGACAAGGACAAAATCACTTTGCCGAGACGGTCATTCTCGCGCTCGTCCAGCATCCAATAGATCATGTCCAGAGTATTGAATAAAAAGTGAGGATTCACCTGAGATTGCAGCGCTTGAAGCTGCGCGTTTTTCTCACTGATGGAGGCCAGCTTGATCCGTTCGATCAGGTCGTCCATCTGGTAAACCATTCGGTTAAAGGAGCTTACGAGCACGTTCAGCTCCTGATACGATTGCACGTGCACCTGCCCTTTGAAATTGCCGATCTCCACCTGCTTCATCTGCTGAATCAGCCTCTTGAACGGTGAGGAGAAGGACCGCGACACGAACGTCGCAAGCACGGTGGCGGCCAATACGAGCACGATGACGACGGACAGCAGAAAACGCTGCGTCTCCTGCAGTTCCAACTGCAAATCCCGCTTGGGCGTAATCCCGATAACCGTCCAATCCGCCATGGCGATGCCGGCCGCCGTAATCATGGCGTCCTCCCGGTCGGTAAACAGCACTTCCCCGGGCTTAAGCGGGCCCGGCCACCCCAGCGGAATCCGGTCCATATCGCTCTGCACGGGATTCGTCCGAATAATCTCCGTGCCGTCAGCGGCTTGAATGACGACGTTGCTGCCGGGACCGAGACTGGCGTTCCTGAGCGCCCCGGCGATCGCGTCCGCGTCGGTCTCGATCAGGACGATCCCGATCGACTTGAGCGCGCTAAGCTCGAATAGCTGACGCCCGAACGCAAATACGGGACGCTCGATGCCCCCGCTCAGGAGCGAATGGGGATAGACGCCCAGCCAGATCATTTCTCCCGTGGATCGCTGCAGACGGGTATACCACTCCTGCTCGGAGTGGTCCCTCACGGTCGCTCCGACCGAACGGTCGAAGCTGAACACTTTGCCGCGGTTCGTCACGATATGAATGCCGACGATATCGTTGCGGGAGTAAAATATGGCCCCGAGAATATCGGTAATTCTGCGCTCCAAATTCACGCCCTCGACCGTCTGGTCGGAGGACGGATTGCGGAGCAGCCTCATTAGCTCGTTATTGGAGTTGAGCGACTTCGTGACGCTGTCGTAGCCCTTCAGCATCAAGTCGAACAAGCCGACTGTCTGCGAAATGTTCTTCTCGGCCACGACGCTCATCTTGTCGCGAAGCTGGTCGGTCGCCCTCTGGTAGTAGACAAAGCTGACGATCAGCAGCAGGCCGAGCATGCTGAAGAGAAAAATAAGAAACAGACGCCCGTGAATGGATCGGAAGTTTATCATTCCACCATGTTACCCCTTTACGGCGCCGGCTACCATCCCCTTCGTTATTTTCTCCGCGAGCAGGAAATAAATGAGCACGACAGGCAATGCGCCGAGTACGAGGAACGCTCCGATCGCGCCATAGTTGACCGAATACTGGCTGACGAAGCTGTACACGCCGAACGGAAGCGTCTTGAGCTTCTCGGACGAGATGAACGTAGCCGCCATGATGTATTCGTTCCAGATGTTGATGAAAGCCAGGATACAGACGGTCATGACCGGAGGAATGGAGACCGGCAGCACGATGGAGCCGAAAATCCGGAATACTCCCGCCCCGTCCACGATCGCCGATTCCTCGATCTCTGTCGGGATCGTTCTCATGAAGCCGCTCAGAATGAATACGGCAATCGGCGTCTGGAAAGCGATATAAGGCAAAATGAGCGACAAGTGCGTGTTCAAAATGTCGATGTTCTTGAAAATGAGCATAAGCGGCAGCAGCGTCGCTTGCATCGGAATCATCATCCCGAGCAGGAAGATAAGCATGACGACCTGGCCGTACTTCCAGCGGAAACGGGTAATCGCGAACGCCGTCAGAGAGGCCAGCAAAATGATGCTCACCATGGTGACGATCGTAACGAAGCCGCTGTTATACAGGTACTTCCAGTAGTTCCCGCTTTCGATAGCGGCGGAATAGTTGCTCCACTGCCATACCGCCGGGAGCGAGAAGAAACTGCCCGACAGGATCTCCTCGTTCGTCTTGAGCGAGTAAATAAGCAGCCAGATCAGCGGATACAGCTGCGTGACGAGCAGAACTCCGAAGAAGGCGAATACGGCGATTTTGCCAACGGATACCCGGCGTTTGTTGCGGACCTTGACGACGGGCGCTTCCTTTTTCAGGGTGACAGATTGGCTCATGCGGAGCGCCTCCTTTTACGAGAATCGTTTGTCCAGCCGGTTGAACAGCAGGTTGATGACTACGGTAGCCGCCAGGCAGACGACGACCAGGAACGAAGCGATCGCGCTTCCGTACCCGTACTTCATGGACAGGAAGCTCATGTTGTACATATAGCTGGCAAGAACGTTGGTCGCGTTAGCGGGGCCGCCGCCCGTCATGACCATGATCAGGTCGAACGATTGAAGCGAGCCGATGAACGAGAGCACAACGGAAATTTTGAAAATCGGGACGATCAAGGGCAGCGTAATGTAGCGGTCGGCTTTGAAGCCGGAAGCGCCGTCGATTTTGGCCGCCTCGTAAATATCGGCCGGAATGTTCTGAATTCCGGTGAATTGAATGAGGATGTGATACCCCAGATACTGCCACAACGCAACGACGATGATGGCGTAGATCGCGATTTTCGGCTCGGTCAGCCAGGAATGCGTCCAGGAATCCAAACCGAGATTGATGAGAATTTGGTTGATCATGCCCCCCATGGGAGCCGGGTTGTAAATCGTCTTCCAGAGTTGGCCGATGACGGCTACGGACAAAATAACGGGGAGAAAATAACTTGAAACGAGAAACCCCGTGCGGCGCACGAAACGGCTGATCAGAATCGCCACGAACAAGGCGACCGGCAATTGAATAAGCATGGAAAATCCCGCGAGCAGGAACGTTCTGCCTACCGCAGGCCAGAACAAGGAATCGTTGGTGAACATTTTTTCGAAGTTGGCCAGACCGACGAACTTCGATTGGCCGATGCCGTTCCAATCGAGCATCCCGTTATAGACGGACACAATGATCGGAGCGAACACCAGACATACGTACAGGAACAAGCAAGGCAGCACGAACGCCGCGATCGTCCATCCCGATACTTTCAACACTTTCAAGGCTCCCGCCCCCTTCAAGCTCTCTCATCGATGACGAAAGGGGGGGCGCTGGGCGCGCCCCTCCATTCTTGACGATTCATCAAGCATCCATTCGCCATTCTTATCTGGACGTTTATTCCTTGTTCTCTTCGTAGCCTTTTTGATGCTCTTTGCCGACTTCGGCCGAGTCCTTCTTCGCTACGAACAGGTTTTGGATGCTGGATAGGTGGACTTGAGCCGTTCCCGGATTCATCGTGTTGTCGAATGCCAGGTCGCCGCCTTTAACGTCTTTGAACATGCCCAGAACTTCCATCGCCATGTCGGAGTATCCTGCCGCCTTGAAGTCTTCGTCGATGTTTTGCGCGACGCCTACGGCGCCTTTCACCGCGAACGCTTCTTTCGGATAGTTCAGCATGAAATAGTTCAGGAAGTCGAGCGTCTCTTCGAGATGCTTGCTGTTCTTGGAGACCGCGAACGCGCTTCCCGGCGCCAGCATGAATTCGTCCGGGTTGCCTTTGCCGCCGACCGTCGGGAACTTGAACACGCCGACTTCGCCATTCTCGCCTACCGTGGAAGTCTCGATGCCGCCGGTCGCCCAGCTGCCCATGAAGTACATAGCCGCTTTGCCCGTTTTGAACAGGTTCTCGCCCGCATTGTAGTCGAAGGAAGTCGCGCCTTCTTGGAACGCGCCGGCTTGAACGAGGTTTTGGAACGCGTCAACGGCTTCTACGAATGCCGGATCTTCGAACGTTTTCTTGCCGTCCAGTACGTCTTGCAGGAAGCCAGGGCCGCCGTTCGTGCGAAGCAGCACGTTCATGAACAGGAACGAACCCGTCCAGGAATCCTTCTCGCCGATCGCGATCGGAGTCATGCCTTTGGATTTCAGCTGTTTGACGGTGTCGACCAGCTCTTCGAACGTCGTCGGAACTTTCGCGCCGGCTTCTTCGAACATTTTCTTGTTGTAGTAGATCAGCGCGATGTTGTTGCCGTCCGGCAGAGCGTACAGGTTGCCGTCGAACGAATAGTAATCCAGGATGCCTTCTTGGAAAGTGCCCTTCAGTCCGTTCTTCTCGACCATTTCGTTCAGCGGAGCG
This sequence comes from Cohnella sp. SGD-V74, assembly GCF_003001675.1. Classification (GTDB taxonomy): domain Bacteria; phylum Bacillota; class Bacilli; order Paenibacillales; family Paenibacillaceae; genus Cohnella. Next base: position 64,692 of record NZ_PVYW01000007.1, on the reverse strand, counting down.
AACAAATCTGCGTCTACGAAAGGCTTCATCTGAGCGGCCGGGTTCACAATCGTGATGTCCGGAACTTCCTTGGAAGCGGCTTGCGTCTTCAGCTTCAGCTTCTGCTGGTCGGTGTTGAGCGAATCCAGCTCGATCTTGACGTTAGGGTGATCCGCTTCGTACTGCGCGACGATCTTGCGCAGCATGTTGTACTTCGGATCGGTCGGGTCCGGGTAAATATTCTGGAACGTAATGGTGACTTTCTCGTTGCTGCCGCCGGACTGGCTCGCCTTAGGCGATTCGGAGGCGTTCGGGCTGGCTGCCGGAGAGCTCGTGTCGTTTTTGTTGTTGCCGGAAGATCCGCAAGCGGCCAAGCTGACTGCAAGCACCCCTGCCATAGCGGAGAGAAGCATCTTTCTGTTCAGGAATTTCATCGTACATCCCCCTTGATGTTGTGATAGCCTCATTATCCGCTGAAGCGCGTGGACGAACAATAAACTTACTTAAGAGTTGATGTTTGTTTTTTAAAGGTGCCCTATTAGGCTCGGCGTCTTGCGGTCTGCGAGAACGTTGGGTGAGGGGATTTGAGCGCCATTTGGCAGACGATAATCGATTTCTTAGAACATCGCCCTCCGCTTGAGCACAATTCCGGAGACGATAATCGATTTCTTAGAACATCGTCCTCCGTTTGAGCACAATTCCGGAGACGATAATCGATTTCTTAGAACATCGCGCTGCGTTCGCCATGCCAAAGCCTCTCCATCGGGCGGCGTTTCGTTTATTCGTTATGCAAATTGGTCAATTGAACAAAAAAACGTAAGCCATGCCGATTTTGTCGACATGGCTTACTTGCGGGAATGCTTTAGGACTTCAGACAATATATTTTTGGCCATTTCAATCGTTTGTTCGTCGTGTCGGACGAGCATGGAGACGATTTCTCGGATTACTTTTTCACTGGCGGGAAGTTGCTCATATTGGTACGAGTACGTAAAAAATTGATGTACACCTACACCCAAGCCTTCGGCTATTTTTTCTAAATTAAGCAGTGAGATGTTTTTCTCAGCCCTCTCCACACCGCCAATATATGAAAAAGTAAATCCGCATTTTTCGGCCAGAGCGCTTTGAGATAACCCCTGCGCCTTTCTAATTTCACGGATTCGTTTTCCGACATTCGTTAATATTTCAGACATGGCCTACACCTCATTTTGAGTGTAGAGCCTATTGGCAGTCCATAAAATAGCATTAAAAACATCAAAATATATTAATTGATACAAATAGTAGTCATTGGTATAATGATTTATAACTTAAGGTGCAATTCTATCAGTAATATGACTATACGAGTTTCTGAGATTAGGATTGTGTGATAATACTTGGTTGCCTGGAGGAATGCAATCATGGAGTTTCCATCATGGTTCCAAAACGCGATTCAGGAACGACTGGACGATGTATCCGCGCGAATTCAATTCCACCCGGACCTGAATAAGCACCGGGCAGAGGAGAAAAACGCTTTTGAAGCACTGTTTGCCAGGGTGGATACAACGCAATGTCCCGAGTTTATGGAGTGGGAAGACAAGCATCATTACTGTCGAGCCCTGGAGAATGAAAAGTTATATTTGCAGGGGATGCGTGACGGAGCAAAGCTGGCCATTGCGCTAATGTCCGACCCGTTTGCTATTCCTACTGAGCAAAGGGGAAAGGCGAATTAAAAACGATCAGCCGAGATCTGAGATTTCGGAACGAACCTGTCGAATATAGCCGTAAGGATCGTCGATCGGAGCCAGTCCGAATTGGGCTCTGGCCTCCAGCGCAAGCTTGCGCGCCTCCTCTCCCCATGTCTGGAGATACGGGGACTCCGCAGCGTATTGCTCCTGCTCCCGCAATGCCTTCCCGTAATGCTCCCGACTGCCGAAGTCGTTATTCAGCAGCAGATCGTGGCCATAGAACACCAGAGAGAAAAAATCCCGAATGTTCCGCGCCACGGCCCGGACCGGATTATCGAAATCCATCGGAGATACGCAGATGACCGGCGCCTCGCACAGATCGTCGGAGACTCCTCTCCGATCCGCAATCCAGGCGAAATGGATGCCGTCGCCCCCAGTGCGCGCGAACGTGATCGAACGCTCCGGAGTGCACTCGTATCCCCCGTCTCCGTCTTCCGTTACGCCCAAGATCAGACCCGAGGGCGCCGCCCAGTCCGGAAGCCGTCCCGCGACACTTTTCTCCCACTCGACGACTTGCTCCAACAGAGTTGGAAGCTTCATTTATTATCGCCCCCCTTTTGTCCAATTATATTTTAATAGCGATGCCACAGGAAACACACTCCTCGAATAGATAAGCGATAGCCATGATTGCCGCTTCAGATAGAACGAAACGTTACATTCTACACCCGCGCCTTCCTGCAATTTCGCGCCCCGGGTAGTATAATGAACGGAGAAAGGGGTGTCCGACAAACTTATGAAAACATTGGTATTAGCGGAAAAGCCGTCGGTCGCGCGCGAAATCGCACGGGTGATGGGCAGCCATAATAAGAATAAGAGCTATATCGAAGGGCCGAAATACGTCGTTACTTGGGCGCTGGGGCATCTCGTGGGCTTGGCGGAGCCCGAGGATTACGACTCCAAGCTCGGGAGCTGGGCGCTGGAGGATCTGCCGATCTTGCCCGAGAGCATGAAGCTGAAGGTACTGCGCGAAAGCAGCCATCAGTTCAAGGCGGTGCAGCAGCTCATGCGCAGGCCGGACATCGGGGAGCTGATCGTGGCAACGGATGCGGCGCGCGAAGGCGAACTGCTGGCCCGTTGGATCATCGACATGGTCAAATGGAAAAAGCCGTTCCAGCGGCTGTGGATTTCCTCCCAGACCGACAAGGCGATCAAGGAAGGCTTCGCCTCCCTGAAGCCGGGCAGCCAGTACGAACGGCTGTACCAGTCCGCTCGCTGCCGGGCGGAGGCGGATTGGATGATCGGACTGAACGTCACGCGCGCTTTGACATGCAAGTTCGGTTCGCCGCTCTCTGCAGGCCGCGTGCAGACTCCGACTTTGGGCATGATCATGCAGCGGGAGACGGAGATTCTGTCCTTCCGTTCGGAAGAATACAGTCAAATACGCATCAATCTCGGCAACTTCGAGGCGTTATGGCGCGGCTCGAATGGCGACTCCCGAATTTTCGATGCCGAGAAGGCCAAGGAACTGCAAAATAAACTCACCGGAAAAAGCGGCCGTATCTCCTCGCTGAAGAAAAGCGAGAAATCGGTGCCGCACCCGCTGGCTTACGACTTGACGGAGCTGCAGCGGGACGCGAACCGCCTGCTCGGATTCTCCGCGAAGATGACTTCCAACGTGCTGCAGCGGCTGTACGAGCAGCACAAGCTGGTAACTTACCCGCGAACGGATTCGCGCTACCTGACTTCGGATATGGCGGACACGCTGAAGGAGCGCCTGTCCAGCGTTGCCATCGGTCCGTACGCTCCGCTGGCGCGTCCGCTGCTGCGCGGCCAGCTGCCGCTGAGCAAGCGCGTTGTCGATGATAGCAAGGTGACCGACCACCACGCCATTATCCCGACGGAGCAGGTCGTGATGCTGAATGCGCTCAGCAACGAAGAGCGGAAGCTGTACGATCTGATCGTGCGGCGGTTCATCAGCTTGTTCTACGGTCCGGCCCGCTTCGATCAGGTGGCGGTAACGGTCGAGGCGGCCGGGGAAACTTTGTCAGCCAAGGGGACGACGATTAAGGATGCCGGGTGGCGAGCCGTCTACGACGGGCAATCGCTGGACGAGGAGGAAGGCGACGACTCCGCGGACGATAAGGATGCGCTGCTGCCGGAGCTGCGCCAAGGCGAGACGGTCGAGATCAAGCAATGCCGCATCCAGACCGGCAGAACGTCACCGCCGAAGCGCTACACCGAAGCCGCCCTGTTGACGCAGATGGAGAAGCACGGCCTGGGAACGCCGGCCACCCGCGCGGACATTATCGAGAAGCTGGTCAGCTCCGATACGATTGATCGGCAGGGCAACCTGCTTCATCCGACGGGCAAAGGCAAACAGCTCATCGAGCTGGCGCCTTCGGACCTGCGCACGCCGGAGCTGACGGCGCGCTGGGAAGCCGATCTTGAGAGAATCGCCCGCGGACAGGGCAAAGCCGATCCGTTCCTGAAGAGCATTCGCGACATGGCCCGCGAGCTCGTCTCCGGCGTCAAGAACAGCGAGGCCACTTATGTACCGCACAACGTCTCGGCCAGCCACTGTCCGGACTGCGGCACGCGAATGCTGGAGAAGAAGACGAAGCGCGGCACGCTGCTTACTTGCCCCAACGAAGACTGCGGCTATCGGCGCTCCGGCGAGCAGCAGCTCTCGAACCGGCGCTGTCCTCAATGCCATAAGAAAATGGTGCTGAAGGAAGGCAAAGCGGGCAAATACGTGCAGTGTCTGCCATGCGGCTTGACGGAGACATTGAACAAAGACAGCACGCATATGAACAAGCGCGAGCAGCAGCGGCTCGTCAGTCAATTCTCCAAGCAGCAGGAGCCCCTCGGCACAAGCCTCGGCGACTTGCTGAAAGCGGCAATGGAAAAGAAAAAAGACTAAAACGGGCTTGGCCCGAACCTGGTACCGCGTTCCTCGGCGCGGGCTCGGTTCGGGCCATCGCCATTTGCGAGCCTTCCCGCCCCTTAACGGCCTACCCCACCGTTATTTCCGCAGAACCTCCAAATTCCGGCTCCATAACGGCCTCCCGCACCCTTATTCTCGCAGAACCTTGACCCTTAATCGCCTTCATGCTACGTTATTGATAATAATTCTCAATAACATGTTGCCCGAAAGGACGATGACGGTGCCAGACCTTCTCTCGCACGATTTGCAGCCCCTCCACGAGCTTGACTCCCTCTGGGTCAAGCTGATTGGCGTGGAATGGATTCCCCGCGGACGAATCGAGCCGCAACTTGTCGATTCTCATGCGATTCTGGTCATCAAGCAAGGCAAAGGACGCCTGACGATCGACCTGCAAGAGTGCAGGGTGGACGCCGACATCTCCTATCTCGTATCCCCCGGACAGACGGTTGCCGTCCATCCGGAAGAAGGCGAACCATTCTCCCTCTATTTGATCCGGTTCCGCGTCAAGCGGGAGGACGGTTCCGAGGCGAGCCTTCCCGCAAGCGGCAAGCTGCCGCCTCCTCCGCACGCAGAAGCCGGGACAAGCAGCGAGTCGCTGCACCAGCATTGGGTGGAAGGCGGTCCATTGGAGCGTCTTCGCGCGCAAGCCGTCCTGCAGGAATGGCTCTATTGGATTCTGAAGCCGATTCCGCGGACGTCCGCGGCCAATTCCCGAGCGGCGCTGGAACGAACCAAAGCCTATATCGACAGCCATTATCACGAAAATCTGACGCTTGAGCAGCTGGCGCGAATCGCCGAGCTCAGCCCGAAATATTACGCCGAGCTGTTCAAGAAGACGTACGGTGTCAGCACCATCGATTACGTGACCGAAGCGCGTTTGAATCATGCCAAGCGATTAATCGCGCAATCGGATATGAAGCTGAGCGACATCGCCCACCAAGTCGGCTACAACGACGAATTCTACTTCAGCCGCAAGTTCAAGCAGGCGACCGGGTTGACACCGTCCGCTTACGCGAAAAACCGCCGGAGCAAAGTCGCGGCCTACATGTCGCCTGTTGCCGGCCATTTGCTGGCGCTTAACCTGATGCCTTACGCCGCTCCTCTTCATCCGAAGTGGACGCCGCATTACTACAATGTCTACCGGACGGACATCCCGCTCCATCTCAGCGCCTATCGTTTTAACGAAGATTGGGAAGCCAATATCGCCGCATTGACGGATACCCGTCCCGACGCGATCATCACACTCGATTACTTGCATCAGGGAGAAAGGGAGCGGCTCGAAGCGATCGGCCCTCTGCTCGTTATCCCGTCCAAGGAGGTCGACTGGCGCCAGCAATTGCGGATGATCGCCCGCTTCGTGAACGCCGACGGTGACGCGGAGACTTGGCTGGAGCAATTCGAACGCAGACTCAAGCTCATCCGGGAGAGCGTTCGCCGCGAGCTTCGCGACGAGTCGATTCTCCCGATCAGCTTCTTCAAAGGCCAATTCTTCTACTGCCCCACTCGCGGAATGACGGAGGTCGTACGGCAAGAGCTGCGGTTGAATCTTCTCGGCCCCTTCGAGGAAGCCCGGTACAACACGCCGATCGCAGCGGACAAAATCGCGGAACTGGATGCCGACCGCATTCTGCTGAACATCTGCCAAGAACCCGAGACGCTCGCCGAATGGCGAATCCGTCAGGCCTCCTCCCTGTGGCAGGATCTGAAGGCGGTTCGCAGGAACAAAGTATACGAACTTCCCTCCGATCCGTGGCGAGAGTACTCCGCCCATGCCGCAAGCCGGATGACGGATGATCTGGCGCGGCGCCTATGCGGAGATCGTCCAGATTAAATCCGGAGATTATCCATGTTCATCGGCTTGTTTTCCGTATATAATCCTTTACTGAGAATGATTATCATTACCGATCATAGAAATGGAGAGTGTTGAAGTTATGTTTAAGAAATTAACCGCGCTGGTTATGGCCTGCGCGCTTGTATTCGGTCTTACGTCCGTCGCTGGCGCGGCGCCGGCGGCGAATTCAAAGAGGGAGATTACGTATAAGGGCCAAGTCTATACCGTACCGGTCAAAACCGACAAAATCGTCATCGTAGGCGCATTGGAAGCGATGGAAGACGCGCTGGTCCTGAACTTCAAACCTCTTGGCGCGCCGACGACCGGCGGCACATTCCCGGCCCTGTTCTCCCGGATTACGAAAGGCGTTCAAGGCATCGGCGAGAAAACGCAGCCTAACCTGGAAACGATCCTGAAGCTGAAGCCGGACGTTATCCTCACCAGCACGAAATTCCCGGCCGAAACGAACGAGAAGCTGAGCAAAATCGCCGTGACGATTCCCGTCTCGCACATCTCGACCGACTGGGTTAACAACTTGAAGCTGCTCGGCGATCTGATCGGCAACAAGAACGCGGCTACGCAAGCCGTTCTGCAGTACCAAAGAGAATTGGCATTGGTCAAAAAGACGCTCGCTCCGAAGCTCGAAGACAAGACGGTTATGGCGATCCGCATCCGCGCGGGAAATCTGTTCATCTATCCGAAGGACGTTTTCTTCAACCCTTCCCTGTACAGAGACTTGGGTGCATCCGTGCCGAAGGAAGTTGCCGCAGCTAAAGCTCAGCAAAACATCTCCCTGGAGAAGTTCGCCGAGATCAACCCGGACTACCTGTTCGTCCAGTTCTCTCCGGAAGAGAACGCGGATCAGCCTAAGGCGCTCGAAGAGCTGCAAAAAAATCCGATCTGGAAGAGCCTTAAAGCGGTCAAAAACGGCCACGTCTACGTCAACATCGTCGATCCGCTCGCGCAAGGCGGAACGGCTTACAGCAAAATTTCTTTCCTTCAAGCTTTGAAGCAAACCAAGCTCTATAAAGGCAAGTGAGAAGATAAGCATGAAATTCAAAGCCACTCTGCCGGTTCTGCTGCTCGCATTGTCTCCGATCGCCATCCTGATCGCGCTGACGCTGTCCGTCGTGTACGGATCTAAGGCCATTCCGCTGGATACGATTCGCGACGCCTTGCTGCATTTCGATCCGGACAATGTAGATCATCAGATCGTCAGACACTCCCGGCTGCCCAGGGCGGCCGGGTCGCTCTTGATCGGAGCTTTCCTGGCCGTATCCGGAGCGCTTATGCAGGGGATGACAAGGAACTACCTTGCATCCCCTTCTATATTGGGCGTGACCGACGGCTCGATGTTCGCCATCACCGTCTGCATGGTCGTCGTTCCCAACGCCCCGATGCTCACGATGATTTTCTATTCGCTGATGGGCTCGGCATTCAGCGTAGCCGTCGTCTTCGGATTGGCCGCATCCGTGTTCACCCGGCTCTCGCCGGTCTCTTTGGCCATTCTGGGCACGGTCATCGGCACCTTCTTGAGCAGCGTAGCGGCCGCGGTCGGAATGTATTTTCAAGTGTCCCAGAACGTCAGCTTCTGGTACAACGCCCGCCTGCACCAATTGGAACCGGATATGATCAAGCTGGCGATTCCGTTCGCCGTCTTCGGCCTGCTGCTCGCCATGCTCGTCGCCAAGTCGGTTACGATGCTCTCCCTGGGCGAGGACGTATCCGCCGGACTGGGCGTGAAGACGACCGCGGTTAAGCTGACGGCGATGCTCAGCGTTGTACTGCTGACGGGGATTGCCGTCGCGCTCGCGGGAAGAATCGGATTTGTCGGCCTGCTGGTGCCGCATATCGTCCGCATGCTCGCCCGCGTCGTCGACTACCGCTGGATCGTACCGCTGTCCGCGGCGTTCGGAGGACTGTTCCTCGTATTGTGCGACGTTGGCAGCCGCTTCCTGAACTACCCGTTCGAGATGCCGATCGGAGTCGTTACAGCCATCTTCGGCGTGCCCTTCTTCCTCTACCTGATCCGAACGAAGGGAGGCGGAATGCGTGCTCGCAAAAATTAAAGGAGCCTTCGCCATCCTGCTTCTCGTCGGCATGGGACTGATCGCGACGATGGTGTACGTCAGTCTGACGAACGGAGAATTCGACATCACCGTCAAGGACATCGTCCGCACCTTGCTGCGCATCGATCAGAATCGCGACCATGATCTCGTCATATTCGAGTTTCGTCTGCCTCGCATCGTCATCGCGGTGTTGGTCGGCATGGGGCTTGGCGTCGCGGGAGCGGTGATCCAGGGCGTGACCCGCAACGGTCTGGCCGACCCGGGAATGCTCGGCATTAACGCCGGGGCGGGCGTCGCGATCGTCATTTTTCTGTACTTCTACCAGGGCCAAATCCGCGAAGTCACTTGGCTGTCCGTCATGGCCATGCCGCTGTTCGGCCTGTTCGGCGGACTGCTCGCGGCGCTGCTGATCTACTTGTTCGCCTGGAAGCACGGCCGCCTGGAGCCTCAGCGTCTGCTGCTGACCGGTCTTGCGATCGCTTCCGGTCTTAGCGCAATCTCGCTGTTCCTGACGCTGCGCATGAACTCCCAGGACTTCGAGATGGTCGCCGTATGGACGTCCGGAAGCATCTACAACGCCAACTGGAAGTATATCGTGTCCATTCTGCCCTGGTTCGCAGTGCTGATGCCCCTCATCTACGCCAGATCGCACACGCTGAATCTGCTTCAACTGGACGACGACAGCGTTCGCAGCGTCGGCGTCCGGCTGGAGAGGCAGAAAGCGATTCTGCTGCTGAGCGGCATCGGAATCGTCAGCGCTTGCGTATCCGTGGCCGGCGGCATCGGCTTCATCGGACTGATTGCACCCCATATCGCCAAGCGGCTGGTCGGCAGCGCCCATCAGCGTATTTTGCCGATCTGCGCCATCGTCGGCGCTCTGCTGGTGCTGACCGCGGACTTCATCGGCAAGACGCTCTTCAGTCCGGTCGAACTGCCCGCCGGCATCATCGTCGCCATTCTCGGCGTGCCGAGCTTCGTCTATTTGCTGTATCGCCGGAAAGGAAGAATGTAAGCTATGCATATCGAAGAGAAACTTATGCGATCGGAGGATGGCAATCGGACGTACCGGATTCGGATCGCCAGGCCGACGCAGCCTCCTCCGCCTTCGGGTTATCCCGTCCTTTACGTGCTCGACGCCAACGCCGTCTTCGGCACGGCGGCCGAAGCCGTGAACGTCCAGGGGCGCCGTGCCGACAAAACCGGAGTGGTCCCCTCCCTCGTCGTAGGGATCGGCTATCCTTCGGAGGAGCCGTTTCCACCCGACCGGCACTACGATTTCACTCTGGACAGCGATCCGGCGGTGCTGCCCTCCCATCCGCGAGGCGAACAATGGCCGCCCCAGGGAGGAGCTCGGCAATTTCTTAGCTTTCTGGAACGCTGCCTGAAACCGGAAATCGCGCGGAGCTACGCCGTGGACGCTTCCAGACAGACGTTATTCGGGCATTCGCTCGGGGGACTGTTCACGCTGTATGCGTTGTTCGCCTCCCCGGGAGCCTTCCGTACTTATATAGCGGGAAGCCCGTCGATCCACTGGAACAAGAGCTCCATTTTCGCGGAAGAAGCGGCTTTCGCCTCCCGAGGCGAAGCGGATGATGAGCTCAGGCTGCTGATCGCCGTCGGATCGCTGGAGGAAAACCACAAGAGCAGGATGGTCGATCACGCCAGAGAGCTTAGCGAACGGCTGACCGCCCTGAAACGGCCGGGGTTGCGGGTCGAGTACCGTTCGTTCGAGGACGACAATCACGTCTCCCTGCTGCCGGGTCTCATCAGCCGAGCCATTCGCTTCGCGGCGGGATGAATCGGAAAGGGCCTTGTCCCTGACAAGCTTCTCGGGCTTGTCGGGCAAGGCCTTTTTTTTGCGTGCCGGCACCCTCACACAATTCAAACGATTAGTCGTGAATTTCACTAACACTTCACCCTTATAATGTGAGCTAACTTAACCGATTCGCGAGGTGTTTCTTCTTGATTAAATGGCTCAAACGCAAAAGCCTGCTGTTCACCAGCTCCGTCGTATTGTCCGTGCTGTTCCTGATCGTGATCGGAGTGATGGTCGCCGTGCTGTACAACGCCCAGAAAGGGGACGCGTACCGGCAATTCCAACTGATCGGGGACAAGCTGCGCATGCAGGCCCAGGCCAATTCCAATCTGATCTCGGCCGCTGCCGACGCTTTGAATGCCGGGGAAGAACCGCCTGCGAACGAGATGTCCATCTTGAAAAGGCTGCTCGACCCCATGACCGACGACGACCTGATGACCAACGCCTACTACATCTCCGCCGTGGCCGAGACGAAGAACGATCAGACCGTTATGCGCAACCTTCAGGTCAGCGAGTCTCTCAGTGCGGCGGGAAGCGGCGCGGGCATGGAGTTCGTGCCTCCCGACGTATTGCTTGACGCCTTCAACCTCGCCCTTCAAGGAAAGGCGCATCTTACCCCCACCTACGAAGACGAATACGGCGTATGGATCACCTACGCGGCGCCGATCTTGAATGAACAAGGACAGCCGGTCGCCATGTTCGGGATCGACTACGATTACGACAAGGTGCAAAAGCAGATGGTGGCGATTCTCTGGGAAGCGATCCTGTTGGGAGTCATTGCCGCCCTGGCCGCGATCGCGCTGGTCGTCTACCTCGTGCGCCAAGTCGTTCGTCCGCTGCGCGTGCTCGCTTTGACGGCCAACGAAGCGGCGCAAGGCAATCTGACCGTCGCCGTGCCGGTTACGACAGGCAACGAGATCGGGCAAGCCTCCGCCTCCTTCAACGCGATGATCGGCAATCTGCGTGAGCTGGCGCTTCGCGTGCAGCGCAACTCCCGCGAAGTGTCCGCCTCTTCCGGAGACTTGAAGATGACGGCACAGCAAACGGCCCAGGCGACCAACGAGATCACCTCGGCCATTCAGAACGTCGCCTCGGGCACGGAGACGCAGCTCGGCAGCTCCCAGGAGTGTCAGCGCGCGATGACGGAGATGGCTGTCGGCATCCAGCGGATTGCCGAGTCCTCGTCCGTCGTCTCCGACCTTGCGGCCCAAGCGTCCAACCAAGCCTCGGAAGGAGCCTTGGTCGTCGAACGAACGGTGCGCCAGATGCAGACGATCGAATCCCACGTCTTCACCGCGGCGGATTCGATGCGCGAACTGAATGAGTTCAGCGGCAAGATCGGAGACATTCTCTCGCATATTGCCGAGGTGGCCAATCAGACGAACCTGCTTGCGCTGAACGCCTCCATCGAGGCTGCCCGCGCGGGAGAGCATGGCAAAGGGTTCAGCGTCGTCGCTCTGGAGATCCGCAAGCTGGCCGAGCGCTCCCGGGAATCGTCCCAGGAGATCGCCGAGATCCTGCATACGATAGGCTCGCGCTCGGAAGAGGTCGCCGCTTCCTTGCAAACCTCCGCCGAAGAAGCCCGCGAGGGCACGCAGCTTGCCAATACAACGGGAGACACGTTCCGTCTCATCCTGTCCTCGTTCAAGGAAGTGTCCGAGCAAGTGCAGGAAGTATCCGCCGCCTCCGAGCAGATGTCGGCCGGCAGCGAAGAGATCGCCGCTTCTCTGGACGAGCTCGAACGAATCGCTCAATCATCTTCGGCCCATACGCAGCAAGTCGCAGCCGCTTCGGAGGAGCAGCTCGCGTCGATCGAAGAAGTGGCTAATGCCTCCGAGCAGCTTCGCGCGCTGTCGGCGGAGCTGGACGAAGCCGTTAGCCGGTTCAAGGTTTAACCGGCCCTGCTTGTCGCGGGCTACTGAGCCGTCCAGCCTCCGTCGACCAGAAGCAGCGTGCCCGTTACGAGATCCGACGCCGGGGAAGCCAGATAGACGACGGCCCCGGCGACGTCGGAGATTGTGCCGATCCGGCCCGCCGGTATGCGGGCCAGCACCTGCTCGCGGAATTCCGGCGCATCGAGCCGCTCTGCGGTGCCCGGCGTATAGATGAACGTCGGGCCGACCGCATTCACGCATACTCCCTTGCCCGACCACTCCAGCGCCAGCACCTTCGTCAGCTGGTTTACTCCCCCCTTGGAGGCACAGTAGGCGACCCCGTCGGGGATGCCGACCACGCTGACCTGCGAGCTGACATTGATGATTTTGCCATAGCCTTGCTTCAACATAATTCTTCCCGCTGCCTGACAGCAGAAAAAGACGCCTTTGAGGTTGACGTCGAGCATATCGTCCCAATACTCCTCCGTCACGTCCAGCGCGGCCCTTCCTTCACCCAGTCCGGCATTGTTGACGACGATATCGAGCCTGCCGAAATCCTGCGCAACCTTTTCAAACACTGTGCGAATACAAGACACGTCTCGAACATCCAGTTCGTACGCCCTTGCTTCTCCACCCTCCGCAGTAATCTCCTCCACCAACGTGTCCAACGACAACCTGCTCCGTGCCGCTACCGCCACTTTTGCGCCTGCCGCCGCCAACGCCTTCGCCAGCCCGTAGCCGATCCCTTTGCTCGCTCCAGTCACGATCGCGACTTTCCCTTGAATGCTGAAATCCGGTTTCATTGTAATAAGTCTCCCTTAATTCCTATTTTCATAGAACATCCAGCTCTCATTCATCCTAAATTCCCTCTCATTACTCCTATCAGGAGTCCACCCAACCGCAAAGGATGCAATCAAGTACGATACGGTTATACCGGCCACCAAGATTCCCAGTAGGATCAACCGTGGAATCCATTTCTTTATGTACAAGACTAACAAGTTGTAGAAGCAATAAACGACTATATTAAAAACGCAACTCAGTATCGCCGTCCCAAACTGATCCATTCCCTGCTTCAGATCGAAGGGACCATATGTATCTCTGAAATGCATATATAGAATCCCAGGGATAAGAACCGCAGTGGATAGTTCAAATAAAAGAAGCAGAACTTTTTCTTCAGGTTTGATCTTCAGCTTCCAGGCAGACAATAAAAGAAACAAAAATAGAATGATGGACAAGGGGAGGATCACCAGCCATATATTCAACAACCGATCCCCCTCCCCTCACACACAGGAACGACTCTATTAAGAACATTTTAACCGGGCTTATAAATTATGGAAATGAAAACATATCAAAGAGAGTAATCCTCGCCAGAAATCTAAAGAGTTGCCCTTTTCAATAGTGGTTTTCAGTCATATTTAAGCGACTCTCATGCCATGCCCCTCGCGATTTGAAGAATTAGTATAACGCTTCCGAAGCGGATATAGCTTCTCCTATATCCGAGTGTTACGATGAATTTATTAAATGTTCGGAGGTGTTCACCTTGAAATGGCAGGAAGTCAGACAATTGTATCCCGACCGGTTCGTGAAAATGCAAATCCTGAAATCCCATATTGAAAATCAAACACGATTCGTCGAAGACGTGGCCGTCATCCAAGCTTTCGAAGATGAACTATCCGCAACAAGAGAACTGGTTCGTTCTAAGGACGATGTTCTTGTCTACCATACGGGAAAAGAACAAATCGAAATCGGAATTAAACCCTTATTTGGCTTCAGAGGAAATTATGATAAACATCGAATATAGAGATGGCCTGTTGTTCACTACAATAGTGATTGAGTTCAGAGGTTTTGCTTTTAGGGAATAGTCGACTCTGGCGGACCGTTACGGGACGAATCAGGCCAGATCATTCCGTACATTCTTTACTATGAAGAAATCTAGCTATCTGTAAGCCAATTAGTCAGCCGTAGTTTTTTGGGCAGTCCTCAAGGCAATCACCAGAAATCTACCGCCCACAAAACTCCTGATACTGGCTAGGCGTGCAGTTGGCGTACTTCTTGAAGATGCTGATGAAGTATTTGTAGTCGCTGAAGCCGCAGTCCTGCGCGATCGTGTACACTTTGCCGTCGCCGGCTTTCAGCATTTCCATCGCTTTGTGGATGCGGTAGCGGTTCAGAAAGTCGTTAAACGTATAGCTCGTCTCCGCCTTGAACTTCTGGTTCAAATAAGAAGCGCTGATGCCGAGCAGGTTGACGAGATGGTGGATGCTGATTTTGCGGTGGTAGTTTTCCTGCACGTATTCGATCATTTTGGCGACGTGCTTGGACGTCTTCAGCTTGTCGTCCGGCAGCGCGACGGCGGGGAGCTCGTCCTCCGCTTCCTCGGAGCGGCTGGCGAGCTTCTCGTACTTCAGCATCAGCTCGACCTTGCTCTTGGCCGATTCGAGCGCCTTGATTAACTGCTCCTCCTCCAGCGGCTTCACGAGGAAATCGCTCACCCCTAGATGAAGGGCCTGCTTCGCCAGATGAAATTCGTTGTACCCGGAAATGATGATACTGCTGAACGTATGCAGCTTCTGCCCCTGCTCGATCATCGCGATCCCGTCCATAATCGGCATATTGATGTCGGTCAGCACGATGTCCGGGCGAAGCTCGCGGATTTTCTCCAACCCTTCCTCTCCGTTGCACGCCTCCCCGACGACGACGCAATCGATCTCCAGCCAATCGATGCTGTACTTGATGCCGTTGCGGATCATATCCTCGTCCTCCGCCAGCAGAACCTTATACATGCCCCTCGCCCTCCTCATAAGGAATGGTCAGCGTGACTTTCGTTCCGCTCCCCGGCTTGCTCGCGATCTGAATGCCGTACTCCTCCCCGTAGAGAAGCACGAGACGCCGATGCACGTTGTACAAGCCGATATGCTCCGTCGTATTTTCCGGGCTTGTCAGAATCCGGTTCACCTGCTCCAGCCGCTCCTTCGTCATCCCCTGTCCATCGTCGGCGACCTCCAACATCAGCTTACCGGCGGACGCGAACACGAAAATGTCGATATGCAGACTGCTCTGGTTGCGGTAGCCGTACTTGATGGAGTTTTCGATGACCGCCTGGAGAATCAGCTTGGGCACATACAGATTGCCGGCGTCCCCGGTCACCTCGATGTTGTATTTCAACCGCTCGTTAAACCGGATCTGCTGCAGCTTCAAGTAATCCCGCACATAGCCCAGATCGTCCTCCAGCCTCACGCTCCGCTCGTGCCCGACGCTGTACCTCAGCAACCGGGAGAGCAGCATGACGATCTCCTGCGCCTTGCCCGCGTCCGCCTTGATCGCATAACGCAAAGTTTCCAGCACGTTAAAAATAAAATGAGGATGAAACTGCGACTGAAGCTGCTTGATCTCGACCAGATTGCTGATACGGGACAGCTCCTGATTTTTGTCCATCAGCTCCCGCAAACGATCGAGCATATAGTTGTATTTCTCGCCCAGCGTCTGAAACTCGTCGCCCGTCCGGATGTCGACGTATTCGTTCAGGTTGCCCACCCTCAAGTGGCGGAAAGCCCGCACGAGCTTGTCGATCGACTCGGCGTTGCGGGACGACATTTTCTGCGCGAGAAAATGAATGACGATCCACAGCAGCAGGCTGGCGGCAACCACGAAGATCGACAGCGTGATCACGGTATCGCGTCCCGATTCCAGAGAATTGAGCGCATGCACCTTGATCGGCGTTCCGGGAATTTCGCGCGTGTGCATGCCGTATTCCCCGCCGTTCAGCAGCACCTTCCCGCTTCCTTCCGCACTGGGCTGGAACTTGTTCAGAATGCCCTTCGTGATGTTGCTCGTTGTGGCGACGATCGTGTTGTGCTCGGCGGTGACGACGGCCACTTCGTTATTGCGCAGGAAAATCAGCTTCTGCAAATCCGTCTCGAACAGCTGATACACCAGGTAGCCTATCGTTCGCCCTTCTTCCACAATGGCCTTGCCGAACGTATAGCTCGTGATCCGATCGTACGAATAGCGAAAACCGTTCGTCTCCGCGAGCAGCGCCTCGGGCTTGACCGAAATACGGTGCAGCAGATTTCCGAACGCCTGATCCGAGTTCAACGCGTCCGGAGGCGCGGAAGACGCCAGAAACACGCCGTCCATGCTCACGATATGGAAGACGCTCTTCACCTTCTGCCGGTTGTTGAACTCGTAAAACTCCGCGTACACCTTCTCGCTGCCCAGCTTCGTGCGCACGTAGTCGAGCACCGCCGGGGATTCTGCCATTCGCAACGTCTCCCGCTCATACTGCCGGTACACCTCTCCGATCGATTCGGCCATCGCCTGCGTCGCTTGGGCGGAGCGCTGCTCCACCGCCATTCTGCCGTTCACGATCGTAAAAGCGAAAAACAACGCGATCAGAATCCCGAACGGAATGAGCGTATACAGACGGAACAGCCGGCGGGTCGACTCCTGAAAATTGCGCTTTTTCTCTTGCCCCATGACGATTCCCCCATCCAGGCGCTCGCGCGAAAATGCCAAAACAAGTCGGCCCCGGAGTTCGCCCAAGTACCGACTTGCTTTTTGTGAAACTCAATTATAGCGTAAATTCCTTCTTCCCGGTCATTCGCAGGAAAAGGAGCAGCGAGGCGACCGTAATGGCGGTCAGAATCGAGGACAGCGCCGCCGCCACCCCGTAGTTGCCCCGCACGACCTCGGTATAGATCGCAACCGTCATTGTGCGCGTGCCTCCGGTGTAGAGGATGATCGACGTGCTGAGCTCCGTAATGATCGTCACCCAACTCAGGATCGCCCCCGACACGACGCCGGCGAGCATCATCGGCAGCGTGATCTTGAAGAACGTCTTCATCTGGGACGCGCCCAGACTGATCGCCGCCTCCTCGATGCCGCCGCTGATCTGGTGCAGAATCGCCGCGCTTGAGCGAATCGTGTACGGCAGCCTCCTAATGACGAACGCGATGACCATAATAGCCGCCGTGCCGCTCAGTATAAGAGGCTTGTCGTTAAACGTGACCAGCAGGGCGATGCCCAGAATCGAGCCGGGCACGATGTAAGGGAACATCGTGAACGTATCCAGCGTGTTCGTCAAGGCGTTACGTCTGCGAACCGTCACATAAGCGATCAGCACCGCCAGCAAAATGATAATGACAATCGCGGTAATCGCCAGCATGAACGTATTGGTAATGACGTCGCCGATGTTGTCGAACGCCTGCCGGTAGCTGTCCAGCGAGTAACCGGGGACGAAAATCCGTCCGGACGTCTTCTGGAACGAAGTATACATGACGTAGAGCTGCGGCATAAGGGCAAGCAGCGTGTACAGGTAGATCACGACATGGGCGGCGACGTTGCCGATCCCTTTTTTCTTCTTCGCCTCGATCGGGTTAAGCGCGCTCATCGTATACGATTTGCGGTTCGCCACGAACTTCTGCAGCAGGAAAACCGCGGTGGCGAACAGCACGACGATGACGCTGATTGCGGCGGCGAAACCGTCGTCTCCTCCAACCTCGCTGATGAATTCGGTGAAGATGAGGACGGGCACCGTCTTGTAGCCTTCACCGATCAGCATCGGCGTACCGAAGTCGGCCAGGGCGCGCATGAAGACGAGCAGACCGCCCGCCAACAGAGTCGGCGTAATGAGCGGCAGCAGCACCTTTCTCATTTTGGCGAAGCCTTTGTAGCCCATGCTTTCCGCCGCCTCCATCAGCGACTGGTCCACGTTCTTGAGCGCGCCGGAGACGTACATGAAGATCAGCGGCACCATCTGGAGCGTCAAGACGAGCAGAATGCCGGTAAATCCGTATATGTCAGGCATCGCAATCCCGAGCGTATCCTTGAAAAACCGGGTAATGACGCCGTTTCTCCCGAGCAGCAGAATCCAAGAGTAAGCGCCGATGAACGGAGCCGACATGGACGAGATCAGAATCAAGATTTGAATCGCGGAGCTTCCTTTGATTTTCACGGTGGACATAATATACGCCAGAGGCGTCGCAATCAGAGCGGCCAGCAGCGTGACGCAGACCGTTACCTTCATACTGTTCCACAAAGCGTTCAAATAATAAGGTTTGCTGAAAAATTTAGTGAAATAGGCCAGCGACAGTTCGCCCGTATTGCCGTCGTAGAAGCTCTTGAACAGCATTGTGAACAAGGGCAGAGCCAGGAACAGAATGTAGAAAATGAAAATGATCAGGGAGAGGTTGGTCCAGACGTCGAATCTTTTGCGCGCTTGGATCATGGGCGTCCGCTCCCCGTGTAGTTCGTTTCCCCGCGTGCGTCGTAAATGTTGATTTTATCCTTCTTCACTTTCAGATGAATGATCTGATTCGGCTCCAGCGGCCGAGCGGTCGTCGATTCCTGGGTAATCTCCACGCTCTGCCCCGAATCCAGCGAGACGAAGTAATGCGTCATCTGGCCGAGGAATACGCTGTGCACGATTTTCGCCCGGATGCCCGTTCCGTCCTCGCTGATGATGAACTCCTCCGGACGAATCGACACCTTCACCGCCAGCAGCGGCTTGTTCGCATCCTCCTCGGGAATGCTCAGGTGATCGACAGGCTCCTGATAGCCGCCTTCTCCGAAACGCAGCATACGCATACCCTGATTGCTCGTCAGCGCCGCTTCCAGCACGTTCGTGCGGCCGATGAACGTCGCGACGAACAGATTGGCCGGGCGTTGGTAGATTTCCTGCGGCGTGCCCAGATGCTGAATGACGCCGGACTTCATGACGGCGATCCGGTCGGAGACGGCCATCGCCTCCTCCTGGTCGTGGGTGACGTAGACGGTCGTGATGCCGACGTCCCTCTGCAGCTCCTTGATCGCGTTGCGCATGTCGACGCGAAGCTTGGCGTCCAGGTTGGACAGCGGCTCGTCCATCAGCAGCACATCCGGCCGAATGACGATCGCGCGGGCCAAGGCGACGCGCTGCTGCTGACCGCCGGACAGGTTCTTGGGCATCCGGTCCTTGTACTGCTCGATCTGGACAACCTTCAGGATGTCCTCGACCTTGGCGGCAATGTCCGGCTTGGCAAGCTTGCGATTCTGCAAACCGAACGCGATGTTGCCCGTGACCGACAGATGCGGGAAGATCGCGTAATTCTGAAACACCATGCCGATGTTCCGCTTGCCCGGCTCTACGTTGTTGATTGCTTTCTCGTTGAACTTGATCGTGCCGCCTTCGATGCTGTTGAAGCCCGCAATCATGCGCAGCAGCGTCGTTTTCCCGCAGCCCGAGGGACCGAGAAGGGTGAAAAATTCACCCTTCTTGATCTCCAGGGACAGCTCGGGAATGACGGTGGCGTCTCCATATTTTTTGACCAAATCCTGAATGGATATCGTCACGCTCATCTCGTTGTCACCTGCTTTTTATTCAGAATGGCGGCCTTATTGCAGGCTCGCGAACAAGTCGGTGTATTTCTCGACGATCTTCGATTTATTTTCGCTGACATACTTCGTGTCCTCGTCGATCATCTTGATGTCGCTGTACGGCGTCATGTAGTCGCCGAGCTGCGCGTCCTTGCGAAGCGGGCGGTTCGTAAGCTGGCTGCCGAACGCGTCCTGCGCTTCCTTCGACAGGATGAAGTCGATGAATTTCTTGGCGTTCTCCAGATGGGGAGCGCCCTTGATGATGCCCGAGCCGGCGTCGAGGAATACGGCGCCTTCCTTCGGATACACGACCTTGACCGGAGCGCCGTTGCGCACGTAGGTGCTGGCCGGATCTTCGTACGTCAAGCCGACGACGTATTCTCCGTCCGCGACGCTTTTGTGGACCGCGCCGGAGCCGCTGGCGATTTTGCCGTCCAGATTTTGGATCAGCTCGCCGACGTAGTTCCAGCCTGCTTCGCTCTCGTAATCGCCGCCAATCGCCTTCAGCATGTTCGTCAATTGGGCGAACGCGGAGCTGGAGCTGGCCGGGTCGGCCGAGGCGATCTTGCCCTTCAGCGCCGGGTTCAGCAGATCGGCGTAGCTGTCGATCTTAATGTCGCCGACCAGGTTCGTATTGACGAGCAGCACGCTTCCGTCCCCGATGTACGGAGTCGCGAAGCCGCTCGTATTGCGGTGGCCCTCCAGCAGAAACTCATCGTTGGGCGATACGTACGGCTCGTACAGATCTTTGTTGCTGAGGTAACCCGCCATCGAGCCTCCGAACATAACGTCCGCGTACGGGTTCGATTTTTCCGATTGAATGCGCTTTAAAATTTCCCCGGTTCCGGCGGTGACCAGCTCGACGGTAATTCCCGTCTGCTTCTCGAACATCGGGATGATCGTTTTGACGATCTCTTCGCTGTTCGGGCTGTAGACGACGAGCTTGTTTTCCTTCGAGGATTTCGAACCGCCGCCGCACGCGCTGAGCGCCGCCGCGAACATCGTGCATACGAGCAATAAGATAGAAAGCCTTCTCATTTTGTATTCACTCCAGTAGAGGATTTAGTTTTGAATGCCCTTTCATTGTATCGGGCTTATTCGATTTAAATAATCCTACGATTCGAGAACATCGTCTAAAATTCGCAACCGGATTGGTCGACTTTTCTATTTCTTGACCTAGAAACGAATTGGATACCTTGCTCATCGTATCGCACAGCAAAAAAGGAACCATTATTAAAGCCTCAGCTTTAATAATGGTTCCTAAATATCTTCCATATAAAAAAATAAACTCGCCCGGTCATATGCCTGCGAGGTTTAACAAGACAGGAACTACTCCCTCTTGTTAAGAAAATAATACTATACTAAAAATATAATTGCAACAGCTCTAATAAAAATCTTTTAGTTTTTGCGCATGGAGAATTTTGGGCTTAATAAACGGTAACGGGTCGATGATTCCGACATTTGGAACTGCGATGTTAATTTTATCTGTATCAATCTGCCACATGTCCCGAGCAGCAATTGTTGTGATTAAATCGATAATTTCATTCCCGGCATGCGTAACTACTTCGTGACCAATTTCATGCTTCCCAATAAAACGTATTTCATCAAAAAGCTTGATCGCTGTTTCCGCTTTGAAATGCCTGGTTCCGACCGTTAGAGTATGATGGTATGCGCGTTTTATATCGTCTCGCTCCTGCAGTCCAACGTCACCATCATAACGTAACTTAGTGATTTTAATATTATTGGAATTGTACGGAGCCTGATGAAGCCCCAATAAATATAACCCCATAAGGTCCAAATGTTCGCGGAACGCAATAAAGGGAGGGAAATAGATTTGATCCTTTACATTGTTTTGCCTGCATAAATGACTTGAATCATACTCCAGTCCCGTAAGTTGCACAATAAATGGAGCATCTCTTATGATGGCCAGAGAGTCGTTAAAAAACGCATATAGTTTAGCATAATCTATGCCTGTATCATTGCTAAACACACTTACCCAGTCTGGATCATGAGGACGTTGAGGAGGAGGATTTGGATTCAACAGATGCTTAATGTTCGTAAAATGAATGACTCTTCCTTTAGGAATGCCGTATGTATCGCGGTGACTTTTCCATTTCTGCTCAATGTGATCGACATAATCCGCTTTAAGCGCAGTCATACTTGCAATTGTATACTTTCGTATTGGGCCTTTATTTTCAACTTTAGATTCGTCCAGGTAGCTTATACAAATATTTTTTTCGTTATTCACTGTGATTCTCCCTGCAGCATGGATTATATTATTGAGCCATGGGCATAAATTAATACGGACGCAAAAGGCATTTTGCCCGGAATTGCGTCTGCCTCCTCATAGGCATTTTGCCGGATGAGGAGGTTTTTAATTTATTGAAGAGAATTAAGCTTCAAAATGGGTAATATTAAAAGAACCCATGCCTAGGAGTTCTTTCTTTATGTTAGTTCTAATTTATCGCTTATCTCGCTGCTCATTACAGACCTTGGATCATAATTCAGATAAAATCTCCATGTTTGTTTTGGCATGTAGATCCAGACCTTTAATCGATCATCGCCACACTTCAGAAATTTAATGTCTTGGATTTCATGGAACGAAATTGGCCATTTTTCGTTATTCCGCTCTAAGTGAAGTTTCAAGTAATGATATGGTTGAGAAAGTTTGTAATCCATCAGAATATAGTTGTCTTGCGTACCTTCTTTACCTACTCGTTCATTAGTAATACCAATCTCAACATTATGTCCAATCGAAGCATGAAGATAGCGATCTAAATAAATATAATAATCCGTCAATTCCGCTTCCTTTTGAATTTCCTCTTCTTCCTTTCGCCGTTCCGTTTCGATTCCAATGTAATATGAAGAAATAATTCGGTTAACAATGAAATGAACTCTGTCTTCTCTCATATCAGCATCTTCGAATAATTGATTATAGAGGCTTTTTCGAATTTTAATATTGCGATCCCTTTCGTTCCATAGACTCTTGAAATCTCCCACTATTCCCCGCAAAGCATCCAATGATTTTCCTCCTTCTTTTACATCTTGCTGGATAGGCACTGTTGGGACATCCGTAAGACCAAATAGATAATCTAAAGATACGCGATAGAAATCAGCAAGTCGGACTAGATCTTTCGACGATGGCTCTCGTGCTCCAGATTCCCAATTTGCATAAGTACTGTAGGGAACATTTATTAATTCAACTACATCGGTTTTCTTCAATTTCCGTTTTTCACGGCAAGTTTTCAAGCGTTCTGCAATGATCTCATTTCTTTCCATATCAACTCTCCCCACTTCCATATTATAACATAAAATATCCCGAAATGAAAAATAAATATTTCATAACGGGATATAATTTTTTAATCAGAAAAAACGAACTCCCACCCAACGCTTAATCCGCGTAACGATCGCGCCCCGCTCCGAAGCCCGCGACCGCCATGACGACGGAAGAGCCAATCATCGCGAGAATGGGGCCCGTCCACGAAGAAGAAGCGTCGTGCAGCATGCCCAGGCAGATTGGCCCCAGCGCGGCGAGCGCGTAGCCGACCGATTGGGCCATGCCCGACAGGGCCGCCGCTTGCGTCGCGCTCCTCGCCCGCACCGCGATGAACATGAGCGCCAAGCTGATGCTCATCCCCTGCCCTACGCCGATCAACACGACCGATGCGGTCAGCGCCGCGGAATGGCCGGAGAGCAAGCCCGCATACCCGGCCAGACTGATCAATGCCCCCAGGGCGGCTACGAGCTTCTGGTCCTTGAGCTTCTCCGCGATCATCGGAATCAGAAAATTAAACGGAATCCCGGAAAGCTGCATCAAGCTGAGCATGAACCCGGCATTCTCGGGGGACCATCCCTTGCTCAGCAGAATGTCCGGCAACCAGGCCACGCAGACGTAAAAGTTGAACGACTGAAACCCCATAAAGAGCGTGATCTGCCAGGCCAGTCCGGACTTCCAGACGTTCGATCCCCGGCCGGCGCGCGACTCCGCGGAGACTCCCGCGGCCGCAGCGGCCCCCGAAGAGCGGGAACGAATCGCTTGAGGCAGCCAGATGAGCAGACCCGCGGCGGACATCGCGGCCCATACGAGCAGCGCGTTGCGCCAGCCCCAGCCCGCCCCCTCCGCGAGCGGCACGCTGACACTGGCCGCGAACGCCGCGAACAGCGTCATCGTCATGCTGTACAGTCCGGTCATCAGACCGACCCGGTTGGCGAAGTTTTTCTTGACGATGCTCGGAAGGAGCACGTTGCTTACCGCGATCGCGACGCCCACCCCAGCCGTGCCTATGAACAGCATCGGCACGGAGTCGACGACGCGGGAGGCGATGCCGACTGTCATCAGCAGCAGGCTTGCCGCAAGCGTCCGCTCGGTGCCGAACCTTCTCGCAATAGCCGGAGTAACGGGAGACAACAGCGCAAAGCCGATTAACGGAATCGTGGTCATCCAGCCCATTGCCCCGTTGGACAAGCCCGTCTCATCCCGAATAAAGCCGATCAGCGGTCCGACGGAAGAGATCGCCGCCCTCATATTCGCTCCTGCCAGTATAATTCCGAGCAAAATCCATAGCCGTCCGGTCATTCCGGACGAGCGTTCGATCGATAGTTCCGTACCCATTTGTCCCGTTCTCCTTGCCGGTTCTTTAAGACGATCCTTTCATCATAACATGGATTCACAGAACGAAAAAATCCGCTGCCGAGTGGAGGAACGCAATGTCCCGCAATCTGCGTCGCCCGCCTCCGGCGCGTCCCGAACGCCGTCTATGGCGGCACTCATCGGCGCAGCTCCCGGCGCGCCATTCGTCGTGAAATAAAAATTCGAAGGCGCAAGAAGAAAATACCATTCCCATGGTTATACTGTATAATAATAGAGACATTTGAGAGAGTCCCGCATACGCATAACCGCTTAACCGCATAATCGCTGACGAACGACAATGGAGATGGAGGGATCGCGAAGCATGGGCTTGAATTCTCATCCGGAATACGCCATCGAGGCCGACGGTCTGGTCAAAAAATTCGGAGATCAGCGCGTCGTCGACGGCATCGCGCTGCGGGTGCCAAGAGGTTCGATCTACGGCTTTCTGGGTCCGAACGGCGCGGGCAAAACAACGACGATTCGCATGCTGGCTACGCTGCTTCAACCGGACGAAGGCTCCGCGAAGGTAATGGGCTACGATTTGGCCAAGGAGACGGATCAAGTACGGCAGCGCATCAGTCTTACGGGACAGTTCGCCTCGGTTGACGAGGATCTGTCCGGCCGGGAAAACCTCATTCTGATCGCCCGGCTCGTCGGGTTCTCCAGAGCGGACGCGAAGGCGCGGGCAGACGAACTGCTGAAGGCGTTCCATCTGGAAGAGGCGGCGCAGCGGCAAGTGAAGAAATACTCGGGAGGCATGCGGCGGCGGATCGATATCGCGGCCAGCATCGTGGCGGCGCCCGACCTGCTGTTCCTCGACGAACCGACGACGGGGCTCGACCCGCGAAGCCGCAACCAGGTATGGGACATCATTCGCGCGCTCGTTCGCAACGGAACGACCGTATTCCTGACGACGCAGTACCTGGAGGAAGCGGATCAGCTCGCCGATCGGATCGCCGTCATCGATCACGGAAGATTAATCGCCGAAGGAACAAGCTCGGAGCTGAAAGCTCTCGTAGGCGCGGGCAGGCTGACGGTTCACTTCCAAGCGGCGGAAGATCTCGAACGGGCGGCAGTCATCCTTGGCTCGCTGACGCAAGAGACGTTCGAGAAGGATGAGCGGGCGCTGAAGCTGATCGTTCCGATCGCGGATCACAGCGCCGCAGCCGCGACGATCAGCCGGTTCGTGACGGAGGACTTGCGGATCGCGGATTTCTCGATGGGCCAGCCCAGCCTGGATGAGGTGTTCTTGACGTTGACAGGCAAGAAACCGGACTCGCCGGAGTCGGAAGGGGAGGAATCGGAAGATGTACATCAAGCAGGATAACGCAACCGATCTGCAGCGCGCTTTAACGTTGTCGCAGCGTCCAGGCCGCCCCGGGGCGATCGGCGCCTCCTTGACGTTCGGGTGGCGGGCGCTGCTGAAAATCAAATACGTTCCCGAGCAACTGTTCGACGTAACGGCTTTCCCGATTATGTTCCTGCTCATGTTCACCTATTTGTTCGGAGGCGCGATTTCCGGCTCCACCGGAGAGTATCTCGATTTCGTGCTGCCGGGCATTCTCGTCATGACCGTCTCGATGATCACGATGTACACGGGCATCGATCTGAACAAGGATATTCAGAAAGGCATATTCGACCGGTTTCGCACGCTGCCCTTCTGGCGCCCTGCGGCTCTTGTCGGGGCTCTGCTGGTTGACGCAGTCCGCTATTTGCTCGCTTCGACCATCATGATCGGGCTTGGCTACATCCTCGGCTTCAGGCCGGCCGAAGGCTTCGGAGGCCTGGTGCTCGGCGTTCTCGTGCTGCTGCTGTTCGCCTTCAGCCTGTCCTGGGTATGGACGTTTCTCAGTCTCATCGTGCGTTCCGAAAAAGCGCTGATGGGCATCAGCATGATGGTGCTGTTCCCGCTTACGTTCCTGAGCAGCGTCTTCGTCGATACTTCGACGATGCCCGGCTGGCTGCAGAGCCTGGTCGACGTCAATCCGGTCACGCTGGTCGTGGACGCGGTGCGCGGTCTGGCGCACGGCGGCTTGGAGAGCGGGCTGCTGCCTATCGTCTTCCTCCTCTCCGCGGCTTTCGTCGTCGTATTCGCTCCGTTGACGATGTACTTTTATAACAATAAGAAATAGTACGGCAATAGACGGCAGAAGGCCATCCCCAAGTCAATTCAGAATGACTTGGGGATGGCCTTCTCGCCGTCTTATCGACGCCCGTAACTCTCAATCTGCCAGACGCCGAATGCGCGGGTCGGTGAAAATGTCGGATTCGTCGCGGCTCGTGCTGGAAAACTCCGATACGATCGCGCCCTCGTCCCCGGCCTGAAACCAATGGAGCGTATCGGGCGGAATCGTGTACTGCTCGCCGGGATTCAACTCGATTTCGTGAAAAACGGTGTAGTAAGCTTCGCTTCCCGCAGGCGGCCGGGCTTGCGGTTCGGAGGTCGCCGGACCCTCCACGTACAGCCAGACGCGGCCCGTCCGGCAGCGGAACGTCTCCTGCTTGCCGGGATTGTCCGGTCCAAGCGGCGGGTGCCGATGCTCGGGGCAGGTTTGCCGGGGCAACAGTACCAGATCCTTGGCGCAGTAACGGTCCGTATTGACGTACGTAATCAGCTGAAGACCGCTGACCGCCAGCTCGCCCAGTCCCATGTCGGCGACTTCCACGTTCGCCTTCTCTTCCTCCGTCAGCACGATGCCTGCCTGCTCCAGCATGCTTATCGTGCGAAGCCGAGCCTCTTCGAGCCCGATGTGCG
This sequence comes from Cohnella sp. SGD-V74, assembly GCF_003001675.1. Taxonomy (GTDB): domain Bacteria; phylum Bacillota; class Bacilli; order Paenibacillales; family Paenibacillaceae; genus Cohnella. The sequence continues at coordinate 37,780 of NZ_PVYW01000007.1, read as the reverse complement.
TCGTCATCCCTACTCCTCCTTGCATAGTCGGTCAAACAGCAAGTTCAGAAACCTGTCCGCCTCGACATCGAGGCAAACCTCCACCGGACTTCGAGGGTCGGACACTGCAACCGTCTGCCCCGTGCCTTCCCGGTGGTCGTAATCGATCCGCACATTCATCCGCCTCGTCGTCGCGAGCGTACCGTCGATCGCCAGCGCCATGGCCATCGGATCGTGCATCGGGGTCGAGTCCTCTCCGATCCGCACTAGCCATCGCTCCATGACGTCGGCCAGCGCCGCGTTAACCGGCTTGCCGGAGGCGATCAGCCTGCGGCAGTGCTCGCGCGTAATTCGCGCCTTGCTCGTCACATCCAGACCGACCATTACGATCGGCGCTCCCGAGCCGAACACGACGGACGCCGCTTCCGGGTCGCACTTGATGTTATGCTCGACGGGATACAGCTCCGCCCCGTTGTCCCCGAGACGGGTGACGCCGCCCATCAAAATGATTTGCTTCACCCTGTCTATAATACGGGGTTCGACGATGATGGCGGCGGCGATGTTCGTCAGCGGTCCGATGCAGACGAGCGTGATCTCGCCGGGCGAGGCCATGATCGAGCCGACGATGAAGGAGACGGCGCTGCCGGCATCCGCGGGCTGCGGGCCGCCGTCCAGCGCGTCCCCTTCTCCCTCCTCGTCCTGCGTATCCGCATCGCTCGTCCAGCTGACGTTCCGGTTTCGCAACAGCGTCTCCGACAGTCCGTTATAGATGGGAACCGGAGGGGCTCCCGCCAATTCGAACAAGCGAGCGACCCGTCTGGCGTGATAATCGACGTCCGAATAGACGGTCGTGATCCCCTCGATGGCCAGCTCCGGGGAAGCCAGGGTGAGCGCGATCGCCGTCGCGTCGTCGGGATCTCCGCCGATGTCGGTATCGATAATAATTCGCCTCTTAATTTCGTCCTTCATCCTGCGTGCTCCTCCTTTTTCCCCGAATCTGTCGCCTCGGCTATCGCTTCTTCGGCCAAGCGAACGAATCGGCGGGCCATCCAGGCGTTGAGCTCCCACAGATCGGCGACGGGCTGCTTCGTATAAGGCAGCGTCGGCATATATCCGGGCGGTCCGAATTCCGGCGTGAATGTCATCGTCGTCTCTCCTCGGGCAAAGTGCGCATTTACGATCCGTTTCCACCAGTCCTCGTGCGCGGCCAGCTCCTGCGCATACTCTGGAGCGCGGGGATCCGAAACCTGCGGCCCTTCGCGATGGCCGACGCGCCCGTGAATGTGAATCGCGCGGGCGCAAGCCGCCGACATGGCCGCTCCTTGATCCTCCAGCAGCGATTCGGTCACGCAGCACCAGTGGCTGAAATCCGCCGTCAACCTAAGCCGCTCCTCCGCAGCGAGCAGTTCCGCCGTGTGCCAAGGCGTATAGAGCGCCCGTCCTCTGTGCGTTTCATGAGCGACGGGGATACCGATGCGGGCTTCCGCGGCGAGAGCCCGTTCGAAGTACGCCAGACGCTCCTCCCGGCCGTGGCTGTCCTTGCCGCTCTGCGAGACGATCAGCCCGGGCCCGAAGGAGGCCGCCCGCTCAAGCTGCCGCTCGAACGAGCCGGCGTGGTCGGGTCCCTCCGTCAGCACCTGAGCGATCAGCTTCAGACCGTGCTCCTTCAGCAATTGCCGGAACAGCGGTTCCTGTTCCGCGACGGGCAGCGGGCATTCCACGCCTTGATAGCCCGCTGCCGCGATTCTCTCGAACACGCGTCCGGCATCGCTCCCTAATCGGATTGACAGCGGCGACCCTTCGAATCCGACGAATGCCCACAGCGACATGTACAATTGGATTTGCATGCTCCCGTTCCTTCGCCCCTTTCGGTCAGACACTCTACCAGCACGTACAGCGGCATCGACGGAATCGTCACCGTCAGATAACCGTCTTCGTTCCGGCATTCGGCGTCAAGCTCCCGCCCGTCCAGCGTATGAAGCGCCAATCCTTCGATCGGACGATCTGCGCGCATGCGGAAAGTGACGCTCTCGATCGGGATCACGCGATCCTGCTCGCGGTGGAATTGATAATTGACGAGATGCACCGCCGTGCGCCCGTCGGCCAGCCGGTGAGGGTGCAGCCCGATATCGGGACGGCCCTCCACTTCGATCTGGAACTTGCGGTCCGGCAGCACGTCGCGGATGGAACCGACAAAGCCCAGCAGCTTCTCCTCCTTGCCGCAATGAACCGTGCCCGGATGCGCCAGAATTATCCGCGCAAGCTCCGGATCGCCCATCTCGTCCGCCAGCCGCCCGTAGACGACAACCCGGCCGCCCCCGTCCAGGAAGCCCAGCACGACCGCAAGCTGCTCGGACGTCATCTTCTCGTTGTCGGGAAGCACGAGGCATTTGTACTTGCTCAGACTCTCCAGATTAAACGTATCCTGGAACAGCTCGCCGTCCGAAGAGATCAACACGTCGAACGGCACGTGCTGCTTGCTCATCTCCTTGATGATGTCCCAGAACGGCATCACGACGCCCTTGTTCACCGTGGACGACAGCATCGTCGCCTGCCCCGGGTCGTTCTCCACCGCGTCGTTCTCGCGATAGTAGTAGCTCGGGTAGCTGTAGTTGACGACAATCTCCGCGCCCGATACGTCGGAGATCAGATGCTCGTTGCGCTTGAGGAACTTCTGCACGGCCATCGTCGGCTCCTTGGGCGCATAGAACGCGTCGCGGATCGTGTTGCCCATCCAGCCCCCGTATGGAACGGACAGATTGCAGCCGTAGGTCGCCGCCTCCAGCAGCATCAGCTGGAACTGTTCGGCCATTCGGCCCGCGCGCAGATTCTCCAGCAACTCGGGCACGATGCCGCCGTACGGATTTTCCACGACGGTCATCGGCTTGCCGTTGGCGAACCCGTTGGCGTAGCGATACCAGTAAGCTTGCCGGTACAGCGTATTGCGCATTTCCGTGGCGATGATGTCCACTTCCGGCTGCAGCGGCATGTATTGGTGCATGACGTGGAAGAAGTTGCCCGACACGAGCACGTCCCGCCCCTTGGAGCGGCCGTATTCGCGCACGTAGTCCGTCAGTTCTTTGAAGTAGCCCGTCATGATTTTCATTTGAAATTGGAAATATTGCGTGAAGAAGGGCGTCTCGGACGCCTTGCCCGGGAATTCGGCGCCGCAGGCCTTCAAGTAATCGCCGTAATGGAACGACTCCAGGTCCATCTCCTGCAAAGCCGCGGGCAGATCGCCCTTGCGCTGCCGGTCCGTCAGATAGACGTTAAACTGCTTCATGCAATCCTTGCAGAAACATCCTCCGTACCCGATCGCCGTAATCGGCAGCTCGCATTCGTCCAGATGCACGCCGTGTACGCCGGCGTCGATCTGGATCTCGATGATCTTCTTCAGATAAGCCCGCCATACCGGATTGTTGCGGCACATCTGGTAGCATTGCTGCTCATGCCCGACCACTTCCACCCAGGCGGCGTGGACGGCCGTTCCGTCCATTTTGCGGGCGGCGCATTCCTCCCACAGATCCGTCACTTGCTCCCCGTCGCTGTTGACCAGCCCGTCAGGGAAGTAATCGCGGAACGTCTTGGGAAACAGCTTCGGATACTTGTCCTGGCTGAACTCCCGAAGGCCGTACGTCACCTTCTGCCCTTCTCCGCGCATAATGTTCAGCCCAAGCAGTTTCGTCTCGTCCTCGCTGATCTCGGCCGGGAACTCCCAGCCCTGCACCTCGAACACGACGCCGAACACCTTGATGCCGTGCTTGTCGCATTCGCGGATGAATTCGCGGTCGTTCATATACCCGTACATCCGCAGACGGGACGGCACTTCGCCGTATGCTTCCTCCTCCAGGTACGGAAGCGACACGACGCCGCCCCCGAGAGCCGACCAGACGAGCAGCGTCGCCTCGTAGTCGACCAGATCCTCCACCATCTGTGTCCTGCGCATCGGCAGGCTCGGATGATAGCAATGCTCATCCCGATACCAGCCGTCAAAGTAAATTCCCCGTTCCATCCCGTTCACCTCTCGCATCTGCTTTTCCTTTGTGAGACACAAGCAACAACTTCTTCGGCGTCCTCTGGACTGAATCGTGAACAAGGGGCACGGTCGCCCGATGCCCCTTGCGCATGGCTTGCCGCCGATTAGATCTTCACGTAGCTGTTGCCGGCCAGATCGACGCCGCGAGCCAATATGATTTCCCAGTTCTCGTTCTTCTCCGGAATGACCTTCGTATCCGTGGAGATGAACCGCATCGTGTAGCCGCAGCGGCGATACGGACTCGTGTTGGCCGCGGCGCCGTGGATGATGCGGGAGTCGTGCAGCGAGCATTCGCCCGGCTCCAGCTCGAAGTAGACCGCCTTCGATTCGTCGATGTCCTTGATCTGCGCATGGAACGTGTTGACGGACATATCGACGTTCTCGTACTGCGAGAAGCCGTTGTGATGAGTTCCCGGGATGACGCGCATGCAGCCGTTGTCCTTGAAGCTGCGGTCGATCGCCAGCCATACGGTCACGATCTTGTCGTACTTGTCGAAGCGGCCGTTCCAGTACGCGGAGTCCTCGTGCCATGGCGTGGCACGGCCCACGTAAGGGTCCTTGCAGATGAAGTGGCTCGACCAGAGCATGATGTTCGGCCCGATGATCGGCTCGACCAGGTCGAGCACCTCGTCCGCGAGCAGAAACTCCAGCAGCCGCTTGTCGCGGAAGTGGGGTGTATCCAATTCGTCGGACAGCTTGTCGCCCTTCTCCGCCAGATGATCCTCGAAAATTCCCCGCAGCCGGTCCATCTTTTCCTTGGAGAATACCGGCTTCTTGTACAGCGTATATCCTTGTTCCTGGTAGGCGTCGACTTCGGTTTTCGTCAGCAATTGCGTCATGTCCGTTTCCTCCATTCGTTTATTCCTCTCGAACCAGCGCTTCGGCGATCATTCTGAAAATCTCCAGGTCGTTCTTGTAATCCTCCGGGGTCGTCTTCGGAACGATTCCTTGCGTTGCCACGTCGTAAAAATGTTCCAGCTCCACCGTATACGGGTCTTTGAGCGTCGGGCGGTTCGCAGTCTCGACGTACGCCTCTCCGATCGTTTCCTTGACGTTCAGCGTCGTCGGCAGGTGGCGGATATACGGCGTATTGTACTGGATCGTCATCGACTTGGAGCGGCCGAACACTTCGATCGAAGCGTCGAACCGCCGCTGATCGTCCACGCCCGTCTCGAACGTCGCATAGTAGCCGTCGAACTCCAGGATCGCGGCAATATAGCCGCCTCCGTTCCATTGCTTCGCCGACACGACCCGCTTCGGCATGCCCAGCAGCTCGCGCATCGCGGACAAGTCGTGGCTGTTCAAGCCGCACAGCAAACCGTAGGCGTTGTAGACGTCCTTCGGAACGTCTCCGATCGCTTCCTTGATCATCGCCTCGCGTCTTGCCCAACGGTCGGCCGACGCCTCCTGCGGAATGTCGGAGAACCGGTAGACGTTGCTGGACTGCTCGATGATCAGCCGATTCTGCCCGATAATGTCGCGGACTTTGGCGTACTGAATCGGTCCGAGCGTCTTCAGCTCCTCCAGCGCCTCCGTGAACGCCGGAGCGAAGCGGCGCATATACCCGACCATCACCTGCACGCCGGCTTCGTCCCGCGCCCGGATCATCGCGTCGGCGTCAGTCTGGTTCAGCGTCATCGGCTTCTCGATCAGCACATGCTTCTTGTTGCGCAGCGCATGGATTGCGCACTCCGCGTGGTATTCGTCGCTGTTCAGCACGAACACGGCGTCGAGATCGGCTTGCTCGCACAACTGCTTCGCGTCCGTGTACAGGTTCGTCACCCGGTACTTCTCGCCCAACACGGCGAGCAGCTGCTGCGAGATGTCGCACAAGGCGGCGATCTCGTAGCGGTCCGCCAAATTTTCCAATATCGGCAGATGGGTAATCTGCGCCACTTCGCCCAGGCCGATCAGCCCGACTTTCAATTTTCTCACAGGAAAACACTCCTTCTGTATGCGATGCGTGATGCCGTAACGAACGATCAGAATACGATGACGGCCTTCGTGAAACCCGGTGGCTTGCTCTTCGCGTCCCGGAACGCCTCGTCGATCCGCTCCAGCGGGTACTCGTGCGTCAGCAGCGGCGCGATCTCGAGCCGTCCGGCTTCCAGCAGCTTCATTCCCGCCCGGATGCCGGACAGATAAGCTTCGGGCTCTCTCTCATGGGCGTTGACGACGTCGAGCCCTTTCCAATTCCAAATCTGCATGTCGATCGAGCGCGGCCCGCCCTGATGGTAGCCGACGACGACCAGCTTCCCGCGAATGCGCACGACCTGCGTCGCGGCATCCAGCCCGGCTTGAAGGCCGGTGCATTCGATGGCGACGTCGGCCCCCGCTCCGCCGGTCAGCTCCCGCACGCGCTCCGCCACGTCCTCGCGTCCGGCCAGGATCGTCTCGTCCGCGCCCAGACGGCGCGCCAGCGCCAGAGATTCCTCGCGGGCGTCGACGGCAATCACCTTGGCGGCGCCTCTCAGCCTCGCGCCTTGCAGCACCAAAGCCCCCATAAAGCCGGCCCCGATCAGCACGACCGTATCGCCCAGGCCGATTCCCGAGCGGGCGGCCGCGTTCATCGCGCAGCCGATCGGCTCGCCGAGCGCGGCGCGCAGCGGAATCCCGTCGGCTACCCGGATCGCCCAGCTCTCCGGCACGACGACGTACTCCGCGTAGCCGCCTCTCTCGGCGAATACGGTTACTCTGTCGCCGGTCTGCCAACGTTCGACTCCAGCCCCCGTCTCCTCGACGATGCCGCTGATCTCGTGACCGAAGTACAGCGGCGTCTCCGTCGAGAAGGCCGGGTTGGCCCACAGACCCAGTTCCGAGGAGCACACTCCGCACGCCGCCACCCGGACCCGGATTTCTCCCGGCCCCGGCGCAGGCTTCTCTGCCTCGAACACCTGAATTCGTTCGAATCCCGTCAATGCGGCAGCCTTCATCTCATCATCTCGCTTACGTCCATATTTCGATTCCGCTTTCGCCGCCCACGACGACTTCATCGGCTAGGCCGAAGAACAAGCCGGTATCTACCACACCTGTAATTTCTTTAATACGACGATGCGTCTCCGCTGGGTCGTATAAAAGTCCGAAGCTGCAATCGGCCACGTAATTGCCGTTATCGGTAACGAAAGGAAGCTCTCCCCCTCCGTCGCTCCGGCTCCTCCGCGCTGTCTCGCAGCCCAGACCGCGCAGCCTCTCCAGCGTCCACTCCCAGCCGAACGGCACGATCTCGACGGGAACGGGGATACTGCCGAGCCTTTCGACCCGTTTGCCGCCCCGAATGACGATAATCCGCCGCACAGCCCCTTCCGCGATCAGCTTCTCTCGGAAGAAGGAGCCTCCGCCGCCCTTGATCATCGCCTTGTCCGGATCGATCTCCTTCGCGCCGTCCAAGTACAAGTCAAGATTCCGGCACTCGGAGAAATCCGTCAACGGAATGCCCCATTCGCGCGCCAGCCGTTCCGTCTTCAGCGAGGTGGGAATCCCCTTCATCCGCAGGCCGGCCCCGACGCGTTCGGCCAGCTTGCGCAGCGTCCAATAGATCGTCGTGCCGCTTCCGAGACCGACCGTCATGCCGTCTTCGACATAACCCGCGGCATATTCGCCCGCGGCCCGGTCCGCTTCGGCCCAGTCGACCGGAAGATCCATCAGCCGACCCTCCCGACTATTTAACCGACTGATACCATTCGTTCACTTCTTCGGTGATCTGATCGCCTCCGGAAGCTTTCCAGTTGGCGACGAACTTGTCGAAGTCGTCCAGCGGCAGTCTGCCGTATACGATTTTGACGAACGTCTCGTTCTCCAGCTTGTTGAGCATGACGCCCTTGCTCTCCATCGTCTTGGTCGGAGCGCCGACGAAGCGGTCGTGCACCGATTTGTCCAGGTCGTTCGCCAGCACCGCTCCGCCTTCCACCTTAAGCGGCGGCAGTCCGGCGAGCTTCTTCTCCAGATAGGTTTCGGCCGGCTTGCCCGTCGCCAGATCCTTGTAGACGTTCAGCTCCACGAACGGAACGTTCGGCGGATTCCAGCTCAGCATGTACTTGCCCGCGTTGATGTAGCCGTTCGGCAGCTTCTCGGGATCGTAGACCGCCTCGCCGTTCTCCAGCACGTAGTCGTAGCCCTCGGCGAATCCGTACTTGAAGTCGGAATTCTCGTCGTTGTACCAGTAGCCGAGCGTCTCGTCGTAATACTTGAAGAACGCGTCCATATGCTTGAAATCCTTGTTGAAGAACATCCGGCTCTTGACCAGCCGCTCGCCCGGCGCGTGAACGCCTTCCGGCCCCCGCGGCAGCGGATAAGGCTTGATGACCGATTCGGGAACGTTCTTGAAGACGTCCGGCAGCGGCCAGTCTCCCATCCAGTACGGACCGGCGATGATACCGACCTTGCCCTGGTTGAACTTCTCGAACGCGGCGAACAGATCGGCCGCCCCGGCGTCCTCGAACAGGTAGCCTTTTGTGTACCATTCGTGGAACTTGGCCAGCCCCTGCTTCATATCCGGATGAATGGAGCCGTACTCCAGCTGACCTTCGGCGTTCTCGTGCCAGTACTTCGGAAGCACGCCGTCCTTGCTGTACGCTCCGAAGACGAACTTGCCGTCGACCCAGGAGTTGAAGCCGTCGCGCAGCGTCAAGGCGATGCCCGCCGTATCCTTCTTGTTGTTGCCGTCAGGGTCTTGGTTAACGAACGCATCCATGACCGCTTCCAATTCCTCGATCGTCGTCGGCGCCTGCAGGCTCAGCTTGTCGAGCCAATCCTGGCGAATCCAGAGGATCGGATCTTCTCCCGCTCCGGTCTGCAGAATCGGGATGCCGAATTTGCGTCCGTCCTTGGACACCGACTGCCATGCCGTCGGATTGTCCGCGTACATCTGCTTCATCCGCTCGCTGGCATACATGTCGTACGCTTCGCTGATGTCCATCGCCCGTCCGGACTCGATGACCTGCTTGGCGAGCTGGGCGTCCTCGACGATGAACACGTCCGGCAGCGGCTCGTTGGAAGCGAGCGCCAGCTTGATCTTGTTGTGGTAAGCATCGTAAGTGCCCACGGTCCAGATGTAATCGATATTGATGCCAAGCTTGTCTTTCGCCCATTGGATATGGACGTTGTTCTTCGTGTCTTCCCCTTCTTTGTACACGACGTCGGAAGCAACCGGCCTGGCCGTCGTAATCTTCACCGGCGGATCGAACTTCCCGGTCGAGCTGACCGGGGACTCGGCCGCGGGCGCCGAAGCCGTCTCCGTCGCCGGTTGGCTGTTGCCCGGAGCCGCGCCTTCGCCGCCGTTCCCCTTGGAGCAGGCGGCCAAAACGCCGGTTAACGCTATGATCGCCGTTAGAACCAATGCAGATTTCCTGAACATGAGTCCACCTCCTGATGATGGGAATCGAATCGCCGGCCGGACCGAAGTCTGAACGCTCGCATTCGCACGCCGCCGGCAGCGGGCGATTCAATTCTGGGATCATTATAATACGGGCTATTTTGGCGGATATATATCACAATCTTAACAAAGTAGCATTCTGTAAGATGATATCGGGACGAAGCTCAAATTTGGACTCTTCTGTACTCCTGAGGAGTCATTCCATACTGGCGCTTGAATACGCGAATGAAATAATTGGTCTGATAACCGAGCGATTCGGCGATCTCGTAGATCTTCTGCCGGGAGTTCTTCAGCAGATGGCAGGCCTTCTCCATCCGGATGCGGTTGATGTATTCGCTCAGCCCCTCCCCTGTCTCCAGCTTATACACTTTGGACAAATACACGGGGTGCAGGTAGACGTGATCGGAGATCGACTGCAGCGACACGTCGGAATCGAGATTCTTCTCGATGAACGCGTGAACCTTCTGCACGACGGACATGCGGTTGCCCTCCAGATCCGCGATCATCCGCGCCTCCAGCTTGTTGAGCACCCGGTACGCCAACGCTTCGAACGCACGCACGGAATCGTACGACGGCTGCATCAGCGCGGCGTAATCGTCGTCGCCGAGCACCTCGGACAGCAGATAGCCGTTGTTATGGGCGGTCATCGCCACGGCCGCGCCGATCACGTAATAGACCTCCATCAGAAATTCCCGGTGACGCACGTTGATCCGGTTCAGCTCCGCGAAAATATCGCCTATTTTCTCGTACGCCTGCTTCCAGTTGCCGACCTCCAGCAGATGCGCGACCGTCGGATGCTCGTGCAGTCCGCGCAGCGAATTCGCTTTGCGCTTCTCCTCCATAGAGGCGAGGAAGAAGTCTTCCGAGTCCCCGACATACTTGATCAGCGAGGTCAGCGTCTGCCGGTACAGCACCTTCAGCCCGCCCGGGAACGTTCCCCAATCGCCGATCACGATCGAAACTTTGCATTTCAAATAATGCTTCGCCTTACTCTGGAACTGGCTGGCGGTCTCCTCCAGCAGATGCTTGCGGGCCTGTATCCAGTCTTCCCCGTTCGCCTGCCGCATCTCCTCCTCGCGGGCCGCGGTCGGCTTGACGACGAAGATGAGGAAGCCGTGGTCCACCTTGCAGTTCCACGTATGAAAGCCGCCCGAGAACACTTCCGCCGCGATGTTGCCGATCGCGAATTCCGCGAGCGACGGATGCTCCTCTTCCAGGCGACCCAGTTCGTCCATCCGCACCAGCACGAGCGAGCAATCGTCTCCCGGAACGAACGGGATGTCCAGCGTCTGCCGCTTGCGCTCCCACTCCTCTCCGCCGATGCGCGCACCGTGCAGCAGCTCCTTCAGCAGGTTCTCGCGCAGCAGCGGCATATTTTCCTTCAGCGCCTGAACGGATCGCTCGTACGAGCCGATCTGCTCCCATTCCTGCTTGAGCAGCTCTTGGGCCCGGTTCACCGATTCGATCAGCGTCTGACTGCGAATCGGCTTCAGCAAATAATCGATCACATTGCTCTGGATCGCCTGTTGGGCATACTCGAACTCGGCATGGCCGGACAGCAGAATGCATTTCGTCCGCGGCGATCTCCGCTCGATCTCCTTGATCAGCTCGATGCCCGACATGCCGGGCATCTGAATATCGGTCACGACGATGTCGATCGCGTGCTTCTTCATAACGTTCAGCGCATCCTGCCCCGAGAAAGCCGTGTGCACCTGAGACACACTCAGCTCCTCCCAAGGAATAATCTCCTCCAAGCCCTCCACGACCGGTCTCTCGTCATCAACCAGCAGCAACTGGAACATTCCGCTCTCCCCCTTCTCCTTGTTCGCCGTTCCAATGCATGCCGACGAGCAATCCGCCCTCTTCCTTGGCGGCGAATGCCAACCCGGCTCCCTCCCCGAACTTGTATCTCATGCGCTGATGAATGTTCCATACGCCGCATCCGATCTCTTCTTCGTCCCCCGCCTGAGACTGCCGGATCAACTCGTTCAGACGCTCCGCCTCTCCCGCCGGCATGCCGACTCCGTTATCCTCGATGTACAGGGCGTAATCCTCGTTTTCCCGTTTGCCCCATATGCGAATAACCCCTTCCCCCGGCTTCGGCTCGATGCCGTGCTTGATCGCGTTCTCGACGAGCGGCTGGACGAGCATTCGCGGAATTTCCAGCTCCAGCATCTCCTCCGGCACTTCGATCTCGTAACGGATGCGCTGCGTCCGCATGACGTGGATTTCCAAGTAGTTGCGAATGTATTCCATTTCCTCACGAAGCGTCACCAACTGCTTATCCACGCGCGTGGCGTAACGGTAATACTCGCTGAGATGCATGCAGATCGCCTCGACCTCTTCCTCCCTGCCCCGCCTGGCCATCGTCTGCACGAAAAACAGGCTGTTGTACAGGAAGTGAGGATTGATCTGCGATTGGAGCTGCTTCATGACCGCCTCGTTCGTCCGCAGCTTCTCCACGTATGCTTTCTCAATCAGATGTTGAATTTCTTCGGCCATCTCGTTAAACCGCTTGAAAATAAAATAGAACACGTTGTTCTTGTCCGGCCGCAGCCGTACCTGGTAATCGCCCTTCTTCAAGCGGTGCATGCTGTCGATCAGCTCGCCCGTCGGCCGCTGCACGTGGAAGAACAGCAGCAACGCGACGACGCCGAACAAGATCAGCAGCATCCCGACCGAGAACCAGAAGAAATTGCGGCTCATCTCGATCGGAGCGAGGATGGTGTCCACTTTGGCGTAATCGACGAGCGTCCAGCCCATCGCTTCCGACCGCACGTAAGTAATCAAATATTTTTTGCCGTTGATTTTCTCCGTCAGATGTCCCGCCGCCTGCAGCGGTTCCCGATCCAATCTCTCGTTCAACTGCGCGATCAGCGGGTCGTTCGCCGTTCGGTTGACGAGCGGCTGGTAGGAGGCGCGGTACAGGAACGGATCTCCGTCCCCGCCGACCTTGAGCTGGTCCAGCACTTCCCGAATGTAGGAAGCCGGGGCCCGCACCTCCACGATCAACTCGTCGGGCCCCTCCGTGCCCGGTTCGGACAGAGGCGTGCTCGTATGCTTGTAGAACTGGTCGGCCTGCGGATTGTATTCCCAGATCGGACTGAATTCATTGGGCTGGAAGTTGGCGCGGAGCAGAATGTTGCTGCTGAGCACTTCGCTGCCGTTGCCGGAATAGACGAAAATCCCGTTCCTCCAATGATTAAGCAGGCTGAGCAGGGAAATTTTCTCCATAATCTTAACCTTCAATTCGACCAGGTCGTAATCGTCTCTGAACGTGCTGGCGAAGACGTCGCTGTTGACGTACTTGTGGATGTCCGGGTCCTGGACGAGCGCCAGCGAGATGAGCGAGAGCTGCTCGAAATCGCTTTCAAGTTGGCTCAGCACATAGTTCAGCTTGTTCAGATCGCGGTTGTTGATCTCTTGCTCGACGACTTCGACGCTGATCTGGTTGGAGTAGTAGTACAGCCCGAGAACCGGGATCAGGAACAGAACGATCAACACGTAGATTTTCTTGAAAATATTGAAGTTCCACTTAATGCGCATGGCCGAGTCTCCTTCCCGCCCCTCGAATCGAAGCCGTGCACCCATTATACAAAGAAGGGCCGAGGCGGTACTAGATAAACCGATTACCAGTTCGCGCATTGGTTGATAAAGTGCTTCTATGTTTAGATTTTGATATTTAGGAGGGGATCTCAAAGCGTATACCATTGGACTATGGGGAGAAAAAACGACAGGCGGTGGAATTGATGCGCAGCACGAAACAGCAATGGAATTTGAGACGAACGTGGCCCCTTCACAGCATGGTTCTTCCCGGATTGATCGTATTGCTCGTATTTCAATACGGCCCGATGCCGGGAATTATTATGGCCTTCCAAGACTTCAAACCGTACGCCGGATTTACCGGGTCCGAATGGGTCGGACTGGATCATTTCCGGGAGATCGCGGCGTTCTCCGACACGAGGCAGGTGATCTGGAACACTTTTGTAATCGCTTCCCTGAAGATCGTGTTCCAGTTGGTTACCCCGTTCGTATTCGCGCTCATGTTGAACGAAGTCGCGAAGATGGCGTTCAAACGAACGGTTCAGACGCTCGTCTACCTGCCCCACTTCATGTCGTGGGTCATTCTTGGCGGCATTCTGCTCGACATTCTTAATCCCGAGGGCGGCCTCGTCACCCGGGTCATGGTCGAAGGGTTAGGCATGAAGCCGATCTTCTTCCTCGGAGACGGCAATTGGTTCCGCTTCGTCGTCATAGCCAGCGACGTCTGGAAGGAGTTCGGGTTCGGCACGATCGTCTTCCTGGCCGCCTTGGCCGGCATCAACGGAGAGCTGTACGAAGCCGCCGTCATGGACGGGGCGAACCGCTGGAAACAGCTGCTGCACATTACGGTTCCGCTGCTGCTCCCGATGGCGATCGTCGTCGGCACGCTGTCGCTCGGCAACATTCTGAACGCCGGGTTCGATCAGATTTTCAACCTGTACAATCCGCTCGTCTACGATAAGGGCGACATTATCGATACGTACGTCTATCGGATGGCGCTGTTGAACGGACAATTCAGCTTCGCCACGGCCGTCGGCCTGTTCAAATCCGTCATCAGCTTCATTCTGATCGTCACCGCCTACCGGCTGGCCTACAAATTCGCCGACTATCGCATTTTCTGACTAAAGGAGGCTACCCCGTGATCTACAGGACCGGCTCGTACAAAACGTTCACGATCATCAACTACATTCTGCTGGCCGTGATCTCCGTCTCGTGCATTCTGCCGATCATCCACGTGCTGGCCGTCTCCTTCAGCGGGAAGGAGGCCGCCGGCGCCAATCTGGTCGGCCTGTGGCCGATCGACTTCACGCTCGACGCGTACGCGGAGACGATCGACAACCGGAATTTCTCCAACGCCCTGCAGACGTCTTTCCTGCGCACCCTGATCGGAACCGCCTTCTCCATGCTGCTGACGACGATGATCGCTTATCCGCTGTCCAAAGAGGACAGCGAGCTGAAGGGGCGCAAATGGTACGTCTGGCTGTTTATTTTCGCGATGCTGTTCAACGGAGGGCTCGTTCCCACCTACATTCTGATCTCCAAGGTCGGACTGATGAATTCGATGTGGGCGCTCATTCTTCCGGTCGCGATCAATTCCTTCAACCTGATTCTGATGCTGAACTTCTTCCGAACCTCGGTGCCGCGGGCGCTCGAGGAGGCCGTGCTTATCGACGGGGCGGGATATTACCGCATTCTGTTCAAGATCTACATCCCGATCGCGATGCCCGCAATCGCGGCGATCTCGCTGTTCACGATGGTGTTCCACTGGAACTCGTGGTTCGACGGGCTGATCTACATGTCCGACTTGGAAAATTACCCGCTCGCCACGTTCCTGCAGACGATCGTCGTGCAGCAGGACTTCAGCCGGCTGTCGGTCGATTCGGAGTCGCTCAAGAACATGTCGCAGCGATCGGTCAAAGCGGCTCAGATCTTCATCGGAGCGCTGCCGATCCTGCTCGTCTATCCGTTCCTCCAGCGCTTCTTCGTCAAAGGAATCGTGCTGGGCTCGGTGAAGGAGTAGGCGGCGACAGGGCTGCGCGGCCGCTTCGATGCGGCGATTCCATGAAGCGGAAACTCAACGTTCTCGGCGGCATAGCAAAACCCGGCAGCCTCTCTCGGGAGGAACTCGCCGGTTTTCGCCGTCTTAGGGCTTGCCGTTCAGTTTGCCACTGACCCCGAGTCTGGTCAGAGTTTTATGCTCTCCCCGCGGTCAAACTCTTCTCTCGCGGCCATGACAGACCCGTAATGGGTCGAAGCCCAGCTTTTCAACATCAGCATGCAGGGAATAAGCGTCTCGCCAAGGGGAGTCAGAGAATATTCCACGATGGGAGGGACGGAAGGCACGACCTTCCTGCGGACAAGACCGTCCCGCTCCAATTGCTTCAGCGTCTGGGTCAGCATCTTCTGCGAAATCCCTTCGATTCTGCGCCGGATTTCCCCATAGCGGATCGTGCCGCCTTCCAAAGCATACAACACGAGTGCGGTCCACTTGTTCGAGACGATCTCCAGAACGCGGCTATAGCTGCAAGCTTCCAGGGAAATATCGGGCGTTGTTCCCGCCATGCTCTCGCCTCCTTTACGCACTTTCGGGTTCGTAACCGACCTGAAAGTGCCTTCTTACCAAAGTTTAGCGAATGCCTTATGGTAAGTCTATCCCTGATAGAAGGAGAGATGAACCATGCAAGCATTCGCTATTCAAGGCGGGTTCGGCTTGGAGCGGCTCGCTCGCGTCGACCGTCCGATTCCGGCTCCAGGACCCAAGGAAGTGCTCATTCGCCTGAAAGCCGCCTCCTTAAACGCCCGCGATCTCGGAGTAATCGGCGGCTTCTATAATCCCGATCTGAAGGGCCCCCTGATTCCGGTGTCCGACGGCGTCGGGGAGGTGGTCAAGCTCGGGGAAGGAGCGACCCGATTCGGCTTGGGCGACCGGGTGAGCCCGATCTTCACTCAAAGCTGGATCGCGGGCGAAGCGACGCAGGCGAACTGGACCTCGACGCTCGGGAGTCCGCTGGACGGACTGCTTGCCGAGTATGCGGTATTTCACGAGGAGAAGCTGGTGCTCGTCCCCGCTCATCTGACCGACGAAGAGGCGGCGACTCTGCCGTGCGCCGCCGTTACGGCCTGGCACGCCATCGTCGAAGAAGGTCAAGTCAAGGCCGGAGACACTGTGGTCGTGCAGGGCACCGGCGGAGTCTCGCTGTTCGCCCTGCAATTCGCCAAGCTGCAGGGCGCCCGGGTCATCGTAACGTCGAGCAGCGACGAGAAGCTGGGGCGCGCGATCTCCCTCGGCGCGGATCACGGTATTAATTACAAGGACAATCCCGACTGGAACGACGCCGTGCTTTCTTACACCGGGGGACGGGGCGCGGACCACATCGTCGACCTGGGAGGGGCGGCCACGCTCGCGCGCTCCATCGCCGCGCTTAGGGTAGGCGGCCGGATTAGCCTTGTCGGACTCCTGTCGGGAGGGAAGGTCGAGGATTTCCCGATTGTTCCGGCCATTCTACGGAGAGCGCGGCTTCAGGCGATCAACGTCGGCAGCCGGGAAATGTTCGAAGCGATGAACCGGGCCATCTCCCGGCACGCACTTCGTCCGGTCGTCGACCGTGTCTTCCCTTTCTCGCAGTCGGTCGACGCCCTGCGTCATCTGCAGAACGAGTCCTACTTCGGCAAAATCGCCATCCGATTCGATCAGAATGCGGCCTCGGCAGGCTGAAGCGAGTCCAGAAACGCCCGCATCGCATGAGAGACCCATTTGCGGGGATGCATGCATGTTTGCAAGCTCAATCGGAGATCGGGATGAGAGAACGGGAGCGCGGCCAGTTCCCCTCTTCCCAGCTCGGCATCGGCGGCCAGCCGGGGCAGGATGGCGATGCCCCCTCCGGCGGACACGCACCCTTTGACCGCTTCCGGATTGCCGATCTCCAGGCTGATCCGGTAAGGAATGCCTTCGGCCCTCAGCAGCTTCTCCAGCATAATGCGGTAGTTGCACGTCTCCTCCGTCATGATCCACTCCTCGCCGCCCAGCCGCCGCAAGTCCACCCGGTCGAGCCGGGCGAGCGGATGATCGGGCGCGGAGACGAGCACGAGCGGCTCTTCGCGGATTTCCGTCCATTCCAACGCGGGATCGGTCGGCTCGCCGACGAGCATAAGGCCGAAATCGAGCTCCCCCTCCTTGACCCGATGAACGATCCGATCCTCGCGATCCGGCTGCAGCCGGATGTTCAGCTCCGGATAGCTTTGCCGAATTCGCTGCACGAACGGCGGAAGATAGTAGGCCGCGAGCGAATCGATCGTGCCGATCGTCAAGCTTCCCCCTCCTTGCCTCGCCAGCTTCTCCTTGGCCTGCTGGTGCAGCTCCAACATTTGCGTGACGGTCTTCAGCAGCTCTTCGCCCGCGGAGGTCAGCCGCAAGCCTCGACCGTACCTCTCGAACAGTTGAACGCCGAACTCCTTCTCCAGCTTCTGAATCTGTGTCGTTACGCTCGACTGCGCATACCCGAGCTGCTCCGCGGCCCTCGTGAAGCTCTGCCGCACGGCGACCTCCCGGAACGTCTGATAATAGACGAGATCCACTGCCCCACCACCCATCAACATTATTGATAATGACTATTATATATTATAGATAACTATGATGGTATGCGGCGTGATACAGTAGGTTCAAACAGTTTGCTAAGGAGGCAATTTCATGTTGAGCGCAGCGGAGTTAAAAGGAATCTACGTGCCCGTCGTCACTCCCTTCTTGCCGAATGGGGAGCTGGATCTGGTCTCTTACGGAAGGTACGTCAAGCATCTATTGGAGACGGATATCGATGGGCTGGTCGTGGGGGGCACGACGGGGGAAAGTCCGACGATCTCTTGGGAGGAAATCGAGGCGCTTGTTCTCGCCACCCGCGAAGCACGGGGATCGCGCAGCGTTCCGATCGTCGTCGGAACGGGAACGAACAGCACGGCGGATACCGTTCGGCGAACGGAAATGGCCGGCCGGATCGGCGCGGACGCTGCGCTCGTCGTCACTCCCTACTACAGCAGGCCGTCGGAAGCCGGCATTGTGGAGCATTACCGAAGAGCTTCCCGGTCGGGCGTGCCGGTGATCGCCTATGAAATCCCCGCCCGTACCGGCGTCCGGCTGTCGGCCGGAACGATGCGGACGATTCTCGATCTGGAAGGAGTCATCGGATTAAAAGACAGCTCCGGCAGCCTGAACCTGCTGCAGGAGCTGAGCCGGGTCGATACGAAGCCGGTGCTGTGCGGAGAAGATTCCCTGCTCTCGGATATGCTCCGTCAAGGCGCCAGTGGAGGCATATCGGCTTCGGCGAACGTCCGCACGGCGGACTTCATCGAAGTGTACCGGCAGGCGGCGGCCGGAAACCATGCGGCAGCGGAGAGCATGTTCTACGAACTGCGGCCGCTGATCGAGGATCTGTTCCGCGAACCGAATCCCGCGCCGCTCAAATGGCTGCTCGCGAGACAAAGCCTTCTCGCCGACGACGCCGTCCGACTGCCGATGAGCCCGATTACGTCCGAGCTGCAAGCGCGACTGTCCCGTTATGTTGCGGGGTAAATGAGCCGATCCCGCCGGATAAGGGCGGCTTACAAGCCTTTGCCGCCGATCGGACGCACCTTCACCGGCTTGACGCCGGCGATCAGCGGCCGACAGCGCTGGATGACCGCCAGCACTCTCTCGTTCTTCAGAGAGGCGGCATGCGCCTCTTCGCTCTCCCATAGCTCCGATATCCAGAGCGCATGGGGCTCGTCTACCGACTCGCTGATGATGTAGTAGATGCAGCCCTCCATGCCCTGCAGCGTCTCAGCGGACTCCAGCATGAGCCGGGCCAGCTCGTCGCGTTGGCCCGGTTGGGCGATCAATTGGCCGAACATTGCAAATTTGCTCATCATCGCTCTTCCTCTCTTGATTCGGAATAGGATTGGGATAACATCGCTTCGTAATGCGCCGCCATTCGCTTGGCCGCCTCCGCCATTCTGCGGACGAGAAGATCGGACTCGATCGTCAGCGCGGTGCTGTAAGGCATCAGAAAATACGGCACGTAAGTATGCAGCGTGGACCGCTCCAGCCGGAACACGGCCTCGCCGGGGCGGCGTTCGGCCAGCGCGTGTCCGAACAGCCAATGCCGGCACAGCTCGTTCAGCGCCTGCTCGCCCGCTCTGATCTTCACGGTCTCAAGCTCCTGCGAACCCGCCCCGGAGAGCAGGTTGCCGAGGAGGAAGTCCTTGGCCGAGAAGGAAGAGGGCCGTTCGAAGCGGCCTTCCGTTTCCCGCAGCGCCGTGATCCGGTCTACTCGGAAGCTGCGCGGTTCCCCGCGATAGCCGCAGTGTCCGACGGCATACCAGCTTCCTTTCCAATACACGATGCCGTAGGGATCGAACGATCGGGGAGGCGACGGTTCGCCCTTCCCCCGGTCGTACTCCATCTCCAGCGTCCGGCCCTGGCCGGCCGCTTCCTCGAGCATCTGCAGGAACGTCCGGTATTTGTCGTCGATCGCCGGATAGATGACCGACAAGCCGCCGCCGTGACGTTCAAGGCGATCCAATTGCTTCTCGTTCGTGTACCGCTTGAGCTTGTCCACCGCTCTGTCCAGCGCCTCCGAGTGCGGATAGCCGGCTTCCCGCGCGAAGATCGAGGCATGGACCAACCCTTTCCGCTCATCCTCGTCGAACAGGAGCGGAGATTCGGAGAAACCGTCCATAATGCGGTAACCTCCGTTAGGTCCCGAATCCGCGATGATCGGCACTCCGCTGGCGCACAACGAATCGATGCAACGATAGACGGTCCGCACATGAATCTCCAGCTTTTCCGCCAGCTGCTTCGCCGTCATCTGCTTGCCCGACCGCAGCATCCACAGGATCGATAACATATTGTCCGCCTTGGTCACGGTTCAAACCTTCCTTCCCGTTGAGCGCTGGAAAACCAACTCCATTGTACGCCACTTCTAGAAGTTGTTCACGCCTTTTAAGCGAGCGGAGTCTTTCCTTGATCGACCCACGTCTCGTAAGTCGGGCCGTAGATTTCCGGAGGCCGCAATCCGGCCTGCCTCATCAGCACCGTCATCTGACCCCGGTGATGCGCCTGATGCATCAGAGTAAATCGCAAGGAATCGCCGTTCCTCCACTGTTCCCCCATTATCGTCTGCGCCTCCTCCAGGCTGCCGTCGTTCCACTGGGTCCGTACGGCCTGAAGCACAGCCGAGCTGATCCGGCGATATTCCTCGGCGATCCCCGCCGCGTTCCTCGGAGCATGATCCGCCCCTCCGTCGAAATCAAGCCCGAGCGCAGTCATGAACCGCAGCGAAGTCGCCAGATGCCAGGCCAAATCCCCCAGTGTCCGGCGGTCCGCAGCGATCGCCTGCCCCAAGGAGTCGTTGGTCAACCCGCTCAGCACCCGATCGGTCAACCCGGACTCACTCTCCCATTCCGCCGTGAACGCTTCAATTGTCGCAAACATGGTATCTGCCTCCTTTTTCGACCTCAATAGCAGTATACGCCTTGGTCCCTGACAGAAACGGTCAGTCATTTCGGGGTGCGCCGCAAGATTTCTCCCGGTACTGTGCCCGCCGCTTGACATTTGCAGGGCTTGCCTATAATTTGAGACCTAGGAACATGCACGGAGGAACAGCGCATTAAGCGATCCTATCTTCGATCTCGGGAGGCAAAGAACATGCTGGCCACTCTTTACCCAACGGAAAAAGGCCACGTCGCGCGTTATGAGCGGGATTTGAAACATTCCGCAGAGCAGGCGTGGGCGTGGTTGACGGATAACGGAAAGCTGGCGCAATGGTTCGCCGAGCTCAGCTCTCACGATCTCCGCGAAGGCGGAACCATGCGCTTCGATATGGGTGACGGAGCGTTCGAGGAGATGAAGATTACAGACTTCTCGGAGGGATCTGTGCTGGAGTACGAATGGGGCGAGGACAGCGTCCGCTTCGAGATCGAACCGCGGCCGGACGGCTGCAGGCTCGTCTTGATCGAGACGATACGCCGGATCACGGATCATACGCCGAAAGATCTGGCCGGCTGGCACGTCTGTCTGGACGCGGTGGAAGCTCTGATGAACGGCGGAGAATTCCTGTCGCGCGAAGACGAGTGGAAAACGCGATACGAGCAATACGTCGAGGCGATTCGGGCGCTGTAGCCCGAACCGCCTCTTGTTTATTCCGCCGAAGTGACGCGGACGGGTTTGCCGAAGCGCTTGGCGGATTTCGCGCGGGCCCGCGCGATCTCGACGGTCCGGTCGCGCGAAGGGGCCCGGGTGACGAGCGAGTCGAGCAGCTTCTGCGCGGCATCGCCGACCTCCCGCACCGCGAGCAGGAAGGCTTCCTCGTTCGCCTTCGACGGTTCGTTAAAGCCCGACAGCTTCCTCACGAATTGAAGCGCGGCGGCCTGCACCTCGTCGGGCGAAGCAGGAGGATCGAAGTTAAACAGCGTCTTAATGTTTCTGCACATCGCTTCTCACCTCACTTTTTCTTTTTCTTCTGAGCGGCTTCGGCGTTCTCTTGCGCTTTGAACTTCGCGATCTTGCCGATCAGTTCGAGCGGAAGCGGCTTGTCCATCGGAAACTTGACCGCGGACTTCGACACCTCGTACGGGGCCAGCTCTTCCTTGAACGTTTCGAATGCGGTAAACGGAGGCGGCGTAGAGATCGAATAGTGGCTCTTGTAGGCCGAGTAATAGATTACCATGCCGTGAAGCTTGAATGCGGGAATTTGATAGCTGATGACCTCTTCGGCTGCGGGTATCGCTTGCGAGATCGTCTGGCGGATTCTCTCCAGGCTGGCTTGAACTTCTTCGGGAAACGCCCCTACATACTCCTCTACGCTTTGAATCTTATCGCCGGTCGGCATGTCCGGTTCACCTCGTCGCAAGATTTGGGCAACGATCGTCCAATACGTTCATTATTAACCAATAATCGGCTCCGCGCAACGAAGAGCCGCGCCGGAGCCGATCAGATTTGTGCGATATTATTGGCTTAACGCATCCAGAACGGCCTGCACGCCGTACGAATTGCCGAGCGGACCGTAGCCCAGGGCAAGCTGTCCGTCGATGTCGTAGACATGGCCGTTCTGAACCGCCTTCAGCGTGTTCCAGACGCCGCTCTTCGACCACTCGTCAGACAAAGCCGGAAGCGACGGGTCGGACACGTTGAACTGGCCCAGGAACAGATGATCGGGATCGAGCTGGCTCAAGCCTTCCAAGGACAGCTGCGCGCCTTCCTCCATCTCGCTCGACTCCGGCGCCTTCAGCCCAAGCCCCTCGTAATACGTCGGCAAGTAATTCGTTCCTTGCAGCCAGGCTTCCTTGGCTCTGATCTGCACGAACGCAACGGAACCCTCGACGCTCGCCAGCTTCTCCTTCGCGGATTGCACCTTCGCGCGGAAATCGGCGATGTAGCTCGCGGCGGCTTCCTCTTGGCCGAGAATGCTGCCGAATTCGGTCACGACGGAAGGCCAGTCTCCCCACACATCCGTTTGCTGCTCGTCGAGCACGACGGTCGTGGCGATTTTTTCCAGGGAATCGACGATGTCCTTGTTGATGGCGTTGCCTGCGATAATGACGTCGGGAGCGTAGGCCAGCAGCGCCTCCAGGTTAACCGTCGTATTCTCCCCGACGATCGCCAGCTCCTCCAGTCGTTCGGTGTACGGCTTGTACGTATCCGTGTGCAGGACGGACTGCTTCTCGGTGAACGGAAGCGCGAGCGCGACCGACTTCAAGTCGAACAGCAGAATCGAATCGGTGTAGCCCCAATGAACGACCGCCAATTTCTGCGGTTGCTTCTCGATCGTAACGTCTCCGTTGGCCGCATGGATCGTACGGGGGAAAGCCGCTGCGGGCGAAGCTTCTTCGCTCGAGCTTGGACTAGGGCTGGAACTGGGGCTAGGTGCGCTCTCGGTCTGTGCGGGAGAAGACGAAGACTCCTGTCCGCTCGGAGAGCCGGAATTCGAGCAAGCGCCGAGAAGAAGCGCAAGGACAAGCATGAGCAGCGACAATGTCACGGGAAATCTGCGGTTAACCATGTCAAGCATCCTTTCTGAATTACGCGGGTTATATGTGATAACGATTCTCATTATCGAATATAACCATATCACCTTGTTTCTATGTTGAAAATGGAGAGATTCCCGAACTTATACTGGATGATTTCGCTCACGGCGCATGCCGACTTTGCCCGGCGGCACGCCCTTGTGCTTCTTGAACAGCCTGCTGAAATAATAGGCGTCCGCATACCCTACGCTCTTCGCCACGACTCCTACCGGGAACTGTCCCGTGAGGAGCATCTCGTTCGCCCGGTTCATCCGGTACTGGATCAAGTAATCGATCGGCCCGATTCCCGCGTATTTGCGGAACAGGGAGGAGAAATACTTCGCCTTGATCTGATAACGCTCCGCCAGCATGTCCAACGTGAGCGGTTCCGCGTGATGCTCCCGAATATACTGAATCGCTTCGTCGATCAGAGGGTAGCTCTCCTTGTTCTGGCTGACCCTCTCCGACAGGAGAATATGGTTGACCAGCCGGTAGAAAAGCGCCTTCTTCTCCAGCAGCCCCATGCTGTCGGGGGAAGCGGCGGCTTCGAGCAGACGGTCCAGCACACGCAGCAGCTCCGGATCGGGAGGGACGTGCAGCATCGACACCTCGATCAAGCCGCGGGCATCCTCCCGATCGGAGGGCTCCGGCAAATAGTGAACCAATCCGTACTCGAAGCCCTCCGCTCCGGGGTAGATTTCCAGCTTCTGTCCCAAGCCGCCCAACAGCACTCTTCCCGGTTCAAGCCGGTAACGGTCCGAACCGCCGAATACGAACTCGGCGCTCCCCCGCAGGGCCATGACGACGGCGCACTTGGTCGTCGGTCTGGCGACATGTCCGCTGTAGACCAGATCGGCCCGCAGCTCCGTTCGGAAGACTCCGTATACGCCCAGCGGAATTCTCGCGAAATCCCGCGCCAGTTCCTCGTATGAACAGTCCATGCCGCTCCTCCCCCAACCTCGCCCGATTCCTTTTCTCCCTATTATAGACCAGTCCCCGCCAGCCGCCTATCTAGTCCCTGGAGGCTTCATACAGCTTGCATGC
Source organism: Cohnella sp. SGD-V74 (assembly GCF_003001675.1). Classification (GTDB taxonomy): domain Bacteria; phylum Bacillota; class Bacilli; order Paenibacillales; family Paenibacillaceae; genus Cohnella. The sequence goes on along the minus strand of NZ_PVYW01000007.1, from coordinate 13,775 downwards.
CACGTAAGCCGGAGCCGTTCTAAAATAGGTCATATGGTCGCCTTGAGCCTCGATCAGCCTGAACAAGCCGAGGCGCGACGACATGTGCGGATGCCAGCCGTAGCCTCCCCCTTGGGGAAGCACGTTGTCCCCCGTCAGGTACAAGTAGCTGCGCGGGATATCATGCTCGTAGAAGGAATCCAGCTTCAGCTTCTCGAAAAGCGGCTTGGCCGGTTCCGGCCGGATCTCCGCGTACAGCCGCCGCGCCAGGTCGAGATCCGCCAAATTCACGAACGTCTCGCGGAAGATGTTAAAAGGCAGCGTAATCGTATCGTCCTTGGACGCCTGCCTCAATTGCTCGAAGCCTTGCCGCGCCTCGGGAGGGAATTGATCGGCCGGAGACTGCCCCTTGCCCAGCACGAGCGCGTTCGCGAACACCAGCCTCTTGATCCGGTCCGGCACCCGCTCCGCCGTCGTCTGAACGACCGAGCCGCCGAAGCTGTGCCCGACCAGAATAACGTCCTTCAGATCGCATTCGACGATATAGTCGGCGACCGCTTGCGTAATCTGTCCGTGCGTGACGTTCGTATTCGGATCTGCCCCATGGCCGGGATATTCGGGAACGTGAACGATATGACCTTGTCGTCTCAGCTCGGCGGCAACGCCGTTCCAGAAGCTCGCATCCGCCCAGGAGCCGTGAAGCAGCACGAACGTCAATGGCCGGCAACCGGCGCCCCCGCCCGGAAGCTGCGGACCGGGCTGTCCGTAATGACCCGGGACATGCGCATAAGCTCCGTTAACCCAATACACCTGCATTGCTCATACTCCTCCTCGAAAAAAAATCGGGTCTGCGCCTAGGGCGTGTATGCATACTCCGAGGGTAGCAGATATTGCCGAATTTTCGTTCCATGCAAGGAACTTTTGTGAAGGCGTACCGGGGGTACGTCAAGCAAAAATGACGAAGCAGGGGGCGAAAAGGCGGTGATAGATGCCCCTGAGCGGGTTTGCATACACGCCCTAGCATATGTGTAGGAGGAAACTTAGGTTCGCGACGTGGCGATGTGCGATCGGCATATGTTCATCTCTACGAATAGGTCAACCGCAGAAAAAAGAAGCATTTGGTCGACGACCAAATGCTTCTTCCCCGGGCGAGCCCGAAATCAGCCCTGATAATAAGACTGCGGAGGCGGAGGCGGCGGGGGAACGGACGCGGTGCGCATCAACAGATCGTTGTGAAAGTGCGCCACCGAGGTATATACGTACGGCACCAGCCAGAGGGCTCCGATGCCCAGCGTGAACGGAACGAGCAGCGCCCAACCGATAAAGCTGAGCATCAAGAAAAACAATCTGCCCTTGTTGCCGGCCATCATCTCTTTGCTCCGGCGAATGGCCTCCAACGCGCCGATTCCCGGATTGTCCTTCAGGATGAAGTAAGCTTGCGAATACCGGAATGCCGCGATGATTCCAGGAATGATCAGCAGCAAGCTCCACAACCATACGAAGATCAGCATCAGCAGGTACAGAACGAATGTTTCCCCGAACTTCGGGAATCCGCTGAAGAGCGTCTCGGTCGCAGGGGACTGTCGGCGGGACAAATCAAGGAAAAAGGCCATCAATCCGTAAATCATCGCCCCGGCGCACAGGAAGGCGGGAATCCAGCCCAGAAGCGGGATGAACCCGATCGACCCCAAAGCCGACATGACGAAGCTAAACAATAAATAGTGAAGCACTGCGCTCGTCCAATTGCCCGACAAGCTCTCTCTTGCTCTAGCGCGAAATTCTGCACTGGTCGGCACGACTCTCATTCCACCTTCAACCTATTATGGATACGTTTACATTTTATTTCTTTTCCACATTTTTGGCAATCAAAATTCACGCTGCCTCTGCCTTCTCATCCATTGGGTGGCGGCCCATTTCTCCCCTGAGACGACGGGGCTTCCCGCATGCAGGGTGAGCTCGTTCAAACGGGGATCGTTATAGAAATATTCGAAGTAGACGGCGTTCCCCTTGCGCGGGGCGACCGTCAGATTCAGCGAAGGAAAGATCGTCTCGCCGCCTTCTTTCACGTCGTTCAAGTACATCACAAGCGTGCTGATCCGATTGTTGCCGATACCGGACGTAAAGTAGTCGTAGTGCGGCTGATACTGCTCCCCCGCCCGGTAATGCAGAACCTGCAGCGGTTCGGCATGCGCGATCGGGACGTTCATCAGTTCGGAGACCCTGGATTCGATTCGATGGATGAGTTCGTTCTCGCTCTCTTCGAAGAACATGCCGCTGCTCGTTCTTATATCGCTCACAGAGCGAGATTGGCCGACTCTGGCACGCTGCATCCGGTCCTTGGCCAAGTCGACCAGCGCGTCGCACTCGGCTCCGGTCAGTACATTTTCCAGGATTAAAATAAGAGGTTCTTCCATCTTGCCGACGATCGGAATCTCTCTGTCCGACGTTCTGAGTAGGTTGCCATGCGGTTTTACAATCGTCTGCTCTTTAACGGTCATCGCTTTATCCTCCCAGACGGAAATGAGGAACCATTCGAATGCGCGTGATGTCGATATCAGAAGTTGTAAAAACAAGGCTGGCAAGCGGCTATAGATTCACCTCGACCGTGGACAGCGCCACTTCGGGGTAGTCCGTGATCATGCCGTCGATCTCGAACTTAAGCACCTCCTTCATATCTCGCCTGGAATTAACCGTCCATACCCACACCTCGCGTCCGTCGGCATGAGCCCGCTTCACGAGCGACGGGGTCAGCATGACTTGCTCGACCGTAAAGAAATCGACGTCCTGCGCCGACAAGTCGCCTAGCGCGAAGAACAGAATTCTCCCGATCTTGATCTCGGGCGCGAGCTCGCGCACCTTCCCGAGCGCTATGCCGTCGAACGACTGGATGCGCACCTCTTGCTCGCTCCCGGCCTCCTTGATCAACCGGACGACCTCGCTCGCCAGCGCTTCGCTCTCTCCGTACGGCTTCAGATCGAGCAGCAGCTTGATGCGGCCCTGCGCCTCCGTCAGCACGTCGGCCAGTGTCGGGATGCGAACCGGGGCCCCGTTGTCGTCTTCGCCAATGGACAGCCGGAGCAGTTCTGCATAGGTCAGATCGGCTACACGCACTCTCTCCCCGGCGACACGCCGAAGATCGTAATCGTGGTTCAGCACCGCCACTCCGTCCTTGGTCAGCTGGATATCGATCTCCGCCAATTGAATGCCTTTGTCGATGGCGGCCGTGACGGCGGGCAGCGAGTTCTCGGGAGCGCTCGACGCATCGCCGCGGTGCGCGGCGATCTGCACGCTCCACTTCGCGTACACAAGGCTGTCGTTCGCCCGCAAGCCGATAAAGACCGACAGAGCGATATAGGAGACGGCGACCGCCGCGAAAACGGTTCGTTTGCGGCGAAGCCCTTTCCACCATTTGACGATGCGGTTTTCGAGCCGGCCCAGCTCGCCGGGACGAACGTTCAGCCGATCTTTCGCTTTGATGCCTTGAAGCCGGCCCAACCCGTAATAGAGCCGCGTCAGCAGGAAGATGTTGATCGGCAGAAGCAGAAGCGCCAACAGGTAGGTCAAAATCGTGGAAAGCGTCAAGGAGTGATGCTGAGAGACTAGCGCCAGAACGTCCATATTCAGCCAAGAGGGGATGGAGCCGACGGCGGATACCGCAGCCGAAGTAGCGATCAGGACGGCGGCGTTAAACAGGAGCAGGGAGCCGAACAGCTGCAGCCACCTTCCCTGCGTCAGCGCATGGCTTCTGCGTATGGCCTGCCCGAGCTTCAAATCTTCTATCACGATAAAGTGAAGCACGAAAATCCAGCGAAGCAAAGTGTAGAGCGCGGCCGCCAGGAGCACAGCGTAGGCGGCGGCCATCGTGTAGGAAGCGTCCAGCACATAGTGGTTCAGAAAGATCGGCACGTTGAACAACGCGTAAAAAGAGGCCGAGAGAGGCGAGTCGACGAACGGTATCAAGAGAAGGAGCAGCATCATGAGCTGGAACGCGCCGAAGCCGAGCAGCCTGGGCGTCTTGCGCAGCGCGATCGCCAGCGCGTCCGCGATCGCGATCTCTTTGCCGAAATAGCGTTGTTGGACGAGAACGATCAGCACGAACAACTCGATCAGCAGCGCATAGGAAGCGACGAGCCCGATGAAGAACAAGCCGCCCACGCCCTCGTAGCTCACTCCGATCCGGTAGACTTCCGCATTGAGCAGAGAGCCGGAGCCGACGACTCTAAGAATCCGGTTGAACACATACGTAATAATCGGTATAACGACGGCGCTCGTCACGAGCATGTAGAACATTTCGAATATAAGCAGCTTGGCGGAAAACGCGCGAAACTCGCGTACGCTTCTGCCGATCAATTTAAGCATGGCGAATCATCCTAATTCAAGGTGTCGATATTTAATTATAAAACAGACCGGCCCCCTGCCGAAAGACAGGGAATCGGTCTATTTCTTCGACGACGCCTCGTTAATTCGCGAACAGCTGCTTCTTCAGCTCCCGGTTGCGTTCCATGAAAATCTCGTTGTGCGAAGAGACCATCCCCCAGGCTTCCGCCTCCGGAATAATGTACTGCTTCGCTTTGTTCACGGCGTTGGCCGCATCCTGGAACGCTCCCGCGATCAGGTGCAGCTTGCCCTCATGCCCGAGAATGTCGCCCGCGGCGTACAGCCCGGGGACCGACGTCTCGCTCATCGGAGTTCCCGCGATCGCCCATTCGTTCTGCATCTCGATGTTGACCTGGCTGTTGGAGAGCAAATCCTTGTCCCTCTCGTAGCCATGGTTGATGATGACCTCGTCCACCGACATCTCGACTTGCGCTCCGTCGTCCTTGTTGCGCAGCACCACCCGCTCGATCGCTTCCTGTCCAGGGGCGGCGACCAGCTTCTCGATCTCGGTATTGAGCAGGCAGACGACCGAGCTCGAGAGCAGCTTAGACACTTCGGCCTCGTGCCCTTTGAGCGTTTCGTTGCGATAGGTCAAATACACTTGCTTCGCGATCGGCTCGAGCTCGTTGGCCCAGTCGACCGCCGAGTTGCCGCCGCCCGATATGAGCACGGTTTTGTCTTTGAAGCGCGACAGCGATTTGACCGTATAGTGCAAATTGGTAACCTCGTACCGTTCGGCGCCTTCGAGATTCAGCTTGGTCGGCTTCAATATGCCGCCGCCAACGGCCAGAATGACCGTCTTGGAATAATGCTCCGCTCCCGAAGAGGTCTGCAGGACGAAGATGCCGTCCTCGTCTTTGGAAATGGAGGTGACCTTCTCTCCCAGCACGATCTCCGGATCGAACGTTAGCCCTTGCGCGATCATCTGCTCGATCAGCTTCTCGCCGGTAATCGGAGTGACGCCGCCGACATCCCAGATCAGCTTCTCCGGGTAGACGTTGACTTTGCCCCCCAAGAAAGTCTGAAATTCGATAATCTTCGTCTTCAACTCTCGCAAGCCGCTATAAAAAGCGGAGAAAAGTCCCGCAGGACCCCCTCCGATTATCGTCACGTCGTATATGTCCTTGGCGCACACTCGTATCCTCTCCCTCATCCTCTAATCCGATCTAATGACTTCGGACTCATTGTATCACAAACGGATTGAGAATGAAAATCATTATTATAGAGGCCCGATCGTATGCGGATCGACGAACTCGTATTCCAGCTCCGTCAGCTTGGACAGCAGGCCGTCCAGCGCTTCGGCCGTCCAGGGAAGCTCGTGCATCAAGATGTTGGCGCCCGGATGCATTTGGTCGACGATGCGCTGCGCCAGCGCCTTCGGATCGTTGCTGTCCGCCGTCATCGCCCAGTCCTGGGAATCGATCGACGACGTTACGACCGTCAGGCCGGAAGCCTTGGCAGCTTCGACGGTCACGTCGTTAAAAGCCAAGAAAGGCGGACGAAAAAATACGGGCGCCGTTCCGGTAATATCCTTCACGGCCTTCTGGACGTCTCCGAGCTGCTTCTCTACCTGTTCCTTGCTTTCCGCGCTGAGATCGATGTGGTCCCAAGAATGGTTGCCGATCATGTGCCCCCGGTTGTGAACAAGCTTTACCAAATTTTTGCCGCTCTCGATTTGAGGCCCGTTCATGAAAAAGATCGCCTTGGCCTTATGTTTATCCAGCGTGGCTAGAATCTTCTCGTTCAACCCTTCATTCGGACCGTCGTCGAAGGTGAGCAGCACCACTTTGTCGCTATTCTGCCCCGGGTTGACGGGGACGATCGTTTGGGTAGCTGCATGGATCTTGTAGACATGCTCGACTGCTTGCGGCTTCTCCCGCGAACAAGCCGTCGCCAGCAGGATCACAATGGCGGCAATGACGCAATAAACAACCTTTTTTCCGGTATTCATGTTTCTGTAGCTCACTCCTCCGTACTAGTCAGCATCTACGGCGTTCGTATGCTGTATGTTCATTCTAGCGGCCAAGGAGGAGCGAAACGAGATAACAGATGATCAATTTCTTACACAATGCAACGTTTTTTAGCGATGCGCGGCGTAGACGTTCGGCTTGCTGAACGAGCGAACGGCCGCGAGCTCTTCGGGCGACAGCTCAGGCGCATGCGTCGCGGCGACGTTCTGCAGCAGCTGCTCACGCGAGCTTGCTCCGGGAATCGCGACGGCCACCGCAGGATGGGCGAGCGAATACCGGATCGCCAATTGGGTGAGGCTGCGCCCCGGCGTCTCCAGATCCCGCAGCCTCTCCCGAAGAGCCTTGAGCTCTTCCAGCTCGTAGTCCGACACTCCGCCCGAAGGTTCACGATTGGCTGCCAGCGCCCCTTTGGCCAGCGGGCCTCTGGCGATGACGCCGATCCCCTTCTCATGGAGGAGCGGAAGCACCGTCTCCTCCGCCCGCCGATCGACAATGCTGTACGAGTTCATCACGCTGACGATGGAGGAACGTACGGCGTACTCGCGGATGACGTTGGGACGGATCGAGGAGATGCCGTACTCCCGGATCGTTCCTTCCCTTTTTAACTGTTCAAAAGCTTCTATCGTATCGTCAATCGGGTCCTCAAGGGTTCCGCCGTGAAGCTGGTACAGATCGATATAGTCCGTGCCCAGCCTCCTCAAGCTCTCCTTGACCGAGGACAGGATGTATTCCGGGGAAGGGTCCCACGTCCAGCCTTCCTGTCCCGGAATGCGCCGGTTGCCGACCTTCGTCGCCAGCACGACCCGGTCTCTTCTGCCGCGAATCGCCTTGCCGACGAATTCCTCGTTGCGGCCATGGTCGTACAGATCGGCCGTATCCAGAAAATTGACGCCAAGGTCCAGCGCTTCGTGAATCAGACCGGTCGCCTTCCCCTCCTCCGTTCCCAAAGACATGCATCCCAGTCCGATCTCGCCGACGAGCAAGTCGGATACGCCCAGACGGTTCATTTTCATCGCGCGCTCATCCCTTCTTCTCCAGCCAATCTTCCGCCAGCCGCAGCATCTCCTCCTTGGAAATCCCGGGCCCTTTATGATTCGTAAGCGTGTAATAGATGTCCCGCTCTTCGTCATACCAGTTCAGGTACCCGTATTCAAGCTGCACGGGCCGTCCCTCGGCGGCGATCTGTCTCTTGACCTCATTATAAACGACTTCCGTCCCGGCTATCGTCCTTTTTTCGCTTGTATTGCCTTCCTGCAGCTCGACGTACATCTCCATTCCCCTCAGGAAATGAGCGTGCAACCCGATCGAAGCGCCGTCTTTGGAATAAATCGCGACCAGAGTCGCCGCGTCCGTCCACGGCACGGTCTTCATAAACAAGCGTTCGCCGTCGGCCGCCCGGGAAGCGAGCCCGGAGAGCTCCTTAAGCGTGTCCCGGTATTGAGGCGTTTCCTTATCCGGATAGTGAGGTCTGATCTCTCCATATTCGAATTGAAAGCCGGAGACCGCTTGCGGCAGCACCGGGGAACCGACACGCCGGAGCTCGTCTTGGAGCTTGGAGAAAGAAGTCATGCGCTCGGGTTTGAATTCGAATTGCAAGCCTCCCGCTTCGTCGCCGTCCTTGACAAAATAAGCCACCAGCTCTCCGGGCTTGGCGAATTCGTGAACCTGCGCGGTGAACTTATTGTAGGGAATATCGACGATCCTCGACGTGTTCGGCGGCACATACTCCACCCTGACCGCGCCGCTCTTGTCCCGAAACTGGATATACTCCGAAGTGGCGTAAGCGGTGACGGAGACGACCAGAAGCAGAGCGAACAGGCCGGCCAGCGCCGTCGAGCCCCTCATCGTCCTGATAACAGCCGGACGGCGGCGCGACGAGCCTGCAATACGGGCCATCACCTTCTCGGCGACGTCGATCTCCGGAACTTGACTTGTATGGACGGCCAGCTTCAAACCTCTGTATTCATCGGACGTTTCGAATCGTTCCATGGCATATCCTCCTTCGACTTCATGGATGTCCGCACTTTCTGCTTGATCCGTTGCATTCTCTTCACCAGCGCATTCGGGCTGGTCTGCATAATGTCTCCCAGCTCGGCGAAGCTCTTCTCTTCGAATGCCCGCAGAATCAGCAGGCTTCGCTCCCGAGGAGACAATTCCGCCAGCGCCCGGGCCAGAGAAGGATGATAGAGCCGGTCGTCGAGCTCTTGTTCCGGCCCCGCGGTAACGGTCTCCGGCCTGAGCATCTTCATCACCTGCCGGTGAATGCGGCGTCTCCTCAGCACGTTCAGGCAATGGCGGTAAGCGATCCGGTACAGCCAGGCCTGAAAGTTGTCCGCTCTTCTGTACTGTCCAAGCGATCGATAAGCCTTCACCAGAATATCCTGCACGGCGTCCTCCGCATCCTGCCGATTGGCGAACAAGCGGTAGCAATAGCGGAAGATCGGCTGCTGGAAGGCTCTGACGATCGGCTCGTATTTCTCCGTCTCTCCTTGCCGCACGGCGGAGACCAACGTTTCCAATTCATCCGAATTCAGAGAGGGTTGCAGCGATTCGGACACCTCCTTCGACCGTATTACTCTTATAACACTCGAGCGACGAAAAAAGTGCCGCCGCATCGACCACATGTCGAAAAAAACAGCTGGGATCAAGCGCGCAGACGCCAAAAACCCGCCTAAAGGCATTGTAGCCCGGACGGGTCGGAAAGCGCGCGTTTTTGATTTAAATAGTAATTATTTATACAGACAGGCCCCCGGATCGATGTGTTACGATAGCAGCATAGATCCTCGCGAATGGAGTCGAACGAAGGAATGGATTCGCAGCTGACAATGTACATTACCTTGGTGAGCGTGTCGGGCATCTTCAACGTGTTCCTCTGCCTCTACGTCCTGTTCAGAAAGCAGGAAATTCCCGGCTCCCGCACTTTCATTTGGTACACGGCCGCCCTGTCCGTCTACAGCTTCGCTTACGCCTTCAGTCTGGCCAGCGATACGCTGTGGAAAGTCAAGTTATGGACGGTCGTCGAATATATCGGCATGCCGTTCTCCGCGCCGCTCGGTCTCATGATCATTCTCCAGTATCTCGGCTGGAAGGTTACCCGCCGGCAGGCCGCGGCCATGCTCGTCGTCCCTTCCGTCACGCTGCTGATGGTCGCCACCAACGACTACCACCAGCTGTTCTATAAAGTGTTTCGGATGAAAGAAGGAATGCCTCTTCCCTATCTGGAAATCGAGATCGGCGAATGGTATATCGTTCACGGCATTTTCACGTCCAGCTGCCTGCTTGCCGCTACCGTGCTGCTGCTGAGCCGGTGGAGACAGACCCGCAAGTCCTACCGTCCGCAGCTGGCGACGCTGATCTGCGGACAGTTTCTCCCGATGATCACCGCGTTCCTGTATCTCGTCGGGCTGACCCCGGCAGGCATCGACCCGGTTCCGATGGTCATGTGCGTGACTTCGGCGCTGTATATCTGGGCCATTCTGTCCGCGAAAATGCTGACCGTCATTCCCATCGCCAAGGAGACGATCTTCGACAGCATGAGGGAAGGCGTTATCGTCCTGGATGCGGCGGATCGTCTGAGCGACTTCAACCTGGCCGTCGCGCGGATGATTCCTTCCCTCAGCACGGCCATGATCGGGAAAACGCTAAACGAAGTCTGGATCGAGCTGAACGGATCTCCGTATCCGTTCGCCCATCGGCCGGACGAAGGGGCGGAAGAGCTGGCGTGGACGACGGACGGAGCGGAGCAGACGTACCAGGTCCGCTATTCTCCTCTTCTGCACCGCAACGGGGATGCGGCAGGCGGCCTGCTCATGTTCATCAACGTCACCGAACTGAAGCGGCTCCAGCGCGAGCTGGAGCACCAGGCTTACTATGACGGGTTAACGCAAATTCTTAACCGCTCCCAGTTCATCAGCCGCAGCCGCCGACTGCTCGAGGATTGCCTGACGGGCGGAAGACCGTTCACCGTCGTTCTGTTCGATATCGATTACTTCAAGCGCGTGAACGATCATTACGGGCACGAGACGGGGGACAAGCTCCTCGTGCACGTCGTCGCCGTATGCGGCGGACTCGTCTCCCCGGACATGCTGTTCGCGCGTTACGGCGGCGAAGAGTTCGTCCTTGCGCTGCCGGACGCGACTCTGGAGGCAGGCTGCGAGATCGCGGAGCGGCTAAGAAGAGGCTTGGAGACCGAACCGCTGTCGACTCCCCGGGGCGAGATCGCCGTCACCTCCAGCTTCGGCGTAGCGGAGGCCGAAGACGGCGCCGACGCGACGCTCGACGCGCTGCTGCAGCAAGCGGATGAAGCGTTGTACGCCTCCAAGCGGAACGGCCGCAACCGCGTCAGCGCCTATCGCGGAGCTTCGGCTTCGCGCGTCTAGGAGGCGGGCTGACGTTCCGTCAACAGCTGCGCCAGCAGCTCCAGCTGGCCTTCGATCGAGATCGGATCGAAATAGGAGAAGTCGGCCCTGCTCAGCACGTGAGCCCGGCCGTGCGCCACGGCGGGCAAGCTCCTCCAGATCGGATGGTCCTGCACGTACCGGATGCCTTCGCCTTCGTCGGAGACGAACAGATAATCCGCGCCGGCAGCGTAAACCGGCAGCTGCTCGAGCGGCAGGCCCTGCACGATCTGCCTCCCGCTGTCGATCGCCTGCCGCTGCACGGGCTCCGGAACGCCCAGGCGCAACCCCCGGTAGATCGGCCAGCCCCCTCGTCCGTAATTGTCCCCGAACACCGAAAACTGCCGGCCCTGGCTGTCGAATCTGACGATGGCCGCCGTAGACGACCCGCTTAAGACTCCTGCCAATCGTTCCCGAACTTCCGCGGCTCTTCTCTCGAATCGCGACTCCAATTCGTCCGCCGCCCGCGGACGATTGATCAGTTGGCCGATCAGCCGGACGTCGTCGAAGATGCTGCGGCTGCCCTCGTAAGGCAGCAGAAGGGTGGGCGCGATCTTGGACATGGCCGGATAGGCAGACAGATTGGCGTCGTTCATGAGAATGAGGTCCGGCTCCAGCTTCGTTACGGCTTCTACAGACGGCTCGCAGCCGATGTCGACGATCCCCTCCTCCATGTCCTTCAGGAACGTGCTTCCTCCCCACCAAGTCAAGTTGGCGGCCACGGGCTTCACCCCGGCCGAGAGCAGGACGTTGGCGTAATAGAGCGCCACGATCCGCAGTCCTTTGCGGGCGTGGCCAACGTATTGCTTGGGAGATTGCCCGACCATCTGCTTGAATCTCCGGCTGAAATAGTAGACGTCCTTGAAGCCGGCGCTCTGAGCGATCTGCTGCAGGCTGTCGTTGGACGTGAGAAGCTGCTTCTTGGCATGGTTAAGCTTCAATTCCGTAATATAGTCTACCGGGCTTTTGCCGGTCAGCTGCTTGAACAGATGCGAGTATTGCCGGGTTCCGATATTGGCCTGCTTCGCCAGAGCTTCCACGCTTATGTCGGAGACGTCCAACCGGTGCAAGCCGTCGATCGATCGCCGAACCGCTTCCCGGGATTGGAGCTGAGCGCCGGACGACTCGCCGCCCCGACACAGCTCGTACAGCAGCTCCTGAAAGCGGATATGCTGCCTGAAATGCGCCAGCTCCTCCGTCGCTCCCCTGTGACGGTATAGCTCGTCCAACCGGCCCGCGATGCGGCCGAAGGGCTGCGCGTCGAGTTCCTCGTACGGAAAGATGCGAAGAGCGTCTTGGTTCGCTTCGTTCTCTGCACCCGATGGACTCCCCGAGACCGGAACGGCCCGGAAGATCAACCACATCAGCTTCAGCTCCGGACCTTCGTCCGCCGACACGTCGAACAACGTATCGGGAGGCAGGAGGAAGCAGCTCCCCTTGACCAAGCGGCGCCTTCTGCCGTCGATGATGGCACTGCCGGCGCCTTGCATAGCCGCGACGAATACATGGTCCGACGCGTGCAGCCTGCTCGCCTTGGCGGCAGCCTGGCAACGAATTTCGACGATGTCGGATAGAGTGAACAACGAGGTCAGGAAGGGCAGAGACAAACGGCTCATTCGGGCGCGCCCCTTTTATAGTTGATAATGATTATCAATCAGTTGAATGTCTCTATTCTAGCGAACCCCCGCGATACGCGCAACAAAGCCGCCGGAGTACCGGCGGCCGACGGGGCGAGTTATTGGGAAGAATTGCGCGACAGCAAGTCCGCGATCAGATCCATCTGGGCGGAAATGGAGATCGGGTCGAAATAAAAATACTGCTTGGAGTCCAGCTCGATGACGTGATTTTCCTTCACGGCCTTGAGCCCTTTCCACACGGCGCTGTCCTTGACGACGTCGAGCGCGACTCCTTCCGTGGAAACGAACAGATAGTCGGCGTCACCCGCGTATTCGGGAAGCTTCTCGAGCGGCAGCTCCTGAGCGATTTGTTTGCCGTTGTCGATGACGTCTTCCTTGATCTTGGCCGGATATTGCAGCTTCAGCCCTCTGTAGATCGGCCATCCTCCGCGGCCGTAGTTATCGCCGAACACGGTGAACTGTCCTCCGTTGCCGTCGATGCGAATAATGGCCGCCTTGGCGTCGCTCGTCAATACGCCTTCCAGCTTGGCGCGCGCGGCCTCCGCTTTCTTCTCGAACTCTTCGAGGAGCCGGGCTGCCTCGTCCGGCTTGCCCAGCAGCTTGGCGATTTCTTCGGTCTCTTGATAGACGGTGCGGTTGCCGTCGTACGGAATCAGCACCGATGGCGCGATCTTGGCGAATTGCTCGTAGTCTTCGGCGTTATTGCTGTTCATGATAATCAAATCCGGCTCCAGCGCGACTACCGCCTCCAAAGACGGCGGACCGCCGACGTCTACGAGACCCGCTTCCTGCTCTGCGAGGAACGGGCTGCCGCCCCACCAGGTCAGATTGGCTCCGACCGGCTTCTCGCCGAGCGCGAACAGGATGTGATGGTAATACAGGGCGACGATACGCTTCGGATGCGCGGGAATTTCGACGTCGCCGTTGACCGTGCTGACGATTCGCGTCTCTTCGCCGTCCGCCGAGGCGGATGCCGAAGGCGTTGCAGACGGCGACGGCGTCGAGGACGGTGAGGCGGACGGAGAATTGGAAGGACTGGCGGAAGCGCCGGTTCCGGCGGAATTCCCGTTCCCGCATGCGCTGAGCAGCACGGCGGCAACGAGAAGCAGCAGAGAGGCAATGGCTGTCGGCTTGCGAATGGCTTGCATAGTTCAGACTCCCTTGTCTAGTGATAATGATTCTCACCATATTATAAGGAGGCCGCCGAAGGTCAACAATGGAGGATTCGGAGCAAAAACAGGCTGATTTCTCGCCGAAGCGTGGAAATCATGCAAAAAAGCGGGGCTGTCTCATACGCCAACCAGGCCAATATGCCCGTACGGCGCACTAGCGTTGCATAAATGCTCACATAGTGAACTGGATTGTATTCCTATTACTTTGATTTCATATATTTACAGTTCCATTCTAGCCACTCA
>NZ_PVYW01000006.1 GCF_003001675.1 Cohnella sp. SGD-V74 | reverse complement strand
GGGCTTATCCTAACGAATGACACGACAAAGCAAGACACTTCACCTTCTTCTTCGCACCACTTGGTTCGCATCCAGTTTTCAAGGCGTAAGCCTTGTTACAAATGATCTGGTCTGGTGATGACGGCGGAGGGGTTCCACGCGTACCCATCCCGAACACGACCGTTAAGCCCTCCAGCGCCGATGGTACTTGGACCGCAGGGTCCTGGGAGAGTAGGACGTCGCCAGGCCGGAGCAATTTGTTCTCTATCGCTGTGTATAAGTAAGGACCATGCTCTCATAGCTCAGTAGGTAGAGTGCATCCATGGTAAGGATGAGGTCACCGGTTCGATCCCGGTTGAGAGCTCCATTTCCCTACTATCCATGGCCCCTTGGTCAAGTGGTTAAGACACCTCCCTTTCACGGAGGTAACAGGGGTTCGAATCCCCTAGGGGTCACCATTTTTTTCATACCGCAAGCGTCGTGGAGGCTTAGCTCAGCTGGGAGAGCATCTGCCTTACAAGCAGAGGGTCGGGGGTTCGATCCCCTCAGCCTCCACCATATTTTCCTTCCGTTGGGGATTAGCCAAGCGGTAAGGCAACGGACTTTGACTCCGTCACTCCTAGGTTCGAATCCTAGATCCCCAGCCATTCTCGAGCCATTAGCTCAGTTGGTAGAGCACCTGACTTTTAATCAGGGTGTCGAAGGTTCGAGTCCTTCATGGCTCACCATTCTTTCCGACACCGGGTAGAATGCAAGCGAATGCGCGCGTATGGCGGAATTGGCAGACGCACCAGACTTAGGATCTGGCGGGAAACCGTGGGGGTTCAAGTCCCTCTACGCGCACCATATGCATAAAATGACGACCTTTGAATCTCGACGGATTCAGAGGTTTTTTAATATTTACGCTAACGATAAGCGGGTGAGATCATGGCAGTGATGACGTTATTGCATCGTTGTTTGTACCAACTCGTTCAAATCCGGTTCATTGCATGCAGAGACGGCGACGAGGTCGGAGACGAAAACGGGGAGAGCCACGTGCTGCTGATCGCAGCGGAGGGAAGCGCGGAAATTCGAATCGGCGACAACGCGCTGCTCTTGAATGCGGGCGACATATACTGTGCAGCTCCCAGACAAGTTCTGTCCATCCGTAATGTGCCGGAGCATACGCCCGTTCGCGCCTATCGACTGGACTTCGAACGGTTCGGTCTTATGGAGCAATCTTCGGCCCATCGTCTGTTCCGCAAACCGGGTTTTCATCTGAACAGCGGCAAGCTTCATACGGACGAGCCTCATCGGGTACTGGCTCTGGCCGAAGAGCTGGCTGTCCGAAGCTTCGAGGACCCGAGGCGGACGGAAAGCCGCTTCAGGCAGCTTCTGGAGGCGCTGTTCGAGCCGGGCTTGCCCGCTGAGGAGCGGCCCCCTTCGAAAGTTCGGCAAGCCGTCGATTATATGCGCGAGCATTATAGCGACAAAATTACCAGGGACTCGATGGCCGACATGCTGAGGCTGAATCCCGAATATTTCTCGGTCCTGTTCAAGAAGGAGACCGGGGCCGGGTTCTCGGAATTTCTAAATCGGCTGAGGATCGAGAAAGCCAAGGAGCTGCTTTTTCTAGGCCGGCGAGGCGTTCACGATACGGCGATAGAGGTGGGCTACGCCGACGGCTTTTATTTCAGCCGCAAGTTCAAGGAGCTTACCGGGGAAACGCCCACCGCGTTCATCGGAAGAGAGAAAAGAATCGTCGCGCTTCAGCATGTAGGGCATCTGCTGGCTCTAGGCGTTCATCCGGTCGGGGCGGCGCCGACTTATTTGTCAAAATGGGGCGTTGCGGACGAATGGCTGGCGGACGTTGCGGAGATCGGCGAGCTTCATCCTGCGGAGGACATAGCCGCGTTGCAGCCGGATCTGGTCATTGCCCATCATCTGATCGGCGAGGAACATCTTGAGCGGCTATCGTCAGCGGCGAGAACCGTTGTCGTTCCGTACAACAAGCGCGGTCCGTTCGAGCTGTTTGCTTACTTTGCCGAGCTGCTCGGCAAGCAGGAGGAGGCCGCGGCATTCCTGGCCAGATACGAGCGCAAGGCGGAGCAGGCCCGACAGCGACTTGCCGGGGTGATCCGCGAAGAAGAGACGGTGGCCTATTACGAGATCTGGCAGGACCGAATTTGGCTGATGAGCGAAGCGAACGGCCGCGGAGTGGCGAATCTATACCGCGGGCTGCGATTGAGGCCGCCTGAAGCTCTGCAGCGGGAAGTGCTGGGGCCAGGCGTTCCTCTTAGCATTAAGCTTGAGGAGCTTCCGCGCTACGCAGCCGATCGAATGTTGGTCGGCGTATATCGGAGCGACAAGGAGAACGCCAACGATTCCGGCTGGTTGGGACGTTTGCTGCAAAGCCGCGAGTGGCAAGATATTCCGGCAGTCAGCGAGGGGCGGGTCAGCTTTGTCGACTTGACCGTATTTGCTCCTAGCGATATGCTGTCTCTTTATTATCAGTTGGACGTACAGGCAGACTATTTGTTGGGGGAATCAAATAAAAGTACACAGCAAAAACCTATTTTCTGAAATGGACGCAGTTGAGGTGCGATGTTATCATCATTATCGATAATGATTATCATTATCGATAAGTGAAAAATCATCCGCAGACAGGGGACATTGCACATGAAGGCGAGCCATTTTGGAACAAAGGGATTATCGATCCTATTATTGATACTAGTACTCGTCGTCGCGGGATGCGGCAATAAGGGCGGGACGGAGCCGTCGCAAGCTTCCGGCAATGCAGGGAACGGGGGCGCTGCTTCGCAGCAGAGTTCGCCTGAGGCTGCATCCGAAGCGTCTGACAGCGCACCGGAGACCAGAGTCTACAAAGCGTTGAACGGAGACATTGAAATTCCTGCCGAGCCTCAGCGCATCGCTTCTCTAGTATTCGTGGGAGAGCTTCTGGCGCTTGGCGTTAAGCCGATCGGCACCGGTCAGGCTTTCATAGAGAAGGGGCTGTTCGTAGAAGAATTGAAAGGAGCCGAGCCGATCGGGGACGAGCCGTCTGTGGAAAAGGTGCTGGAGCTGCAACCCGATCTCATTATCGTACACAATTTCGTGCCGGATGAAATCGTCGAGCAGCTGACGAAAATCGCACCGACAGTCGTCATGCCTTTTAACGACAGAGGGCCGGTGGAACGCCTGCACATGTTCGCGGAGCTTCTCGGGAAGGAGAAGGAAGCGGAGTCGTTCTTACGGAAGTACGAGGAGAGAGCGGCGGAAGCCAAGAGAAGTCTGGAGGGAACGATCAAACCGGGCGAGACGGTGGCGTATTACGAGATCTGAGGCAAAAGCTTCTGGGTAATGAGCGAAGCGAACGGGCGGGGAGTATACAATCTGTACCATTCGCTCGGGCTGGAGGCGCCGGCAAAGGTGAAAACGGACGTTCTCGAGCCGGGCAAGGGCATCGATATCTCGCTTGAGATGCTGCCGGACTATGCGGCCGATCATATGTTCGTCGGCGTGTACGCCGGAGACGGAGGCGATAAGCGGGCGGAGGAGATTTTTGCCGGTTCGTTGTGGCAATCGCTGCCCGCGTTCAAGAACAATCACGTGTACGTAGTCGACATCGATCAGTTTGCCCCGAGCGATATTCATGCGCTGTACAAGCAGCTGGATTTGCAACTGGACATATTGAAAGCGGCGGAATAACGCCAGGGCTTCGAACTCCTCCGAAATAGATGCGCGGCTGCATCTATCCAGGAGGAGTTTTTGGCGTGAGCGCACGGATGCTATAATAGAACAATAACTTTACTGACATAAGGAGAAGTACATGGATTTTATTAAGCAGCTATTGGTCGAACAAGGAGTATCTTCTCAAATTGCGGTGTATCTCGCGAACATGATCGTCATCCTGCTCATCGTGGGGGTAAGCGTGGTGGCGAATTTCGTCACGAAGAAGATCGTATTGCGGGTGATCGCTTCGGTTATTTTGAAAAACCGCTTCACTTGGGATAATGTTTTTCTGGAGCGGAAGGTGTTCCATAGACTTTCCCACATCGTGCCGGCCATCATTATTTATTTCTCTGCGCCGCTTTTTCCGGGGTATCAGACGTTCATTGAGAAGGGCGCAGCCATCTACATTATCGTCGTCAGCATGATGGTTATCGACGCGTTCCTGAACGCGTGCAACGATATCTACAATTCTTACGAGATCTCCAAGGTCAAGCCGATTCGCGGTTACACGCAAGTGATTAAAATATTCGTCTTCATTATCGGAGCCATCGTGATCATCTCGGGATTGATCGGGGAAAGTCCTCTTATTCTGCTGAGCGGCTTGGGGGCTTTGTCCGCCGTTCTTATGCTGATTTTCAAGGATTCGATATTGGGGCTGGTCGCGGGCGTGCAGCTGTCTGCCAACGATATGGTGCGGGTCGGGGATTGGATCGAAATGCCGAAGTATAACGCGGACGGAGACGTCATCGATATTTCTCTGAATACGGTCAAGGTGTTGAACTTCGACAAGACGATCACGACGATTCCCAGCTACGCGCTGATCTCCGACTCGTTCCGCAACTGGCGGGGGATGAGGCAGGCGGGAGGACGCCGCATTAAACGTTCCGTGCACATCGATACGACCAGCATTTGTTTTTGTTCCGGCGAAATGCTCGAGCGCTTCCGGAAAGTCCAATTGCTGACCGACTATATCGAAAGCAGGGAACGGGAGATCGCGGAATACAACGACCGCAATGCCATCGACAAGACGATGGAGATCAACGGCCGGCAGTTAACGAATATCGGCGTTTTTCGCATGTACGTCGAGAGCTACTTGAGGCATCATCCGAAAATCCATCAAAGCTTGACGCTGCTCGTTCGCCAGCTGGCGCCGACGGAGAACGGTCTGCCGCTGGAAGTATACGCGTTCGTGAACGACACGAATTGGAGCGTGTACGAATCGGCGCAATCCGATATTTTCGATCACATCTTCGCGGCCGCTCCGTCTTTCGGTCTTCGCATTTTCCAGAACCCGACGGGTTACGATTTTAGCCAGGCGCTGCGTTCCGACGTGTAAACGACAAACGTACAGAAGCCGCAACTCCCGAATCCGACGATTCGGGGGTTGTTTTATTCACGCTCAGTCTATCGGCCGCTCAACCGTTCTTCTTCTTGCGCCGAATTTGTAGCCGAAACCGCGGATCGTGACGACGTATTCGGGTTTGGCCGCGTCTTTTTCGATTTTTTTGCGAAGATTGTGAATGTGGACCATTACCGTACGCTCGTCGCTAAGCCCGTCGAGGCTCCATATTTTCTCGTAGAGCTGTCTGACGCTGAACACCTGGTTCGGATGCTTGAGCAGCAGAAGAAGAAGCTGAAGCTCTTTGGCCGGAAGGGAGACCGGTTTGCTATCGACGAATACTTCCAGCCGGCCAGTATGGACGCTGAGCCAACCATCGTCCCACGCTTTGCCTGCTTTCTCGCCGCTTTTTCCCCGTCCCGCCTTGTAACGGCGAAGCCCGGCTTGCACCCGCGCAACGAGAACCTCCGGTTCGAAAGGCTTCGTGACGTAGTCGTCCCCTCCGAGCTTTAAGCCGTTAACGATGTCCTGCGGCGTTTTCTTGTTGGTCATGAAAATGATCGGAACGTCGGATTCGCGGCGGATCATCCGGACTAGCTGCAAGCCGTCCATCCCGGGCAGCATGATATCCGAGATCAA
The DNA here is from genome assembly GCF_003001675.1 of Cohnella sp. SGD-V74. GTDB lineage: Bacteria > Bacillota > Bacilli > Paenibacillales > Paenibacillaceae > Cohnella. The sequence goes on along the minus strand of NZ_PVYW01000006.1, from coordinate 327,590 downwards.
CAGGTCGTACTCGGCGCGCCGGAACATGTCCAACCCCCGCTCCGCGTCCGGCGCGAGATCGACGAGCAAATCTTCCCTCCGCAAATATAGGGCAACCAGGTCGCAAATGTCCGTATCGTCCTCGATCAGCAAAATTTTTCCGTTCATAAGCTGTCTCCTTCCTCGGCTAACTCGCCGTCTATCTCTGCAGGGCGCACACGGGCGGGCAGAGCGATCCAGAAGTCGCTGCCTTGGCCCGGAGCGCTGATGACCCCGATCTCCCCACGGTGGCGTGTGACGATCTCCCGGCATATGGCGAGTCCGAGCCCGCTGCCGGATTGGCCGAGAGAGCCGGAGAGACCACGATAATGGCGTTGGAAAATGCGAGGCAGCTCCGCCTCGGGAATGCCGATTCCGGAGTCGGCGACATGGATGACGGCCCGTCCGTCCTCCGGTTCGTCGGCGGGGCGGAATTCGACCCATACGCGAACGACGCCTTCTCCGGGAGTGAATTTGATCGCATTGGCAATCAGGTTGGCAAATACGCGTTCGAAACGGTAGGAATCCACGACGACTCGTATTTCAGCGGAGGAAGGAGGCGGCAGCTCCGGCTCTTCCCACAGTACGGCAATTCCCCGGGACGCTCCCTCGGGCTCGTACTTGCGGGTCAACTGTCGGAGGAAGGGCAGCAGCGGCACTTCCTGAAACTGAAATTCAAGCTCTCCGGTCTGCAACCGGCTGAGTTCGAAGACGTTGTCGATCAGCTTTTCCAGCAACAGGCTTCGTTCGTAGATTCGTTTCGCGTAGCGGGGAGCTTCCTCCGAAATGACGGAGGTCATGATCGCTTTCGAGAAGCCTTTGATCGAGGTCAGCGGAGTCGTCAGGTCGTGATGGGCGTCGGCCAGCAGCGTGCTGCGCACGTTTTCGATCCGAGTCAGTTCCCGGTTCCCTTGCTCGAGCTTGCGATTCAATTCCTGCAGGGAGGCGGTTCGGCTTCTGATCGTTTCTTCCTGGGATGCAATGACCTTGGCCAATTCGTTCGTCAGCATCTCCGACCTGGTCAGCGCCTTGCTAAACACCGAGGAGAGATTGAGCAGCTGGGTCAGCAGGAAAAACAGCAATCCGTAAGAGACGAGTCCTCCGAACGAAACGAAGCCGGTATAGTATAAAATCTCATGGATGACGGAGGCGAAGAAAACGGCAAAGCCGGCGGCGTTGACGCGGGCTCCCGTCCTCCGACGCACCGCGGCGCGAATGTAGCTGTATAACACGTAAAGGTAGACGGGGAGGAGCAGCGCTAAAATGTACGGAACGAGATACTGCGTATACGTCTTCGCAGGAGCGGCAAGCACGAATGCGCCGAAGCCCGCGAGAGCGGCGCCGAATACGGGAACCGCAAACCGGACGGCTTCGCGAGGGTACTGCCTGCCGACGAATACGGCCATGCAGAACAGGGTGACGATCTCCGAAAGGTATTCCAGCTTCACTCCCCACTCCCAGCTCAGCCCCGGAAGTATAACGTAGGCGAACGAAGGTCCGAGCAGCGATGAACGGATGCAGACGGCCAGACAGATCAGACCGAACCAGATGACGGAGATCTGCCGATTGCGGAACAAATAGAGAAACCCCGAATAGACCGCCATAAGCAGCAGACTGCCCGCGATCAACGCCCATAACAGGACTTCGTTTCTATGCAGCGCTGCGATTTTCTCCGCATCCCCCATCTCGATGCTCTCCCAGATTCCTCCCGTTCTCTGCACGAAGTTGGAAACCTGCACGACGATCTCGTTGCTGCCCGGACGAGGCTGAAAATAGCCGGCTTTCGGATAGTTTCTCGGAACCATCGTCTTGGCGTCCATGCCGACCGTCCCGTTGTCCATCGCGCGTACGCCGTTGATCCAGATGCGGTAGGCCGTAGCCACATTGCGCACGTACAGGCCGAGCGGATGGGCTGCGGAAGCTTCGGACAGCGTGAAGGTCAGGCGGTAGGTCGCGTATCCTTCGTTGGACAGGGGGCGTCCGTCGATCGAATACGACTGCCACTGAGCGGGGATGGAGACGGTTATAGGGGCATCCGTGAGGCTTTCGTTCAGCCGTTGCGGATCAAGCAGACGATTCCAATAGAACTCCCACGGTCCCTCCAGGATAACGGCGCCATCCTGTCGCGGGCTCCACCGGTTCAGGTCGAGAATGCCGTCCTTCGCATCGCTGACGGAAGTAGAAACGGCCAGGGCGGCAGGTTGAACTCCGAACCAAACGAATAACGCCGTCAGCAGAGAAGCGGCGATTGTGATCGTTCTCGCGCAACTAGGGTTCATTAGGGACGACTCTCCGATCGGCTTGAAGAGGTGGATGTCGAATAAGGCCGTAAAGCCTCGGACTTAAACGAAACTTAAACTTGATTCTTTATTCTGGAGGATAGGACGAGCTAGTCGTATTATCCATAAATGCGAGGCGGAATTCAAGCGGAATTTGGGGATTCCGGGCGGCTTGTGCGGGAGATTCATAGAACGGGAGACGGAGGATTGGCGATGCAGGCATTAAAGCGAAAGTGGGCGGTTATTGTCGGATTCGGCGCGTTGTTTTTACTGCTGGGGGTGCCGTTTTCGAATTCGGAGGTTCGGGCGCAGCCGCAGACGCGCATTGCGGACTTGCCCGCAGGGGCGGTCGTGACAGATACGAGAGGATTTACGGAGCCGTGGATCGTGCTGTCGCACGATCATTTCGGAGCGGACCGTACGCTGCTGGTGCTCAAGGGGGTGCATCCGGGAGGCAACCGGCCTTACTATTCCAGCTATGCGTCCGGATCGTCGAAGTGGGAAAACTCGGACATCCGCACCTGGCTGAGAGGCGATTTCTATAACGGCTTGTCCGAGCGTTTTCGGACGGCGCTGCGGGAGACGACGACGAAGACGTACGGCCAGACGCTGGCCGACGAGACGGTATTCCTGCTGTCGGCAGCCGAATGGGGCTATACGGACACGTACGACATGTACCGCGATCACGGGACTCAGGTAGCCGGAGCGGGAAGCTACAGAGCGCTGAACCTGAACTATTGGACCCGTTCGCCGAGCTACGACAACAGTCCGAGCTTGTTTATGATCAAGCCGAACGGGGTTATCCAGTACAGCTATTATTCAGGGCAGGCATACGGAGTCAGGCCGAGCGTCAACCTGGCCGGGGATACGCCGGTATATGGGCCATACGGCACAGGCGGAAACCAGTTCTACACACTGTTCAGCGCCGACCCTGCGGCGGTGCTGGCAAGAATCCAGAGCTACGCCTCGGGGGGGAATGCCGGCGAGCTGACGGTCGAGGAGCTTGAAGTGTTGGACGCGAGGTCGGTGTATGCCGTGAACCTCGCAGCTTATAGAGCCGCGATAGAAGGGGCGGGGACGATTGCTTCGGCGGCGCAGGTGCAGACGATCGTAGCGGACGTTAACGGCGCTCAGCAGGCGGTATGGCTCGCTGTCATCGGAGCTTACGCTGCGGCAGGAGATGCCGAAGCTCTGACTATCGAAGAGCTGAAGGCCGCAGGGGCGGCGAATGTGGAGGCGGAGCAGCTTCTCCGGTACCGTGCGGCTGTAGCCGGCGCCGGTACGATTGCCGATGCGGCCGCGCTGCAGGCGTTGATCGACGAGGCTAACGGGCAGGCTCTGAGGGAGCTGTTTGCGCGGATTCAGCAGTATGCGGTCTCGGGAAATGCCGAAGCTCTGACGATCGAGGAGCTGACTAAGGTCGGCGCAGCGAAAACCGAAGCCGCCAACCTGAATGTCTATAAAGCGGCGATCGTCGAAGCGGGAACGATTGCGGACTTGGCCGAGCTGCAGAGGACGATCGATCGTTCGAACGCGCTGACGAAAATCCGGGGTTACGCCAAGACGGGCAACGCCAGGCCGCTGACCGTCGCCGAGCTGGAAGACGCCGGCGCGGTCGGCGCGGTTGCGTCCAACCTTAAAGCTTACGGCTGGGCGATCGTCCGGGCTGGAGAGGTCGGCTCCCCCGGGGAGCTGCAGCAGATGATCGATCGGGCCAACGAAGAGCAGAGCCGAGCCGCGAGGCTGATTCCAGAGCCGATATCGGCTCTTCCCCCGGGGACGGTCGTGAAGGAGACGAAAGGATTCGCGAAGCCATGGATCGTGATGGCGCACGGTCATTTCGGAGCCGATCTTACGCTGCTGACGCTAAATGGCGTTCATCCGATCGGCAACCGCTCTTACTACGACAGCTTTGATTACGACTCGTCCGAATGGGGAAATTCGCATATCCGAACGTGGCTGAGAAACGACTTCTATAACGGCTTGTCGGAGCGATTCCGCACGGCGGTGGAGCCGACGACGACGCTGACGTATGGAAAAACGCTGACGGACGAGACCGCATTCCTGCTGTCCGCGGCAGAGTGGGGGTATACGAGTACGTACAATATGTATCGCAACCATGGTACGGTTGTCGCCGGAGCGGAAAGCTTCAGGACGATCGACGCGGACTACTGGACGCGCTCGCCCGGATACGACAACAGTCCAAGTCTGTTCTACGTCAAAAAGGACGGAACGATCTCGATTCGCCATTACGAGTTCACGGCGATGGGAGTGAGGCCAAGCGTCAATATCGGATCGGCGGGGGAAGTTTACGGTCCGTATTACGATGAGAACGGGGAAGAATTCTATACGCTGTTCGCCGCGGAGCCGGCGGTGGCGCTGGCCCTCGTCGCGGATTATGCCGTGAGGGGCGACGCTGACGAGCTGACGTTGCCGGTACTGGTTGCCGCCGGCATCGAAGAGGCCGTGGCGGCTTGTCTGGAGGGGTACAAGGAAGCGATCGCTCGATCCGGGGGGATCGCGGACCTGGCCGCGCTTCAGCAACTCGTCGACGCCGTCAATGCGGAGCGTTCCTCTGTTAAGACGATAGACGGCTTCCGATTTGACGGCCTGACGCCTCCGGCGATCGGGATCATCGACGAAGCGGCCAAGACGATCGAGGCGTCGGTTCCTTACGGAACGGATATAAGTGCGCTGGCGCCGACGATTGCGTATAACGGAGCGGCCTTAACGCCCGCGTCGGGGGAGGCGCGCGATTTTTCCGGACCGGTGACGTACACGGTGACGGCGACGGACGGATCGGAGCAAAGCTATACGGCGACCGTTACGGTACGGCCGGTGGATTCGGCGGATGCGCCCGTTCTGCTGACCGCGGAAGCGGACAACGGGCAAGTCAGCCTGTCGTGGTCGCCCGCGATCGGAGCGACCGACTACAAAATCTATTGGCGCGCGGGTACCGACTCGTACCTCGCGCCGGCCGTTACCGTATCGGGGGCTGTATACGGATATACGGCAACAGGACTGGCGAACGGAACAACCTACCGCTTCGCCGTACGGGCATCGTATGCAGGCGTGGACAGCGAGCTGTCCAACGAGCTTGCAGCCGTTCCGAGAACGGTTCCCGACGCGCCGACCGGCGTTGTCGCAACGGCCGGCGACGGACAGGCTGAAGTCCGGTTCGAGGCGCCGGGCAGCGACGGAGGAAGCCCGATTGTCCGGTACGAGGTCGCCGATGCGACGGGGCGGATTGTCGCCGCTGGAGCGGGAAGTCCGATCGTCGTGCAGGGGTTAACGAACGGAACGGCGTATGCCTTCTCCGTCCGTGCCGTTAACTCTGCCGGTACAGGCTTATCGTCGGCGCTGTCCAACGAGGTTATCCCGATAGCGCCGACCGGCGGTGGCGGCAGCCCGGGCACGGGAGGCGGAGAGAGCGGCGGCAACGGGGGCGACGAAGGTAGTGGCGGCAACGGTGGCAGCGGAGACAACGGAGGAGGAGCGCCTTCTGCTGAGCCGAAGCCGTCAGCCGATGCGACGGAGAACGCCGGTTCGGATGTGAAGGTCTGGGTGAATGGCCTGTCGACAAGCCCGGGAACTGTCGTTAAGGAGCAGCGGGGAGGTCGGCCAGTTACCGTCTATATTGCCGATTCCGTGAAGCTGGAGCGGGTGCTCGCCTCGGCCGAAGGGGCGGGCGTGAGAATCCAAGTCGCGGATCGCGGATCGAACAGGCTTATCGTGGAATTGGATGAGCCGTCGCTGCAAATCCTGAAGAAGAAGCAAGCCACCTTCGAAGTGGAGATCGGACAGGCTGTCTACATTCTTCCGATTGATGCGATTGATCTAAACGGGATCATCCGTCAGGCGGACGGAGGAACGGAGCCGGGGAATCTCCTTATACAGATTGAGGTATCGTTGCCGTCCGCGGCTGACGTGAAGAAGCTGGAGACGGCGGCTGCCGAAGGCAGGTTCGAACTGCTCGCGTCACCGGTCGAATTTGCGGTTCGAGTCGTTTCCGGCGGAGCCGCACATCAGGTGTCCAAGTTCAACTTTTATGTAGAGAGGCTGATTGAGATTCCCGAAGGCGGTGATGAGAACGCCCTGACGACGGGCATCGCCATGGACGAGGACGGAAGCGTACGGCACGTACCGACGAAGCAGATTGATGCAGGAGGCAAGCGTTACGCGAAAATTAGCAGTGTAACCAACAGCCTGTACGCGATCGTATCGCATTCGGTCAAGTTCTCGGACACGGCGGGACATTGGGGAGAAGCCGAAATGAACGAAATGGGCTCCAGAATGGTCGTCAACGGCTCCGGAGGCTTGTTCAGTCCGGACAGGCAGGTTACCCGCGCCGAATTCGCGGCGATGCTCGTTCGCGGTCTGGGCCTTCGGCCGGAGGAAGGAACGGAGCCGTTCTCGGACATCAAGGAAACAAGCTGGTACGCGGGCGCGGTAAATACCGCACACGCGTAAGGCATCATCGGAGGTTTCGAGGACGGCACCTTCCGGCCCCACGAGCGAATGACCCGCGAACAGGCGATGGTCATGATCGCAAGAGCGATGTCGTTAACCGGACTGAAAGCCGCGCAGACGGACGGAGCGGATGCGAGCGTTGCGTTCACGGATGCCGAGGAGGTATCCGGTTATGCCCGCAGCGGCGTTGCCGCCGCGATCCGGGCCGGCGTCGTAACCGGAAAGAGCGGAGGACGGCTTGAGCCGAAGGCGTTCGTTACGAGAGCCGAGGTTGCCGCGATCGTTAAGCGGCTTCTGGAGAAGTCCAACCTTATATAAACGTTGTTGAGACGGGAACCAGGTGGCGGATAAAAGCGCCGTCAACCGGTTCTCGTCTCAGCTTCGGAAAGCCCGCGAGGCGGGCGGAAAACGGACGTAATCAAAAAAACTAAAAAAAGTTTGCAAAAGGGCTTGCAAATGATTTGGGTATTTGTTATATTATTTCTTGTCGCCTCAAGCACTTCGGACTGAACGAATGAGCGGCAAAAAACACCGAATATGCGGAAATAGCTCAGTGGTAGAGCATCTCGTTGCCAACGAGAAGGTCGCGGGTTCGAATCCCGTTTTCCGCTCCATATGCGCCCTTAGCTCAGCTGGATAGAGCATTTGACTACGAATCAAAAGGCCGGGAGTTCGAATCTCTCAGGGCGCGCCAGATTTATTCAAAACTTGTCGGGACGTAGCTCAGCTTGGTAGAGCACCTGGTTTGGGACCAGGGGGTCGCATGTTCGAATCGTGTCGTCCCGACCATTCAAGTTTTGCGCGGGTGTAGTTCAATGGTAGAACTTCAGCCTTCCAAGCTGATAGCGTGGGTTCGATTCCCATCACCCGCTCCATTCATTTAATTGGGAAGTTGAATAAGCGAGAGACAGAGCCTTCGGGCTTTTTTTTGAACTTCATAATCATCGGGACGTAGCTCAGCTTGGTAGAGCGCTTGGTTCGGGTCCAAGAGGTCGCATGTTCAAATCGTGTCGTCCCGACCATCCTAACAATCGATCGTGGCCTAATGGCCGCGATTTTTTTTGTCTTTTCAAGCGGAGAGATTGACCGTCGCCCGCAGGATAGCTTGCATCGTCACATTCGTGGACATTGGGGATCAATTCATCCCTGGAGCTTTAATCCCCTTTACAATGATTTCATCTGACACACTAAGGTAAACGTAATACACCTTGTAGCCTAAAACAAGTATACGCCGCGTATTCGCCCAAGGGCCTCGTTTGAACTCATGAAATCCAGCCATTGGCGTAATCGTGGAAAGTCGAGCGTGGATAGTTTCGATTAGTTTAATCTGAAAACGGGTGGTTTCTTGGGAGGTAAAATGAATACTTCGTATTTGGGCAATCCGATTTAATACATTTTGGGTGAACTTAACCTTACGCATTATTTGGAGCGGAACTCCTTTATAAACCGAAGTGCTTCGTCGGTTGAATATACTCTTCCAGCTTTGATGTCTTCATCAGACTCCAGCAACATCTGTTGTAATTCCGGGTCGGACTCGATTTCGGAGATAATATCGTCTATTTCCGTATAGTCAGCCTTATTATTCAGCACGGTCAATTTCACTTCTGTACCGAATACATCAGCAATGACTTCGTCTTGATCGTGGAGCACGTTCCAAAGCATTTCTTGCGTTTGACTATCCAAAGTTACCTTTTTCATCTCGGCCATTCCAGTCAACTCCTTTAAAAGAATTATACTCTACAAGCGATTCTATGGATACTGAAGAGATGCATGGAAGCTATCCTAATAACAGATCGCGGCTTCATTCCCACAACCAGGCCTCACGTTGCTTCTGGCGCTCCTCCCGGCATGATTCGCACCGCTTCGGCGGATTCCACCCGCGCATACGGAACCTGTCCTGTTCCTCGACGGTCCACTCGAATCGTTTGCCGCACTCCCAGCACTTCAGACGCTCGCTGCCGCGCGGCTCGATGATAGGCTCTCCAGGCGTGTAATAGAATGACCTGTGAGCGCCTTCCAGCATCAATGGCTCGGTATGCCCTTGTTCCAGATGGTCAATCACTTTCCCGATCGCTTCCCGTACCTTCCGATAGTCTAGCGGCGCCCATTGCTGCAGCAAATGAAAATGCTCCTTTTCTTGGTGGTATCGACGATGCCGCACTTCCTTACGAACTAAGAAAGCGATATGAAGATCTCCTGCAAGTCCACTTGCAGTCCCGGGAAGCAATAAGATTTCGCCGTATCCCGCGCACTCTTGGAGAAGGCTCTGCTATCCTTAATGTCGAGTTCGTCGAATGAGTAGATGAGAACCTGGTCCTGGACGGGGTCGACGATCCAGTATTCCTTCACCCCGCATTGCTTGTACAACTCCAGCTTCTTGAGCATGTCTTTGCTTCGCGTGGAAGGAGATAACACTTCGACGACAAGTGCGGGGGTCCCAATGTATCTACCCTGTTCATTGACGTTTTCTCTGTCACAGATTACCGCAATGTCCGGTTGGACGACGCAAATGTTATTCTCTGCCTTGAAGAAGGTCACATCGAACGGGGAAGTGAGCGGTGTGCATGATTTTCCCCGAAACCAGTTGTAGAACGCACCGTGCAGTTCATGTATGGCGTGTTGATGTTTGTAGGAGGGGGAGGTCAAGAAATAGATCACGCCGTCAATCAGTTCGAAGCGCTGCTCGGACTTCTCAGTCAATTCACGAAATTCCTCGTAGGTGACCCAGCCGTCGCTCGTTTTGTATTCCGCAGCTTCTTCCGCCACATGCGACGGAAGACAAGGCACGATTTTGGCAACTGCCTTCCCTTTTCGAGTCACAATGATTTCCTCATTCGCTTCCGCAAATTTCACATATTTACCGAAGTTATTCTGAACCTCCGTCGAAGGGACTTTCATGGCGCTCACTCCTCATAGCTATTATAGGTGTAATTATAACTATTAAATAGCTAATTCGCCAAACACTTTTCTTGTTTTAGCTATCTGTAAATTCATGCGACTTTTTTAGGTTTATCGTTTCTTATCAGTCGTTTCCTGCGATTTTATTGAAAATGGAATCGGGCCGCCCTACGATAGGTTCGTATAACGAACGGAGAATTTTGCCGAAGCTTCGCCTTCGGCAACGACAAATGAGCAGCCTTTAGGAGGAAGAGGCATATGGCGCTGATTCAATGCGGCTTTTATTCGGAGATTTTGAGCTTGTCCGTCTCCATGAACGTCATTATCCCGCAAGCGCTCGCGATGAACGCCCAGGGTGCGAGCCGGGAGAACGGAGGGAGCAGACTGCCCGTGCTTTATCTGCTGCACGGCTTGTCCGACGATCATTCGACGTGGCTGAGGCGCACGTCGATCGAACGCTATGCGGACGAACGCGGAGTGGCCGTCGTCATGCCCGAAGTGCACCGCAGCTTCTATTCCGACCTGGGCAAGCACCGCAGGTACTGGACGTTCGTCAGCGAGGAGCTGCCCTCCATTGCGGAGTCGCTATTTCCCGTTGCGCGGAACCGGAACGGAAGATTCGTCGCAGGCTTGTCGATGGGAGGCTACGGAGCGTTTAAGCTGGCGCTGCGGCTGCCCGGGCGTTACGCCGCTGCGGCCAGCTTGTCGGGAGCGCTCGATTTTGCGGGCATCGGCGCTTTCATGGGGGACGAAGCGCTTGAACTGTTCGGGGACCGTCCCGCGGCTGGATCGGACAACGATCTGTTCGCTTTGGCGGAGCGGCTTGCGGCCGGCGTTGGCGCGACAGCGGCGGCAGCCGCTGAGGACAAGGCTTGCCCGGCGCTGTATCAGTGCTGCGGCACGGAGGATTTCCTGTACGGCGATAATCGGCGTTTTCGGGACCATGCCCGCCGTCTGGGGCTGCCGCTGACCTACGAGGAAGGGCCGGGAGCACATACCTGGGAGTATTGGGATTCGCATATCCGGAGAGTGCTGGATTGGCTGCCGCTGGGGCCGCAAGAGGGAGAAGGCTGATGGAGCGGGAGAGATTCGGGCTGGAGTGGACGGTCGGACATTCCGGCAGCCCCGACGAGGAGCCGGCCTTTCGCGTGCCGGCGAAGGTGCCGGGAGCGGTGCAGCTCGATTGGGCTGCCGCCGAAGGTTGGCCTCCCTTCTACGAAGGGACGAATTACAAGGATTACGAGTGGATGGAGGACCGATTCTGGAGCTGCCGGGCGGTTCTCGACGCTCCGGCTCTCTCCGGAGATCAGCGGTTGTTTTTCGTCTGTATGGGCGTGGACTACCGGTTCGAGGTGCGTCTGGACGGCGTCAAGCTGCATGAACAGGAAGGGATGTTCACTTCCTTCGAGCTGGATTTGACAGACAGGCTGGCTCCCGGAGCGAAGCTGGACATCGTCGTGTTCCCTGCGCCGAGAAGGCCGGGAGCCGAGCGGGGGCGCGCCGAAGCGGCCCAAAGCTGCAAGCCGGCGGTCGGTTACGGCTGGGATTGGCATCCCAGGCTGATTCCGCTCGGAATATGGGACGAAGCGTTCCTGGAGGTCCGGCCGGCCCTCCATATCCGCTGGGCGGAAACGGTATGCCGCCTCCCTGTCCCGCAAGAGGGGCGCCCGCTTCAGGCGGACGTTTGTCTCCGCGCCGTTCTGTCGCAGCCGGGAGGCTTGCTGAGGTGGCTCGTGCGAGATCCGGCCGGCAATCTGGTCGCCGAGCGGACGCTGCGAGCGGAGACCGGCGATGTCGAGCTGAGGCTTGCGCTGGACAATCCCGCGCTGTGGTGGCCTAATGGGCACGGGGAGCCGGCGCTGTATACGTCCGAAGCGCTGCTGCTGGGCGAAGACGGTCAGGCGCTTGATCGGTCGGTCAGCCGGTTCGGAGCGCGCAGCGTGCGTCTCGTCATGCACGAAGGAGCTTGGAACGAGCCGTCGAGCTTCCCGAAAAGCCGGAGCAATCCTCCGATCACGCTGGAAATCAACGGACGCAGACTGTTCGCCAAAGGGACGAACTGGGTTCCCCCGGACATTTTCCCCGGAACGCTGGACAAGGGCCGCTACGAGGAACTGCTGGAGATGGCAAGGGATGCCCATATGAACCTGATTCGGTCATGGGGCGGAGGCATCGTGAACAAGGAAGTCTTCTTTGATCTGTGCGACGAAAAAGGGCTGCTGGTCTGGCAGGAGTTTCCCTTGGCCTGCAATGATTACGAAGCAGCTCCCGACTATATGAACGTGCTAGACCGGGAGTCCCGGTCGATTATCGAGCGGCTTCGTTCGCATGCCTGCCTTGCCCTCTGGTGCGGCGGAAACGAGCTGTTCAACGGCTGGTCCGGCATGACCGATCAGTCGCCCGCCCTCCGGCTGCTGAACCGCAATTGCTTCGATCTGGACCCCGAAACGCCCTTTCTGCCGACATCGCCGGTTACCGGAATGGGGCACGGGCATTACGTGTTTCGCGACGTTTCCACGGGAGAAGAGGTGTTCCAGCTCATGCCCGCGGCTTCGTGCACCGCGTATACGGAGTTTGGGATTCCGTCTCCCGCGGGCGTCGAGCAGTTAACGACATTCCTTCCTGCGGAGGAATTGTATCCTCCCCGCCGGGGCGGAGCGTGGGAGGCGCATCATGCCTTCGGCGCCTGGGAGGAGGATACGTGGCTGTGCGAGGGGTTGATCGAGCATTATTTCGGTCCGCACCGCACCCTGGAGGAGCTGGTCGAAAGAGGACAGCTGCTGCAATGCGAAGGCTATAAATGCGTCTACGAGGAAGCGCGCCGCCAGAAGCCGAAATGCTCCATGGCGCTCAATTGGTGCTTCAACGAAGCGTGGCCGGCCGCCGCGAACAACAGTCTCGTCTGCTGGCCGGCGGTCCCAAAGCCGGCGCTGGCCGCCGTGAAACAATCCTGCCGTCCCGTGCTCGCCAGCGCCCGGATTCCCAAGTTTTCCTGGCGGGAGGGCGAATGGTTCGAGCCGCAGCTATGGATGCTTAGCGATTCCCCGGAGCCGGTGCCCGCGGTCCGTCTGACGGCGTATCTGGTAATTGGGGGAAGGCGGCATGCGCTGCTGGACTGGACCTGCCCGGAGCTGGAGGCGAACGGCAATGCGCCGGGACCGACGATTCGCTTCCGACTGCCGTTCGCCGACACAGGCGGACGGATGAGGCTGGTACTGGAGGCGGAAGGACATTCCGAATGGAACTCGTCCTACACGCTGCTGCTGAAGCCGGGGGAAGACGGACCGCGTCGCCAAGGACTGAATCTGTAGCCTAGGCGCGGCGGATTCCAATCGCCCAATATAGTGCGATAAGCTTGACAGGTTTCCATATCGGACTGCGGAAACGCCTTGCTATAATGGGGCCAGGCAACGCGCGAAGCCGGTAGGATCACCAGATCAAGGGGGACGGATATGAACAGATTTGTGAAAACGTTATCGCTTATGGCTGCGGTTTGTTTATTGCTGTGGGTTTCCGCCTGCTCGGGAAATCAGTCTTCGAAGCCGGAGAACTCCGCAACGCCTTCGTCCCAGCGCTCCGGTACGGCGCAGGACGGATCTTCCGCGCCGGACGACGGAAGCTGGAAGCTGAAGAAGTTCGATCCGCCGGTGACCATCTCGACCGCTTTTGCCATTCGCGATCTGGATAAGCTGCGCAACGGCGACACCTACGAGGACAATCCGCTGACGCGCTGGTACCGGGACAATCTCGGCATTCAGACGAAGTATCAGTGGCTGCTGACCGACCAGGGGGACGCGCTCAATCAGAAGATCAGGCTGGCGATGGCCAGCGGCGAGAAGCTGCCGGATCTGCTGCCGATCAGCGACAACGTTCTGCTGAACGAGCTGATCGAGTCCGGTCAAATTATGTCCATCGACGAAGCTTTCGAGAAGTACGCGTCGCCGAGAACGAAGGAAGCTTACGCGAAAAATCCGGACGTGTGGATGGCCGTAACGAAGGACGGGAAAAGGTGGGGGCTGCCCACAATCTCGGATGGCAATATCGGCGACACCATCATGTGGATTCGCCAGGATTGGCTCGAGGCGGTCAATCTTCCGGCGCCGCAAACGATCGAGCAATTCGAAGCGTTGCTTGAGGCGTTCAAGCAGAAGTATCCGGACAAAATCCCGCTGGCGTTGTCCGGCAAGGCGCTGCAGCCTCTTGCCGGCTACATGGGCGACGCCCAATTCGTTTTCGGCGAAACTCAGCCCTATATTTGGGACAAAGGGGAAGACGGCAAGCTGCGATACGGCTCCGTGCAGCCCGGCTTCAAGGACGGGCTGGCCAAGCTGAGACAATGGTTCGAGCAAGGGTATCTGGGCAAGGAGTTCGCGACGCACGACGAGCAGAAGGCGGCTTCGTTGTTTACTTCGGGGGAGGCCGGCATCATTTTCGGGCCGGGCTGGATGGGCGCTTGGCCGCTGGAGGATACGGCGAAGAACGTCCCGGGCGCGGTCGTCAAGCCGTACGAGCTTCCGTCCGGAGTCGACGGAGCGGTCGGCCGCATCGGTACCAAGCTCGTGTACATTACGTACGTGTTCCGCAAGGACTTCGAGCATATGGAGGCGCTGTTCCAATATTACGACGTGTCGATGGGCGGTCTGCTCGAGGACCCGAACAGCCCGTTCGCCGCGGGGCAAGGGGAAGGCTACGACTATGTCATGGTGGACGGGAAGCCGAGCTGGGACGTTCCGGGCGGCGCCATCGATCTGAGGTACACCATGGCGACCGTCGGCAACACGCCTCCCGGCATGATCGAAGGTCCGAATATCTATGAACGCGTGGTGGACGGGAAGAGAGACACGATCTACGAGCAAAAGCTGGCTTTCTCCAGTTCGCCGTTATTTCTCGAAGGAAGGCTCGTGTCGTTCAAGCAGTTGGACAAGGCGCGCCGCGACCTGTTTATCGGGGCCCCGGTGAAAACGATGGTCAGTAAGTGGCCGCTGCTCACCCAGATGGAGAGCGAGGTTACGATCAGCTACATCTACGGAAAAACAAGCGACGCCGAGCTGGATCAATTCATCCAGGACTGGCTGTCCAAGGGCGGGCAGCAAATTACGGACGAGATTAACGAATGGTACGCCTCGGCCCAATGATCGAAGAGGATGAGGGAGCGGGGAGACGACGAATCTCCCCGCTCTCGTCTTTCGCTGCGGGCATGCGGGCCATTACGGGAGGAGGGAGCGCATGCAGGCTGCGGCGCAACGAGCGAGGCGTTCCGGTCAAGGCGGGCTTCACAATAACGGGATGCTCCATCTTTTTTTATTGCCGTCCGTCCTATTGCTGATTGTGTTCAGCTACATTCCGATGGCCGGAATCGTCATCGCGTTTCAGGACTACAAAACCTACAAGGGCATCGGCGGCTCCGAATGGGTCGGACTGGAGCATTTCCGCACGATGTTCATGGATGAGCGGATCGTCCAAATTATCGAGAACACGCTGGTGATCGCCTTGTCCAAAATGGCGGTCGGCTGGGCGGCGCCGCTGCTGTTCGCGCTGCTGCTGAACGAGGTCCGTATTTTGCTGCTGAAGAGAACCGTGCAGACGCTCGTGTACCTGCCGCATTTTTTGTCGTGGGTCATTCTCGGAGGCATTCTGACGGACATGCTGTCGGAGCACGGAATCGTCAACGCCGCGATACGCGCGCTGGGTCTGCCGTCGGTTTTTTTCCTCGGAAGCGGAGGGTGGTTCCGGTTTACTTTGATCGTCAGCGACGTCTGGAAGGAGTTCGGGTTCGGCACGATCATTTATTTGGCCGCTCTTGCCGGGGTAAATCCGGCTCTCTACGAGGCGGCGGAAATCGACGGAGCGAGCCGTCTGAGGCAGACTTTTCACGTGACGCTGCCTTCCATTATCAAAGTGGGAGTCGTTATAGGCACTCTTTCTTTGGCCAACGTGCTGAACGCGGGGTTCGATCAGGTATTTAACATGATTAATCCCATCGTGGCCGGCAAAGGCGAAATCATCGATACTTACGTCTACAAGGTCGGGCTGCTGCAAGGGGCGTTCTCGTTCGCGACGGCAGTCGGTCTGTTCAAGTCGGTCGTTTCCTTGCTGTTGATCGCGCTCACCTATCGGCTGGCTTACAAATACGCCAATTATCGGATATTCTAGAGGGAGACGGTCCCATGTACTATAAATCACCGGGCTACCGCGCGTTCGCCTTCGCGAACGCCGGGATGCTCCTGGCCGTCAGCATCGCATGCGTGCTGCCGCTCGTTCATGTCGTCGCGGTATCGCTCAGCTCCAGCGAGGCGGCCACGGGCAATCTCGTGTCGCTCTGGCCGATCGGCTTTAATCTCGACAATTACGCGAAGACGTTCGGCAGCTCCCAGTTTCTCCAAGCGCTCTGGATCAGCGTGCTGCGCACGACGCTGGGAACGCTGCTGAGCATGACCTTGTGCGTATTGGCGGCCTATCCGATGGCCAAGTCGGACGAGAGATTCAAGGGCCGTTCGCTGTACTCCTGGTTTTTCGTGGCGACGATCCTGTTTAACGGCGGCCTGATTCCCACTTATATCGTCGTCGTCAAAACAGGAATCAACAATACGCTGCTCGCCTTGATTTTGCCGGGGGCGGTTGCCGTGTTCAACGTCGTGCTGATGATGAATTTTTTCCGCGGCATTCCTGCCGAGCTGGAGGAGGCCTCGCAGATCGACGGAGCCTCCCATCTTCGCACTCTGTTTAACGTGTACTTGCCAATTTCGATGCCGTCGATCGCTACGCTGTCGCTTTTTTCGATGGTGGGCCATTGGAATTCGTGGTTCGACGGCCTGATTTATATGGACGTGACCAAGCAGCCGCTCGCGACGATGGTTCAGGCGCTGGTGGCCAATCTGGATCTGACGCGGATCAATCTGAATCCCGAGGATATCAAAAACCTTTCCCAGCGGGGCCTGCGTTCGACGCAAATTTTCTTGGGAGCGCTTCCGATTCTGGTCGTGTACCCGTTCTTGCAAAAATACTTCGTTAAGGGAATGACGCTGGGAGCCGTCAAGGAGTAGCGGTCGGCAAGCTGCGGAGTTTCGGCGGGAGGAACAGAGCGTGCAAATTCAACGGGATATTTTTCGCAACATGCTGGCGGTTATTATCTCACTGCTGCTGCCGATGCTCCTGCTGCTGTTTTACTCCAATCAAACCGGAATCGCCGTCGTGGAAAAAGAGATCAAGAGCTCGAACGTTCACAAGCTGAGCTTCCTGCTCAGTCAGATGGACGCGCAAATCTACCAGTTGAACGCCAATATGCTTACGCTCGTACGGGACATTGAGGCCCAGAAATACGCCGCACGATTTACCGAAGATCCTTACGAGCGAAGCCGCCTCTGGGCGGAGTTGGAAAACAAGCTGCTGCTGCTCAGCATTACGAGCCCCTGGACGAACCGGATCGCGCTTTACGCGCCGATGCTGGACGCGGTGGTGTCAAGCGACGGCAAGAGCGGCTTCGACAAGTCGGACTGGGACGACGGGGATTTGACCTCCTGGCGCTTCAAGGGAGAGCCTTCCCAGCCGAGCACCTGGGCGTTCGTGCGGCGCATGGCGGACACCCGGCCTAGAAGCGGCGATATCCGCAATGCGACGTTGGCGGTGGAGACGACATTCTCGGGTCTCAGCCTGCAGAGCTTGCTGGATCAATACAAGGCCGGCAGCTCCGGCAATCCGTTCATCTGGCTGCCGGAGGAGGAAATCGTCATCGGCAACCGGCATTCTTCCCCTCAGCAGGCGAAGGAGGTGGCGTTTAAGCTTCAGGCGTCCGTTCCCGGGAACAGCGGCTCCGTCGTCCAGACGTTGGAGGACGGCAGCAGCGTTCTCTCCACCTTCTTATATTCCGAGACTTTGCGCGGCTACTTGATCGATTACGTCCCTCTGAACGAGTCGCTGGCTCCGATCGCCCGTCAGAGAGGGCTGTTTTACCTGGTGTCGGCCCTGATGCTGGTGACGGCCGCCTTGGCGGCCATCTTGCTCTACCGGCATGTCAGAGTGCCGATCAGAAGGCTGGTTGAAGGCGTCCAGCAAATCCGGCTGGGCCACTACGGTGCCCGTATCCACGACCGCGCCAGCTCCGAGTTCACCTTCCTCTACAACCGCTTCAATCAGATGGCCGAGCAGATCCAGGAATTGATCGAGCGCGTATACGAGGAGCGAATCCGAACGAAGGACGCGCGCGTGAAGCAGCTGCAATCGCAGATCAATCCGCATTTTCTGTACAACTGCTTCTCGCATATCATTCATATGGCCGAGATGGGCAACACGGAGGGCGTTGCAGCGATGTCGCACAACCTGAGCGATTATTACCGCTATACGACAAGAGCGGACAATCCGAATGCGACGCTGGCGGAGGAATTGGCTCTGGTCGCGAATTATTTGGAAATTCAGAAGATCAGGCTCCCGCGGCTCGAGTACCGGATCGACGTTCCGGAGCGGGCGCTGAACTTGCCGTTCCCCCGGCTGCTGCTGCAGCCGCTGGTGGAAAACGCCGTCGTGCACGGGATCGAGCCGTACTCCCGGCCCGGCTTCGTGTCTGTACGCGGGGAGATCGGCCCGGGCGAGCTGGCTCTGTACATTGCCGACAGCGGTCCGGGCATGTCCGGCAAGGAGCTGCAAGCGTTGACCGCCGGCCTGGACGGCTCTCTGTCCGGGGACGGGGGGTACGGGATGTATAACGTGCAGCAGCGGCTGCAGCTCGTGTACGGCTCGTCCGCAGGGATGAGTTTCGAACGGCCGCCGGAGGGCGGATTTCGCATCGGGATGCGCATTCCCTATCCCGTAGAAACGGAGGCGCGGACGGATGATCCACGTGCTGGTCGTTGACGACGAAGCGCAGATTGCGAACGGCATTGCGGCGCTGCTTCCTTGCGAGGCGCTGGGAATCGGAGCGGTCCATGTCGCTTACTCCGCCGAGGAGGCGCTGCGGAAGCTGGCGGACGCCCCCATCGGCATCGTCCTGACCGACATCCGGATGCCGGACCGAGACGGAATTTCGCTGCTGCGGGCGATCAAGGAAAGATGGAAACGAACGAAGGTGATCATGCTTACCGGTTATGCGGATTTCGATTACGCCAAGGAGGCGCTTCAAGGGCAGGCGACCGATTATTTGCTAAAGCCGGTACGCAAGGAGACGCTGGAGGCCGCAGTCGCAAAAGCGATGGAGCAGCTGCGCCGGGAATGGGAGGAGATCGCTTCCGCCCAGCGGGCGATGCGCACGCTGCGCGCGTACGAGCCGGAGTTGAAAGCGAAGCTGCTGACCGATCTGATCGCGGGCTTCCGAATGGCCGAGTCCGAGCTGGCAGAGAAGCTGGCCTGGTTCGGGCTGCCTTACCGCAAGGGGGATTCTTGCGTTCTGCTCCTGGCGAGGACGGAGCAGAACGCCGTTCCGGCGGACCGCAGCGATGCCGCCTTGCTGGCGTACGGGCTGGAAAATATCGCGGAGGAAACGTTCTCCGACGATTTCCATTTCTGGCGCTGCCGGGACGCCCACGGACATCTCGTGTTTCTCGTCAAGCCTCTGGAACGAGCGGAGGCTGCCTCGGCCGAGCTTGCGATCCGGGACGCGGAGCGCTGCGCGGTTTTGTTCCATAAGCACTCGGAGCAATTTCTAAAGGCGAACGTTACCGTCTACAGGAGCGCGATTGGGGAATTTCCCTCGCGGGTGGCGGACATGTACGAGCGGACACTGGCGGCGATCCGCGACGGCGGCTCGCCCCAGGGACAGTTTCTCGTCAAGGCCGACGAGGCGAGAACCGCCGCTCCCGGCTATTTGAGCTGCCTGCATGAACCGCCGCTGCTCAGGCATCTGTTCGAAATCGGCGATTGGGATGCGATCGGGAGCAAGCTGAGCCTGGCTCTGGAGCATGCCGAAGCTTCGGACGGCTCCCGGACCGAGCAACTGACGGAGGTTTATTTGACGTTCGCCGCCGCTTTGTGTACGCATCTTCATAAGCGCGGACGGCGGTTGGCGGAATTTCTGGACGCGGGCGCCGGGCAGAACGCGGATACGGCCTTGCTGTGGACCTCGACAAGACTGAAGGGCTGGATAGCGGAGACGCTTGAGCGGCTTCGGAAGGAAGGCGACGAGAGGGCGGGAGGACGTTCGGAGGCGATCGTCCGGCTTCAGCAGTTCATCGCGGAGCGGCTGTCCGAGGATCTGTCGCTGCAGAGGATGGCCGATTACGTGTACATGCATCCGACCCATCTGTCCAAAATCTACAAGAAGGAAACGGGCGAGGGCATCAGCGAATACCTGACCCGTCTGCGGATGGAGCGGGCGGCTCAATTGCTGGGCAGCTCGGACGTCAAGATCTATGAAATCGGCTGCATGACCGGTTATATGAATGCCAATTATTTCATAAAGGTGTTTCGCAGGCAGTTCGGCGTAACGCCTCAGGAATACCGGGAACGGCTGCGCCGGGATCTCCGGGAGGAGTAAGACGAAGAGACGGATCACATACACCGCATTTCCGCTTCTCCGCGCTGGAGGGGCTTTTTTTATGCCCAAGACCGATATTTAACGCGAAATGATGAATTAAAAGGAGATTTTCGCCGACCAATGTAGTATGATAAAGGTTAGAGCTTTTGGTGAACGATCGGTGAACAATGAGCTTGATGATTCAGAAAGCAATAAATTCGCTATACTTTTCTGAATCACCTCCGACAAAACGCGATTCTGCGTCAAGAGGACGCCGAAGGCGTTTTGCTTGGCAAGGCTTGTTTTCAAATGCGATCGCTCGGAGCGTCGGCAATTCCCGTCCTATAGGGCGGTTTGACATTCTAAATTTCGAGAAGCAAGGTTTGGGGTGAGTGAGATGACGGAAACGACAGTAAGTCAACGTTCTCCTTCCAATCATCTGCTGCGTAGAGACGTGCGCTTTCTAGGCAACATTCTGGGAGAAGTGCTCGTGCATCAGGGTGGTCGGGAGCTGCTGGAACATGTCGAGAAAATACGGGAAATGAGCAAAGCGCTGCGCGCGGAGTATTTGCCGGAACTGTACGAAGGATTTATTCAGAATGTAGGAGGCTTGGAGCCGGGAATCCGCCACCAGGTCATTCGCGCGTTCGCGATCTATTTCCAGCTCGTGAACATCGCGGAGCAGAATCATCGTATTCGCCGCAAGCGCGATTACGAGCGTTCAGCGGGCGAGTCGGTTCAGCCGGGGTCGATCGAGAGCGTCGTGCAGCGTCTGAAGGAGAAGAACCTGCCGGTGGACGAGGTGCGCCAGATGCTGGACGGCATATCGCTGGAGCTGGTCATGACGGCCCACCCGACGGAAGCCACTCGCAGAGACGTGCTGGACATCCACAAGCGGATCGCGGACGAAGTGATGGAGCTGGACAATCCGACGCTGACGTACCGCGAGAGGGAGAAGCTTCGCGAGAAGCTGTTGAACGAAGTGCTGACCTTGTGGCAGACGGACGAGTTGCGGGATCGCAAGCCGACCGTCCTCGACGAGGTGCGCAACGGCATGTACTACTTCCACGAGACGCTGTTCGAGGTTCTGCCTAACGTATACGAGGAGCTGGAGCGCTGTCTGACCAAGTATTATCCGGAAGAGCAGTGGCACGTTCCCGCCTATCTGCGTTTCGGATCTTGGATCGGCGGCGACCGCGACGGCAATCCTTCGGTGACGGCCGATGTGACGTGGCAGACGTTGAAGATGCAGCGAAACCTTGCGATCCACAAGTACGAAAACAACCTTCGCGAGCTGGCTCGCCATCTCAGCTTCAGCACGACGATCGTGAACGTGTCGGATGAGCTGCTGGCTTCGATCAAGCAAGACGGCGAGAACGTCGAGCTGCGTACGATCGAACCGTGGACGAACGACAAGGAGCCGTACCGCGTCAAGCTGAGATACATGCTGCAGAAGCTGAAGAACATGAGGGAAGAGCAGTTCGAAGGCACGAAGCAGCGTTACGGTTCCGTCGAAGATTTCAAGGCGGACATCGAGATTATCGACCGCAGTCTTCGTCACCACTATGCGGATTACGTAGCGAATACGCATCTGAAGAAGCTGATCCGCCAAGTCGAGCTGTTCGGGTTCCATCTGGCCGCGCTGGACGTTCGTCAGCACAGCAAGGAGCACGAGAACGCGATGACGGAACTGCTGGCCAAGGCTGGCGTGGCAAGCGCTTATGCGGAGCTGGCGGAGCAGGAGAAGATCGATCTGCTTCACGGTCTGCTTAGCGGCGACAAGCAGCTGCTCCAGGACGGAATCCAGCTTAGCGAGTCCAGTCAAGAATGTCTGGACGTATATAAGACGATCTACAAGGCGCAGCAAGAATTCGGCACGGGCTGCATCACGAGTTATCTGATCAGCATGTCGGAAGCCGCCAGCGATATTCTGGAAGTGATGGTGTTCGCGAAGGAAGCGGGACTGTTCGGCCGCGACGAGAACGGCAACGTCTTCTGTACGCTGCAAGCGGCGCCGCTGTTCGAGACGATCGACGACCTGCACGCCGCCCCGCAGATCATGGATACGCTGTTCAAGCTGCCGGTGTACCGTCAGAGCGTAGCCGCGATGGGCGACCTGCATGAGATCATGCTCGGTTACTCGGACAGCAACAAAGACGGAGGCATGGTGACGGCGAACTGGGAGCTGCGAGTCGCGCTGAACGAGCTCACCCGGATGGGCAAGTCGCATAACGTCCGCCTGAAGTTTTTCCACGGCCGCGGAGGCGCTCTGGGCCGCGGAGGCATGCCGCTGAACCGCAGTATTCTGGCGCAGCCGCCTCATACGATCGGCGGAGGCATCAAGATCACGGAGCAGGGCGAGGTGCTGTCCTCCCGCTACGCGATGAAGGGAATCGCCTACCGCAGTCTGGAGCAGGCTACGGGCGCTCTGATCACGGCGGCGTACCTGTCCCGCAATCCGGCGCAGGAGCGTTCGACCGAGTCGGAGTGGGAAGAGATCATGCGCGACATTTCCGTCGACGCTCAGACGAAGTACCAGGACCTGATTTTCCGCGATCCGGACTTCATGACCTTCTTCAAGGAATCGACTCCGCTTCCGGAAGTGGGAGAGCTGAACATCGGCTCGCGCCCTTCCAAGCGCAAAGGCAGCGACCGATTCGAAGATCTGCGCGCGATTCCGTGGGTGTTCGCCTGGACGCAAAGCCGGTATTTGCTGCCGGCCTGGTATGCTGCGGGAACGGCGTTCTCGAAGTTCGTGAACGGCGATCCGGCGCGGCTGGAGACGCTGCGGACGATGTACCGCGAATATTCTTTCTTCAAGTCGCTGATCGACAATCTGCAGATGGCGCTTGGCAAGGCGGATCTGATGATCGCCCGGCAATACGCGGGAATGATCGAAGACGCCGCGATCAAGGACCGCATTTTCTCGCAGATCGAGGAAGAATACGCGAAAACTCAAGAAATGATTTTGAATATTACCGGCCAAGACGAGATTCTGGATAACGTTCCGGTCATCCAGGAGTCGATTCGGCTGCGCAACCCTTACGTCGATCCGCTGAGCTACTTGCAGGTTCAGCTTCTGACCGAACTCAGAAGCCTGCGCGCTCAGAACGAAGACGATGCGGAGCTGTTGCGCGAAGTGCTGCTTACGATTAACGGCATAGCCGCTGGGCTCCGCAATACGGGCTGATTCATAAGCAGAAGAAGGGCCTGGGCAGAACCCCGGGCCCTTTTGCGACTTTCGGAGGAAAGTTGGTCGGCAATGGACGAGTCTAGAAAGCCCGTTCTCGCGATTGTGCTCGTGCTGGCGGGAGCGGCAAGCTACGGCCTGCTGGCCGCGGTGTTCAAGCTGGCGCTGCGGGACGGTTGGGGAGTGAACGGTCTAACGTTCATGCAGGTATTGACGGGCACAGTGATGCTATGGGCGCTGCTGGCCGTCGTCCGGCGGCGAGAGAGCTCCTATTCGCTGGCCGCCACGTGGCGGGCATGGGCGAAGCTGGCTGCGATCGGAGTCGCGGGCATGTCGCTGACGACGATTTTTTACAACGAAGCTTTGTCGCGTTTGGACGCTTCATTGGGAATCGTCTTGCTTTTTCAGTTTACGTGGATTACGATTCTGCTAGAAAGCATTCGCGCGCGGCGCCGTCCGAAGCGAAGCGAGCAGGCGGCCGTGCTGTTCATCGTGCTTGGCACGGTGCTGGCGGTCGGGCTGCTGGAACAAGATTTAAGCGGCCTGGATGGCTTGGGCGTCTTCTTCGGGCTTCTGTCCGCCTTTACTTACAGTTTGTTTTTCTTCTTCTCGGGTCGTCTTCCTGAGAATCTGGACCCGATCGCGAAGTCCGCGGTCATGTCGACCGCTTCCCTCGCTTTTGTTCTGCTGGCGCACCTCCCTGCTCTGACTGTCGAACATTACGGATATTCGCTGCTCGGCTGGGGGCTGCTGCTCGGATTTCTCGGAACCGCGTTTCCCTTTATTTGTTTTAATTACGGAATTCCCCGGCTCGGAGGAGGGCTGGCGGCGCTGCTCGGTTCGATGGAGCTTCCCGCTGCCGTCATAGCGGCCTATTTCCTTCTCGGGGAGCCTCTGACCGCTTGGCAGGGGTTAGGTGTAATACTCATTCTCGCAGGCATCATGGCAGCGCAACGCAAGCCCCGGCAGGCTGCGGACGGGAAAGAAGGTGAGTCGCAACATTGAAGCCAGTTGAGACGCGATTAGCGCGCTTGGCCCTGAAGGGAGACCAGCGGGCATTCGCGGAGATCGTTGACATGTACAAGGACAAGCTGTATCATCTGGCCTTCCGAATGACGGGCAACCGTCAAGAGGCGGAAGACGTCGTGCAGGAAACCTTCCTTCGCGTGTACAAAAATTTGGACCGGTACGACGAGAACCAGAAGTTCTCGACTTGGATTTACCGGATCGCCACGAATCTATGCATCGACCGGCTGAGGAAGAGAAGGGCGGTCTATTCGCTGGACGCGGAATCGTCCGACCATGAAGGGTTGGACGGCTACGCGATGCTGCCGAGCGACGATCGGACGCCGGAAAGCGAGCTGCTGCTGTCGGAGACGCAGCGGCTGATTCAAGAGTCGATCGCGACGTTGCCGATCAAATATAAATCGGTGATGATTTTGCGTTATCTGCAGGACTTGTCCCTTCAGGAAATTTCGGATGTTCTCGACATGCCGGTGACGACCGTTAAGACGAGGGTTCACAGAGGCCGCGAGTTTTTGCGGAAAAAGCTGGAGCATAAGCTTTGAGGCGATTCGAAGCCGAATCCGCTTCTTCCGAATAAGCTTCGTGATCAAAAGCGGACTTTTTGGACTTCCTCTACAAAATAGGTGAAACCGTGTCGCTTAACCGCACGTACAGTATAGAAGCATCGAATGCGGGTGAGGGGAACCCGCCGAGGAAAGGGATGGCTGATATGAAATGCAACGTCGCCGTCATGTACATGCATGATTATTTGGACGGAGAACTGGCGCGCGAGGATATCCTACAGTTGCAGCAGCATCTGCGTGAATGTCCCCAGTGCTGTTCCCGTTATGAAGCGTTGGAGCGCACGGATGCGCTGGCCAAGGCTCAGCCTATAGAGAAGGCTCCGAGAGAGCTCGGAGACCGGATTATGAAAGCATTGCCCAGCTCGAGACGGCCTGCGGCGTGGACTTCCTGGGTTCGCCGCCATCCGGCGGTATCCGCCGCGGCCATCTTCCTGGTCGTGATGCTGTCCAGCTTCGTGTCGATGTGGAATCAGAGCCAGGAGTTTTCGGTATCCGGGCCGGATCTGGAGCATGTCGTCATTGAGGGGAAAAAGGTGATCGTGCCTGCAGGACAAAAAGTATCCGGAGATTTGACGGTCGTGAACGGAGACGTTCAGGTGCTCGGCGATCTTGACGGCAATCTGACCGTGATCGACGGCCACTTGACGCCGCTGGCGTCGACGGCTCATATCGCAGGAGAGATCAAGACGATCGATCGCGCCGTCGACTGGTTCTGGTACAAGGTGAGCTCGTTCTTCGGAACGCTCGCTTACGGCTCGTAGCAAGGGTTCGACGGCATCCGACACAACGTCTTTTATGACCGCAGACCGGGCAATTAGGAGCCTCTCCGATGTCGGGGAGGTTTTTTTTGCGTAAATGACAGGATTTCTGGGCAATAGTAGAGAAGATAAATATGGTTAGGGCTTATGCGCTATTTCGACATGATTCGTCGCAACTAATCCAGCGCCGGGACGGGGGGTCGCGTCTTGGACTATTTTGCCGGGCTGACACTAAAAAATTCGATCAAAGACATCGTCGATGTGCTGATCGTCAGTTACATTATTTACAAAGTGCTTATGATGGTGCGGGGGACGCGGGCGGTACAGCTGCTGCAGGGGATATTCCTGCTGGTGCTCGTCTGGGCGTTAAGCAACCTGCTTAACCTATATACGCTCAAATGGCTGATGAACCAAATGTTTACCTTCGGGGTCGTCACCGTGCTGATTATTTTCCAGCCGGAACTGAGAAGAGCGCTCGAGCAGATCGGGAGAAACAAGCTGTTCCAGCGTTCTTCGCCCGAGGAGCAGGACGTTAGCCACCGGGTGAACGAGGTCGTTAAGTCGGTTAATTATTTGGCGCGTCGAAAAATCGGGGCATTAATCGTGTTCGAGAGAAATACCGGTCTGAACGATTACATCGAGTCGGGCATCAAGATGGAGTCGAAGCTCAGCTCGGAGCTGCTCAGCAACGTGTTCGTTCCGAATACGCCGCTTCACGACGGAGCCGTCATCATACGGGGCGGGTTAATTATGGCCGCAGGCTGTTATTTGCCGCTGTCGGAGAACCCTTTTATCAGCAAGGAATTGGGGACTCGCCATCGGGCCGCCATCGGCATTACCGAGGTGTGCGACGCGATCTCCGTGACCGTCTCGGAGGAGACGGGGCAGATCTCGCTGGCGATGAACGGGCAGATCGTGCGGGACATCAAGGAAGAATCGCTGATCTCCAAGCTGTTCGACGAGCTTCGCCCGCAATTCAAGTCGAAGAGCACAGATTGGGCCTTCTGGAAGCGGAAAGAAGGTGGCAAACGTGGATAAATGGTTAAACCATCCTACGATCGCCAAATTCGTCGCGCTCGCTCTCGGCATTCTGATGTGGGCGGTCGTGCATTTCGATCCGGAAGACTCTTCTCCGAACAACGTCGCGTCGCTGTACGATACGAAAGTCATCGAAGGAGTCACCGTGCAGCCTTACGGGCTGGATGAGAGGAACTTCGTTCTGAACGGCATGGAGCCGCTCAAGGTCAACTTGACGGTCAGGGGGACGAAGAGCGATCTTCGGGTGGCCCAGACGAAGGATTACCGGATTCGGGTCGATCTGAGAACGGTGGGCGAAGGGCAGCATACACTGCCACTAGAAGAGAATATGCCCAAAGGCATTACTTCGGTGCTGATCTCGCCGTCCACGGTAGTCGTCAGCATCGAGGCGCTTCAGACCAAGGAGTTCGAAGTGGCGATTCAGACGAAAGGAAACCCCGCGAAAGGCTATAAGGTCGGAACGCCGATCGTGAAGCCGGGCAATCGTGTTCACGTGACGCTGCCGAAGAGCCAACTGGCCGAGGCGGAGAGCGTCGGGGCGACGATCGAGATCGACGGGGAGAAAGAAACGATCAAGAGCAAGAGCGTCAAACTGGCCGTGTACGACAAGCAAGGCAAGCCGATCGAAGGCGCGATTATCGATCCGGCGGTGCTCGAGGTCGAAGTGCCGATTACGAATCCGTTCAAGACGGTGCCGCTGCAGTTCAAAATGGTCGGACGCGTGCAGTCGGGACTTGGCGTCGCCTCCTTCAAGCCGGACGTGGAACAGGTGACGGTATACGGACCGCAAGACGCGCTGGATAAAATCGAGTTCATCGAGGTGGAGATTCCGCTCGGCGACGTGCGGAATTCCGGGAAGATTTCCGTGCCTCTCAAAGTAACGCCTCCGCTGATCGAGATTTCGCCGGCAGCGATCGACATTCAGATCGAGGTGCTGCTGTCGACGACCCGGAAGCTCGAAGGGCTTCCGATCGAGCTGAGAGGGCTGGGCGAAGGGTTGATCGTCAACATCCTCGATCCGGCGACGGGCAAGGCGGACATTACGATTCAAGGCGCTCCGCAGACGCTGGACCGGCTGAAACCGGGGGACGTCGACGTTATCGTCGATCTCAGCGGAAGAGGGCCGGGCATCTATACGCTGCCTCTCGTCGTCAGTCTGGAGAGGTTTATGGAGCAGGTGGGCGGAACGAACAGCATTACCGTCGAGATTATCGACGAGGCGGCGCTCGAGACCTCCACGGAAGGGGAGGAGCCTCCGGGAGAGGGAGCGCCGGAAGAAAGCGGCAGTCCTCCGCCGGAGAGCGGCGAAACGCAGGAGCCGGCGGTGTAGCGCGAGATAGAGAAAAGAACCGCGGGCTCAGGCAACAACAGAAATAGAAGGAGCAGGTATCGGGATATGGGGAAATATTTTGGAACGGACGGCGTGCGCGGGGTCGCGAATCAGGAGTTAACGCCGGAATTGGCTTATCGGATCGGTCGTTGCGGAGGCGTCGTGCTCGCGGGCAAGGTCAAGCGCCCGAAAGTGTTGATCGGCATGGACACCCGCATCTCGGGGCAAATGCTGGAGAGCGCTTTGACGGCAGGACTGCTGTCCATCGGCGCGGACGTCGTAAGGCTCGGCGTGGTCAGCACGCCGGCGGTCGCTTATTTGACCCGAACGATGGGAGCGGACGCGGGCGTCATGATCTCCGCTTCGCATAATCCGGTGGCGGATAACGGAATCAAGTTTTTCGGCGGCGACGGCTACAAGCTGCTGGACGAGACCGAGGCGGAGATCGAGCGGCTCATGGATGCGGCGGAAGATACGCTGCCAAGACCGATCGGCGGAGACATCGGCTCGGTGACGTCCGATAAAGGCGCCAAGAGTCTGTATATCGACTACTTGAAGTCCACGGTAAGTCATTCCTTCGCCGGCGTGAAGCTGGTGCTGGACTGCGCTCACGGGGCGGCCTACGAGCTGGCGCCTGAAATCTTCCGCGCTTTAGGGGCGGAAGTAATCGCCTACGGAGCGGAGCCGAATGGCTTGAACATCAACGAAGGCGTCGGCTCGACGCATCCCGAGATGCTGGCCGCGAAGGTGAAGGAACACGGAGCCGATCTCGGCTTGGCGTTCGACGGAGACGCGGATCGGCTGATCGCGATCGACGAGAACGGCGAAGAGGCCGACGGCGACTACATTCTGTGCATTTGCGGCGACGCGATGAGACGCGCGGGCAAGCTGGCGAAGGATACGATCGTGACGACGGTAATGGCGAACATCGGATTTTTCAAAGCGGCGGAGAAGCTCGGGCTGAATACGGCCAAGACGGCGGTCGGCGACCGTTACGTGATGGAAGAGATGGTCAACGGCGGATACAACCTGGGCGGCGAACAGTCCGGGCACGTCATTTTCCTCGACCACAGCACGACAGGCGACGGCATTCTGACGGGACTGCAGCTGCTCGATACGATCGTCGCATCCGGTAAGAAGCTCGGCGAGCTCAAGCGGATGATGCGCAAGTATCCGCAAGTGCTCGTGAACGTACGGGTGGCGGACAAATCCCGCTATCCGGGCAACCAAGCGATCGCTGCGGCCGTGACGGCTGCGGAAGAGGCGCTCGGCGACAACGGGCGCGTGCTCGTGCGTCCTTCCGGCACGGAGGCGCTTATCCGCGTCATGGCCGAAGGGCCGGAGCGGGAGGAGATTGAGCGCTATGTCGCTTCGATCGTGGACGTTGTGAAGACGGAGCTGGCGTAATCGCTGCGAGCGGTTCAAGAATTCGTAATATGCAAGCGCAATACCCGCAATAGGAAACCTGAGGCCTATATAGATGCCTCAGGTTTTTTCATCGCAAATAATTATACCTACGTCAAAATCGTTCATAGCGGTTTGTCCGAATTTTTCACAAATGCTCCAATCGTTCAATTGGCGCTCCGAGTTGGTGTTGATAAAGTGAAAGCAGAGAGGAGGTGGAATCGCGTCCAAGAAAAAGTAAGCGATTACATTGGTTTATCCAAAATCCTACTGTTCAAGGAGGTATCGTAATGAGTAGTCCGCTCAGTAAAACGGTTCTCGTCAGAAGCGCGTTCATGGTGGCGTTATCGTGGCTGCTTATTGTTTCTCTAGGGCTCGACGCGTTGTCGGGCAAAGCGGGTGCGGCACAAGTAAGTCTGCTGAACGGTATTCTCTTCAAAGATACGTCGGGCAATCCGCTGCATGCCCATGGCGGCGGGATGATCAAGGTCGGAAGCTACTACTATTGGGCGGGAGAAAATCGGGACGGGACGAACTATGTATCCCTGTATCGTTCCACCGATCTGAAAAACTGGGAATTCCGCGCCCATCTGCTGTCCAAAACGTCGGCCGCCGAGCTAGAGACCGCCAACATCGAACGGCCGAAGCTGCTCTACAACTCTTCCACCGGCAAATACGTTCTATGGGCGCATAAGGAAAACGGCGTCGATTACGGGGAAGCGCGCGTCGCCGTCGCGTCGGCGTCGAACATCGAGGGGCCGTATACGTATCACGGCAGCTTCCGCCCGCTGGGATACGACTCGAGAGATATGACCGTCTATAACGACAACGGTACGGCTTACCTGATCTCCGCTACGAGAGTCAATGCGGATTTGAACATTTACCGGCTGACTTCCGATTTCCTCGGGGTCGAGTCGCTCATACAGACGTTATGGCCTGGAAGCTATCGCGAAGCTCCCGCCCTTTTCAAGAGAGGCTCGACGTACTTCCTGATTACGTCAGGCGCTACCGGATGGGCGCCGAACCAGGCGAAATACGCGACGGCCAGCAGTATCGAGGGAACTTGGAGCGCATTGTCGAATGTCGGGGACTCAAGGACGTTCGAATCCCAGTCCACGGCTGTTGTCGAGGTGTCCGGTTCGTCAACGACCTCTTATCTGTATATGGGCGACAGGTGGGCAGGAGCGTGGTCGCGTCCGGTGAACGAGTCCAAATACGTCTGGCTTCCGCTTACATTCCCGACTTCGACGACGCTTGCTATGAGCTGGTATCCTAAACTGAACATCGACACGGGAACGGGCAGCATAACGGGCGTTCCCTTCGCGGTGGACCCGAACGTCTCTTATGAGCTTGTGAATCGCAAAAGCGGGAAAGTTCTGAACATAAGGGACAGCTCGACAACTCAAGGCGCAGATGCGGAACAGTGGGACGACGGCAATTGGCCGAGCGAGCGTTGGCGGTTCGTCGATGCGGGCAGCGGGTACTATAAGATCCAGAACGTCAACAGCGGACTTGTGCTTGGACCGGAAAGCGGAGATTCGACCGACGGGACGGTTATCGAACAATGGACCGACGGCGGCTGGACGAGTCAGCACTGGCAGCTGATCGACGCGGGCGGCGGATTTTATAAATTGAAAAACCGACAGACGGTCGATCTGATCGACGTCTCCGGCGGCTCGCTGGATAACGGCGCAAACGTCATCTCCTGGACGGACAACGGCGGCTATAACCAGCAATGGCAGATCGTAGAGGCCAACTGAAGCGCAGATAGATGAAAAGGCAATGGACCGGTATTCCTGGATGCCGGTCCATTGCTAGGGAAAATGTAGAAAAACGTCATTTCCAAGGAAATAATTGCACCCAAGTTGCATCATCCCTGTAAAACGAATAAGATATAGGAATAGATTCTGGAATGGAAGGGCAGGGTAGAGGGGAATCGGCAACAAAAGCGCCAGAACTTGTTGAAAGATGGGGAGACGCGGAAGGGCAAAGATCAGGGACGGGAAAGCTGATCCGAGCGGCAAACTTCGGCGGAGAGCCATGCGGACGCAAGTTGACGAGGTGGAGGTGTTCGAAACGTTCGGCGGGGACCTCCCGGCTCACCATCGGAGCCGACAGCCGGAACTCAAAACGCTCAGGGCAACCGGGCGAACAAAATTCCGGCACGATGTTGATAGTACCACGATCGCGGAACGAACCAGACCTGCCCGGCGGCCTGTAACCGGTCGCTTTGAGGGGCATGACGTGGGAAGACGGGGGAGAGAGGGCCCCTTTATTTACGATTGTTGTGGATGAGAGTCCGCTCTCCTTACCAGAATCGTCTCCGACAAAAACGCGATTCTCTGAATCGGAGACGCTAAAGGCGTTTTTGCTTGGTGATTTCAGGAAGTATTAAATTCGCTATACTTTTCTGAAACACCTTCGACAAAAACTCGATTTTGCGTCTGGAGGACGCCAAAGGCGTTTTTGCTTGGAATACGGCATGTGCTGCTCATTCGGCCCGGTTGCGGGAACTCGGACAGTGTCGAGAACCCTATAAACGGAGGCTTATATAATTATGTGCGGAATCGTTGGATATATTGGATATAGAGAGTCGCAGCCCATTTTGATCGAAGGGCTTAAGAAGCTGGAGTACCGGGGATACGACTCCGCCGGCATCGCCGTGCAGACGGAGCAAGGCTTGGAAGTGACGAAGACGGTAGGCCGCTTGGCTAACTTGGAGAGCCGACTGAGTGGAGATCCACTGCGTGGAACGGTTGGCATCGGGCATACGCGCTGGGCGACTCATGGCAAACCGTCGGACGTCAACTCCCATCCGCATACGGATAATTCGTTGAAATTTTCCGTCGTTCATAACGGCATTATTGAAAACTACTTGGAACTTAAAGAAGAGCTTGTGCAGGCGGGACATCGTTTTCTGTCGGAGACGGACACGGAGGTCATCTCGCACCTGATCTCCGTCGAGTACGACGGGGATATCGTGAAGGCCGTTCAGCGCGCGGTCAAGAAAATGAGAGGCGCATTCGCGCTCGGCGTGCTGACCGAGTACGAACCGGATCGGCTGGTCGCGGTGCGTTACGCCAGTCCGCTCATCATCGGAGTCGGCGACGGGGAGAAGTATATCGCGTCGGACATTCCGGCGATTCTCGAGCATACGCGCGACATCTACATTCTGAACGACGGCGAGATGGCCGTGCTGACCCGCGATGCGGTGGAATTGCTGACGATCGAGGGGAACTTCATCTCGAAGGAAATCTTCCACGTGGATTGGGACCTGATGACGGCGGAGAAAGCCGGCTTCGACCACTTCATGCTGAAGGAAATTCATGAGCAGCCGAAAGCCTACCGCGACACGATGCTGGGCCGGATCAGCGACGACGGTCGTTCCGTGGAGCTGTCCGAGTTGAAAATGACGGCCGAGCAGTTGAAGGGCATCAACCGCGTGCATATCGTCGCTTGCGGTACAGCGCTTCATGCCGGACTCGTCGGCAAAAACGTCATCGAATCGCTCGTGCGCGTGCCAGTCGAGACGGACGTCGCTTCGGAGTATCGCTATCGTTCGCCGATCATTACGCCCGACACGCTCGTCATCGTCGTCAGCCAATCCGGCGAGACGGCCGATACGCTGGCCGCGCTTCGTGAAGCTCAGCGCTGCGGGGCTCGGGTGCTGGCAATTACGAACGTCGTGGGCAGCTCGGTCGCCCGCGAAGCCGATGACGTGATCATTACGCTCGCAGGACCGGAGATCGCCGTCGCTTCCACCAAAGCGTACTCGTCTCAGTTGATCGCTTTCTTCCTGTTCGGACTATACTGGGCCCAGACAGTCGGCACGCGGGATGAGGCCGCTGTCGCCCAGGTGCTTGCCGCAATGCAGTCTCTGCCGGAGCAGGTCGAGAAACTTCTTGCTCAGGCCGAAGTGATCAAGGAAGTGGCGGAATCGATCTCGCATCACAGCAGCCTGTTCTTCATCGGACGCGGCGTCGACTACGCGGTGGCGATGGAAGGCTCGCTGAAGCTGAAGGAAATTTCGTACATCCATTCCGAAGCCTACGCGGCGGGAGAGCTCAAGCATGGCACGCTGGCGTTGATCGAGGAAGGCACTCCGGTCATCGCGCTTCTCACGCAGGAGGACCTGTACGAAAAAATGCTTAGCAACATTAAAGAAACGAAAGCGCGCGGCGCCCACGTCCTCGGCATCGTCAACGAAGGCCAGGAGCAGGAAGTCGCCAAGTCGGTCGATCGCCAGTTCGCGATCCCGCGCACGCTGCCTTTGCTGACTCCGGCCCTATCGGTCATTCCGCTGCAGCTTCTGTCCTACTACGCATCCCTCGCGTTGGGGCACGACGTAGATAAGCCGCGGAATTTGGCTAAGAGTGTTACGGTGGAGTGAGTGGTTAATGGGCCACTCCGCAATTAAAGTTTGACGCAAGCCGAGCGATTTTCAGGTATCCACTCCTGATTTTCGCGCGGCTTTTCCTCCATTATTTCCTCTGATTATATCCAACCCTGTCGTCAAGCGTGACTGGATGGATTAGCATGAACGTGGTATACAGTACAAATAAAAAAGTCCAATTCTGTTAAGAATTGAACTAGTGTTTGTAGACATCACCGCGCGAGCCAATCTTGATTACATATATCATCAGTTTTTGATTTTCAACAGAATAAATGACTCTATGAGAGCCAACCCTCAATCTGAATTCACTTTCTGTTCCTTTTAATCTTTTGATATCAAGTTCCGAATGGAAGGGATTTTCTAGAAGAACTTGCAAGGCATTTGTAATTCTAATCCGTAAAGGTCGTTCTAACTTCTGAAGATATTTTAAGGCATCCTTATCAATTTCAATTGAGTAGATCATTTAAAACATCCTTTAGTTTAATACCTTCGCCACGGGCAAACGATTCTTTAGCTTCTTTAATAGCTTTGAGATCATCTTCAGTTGTTGGTTCATCGTCCCATGGAATATGCCGATCGGATTTATTAACCAAGCTCTTTAGGAAATCAGCAGCTATTGGAAGGTCGTCTTCAGACAACTGTTGAATTAATTGATTAAGATCACTTTTGGAAACAGCCAAAGCATTCAACCCCTTTAAGGAATATCCTAATAACATTATAACACCAATTCAAAAATTCAGTCAGTAGCAGGGAAGCATATTCAGTTGGACACATCGAACTGGGGCCCCAAAGCTTATAAAGTTTGACTGCAAGCCGAGCGAAACCCAGGTATCCCCTCCTGATTTCCGCTCGGCTTTTCTATAGAAAAGAGGATAACTTATATATTTTAATGCACGGATTGACAGATTTTTAGCTATATACTGAATTTCAAAGTTACATATGCATATGGGTGAACCGATATTGAAATGAAGAGCCAATCTAATCGTGATGAGGTGAAGTCGTTTATGGTATCTCCCGTACAATTAAACGAAACCAACGACGGTCTTACCCGGGACGGCAAGCCGTTCTTCTATTTTGCGGATACCGTCTGGAGCGTGTTTTCCAACGCTGTGGTGGAGGAATGGAAGGAATATTTGGAATATCGGCGGCTGCAGAACTTCAATGCGCTCCAAATCAGCATACTCCCTGTGCTGCATGATGCCAGCGGTACATATACAGGTTTGTCCCCTTTTCATCCGGATGAAAAGGGGCACTGGGATTTCCATCGTATAAATGACGCATTCTTCGATCAAGCGGAGCAGATGGTGGCCATGGCTTGTCAAATGGGTTTCGTTCCTGTACTTGTCATCCTCTGGAACAACTATGTTCCGGGGACGTGGGCAAACTCCCAAGTGCCCGAGTATTCCATGCCGATGGATGCTGTTCGGCCTTATACCGAGTATGTGGTCCGCCGCTTTGCCTCCTATCACCCCATCTATTTTGTCAGCGGGGATACCAAATTTGAAAATGAAGAGATCGTGGAGTATTTCATGATTTCTCTAACTGCCTTGAAAGCGCTCTCTCCGCATGCGCTTGCCGCAATGCATGTGATCGGTCATTTTCATGAATTGCCGCAGCGGATTATCGAATCCGAGCATCTTGATCTCTATGTCTATCAGGCGGGACATGTATTGGAGAGCCAACAGGACAATTACTTGCTTGCGGAGCAATTTTTGAACAAGCCGATCAAGCGGCCGATTATCAACTCGGAGCCACCCTATGAGGGTCATGGACACGGCAACCGCTATGGCCGCTTTGAAGCGTTCGACATCCGCAAGGCTTTCTGGCAGAGCGTGTTGAGCGGGGCCAAAGCGGGATTCGCTTATGGCGCTCACGGTGTGTGGGGGTGGCACAAAGAAGGTGCAGACTTCACGAGCGAGAGCTGGTCGAAGATGCCGTTTGATTGGCGGTATGCGCTCCGCATGCCGGGAGCCTGGGACGCCTCCTATTCGCAATGGCTTTATACTTCCCATCGATTGGCGGAACTCAACCCTGCAAATGAGCTTCTCCTCTCCGAATATGAAGATATTCGAATGGCTGCGGATGCGGATCGCGCGCTTATCGCGATTTATGTGCCTTATAGCCAGGATGTCAAATTGAAGGTCAATTCGGGAGAATATCATTTCATCATGATTGATCTTACCAGCAGAAATGTGCTTCAACCGACGGTGTTGGCGGTGGAAGAGCACACTCTTCTTAGAAAGTGTCCATTCAACACGGATGTATTGATTATCGGTATAAAAAAGAAGACAAAAGTATAAAAAGTGTATCTATATAAATGGCGGGACAGTACCTATAATGAGGGTGTCGGGACCACACCGCCCGCCGAGGGAGGGGGCTGTAGCTGCTGCTGCTTAACATGACAACAGGGGGGAGGCCGGGTTTTCATGAAGCAGAAAGGAAAATACGGCGTTTCCAGGAAATACTTGTTGCAGATGCTGATGATGACGACCGGGGCAATGCTGCTCGTGCTGACGATCAGTTCTTTTGTGCTGTCCTACAACGCGGAAAAAACTGCGCTGGATATGAACAGGAATGCCAACCAGAAGGTCATGTCGCAAATTCATTATAATTTGAACAGCATGAATGAAATCATTAAAAATTTGGCTGCCTCGATTTATTACAACATGGACATTCAGCCGAGACTCACGAGTCAAAATGAAAACATGTTCGAGATCATCAGCAACCAGTTGACGCTCGATCGCATCGTCGGCTCATCATCGTTCGTCCATTCCATCGTTCTGTACAACGCCAACCTGAATGCCTACTACGCGGGCGGCAACATGAACATTCGCTTTAACGACGGCGTTCTCCTGGACAGAATGAGGAAGTTCGTAACGACGGAGGCGGCCAAGGTAAGGAAGATGGAGTTGATTCCGGTTCGCAGCGATTCGTCGCCGGAAGGTCAAGTCGATATTTTCTCTTTCTTTATGTACGATACGTTAGGTCCGTACAACGAGAACGAAAGCGCGCTTATCTTGAATGTCAGTCCGGACTGGCTGATCGGCAACCTCCAGACGCTTAATCAGGTGGATGCGAACCAGAACGGGCATATCGTCATTTTGGATCGGGATCAGGCGATCGTGGCTTCGGATCTCCGCATCGATTCGCCGGACAAAGAAAAGCTGAAAAACATGATCTACGCCAATCTGCATCTGACGCAAGCCAAGCAGAGGAACTATGTCATCGACTCGGACAAACAATATTTGATCAGCTTTCTGAACGCCGACGTGAACGACTGGATCATCGTGCAGGTGCAGCCTTACGAGGCCATACTGGGCAAAGTAGATCAGCTCAGACTTACTTCGATTATCGTAACGCTCGTATTTCTGGTGCTGGCTGCCCTGCTGTTCTGGTTCGTATCCTACAAGCTGTACAAGCCGGTGCAAAGTTTGGTGCGCCAGACGCAAACGTTCCGGACCGGGGAGAACGATCCGGGCGAAGACGGCGAATTTGCTTATATCTCCCGCGTTTACCGCCAGATGACCGAGGAGTACGCCAGCCTGCGGAAGGAACAGAGCGAGCAGGTCGACTTGGTGAGGCAATATTATTTGAAAAGACTTGTCACGGACAGCCATTCTTTTCCCGATGAAGACAGGCTTAAGACCGAGCTTGCGGATATCGGCTTCCCTATCGATTTCACGGGCCATCTGCTGATCGGATTGCTCCGAATCGGACAATACAGGAAGTTTGCGGAGATGGCCAGCTACACCGAGCAGAGCATGATCAAGTTCGCCATCGCCAATATTAGCCGCGAGATTGTGTCCGGGACCTTCCCGTGCGAGATCGTGGACATGGGGAATGACCGGCTGGCGCTGCTGATCGGCATCGGAAATCAAACCTTCGAGGCGCAGGAGACAGCCGTCAAGCTTATCCGCAACGTCCAGGAAGTGTTCCTGCAATATTATAAAATCCCGCTGTCCGGGACGCTCAGCGATCCGATCGCCGTCTACCGGGATATCTCCAAACATTACAACCTGACGCTCCAGTATTCGATGTACCGCTTGAATTACGGCAGGCTGTCGGTGATCGTGCCGAAGCAGCTGGCGTCGAATCTTCAAAACGAACAATCGCAAATTCCGCCGGACTTGGAGAAGAAGCTGGTCGAGAGCATTAAGGCGAATCATCTTGCCGAATCCGCTGCCCATTGCGGCAAAATTCTGGATTTCGTGAGCGGCTTCAATTACGACAACACGGTGCAGGCGATCCATGTGTTATTCGTCGTTATCAAAAATACGCTGAAGGAAATGAATGCCAACAAGCTGCAGTATATTCCCGTGGATTTGAACACCTTCATGCAAGAGGCGCTGCAGGAAGAGGATATGGACGACATCAAATCGATGTTCGCCGATCTGCTCGAACAAATATCCGAGGCGCAGTCGAACGTGAACGAGGACAAAAACCAGATTCTCCACGACACGATCAAAGCGATTATTGAAAGGGATTACAGGGATACGAATCTGAGTCTGCAAGGCATCGCGTCCATGCTGAAGATGTCGCCTGTGTACATTGGACGTATATTCAAGAAATCGGCTTCCATCTCGATTGCGGAATATATCAACGAGGTGAGGCTGAACAAATCCTTGGAGCTTCTGCGAACGAAAAACGACAGCATCATGGACATTATGGAGCAGGTCGGTTATTCCAATCCGAGTTACTACTTCAAGCTGTTCAAAAAGAAATTCGGCACGACGCCTAAAGACTACCGTCTCAAAAAGGTGTTGCCTTAGAGCGAGTGTCCTGAAGGCGAGGGAACGCTAGTGGCGAAGCATCGGCCGGGAACCGGAAGATGGGCGGGAGTGGGACGTTTCGCGAAGAAGAGATGGACCGTGTTCCAAAAAAACAAGGAACTGTTCGCGTTATCCTTACCGGCGGTAACGTATTTGATCGTATTTGCGTATATCCCGTTGTTCGGGCTTGTGCTGGCATTCAAAAATTTCAGATTCGACTTGGGCATCTTCGGGAGCAAGTGGGTTGGCTTTGATAATTTCAAGTTTTTTTTCGTATCCGATCAGGCTTTTCTTACTACAAGAAATACTCTGATGTACGGCGCCGGGTACCTGCTCGGCGCCCTGGCTTTCGCATTGGTTTTCGCCATCATGCTGAACGAAGTGGCCCGACGGGCCGCCAAAACGTACCAAACGGCAATGCTGCTTCCTTTCTTCCTGTCCTGGGTTCTCGTTAGTTATGTGACGGATGCGTTCTTGAATCATCACGAGGGATACTTGAACGGGGTGCTGAGGCTGCTTGCAGTAGAGCCGGTGGATTGGTACTTGGTGCCTGCCGTTTGGCCCTTCATCTTGAATGCGGTGTACTTGTGGAAGACGATCGGGTTCCACGTGCTGATCTTCTATAGCGGCATCATGGGGATTGAAAGCGAATATCAGGAAGCCGCGCGGATCGACGGAGCCTCAAGATGGCAGATGGCGAGCCGAATTACATTTC
This sequence comes from Cohnella sp. SGD-V74, assembly GCF_003001675.1. Classification (GTDB taxonomy): domain Bacteria; phylum Bacillota; class Bacilli; order Paenibacillales; family Paenibacillaceae; genus Cohnella. Next base: position 288,298 of record NZ_PVYW01000006.1, on the reverse strand, counting down.
CGTTGCTTATGCCGCTTGCGGCGGTGCTGCTGATCATTGGCGTGGGCGGATTGTTTCGCGGCAATTTCGGTCTGCATTATTTTATTCCGAACGACTCTCCGTTCCTCTATTCGACGACGGACGTTATCGATACGTACGCTTATCATGCGCTGCGCAAGCTCGGGGAGATCGGCATGGCGACGGCGGTCGGATTGTATCAATCCGTAGGCGGACTGTTTTTCGTGTTGTTCGCCAATTATGCGGTTCGGAAATTCAGCGCCGATCATTCGCTTTGGTAGGAGCTTTGGCCATGCACAGGAAGCTGGATTACCCCAAGATGCTGATTCATCTGTTTTTCATTGCCGTTACGCTGGGCATGTTGATTCCATTCGTTCTCGTGATCATGATTTCGATGACCGACGAAGCCTCCATTGCCAAGTACGGCTACCGGCTGTGGCCGGACAGCTTCGATTTTACGGCGTATCGATATGTTGTCCAGTCCCCGGCGTTGCTGTTCAGAGCTTACGGGGTCACGATTCTCGTAACCGTAGTCGGCACGCTGCTGAGTTTGCTTACTACGGCCATGATTGCTTATGTCTTGTCGCGTCGGGATTACGCGTATAATCGGCAGACGACGTTTCTCATCTTCTTTACGTTGCTGTTCAGCGGCGGGCTTGTGCCTTATTATATGCTGATGGCGCAGACGCTTCATCTGAAAGACACGGTATGGGCGATGATTTTGCTCCCGACGTTGGTTCATCCGTTGCATGTCTTGATTCTCAGAACGTTTCTGCGGACACTGCCGATGGAGATCATCGAGTCGGCGAAGATGGACGGGGCGAGGGAATACCGCATCTTCTTCAACTTGATTGTCCCGTTGAGCGCCCCGGCGCTTGTGACGCTGACGCTGCTCGTTTCCATCGTTTATTGGAACGAATGGCTGAATGCCGTGCTGTTCATCGAGAACGATCGTCTTTTCCCTTTGCAGCTGCTGCTGGTCAGGATGATGGCCAACAGTCATTTTTTGCAGACTTCCACTGTTTTTATTTCTGGAATCTCGTTTGATAACGCAGCTTCGTTTCCCGTTTTATCGGCGAGAATGACGATAGCGCTGCTTGCAGGGGGTCCGATGATGGTTATCTTTCCTTTTTTCCAGAAGTATTTCGTCAAAGGGTTGACACTGGGTTCCATTAAAAGCTAGAGCTAGGGCGTGTATGCATACTCCGAAGATAGCAGATGTTGCCGAATTTTCGTTCCATGCAAGGAACTTTTGTGAAGGCGTACCGGGGGTACGTCAAGCAAAAGTGACGCAGCAGGGGGCGAAAAGGCGGTGATAGATGCCCCTGAGCGGGTTTGCATACACGCCCTAGAATACAGACGATATTCTACTTTGCAGAGGGGGGAAGATGACAGGATGAAGACGCGCAGAGCATTGCTCGTCGAGCCGAGGCGGTTCGAGCTTGTCGAAGCGGATTTGACACTGGGGGAAGGCCAGTTGCTGGTGCGGATCGCCGTGTGCGGTCTATGCAACTGGGAGCTGAACCATTGGAAGGGGCGTATCGGCGAGGGCCGCCCGCAGACGCTCGGTCACGAATGGGCGGGGACGGTCGCCGAGATTGGACGAGGCGTCACGGGCTTCGCCGCCGGAGACACCGTCACCGGCTTGCCGGCGAATCGGGCGACGGGACCGCAACTGGAAGGGTTCGCCGACTATATTGTCGCGGATGCAGCGTGCTGCGTGAAAGTCGGGGCGAGCGTCGATCCGATGCATGCGATCGGAGAACCGCTGAAATGTATTCTTACGGTATTGCGAGGAGCGGCGCCCGAGGCAGGCGACGTTGGCGTCGTGCTTGGCTGCGGGCCGATGGGTCTATGGTGCGTTCAAGCGCTGTCCGGCGGACTGTTGTCCGCGCTGATCGCGGTGGACGTGGATGACGCGAAGCTGGCGCTTGCCCGCAAGTACGGCGCGACGCATACGCTCAATCCACGGACATCGAACGTGGAGGAGGCGATTCGCGACATCGGGCGCGGTCGGCTGGCGGACTTCGTCATCGAAGGGACGGGCAACGCAGACTTGCTGAATACCGCAATCGGCTATTTGCGCGAGGGCCGGGGCAGGCTTGCGCTGATGAGCTCTTACGAGCGGACCAGCGCTTCGTTTGACGTCGGCGCGGTCGTCGGCAAGGCGGTCGAGATCCGCGGCCTGCATCCCGGCTATTCCCTCGACGGCATGGATGACCTGCGCCGGGCCGTTCGCCTGCTTGAGCGAGGCACATTCCGGATGGACGGATTATACAGCCACAGATTTAAGCTGGAGGACGTTCAAGCCGCGTTCGAGACGCTTGAGCGGAAGCCGCCGAACTATTTGAAAGGCGTTGTACTGCCGTAGGATATCATAACCATATAGCGGAGGGTGTCGGATGCGCAGAATGAATGTCGCGGCTATCTTCTTATGTGTTGTCTTGATGCTCGGAGCCTGTTCGCGCGGCGGGGCTTCGCAGCCGAACGGAAACGCGGCTGCGGACGAAGGAGTGGAGCTGACCTGGTATTTCCCGTCAGGTCAATGGCCCGACTTGCATTTGGTGGAGGCCGAGCTCAATCGAATCGTGGAGCCGCTCATCCACGCGAAGATCAGGTTGAAGGGAGTCGACTGGAACAGTTACGAGCAGAAGCTGAATACGATGATTGCGGCTTCGGACGAATTCGATATCGTCTGGACGTCCAACTGGATACTGAATTACCGAATCAACGCGGAGAAAGGCGCTTTTCTCGCTATCGACGACTTGCTTGAGACGGTCGCCCCTACGCTTAAAGCCTCCTTGCCGGACTTCGCGTGGAAAGACGTGAAAGTGAAAAACAAAATCTACACGGTGCCCAATTATCAAATTGCCGCCCATTACTACGGCTTCGCCGTGCAGAAGAAATATGCGGACAAATACGGTCTTGACCCTGCCGCGATCAAGACGATTGAGGATATCGAACCCTTCCTGAAGCTGATCAAACAGAACGAGCCGGACAAAATCCCGTTTGGCTCCACCCAGTTCTGGTGTCCGCCGTGCTACGGCATATCGGCCGCGCCGAGCTTTGCCGAGGAGAACGGCGTCGCCCACTACAAGGAGGATCCGAACCGCGTCATCATGCCGGTCGATACGCCGGAGTACCGTAACTACTTGCAGCTCGCGAGAAGCTGGTATTTGAAAGGTTACATTCAAAGAGACATTGCGGTGGTCAAGGATTTCTCGAGACTGCGCGGTCAGGGCAACATGGTTGTGCTGTTCGACGTCATGAAACCCGGCGGGGAAGCGGAAGAGTATTGGAAGAACGGCGGCAACGAGGTGATTTATATCCCGATGTACAAACCGAGGTTTGACGGCGTGACGCCGACGACGAACGCGATCAGCCGTACGTCGAGGCATCCCGAGAAGGCGATGGAATTGCTTGAGCTTGTCAACACCGACAGCCGGATCTTTAACTTGTTGAGCTTCGGAATCGAGGATAAGCACTACAAGAAGATCGGGGAGAACACGATCCGGGTTGACGGGCAGAGCGGTTACGCGCCGAATGCGAACTGGGTGTTCGGCAATGTGATGAACGGTTATTTGCAGGAAGGCCAGCCCGCGGACACGTGGGAACAGACTCAGGAATTGAACTTGAGCGCCGAGGTCGACTCGTTGTACGGGTTTCATCCGGACATCGAAGCCTATAAAACGGAAAGCGCCAATATCCACGCGTTGGAGAAGGAATACGCCATCGGCTTGAATTCCGGCACGCTCGATCCCGACCAGTATTACCCGCTATATTTGGATTTGCTCCGCAAAGCCGGCATCGATAAAGTTCGCGAAGAGCAGCAGCGGCAGCTGGATATTTGGCTCGAGGCGAAACCATAAAGGCTCTTACCCCCTTAAAGCAGTCTGCCCTGAACCGGGCAGGCTGTTTTTTGCGTACAAACCTGCTGAAGTCCACAAAAGTGCACATAATGCACGCCGTTTGGAGACGGAAGTACTCTTTTTGCAATAGCCGTCGGGATGTGCGGCCCCCCATTATGGAGACATAACCGACGCTGTCGTCCACAGCGATCCGTCGATGGCGGAATCTATTCCGCACAAATCAATCAAACGGAGGGGAGCCGCCTTATGGAGACGACTTACTGGCAGAGACTGACGAAGGATATCAACAAACACAAGGGGCTTATGGCCCTGGCGTTCCCGGGGCTCCTGTTCGTCCTCGTGTTCTATTACTTGCCGATTTTCGGACTTGTGCTCGCGTTCAAAAATTACAACTACTCGGACGGGATCTTGGGGAGCCCTTGGAGCGGATTCGATAATTTCAAGTTTTTTTTCACATCCGACGCGGCCTACCAGGTGACGCGGAACACGATTTTGCTCAACCTTTGCTTCATCGTCCTGTCGACGATTCTGTCGGTTGTATTCGCGATTCTGATGTTCGAGCTCGGACGCAAATCCGTTAAGGTGTACCAAACGGCGATGTTTTTCCCTTATTTTCTGTCCTGGGTCGTCGTCAGCTATGTTACTTACGCGTTGTTAAATCCCGAGATGGGTGTCATTAACATGCTGCTCGAGTCATTCGGAATGGACGAAATCAACTTCTATTTCGAACCGAAATACTGGCCGTTTATTCTGAGCTTCGCTTACTTGTGGAAGAGTATCGGATATGCGCTGCTCATCTACTATACGGGATTGATGGGCATCGATCGCACGTATTACGAGGCGGCGGCGATCGACGGGGCAACAAGGCTGCAGCAGGTTCGGAAGATTACGCTTCCTCTGCTGACTCCGCTTATTACACTGCTTACGCTGCTGGCTATCGGTAAAATTTTCTACTCGGACTTCGGGCTGTTCTACTTCATCCCCGCGAACTCCGGCGCCTTGTACGGGACGACGGAAGTGATCGACACCTATGTGTTCCGGGCTTTGCGGGTATCGGGCGATATCGGCATGGCCTCCGCGGTCGGCCTGTACCAGTCGCTCGTCGGCTTCGTCCTCGTCCTTACGGTTAATGCGATCGTACGCAGAATCAACAAAGACAACGCGATTTTTTAAGGAGTGAACCCGGTGCCAACCACATCCAGCAAGCTATCGGCCGGCAGGCTCGCCGCGCATCTTGTATTCATCCTGTTCTCGGCATTCTGCGTCTTGCCTTTCTTGTACGTCATCTCGATCTCGTTCTCGTCCGAAAGAGACGTGGCGCTCGAAGGCTTCAAGCTTATACCGAAGAATGTTACCTTGTTCGCTTACAAATATTTGTTCGCCAGCCCGACAAGCTTGCTTCAGGCATATGGAGTGACCATCCTGGTGACGGTTGCGGGAACGGCGCTCAGCCTCTTGTTGACCGCCAAGCTCGCTTACGCATTATCGCGCAAGGACTTCCGGTTCAAGAACCTGTTCTCGTTCCTCGTCTTCTTCACGCTGCTGTTCAACGGCGGACTCGTTCCTTGGTACATCATGATTACGAAGTATCTGCAATTGAACGATACATTGCTCGCCCTGATCTTGCCTTATGTGATACTGCCGTGGCATGTCCTCTTGATGAAGGGGTTTCTCGCGGATATTCCGCCTGAACTGATCGAGTCCGCCAAAATCGACGGCGCCGGCGAGTGGAGTGCGTTTTATACGATTATACTGCCGATCTCCAAGCCTGCCCTGGCCACTGTCGGTTTGTTCATCGCCTTTGTCTACTGGAACGACTGGTGGCTTGGGATGCTCTTCATCGACAAGGGCAGCTTGACTCCGTTGCAATATTTGCTGTACCGCATCATGAACAACATTACGTATCTGACGAGTGCGGTGAGAGCGGGCAATGTTTCCATCGATACGAGTCAATTCCCTAACGAATCCGCACGCATGGCAATGGCTATTCTGGCATGCGGTCCGATGCTGCTCGCCTTTCCGTTCTTCCAGAAGTATTTCATCAAAGGCTTGACTGTCGGCGCCGTCAAGGGCTGAGGAGCGACAAAGCGGTTGTACCGGATTGTATCCGTTACAATAGACAATCCATCCAAAGGGAGGCAATGCAATTGAACAGAAAAAGGTATAAAGGAATGGTTCCGTTCGTACTCGCAATCATGCTGACAGTCACAATGGTGCTGGCGGGATGCGCCGGCAAAGAGGCGAATCAACCGGCAAGCGGCACAAGCACGGCATCGTCATCGTCATCGGCTTCCGAGTCGCCATCGGAGGCGCCGAAGCTCGAACCCGCTGTGCTGACATGGTATTTCCCTGGCGGGGTGCAAGCCGGTCAAGCGGAAGTAGAGGCGGCGATGAACAAAATTTTGCAGGAAAAAATCAATGCAACGATCCAACTGAAACCTACCGACTGGGGCGAATATGACCAGAAGCTGCAACTGATGAACGCATCGGGCGAATCGTATGATCTGGCGTTTACAGCCAACTGGATGAACAACTATTACACGAACGTCAGCAAGGACGTATTCCTGCCGCTTGACGATCTGCTGGACCAATATGCGCCTACGATCATGAAGACGATTCCGCAGATGGGCTGGGACGCGCTGAAAGTAAACGGCAAGAAATACGCCATTCCCAACTATCAGATTTGGGCGAAAACAGATGCGGTTACGTTCCAGAAGGGGCTGCTTGAGAGCACGGGCTTCAACGCGGATACGGTCAAGACGTTCGCGGACATCGAGCCGTTCCTTGCAGCCGTGAAGGAGAGCCATCCGGACTTGTACCCTTTCCAGGTTACCAAAGGGAACTTCGGCGGCACGCTTAACGTCTCGTACGGTTATGACGAAGCGGCGGGCCGTAACATACCGGGCGTCGTCCGTCTGGACGATTCGTCGCTGCAGGTCGTCAATCAATTCGAGTCCGAAGCGTACAAAAATCATTTGACCCTGATGAGAAGCTGGTTTCAGAAGGGCTACATCCGCAAAGACGCGGCGACGCTTTCGGACGATTCGGCGGATTTCGCGGCCGGCAAATACGCAAGCTTCCTGTCCGGCAACTTGAAGCCGGGCGGCGAGTCCGAGACCGCTGCCAAGCTGGAAGGCAGAGAAGTGAAGGACGTGGCATTGTCCAAACCGTATCTGCTTACAAGCTCTATTATCGCGACGATGACGGCCGTCAGCAAATCGTCGAAAAATCCGGAAAGAGCGATTATGTTCCTGGATTTGCTGTACAGCGACAAGGAACTCTTCAATACGCTTGCGCACGGAATTGAAGGGAAGCATTACAACAAGCTGGACGACGTAACCGTCGAAGCTATCATAGACGGCGGCTACGCCCCGAACGCCGATTGGTTGTACGGAAACCAGTTCAGCGGTTATTATCGCAAAGGCCAGCAGCCCGGCATCTGGGAAGAGACGATTGCACTCAACAATTCGGCCGCGCCTTCGCCTCTCATCGGATTCAACTTCGATCCCGCGCCGGTGAAGTCGGAATTGGCTCAGACGGCGACCGTTACGGATCAATACATTCCGATGCTCGAGACCGGTTCGGTCGACCCGGAGAAGTACCTTCCGGAATTTATTGATAAGCTGAAGAAAGCCGGCAGCGACAAGATTGTGGCGGAAATCCAGAAACAAATCGACGCGTGGAAGAAATAAGGCTGAGTTTTTCAGCCGACATGAGGGGGGAGCCGGGAGGCTTCCCCTTCATTTATCTTGGAGAGGCAATGGAGATTCAGCCAAACCACCGGCCTCAAGCTTACGCTGCTGTTGGCCATACAAGCCAGCGAACACGGCGGCGATAGCCATAAAGATTGCGCTGGATGCGACGCCGAATTGCAAGTTGTACCGTTCGACCACCACGCCTCCAACGATGGGACCGATAATCTGGCCGGAGGCAAAAAAGGCCGTAGCTGCGCTAAGACATGCCGCATATGCATGGTGGGGGACATGGCGGCGAAGCAGCGCAGTCGTCATCAGCGGCGGGGTAATAAAGGAGACCAGCCCAATGAGGACGGCTCCGAGCACGGTCAATAACATAGTATTGGTTGTAGCCCCGATCACGCCGATCGTCCCCAAGGTTAATCCCGACGCAAGCGTATATCCGCTCGGCCATCGGTCGATGGCTTTGCCTCCGATCCATCCGTTAAACAATCCCGCAAATCCGATTCCGGACCATATCAATCCGGCATAGAGGGACGGAATGCCCTGGCTCACCAGAGAGGGAATCAAATACGTGAAGTAGATGATGTACCCTGAGCCGAAGAAAAAATAAGAAGCGATGAGGAACAGGAACTTCCTCGGGTCCAACAGGAGACGATACACATTTTCGTTTTCTTTGATACGCGACTTTGATTCCGTCTGCGAGGGGACGTTGTCGGCTCCCCTTTTTCTGGTGACGAACTCGAAACCGAACGCGGCAATAACCCCGACAACGCCCATGGCGACCCAAGCATACCGCCACCCCTGCAAGTGCGAAGGACCTATAGTTAATGGGGCGAATAACCCCGTCACCAGAATGCCCGCAGATCCGCCCAGCCATATCAGACCCGATGCCGCTCCGCGTTCCTCCGGTCGAACGGCATCCATGGCAATGGACAGGACCAGCACTGTAGCGACGGCCGATAACAACCCGATCGCGAACCGCCAAATTCCAAGCGGGATAAAATGGTCGCTGAAAGCCGAGCCGATCAACGTCAATCCGAGCAATAGGCACGTTATCCGATTAATGACGGGTTTGCTGTCCGGAAACCGCGAGAGCAGAGGGGAGAGGCACAAGGTTCCGACCAAATAACCGATAAAGTTGACCGTGCCGAGCATCCCCAACTGGCCGTAGCTGCCCCCGATCGCCCTCTGTATCCCAGGCAAGAACATGCCGTAGGAGAGCCGGGAAAAACCGAGGATGACGACAAACAGAAGCGATGCCCATAGAGTAATCCAATTAAACGCGGATTTTGTGCCCATATATCCGATCTTCTCCCGAAATCATAAGTTGATCCTATTGTAAAATCATAGTAATGTTTTATAAAATCGAACTATATCAATGAATAGTTTTGAAAATATAAACCAATGGTGATGACAATGGATATCCGAGCCTTAAAGACTTTCGAGGCATGCGTGCGTCTTGGACATTTTCTGAAAGCTGCCGAGGAGCTTCAATATGCGCCTTCTACGGTAACCCTTCAGATTCAGCGTCTCGAAGCGGATCTGGACGTTTCCTTATTCGTGCGCGACGGCAAACGCATGATCGCGACCGAAGCCGGCCGCTGGCTCTATCAGGAGGCTTCGGTTTTGCTGAAGTCGATCGGAGCGATGCGGCAGACCGTCTCGGATATTGCGGCGGGAGATAGCGGCTCGGTGCGGTTTGCCGCTGTCGAGCCCATCGCAAGCCAGCAACTGGCGACCCTTGTAGCCGACTTTTGCAGGGAGCGACCGAGAGTGGAGCTAACTATGGAAGTTAGCGGCAGCAGATCGATCGCGGAGAGGGTTCGGGCCGGCGAACTGGATTTCGGCGTTTGCTCGTCTCCGCCCTCGAAGCTCATGCTGGCGTTCGAGCCGCTGATTGAGGAGCGATTAGGAGTCATGTTAAACATGAATCACCCGTTAGCCGATCGAGACAGCATCTCCGCGAGCGATCTCGAAGGGCTAACTATTCTGGTCAAAGAGCCGACTTGTATTTATCGGGAGCTGTGGGAAACGACGATTCATCCGACTCGGCAAAACCAATTCTCTTATATGGAGGTTGGAAGCTTCTTTGTCATTCAACAAATGGTGAAGGCGGAGTTCGGCATCGGGATTGTTCCGATTTACAGCAGCCTCGAACAGGAAGGCTCCCTGGTCATAAGGCCGATAGCCGATCTCGAGCCTGTCGTCACTATAGGCATTGCTTATAGAGATAAAAACTTCCTGGGGAAAGCGGCATTGTTCTTAATGGAGGCAATCAGGAGCATCGGACGGCCATCCCTTAATCTTGCGTGACAATCTCCGCTTCGAGACCCAGTTGTTCGCACAGCTTGTGGATACGGCGCATGTCCTGTGAGGCGGTAACCCACTTGCAGCCGAAGGCTGATGCCTCGTGAGCCGCCCATTGCAGGATATACACCAAAGCATCTGCATGAGCTTCCTTCGCAGCGAAGTCCTCCAGCACCAGCGCGTCGCCGCGGACCGTAGCGCGCACGTATGCCCAGTGCTGACCGGCAAAGCTGCGGGCGACAAAACGCGTGTCGTCATCCCACTGGACAGGGGTGGAGAGGGCTTGCAGCCATTTGCTATAGGCGCCGGCCCCTGTCGGGGCTTTCGGATTTCCCCATTCCAGTGAATCGGCGGCCAGCTTTTGCAATTCATCGTCCCCGGCTACGGGCTTCCACTGCTCGCTAAGGAAAGAACCTTGGACAGCCGGTCGGAAGCGGACTTGCCAGCTGCGTTCTCCCGTTGGGATGCCATTCGCACGAAGCAGTTCGGATACGGAAACCGCGGCAAAACCTCTGTCGCGAGTATGGCGTACAAGCGATTTGACGGCTTGCGGCGTCTCTTTGGCGATTTCATTGGCATGGAACATAAAGATCGCCCCGTTAACCAGCTTAGGGATCACCCGCTCTACAAGCTGCGCGCTTGGCGGCCCCGACCAGTCGACCGTATCCTCCCCTTCGATGAGCAGATAGTTCCACTCCCGCAGCCACTCCATATTTTCATCCCGGTAAGAGGCGTAAGGAAAACGTATGAGGGCCGGAACCGGCCTTCCGGTTGCTTCTTGGTAAGCGAGCTCGGCCAGCCTCAGCTCTTCGAAGAAGACGGCTTTGGTCACATCCGCCATTCTGCGGTGATGGTAGGTATGCGTTGCCAGCTCATGGCCTCTGGCCAGCATCTCTCTTGCTTTCGCAGGGTGCCGATCGAACCACTCGCCTGTCAAAAAAAACGTCCCGCAAGCGCCTCCCTGCTCCAAGGCATCCAGCCATGGGTCAATCGAAATCCGCATCGGACCGTCATCGAATGTAAAGGCACAGTGAGCCGCCTCCGGATTGCCGCGAGTTATTCCCGAGATTGTCATTCCACATCCTCCTTCTGAGGTATCCTTCCGACAGGATCCTGTTGACTCTATTGTAGAATTATCAGAAATGTTTTGTAAAATTGAATAATGTGAATGAATGATTCGAATATATTAAATCAATGTGCTGTTCTGAAACGAGAGAGCGAGTTGGAACTACATTGATGTAAAAGCTTAAAGCAATGTGACGGAATATTCCTGGTCGAACAGCGACGTACAAGGACTGTACTCCGATAAACCTTGTGACTTGCATCAATGTTATAAAATGGATTATTGAGGAGGAATTGCTAAGCGAAAAAACTGGTTTTGGAGGGTGGAATAGATGGAAACGAATGAAAAGGACTCGGCCAAAGGGAAGATTCAAAGAACTACGGTGACCTACTTTGTCAGATTGCTTCGCGAAACGGGTTTTCCGAAGCTGGTGCTCGGCACGGCCGTTGTGTTAAGCATCGCATCGTCGCTTATCGGTCTTGTCGTGCCTTTGATTACGGGCGATCTGATCGACAATTTCTCGAAGGATACGCTGAACAGAAATTCGATTCTGCTGTTGGCGGTCATCTTTGTCGCGGAAGCGATCACGGGCGGCCTGTCGTATTACATGCTGGCGTTCGTCGGGAACCGCGTCGTCAATAAAATGTGCAAGAGGCTGTGGGACAAGGTGCTGTCGCTGCCGGTTCCGTTCTTCGACCGATATCGGTCGGCGGATACGATGAGCAGAGTGACCAACGATACGAACGAGATCAAGACGCTCATCACCGATCATTTGATTGCGTTCAGCTCGAACGTGCTGACGGTAGTCGGCGCCGTCGCGATCCTGTTCTATATCGACTGGCAGATGACTTTGATCATTTTGCTCGCGGTACCGCTCGGCTTCGGCATTCTGATGCCGATCGGCGGCAAGATGTACAAAATATCGATCAGCATGCACGAGCAGCTGGCGAAGCTGGCGTCGTTGCTGACGCAGGTCATCGGCGAGATCAGGCTGGTGAAGGCATCCAATGCCGAGACCAAGGAACAAAGCGGCGGATACGAGAAAATGGACAATCTGTTCCGCTTCGGAATGAAAGAGGCCAAAATCAATGCCGTGCTTATGCCCCTCATGTCCATGGTAATGGTCGCGCTGCTTGTCGTCATTATCGGCTACGGCGGCGTCAGAGTTTCTTCGGGAGCGCTCAGCGCGGGAGAGCTGGTATCGTTTATACTGCTGTTGTTCCAGATCATGTGGCCCTTCAGCCAATTCGCCACGTTCTATTCCCAATTGCAGAAGGTGATGGGCGTGACGGAACGTCTAAGGCTTATTCTCGAGTATGGCGCCGAACCGTCGCGCACCGGCGTTCCGGCTCCCAGGGAACAGCGCGATCTGAATTTCCGCGACGTAACGTTTGCTTATTCGGACAACGAGCCCGTTCTGCGCAATGTCTCCTTTACCGTGCCGGCCAATCAAATAACGGCGTTGGTCGGTCCCAGCGGAAGCGGGAAAACAACCGTCTTTTCTCTGCTTGAGCGATTTTACGAACCTGGCGGAGGTCTCATCGCGTACGGAGAAGAATCCATCAGGGCGTATGATCTGGATTCCTGGAGAGGCAAGATCGGCTATGTCTCGCAGGAGAGCACGCTGATGACCGGAACGATCCGCGAAAATATCATGTATGCTTGCGGAGCGGACGTGACGGAAGAAGAGATGATAGAAGCCGGCAAGCAGGCGTATGCGCACGAATTTATCAAGGCTTTGCCAAAAGGGTACGATACCGAGGTGGGGGAGAGAGGCATACAGTTGTCGGGAGGCCAGCGGCAGAGAGTGGCGATTGCGCGGGCGCTGCTGAGAAAACCGGATTTGCTTATTTTGGACGAGGCAACGGCCAGTCTGGACAGCGATTCCGAGCATGAAGTTCAGAAGGCGCTGAACCATCTGATGAACGACCGCACGACGATCGTCATCGCCCATCGCTTGTCCACGGTGGTGGAAGCGGATCGGATTATCGTGCTGGAGCATGGCAAGGTGACCGGGATCGGCAAGCACGAACAGCTGCTTCAGACGCATCCGTCCTATATCGAGTGGGCCAGGAAGCAGTTCCAGGCCGGCAGCTCGTCGGAGGAAGTATAAAGCCGAGCGAGAATCAGGGATTCACCTGATTCTCGCCCGGCTTTACTCTAATTATTGCCCGATAGGCGCTTGTTGCGCTCTCATGGTCGCCGGACGGCCGATCGCTTGACAATGCGTCCCAAGCTTTGTATGATTTTTATATACCCATAAGGGTATATATTTTCGACATCTAACATACCATATGGGGTATATAGGATTGTTCGAAATCCAATCCAATCTTTTATTTTAGCTTAGGGAGCGTGGGCAGCTTGGCGGGAAAATATTCGAAAGAAATACGGCCCGAAGAAGTAAAGGAACGTTTGGCAAAAGGCGAGAGGCTGTTAATTCTCGATGTACGGGAGCCGGAGGAATGGGCAATCGGCCATATCCCCGGAGCCAAACATCTGCCGCTCGTATCGATCATGAGCCGGCGCGGGGAGTTGGATCGTTCGGCGTCGTACATCGTCGTGTGCCGCAGCGGGAATCGCAGCGGACTGGCTTGCGAGCTTCTTGAGGAGTTGGGCTTCCACGCAATCAATATGTCCGGAGGCATGTCCGGCTGGACAGGAGAAATCGCATACGGAATTTAACACTTTAGAGCGGGCAGGTGAACTGATAATGGCAAAGAAGGTTCTCATCGTAGGCGGCGTTGCCGGCGGAGCGTCCGCTGCAGCCCGGCTTAGGAGACTGGACGAGGAAGCGGAGATCGTTCTGTTCGAGCGCGGCGCCCACATCTCGTTCGCGAACTGCGGACTTCCTTATTACATCGGAGAGAAGATTCAAGACCGCTCCAAGCTGCTGGTGCAAACGCCTGAGAGCATGAAGGCGCGATTCAACCTCGACGTTCGGACCCATAGCGAAGTGACGAAAGTCGACGTGAAGGAGAAGACGGTTACGGTAAACAGCAAAACCCGGGGAGTCTATCAAGAGAGTTACGATGATTTGATTTTGTCTCCCGGAGCCAAGCCGCTGAAGCCGCCGATTCCGGGAATGGAGAGCGAGCGAATCTTTACGCTGCGGAATATGGCGGATACGGATCGAATCAAATCTCAAGTCGACCGGGAAAATACCCGCAGCGCGATCGTCATCGGCGGAGGATATATCGGCGTAGAGATGGCGGAAAATCTCAGGCATCGGGGACTGGACGTTACTTTGGTCGAAGCGGCTCCCCATATTCTCGCGCCTTTTGACGCCGAGATGGCGGCGTTCGCGGAGAAGGAGCTTCAGGACAACGGGGTTCGGCTGCTGCTCGGAGACGGCGTTCAATCGTTCGCGGAGAAGAACGGAGGAATCGCGATCGTCTTGCAGAGCGGCAGGGAAATCGGCGCGGACATGGTCATTCTCGCCATTGGCGTAGCTCCGGATACCGGCTTCTTGCAGGATTCCGAAATCAAGCTGGGAGCCAGAGGCCATATTCTGGTGGACGAATCGATGCAGACCAGCTGCGAAGGCGTGTATGCGGTCGGAGATGCCGTCGAAGTCACGGATTACGTGTCCGGCGCGCCAACGGCGATTCCGCTGGCCGGGCCGGCGAACAAGCAGGGGCGTATCGCCGCCGATCGCATCTGCGGGCTGCCGTCCTCGTACAAAGGGACTCAAGGCACCGCCATTATCCAAATTTTCAGTCTGACTGGAGCAAGCACGGGAGCCAACGAACGGACGCTTGCGAGGCTGGCCGTTCCATACCGCTCGGTGTATGTTCATCCAAGCTCGCACGCCACGTATTATCCCGGTGCGAAGCCGATTGCCCTGAAACTGCTGTTTGACAACGAAGGGAAGATTCTTGGGGCGCAGGCGTTCGGAGCGGAAGGGGTCGACAAAAGAATCGACGTCATTGCGACCGTCCTCCGCCTGAAAGGCACCGTGCACGATCTTGCGGAGCTCGAGCTGACGTATGCGCCTCCGTTCTCGTCGGCTAAAGATCCGGTCAATATGGCGGGTTACCTGGCGCAAAACGTGTTAAGAGGTTTGACCGAGGCAGCGGCGCCGAAGGAGCTGGAATTGTACGATCCGGAGCGGCACATTCTCCTGGACGTAAGAACGGTTGCGGAGTACGACCAAGGGCATATAGAGGGAGCGCGGCATATTCCGGTCGACGACCTGCGAAGCAGAATCGGGGAACTGGACCCGGAGAAAGAAATTTGGGCGTACTGCGCCGTTGGCATGAGAGGGTACATTGCCTCTCGAATTCTGAAACAAAGAGGGTTTAGAGTAAAAAACGTAACGGGAGGCTATCGAAGCTACTCTATGTGGAAGTTCGTTCCCGGTGATCGGTAATCGCGTAATATCAGAGGCAGCCCTGCGGGGTTGCCTCATTTCTTTAGTATCTCTCGTAAATTCGTTTAAGCTATAATGATAGGGACTGTATGATCGCTTAAACGACTACACAACTAACGGGGATAATGTTTAATGTCCATAATCACCTCAAGATCGATATCAAGCTTGTTGCGGGACAGTGCACTTCCCATAGATTTGTTTCTGAAGCTGGGCATCCGGATGGCGGAGATTATTCACGATGCGCACGTTCGGAACGGGATGATCGCCGATTTGCAGCTGGCCGACTTCTCCGTACAGCCTGATTCCGTGGTGGAGTGGGCGCCTTCCGCTGCGGGGAATCCGGCCTACGGGGCTCCGGAGCAGCTTGGCCTGGGCCGACGACCGGACGAGCGCAGCGATCTGTACGCATTCGGAGCGATGCTGTACGAGATGCTGACCGGACGACTGCCGGTCGAGCCGGAGGAAGATCAGACCTGGGAGGAAGCGCATCTGATCCATCCGCCGCGCCCCTTCCCGCCGGCTCTCCTCGAAGCGGCGGGGCCGATCTGCCGGATTGTGGAGAGAGCGCTGGAGAAATCGCCTAAGGCCCGTTACCAGACGGCGTACGGCATGCTGATGGATCTCCGGCAGTGCCGGGAGAAGCCGGGGCTCTCCGAGGATGAGCTGTTTAAGTTTGACGGGCGGAGCCGGCTGGCCGGGCCGAAGCGCGTCCTGGGCAGACAAGAGGAGCTGGCTGAATTGAACCGGCTTTTCCTGGCGGCCCGTAAGGAGCCGCAAGTGGTCGCGGTAACGGGCGCTTGCGGGATAGGCAAAAGCCGATTGATGAGGGAATGGAAGCGGCAACTGCTGCGAGAAGGACATTTGGCCGCTCTGGTGTCCGCTCTGGATACGGGTGAACGGAGAGGATTGCTGGAGCAAGCAGAGGAGCAATGGCTGCGGCAGGGGCTGTGCCTGTGCCTTCAGGACGAACCGATCATGCGAACATCCGCTACGGAGGCTGAGTCGCAGCAGATACGCGTCTTGATCGTCGACGATGTGGAACAAGCGGCCCCGTCCGTCATCGGCGAGGCATACGGCTGGCTGGGACGAATGGAGAACGGAGGACTGCTGGCGCTTCTCCGCTCCGACGGCGAGGTCGGCGGCAATATCGGATACGAGGCTGCTGGCTCTGCGACAGTACCGGCAGCCGCTCTTCCCTTGAAGCCTCTCGATTATGAGCATGTGTTGGAGTGGCTGTCCGGCGCGCTTCACGAGCGATCGCCTCGCGTGCGGGTGCTGGCGGGAGCTTTGCAGCAGTGGAGCGGAGGCGTTCCGCGGGAAATAGAGACGCATCTGGAGAGATGGCATGCCGAAGGCAGCTTGTCCTATCATTTCGAACGCCATCGCTGGGAGTGGACGGAGGAACTGATCGCCGAAGCGCCAGTCTCCGAAGGGTATATGCAGTCGATGGACGATCTGCTCGAACGGCTGCCGGGCGAACGGGTCGAGATGCTGACTGCTGCGGCGTTGATCGGGCCTCGTTTTTCGAGGTGTGTGCTGAACGAACTGCTGGACCGCGATGAGGAAGAGCTGCGAACGTGGATGGATAAAGCCCAGGAATCGGGAATCGTCAGCTTGGAGGAGGGGAGCGGAGACGGGTATTTGTTCCTGTCCGCCTATGTTCAGTCCAAGCTGTATCAGAGGATTCCGGAGGAAGAGCGAAGCGTCCGGCACTGCCGGGTCGGGGATGCCTATGACCGGCTTGAGGGGGAAGAGGCTCGCGAAACGGCGCGACGGCATCTGAATCTGGGAGCGGATCGATTGTCGGCGGATCGTCGCCGGGCATTGGCGGAGCGCAATTACGCGGCCGGCATGCTGGCCATGGAGAAGGGAAACCTGACTCAGGCGACGGAAGATTTCGAGCAAGCGCTCGGGCTTGCTCGGCAGGAAGGGGAGGAGCCGGACGAACTCGCTTGCAGGATCGGGTACCGGCTCTACAACTTGCTGCACTACAGAGGGGCGACGGAGCGGGCGGCCGAAGGGTTCGTCTGGATTCGCAAGCATGCCGGCAAGCTGTCGATCGAAGATCGGCTGAACGCCTGCCTCTGTCAGCAGGATCTGTTTGCCGTGAACGAACCGGAGATCGCGCTTCGGCTCAGCCGTGAAACGATGGCGGCTTTCGGCTGGCTCCTTCCCGAGCGCGTGTCGCCGCTGAAAGCGTTGGCCGAAGCGGTGCGGGCGACGCTGGCGGCGCGCGGCATCGATTCGCGCGACGATCAGATCCCGGAAAATGAGAATTTCGAATATGTCGCGCAAGGCAAAATTCTGTTGGGCCTGATCTATCCGCTGAGCGTTGCCGATCCGGCGCTATTGCTCTATGTCTTCTCCCGCTTCGTCCGGCATGGGCTGACGAAAGGGCGCAACGATTATTTTCTGAACGTCCTGGATTGCTTCGAGTTTCTGCTGCAGCGCGGACTTCCCGGCATATACCGTCTCTGGCCCAAGCATCTGCGCACGGTGTGGAGCAGCGGTCTGCGGGTTCACCCAACCCAACAGCCCCGGCTGTTATTTATGAAGGGCATGATCGAGCAGCTCGAGCGCCCGGAGGAGACGGCTTCCATGATGGAGCGGGTGCTGCGCCAGACCAAGGAGCAGCATCAGGTGACCTTTTTTAATCTCACCGCAATTACGAGCTTGATCTCCGCTTGGGGAACGGCCAGGCAGTTGGAGGAGACGGTCGGGTATTTGGAACAGGAGGCGGGGCCTCTGCTGGATGCGACATCGATGCGCATGATTCGCCTCGTGAAGAGATATCTCCGTTCTTGCGAGGAGGACGGAGCTTGGGAGTTCTACACTCGCCCCGACAATCCGGAGGCGGAAGGGGAGCAGCCGGACAATTACGACTTCATCTTGCGCGCCGAACAAGCTTATTTGCACGGGCGCTACCCGGAGACGCTGCTCTTTGCCGAACAGGCGAAGAGCATGGAGCTGAAGATCGACTGGGTTCGCAATCGCAGGGTGCTTCTGTTCGAGACGCTGGCTCAAGCGGCCCTGTTCGCGGAAGGTACGGCGGCGCAGCGTCGGGCATGGGCCGGAGCGATCCGTCGGAGAATCAAGAAGATGGAAGCTTGGCAAGGCCCGTTCGGCCGGGACAGCTCCGCTTATTGGTTGATTCGGGCCGAATGGGCGAGAGTTAACCGGCACAACCGCGATGCCCTCCAGGCGTACGAACGGGCGGCAGCCTGCGCGAAGCACGAATTTCCAAGCGTTTTTCGACCGCTGTGTATGGAGAAGATGGCGCTGTATTATCGCGAGAAAGGCATGACGGCCGGCTCGTTAATCGCTTTGCTGGAAGCGATGTCCGCTTATTCCGCCTATGGCTATGCGGCCAAGCGGAATCGCCTGGAGCGGGAGCATCCCGACGTGGAGGCGTCGATTCGCTCGCTTCCCTCGCTCCGGGCAGGGAGCGCTGCGGAGGAGCCCCGGCATCCGAGGAGGAGACCGGACGGCCAAGCGGAATCTGGGCATCGCCCATTCGAGCCTCCCGCGGCGTTCAAGGTCATGCGACCCGAGGAGCTTCTCGCCGTTGCCTGTCGCAAAGCCGGCGCGGATCGCGGCATGATCGTAGCCGCTGCGGATGGAATGGAGCCTCGGCCTCTTGCCTATTACGGCGCCCGAGAACGGGAGGGAGCGGGGCTGGCTCAGGGAGTGCTGAGGGCGGCTGTCGGAAAGAAGCCCCCTGTAGTGCTGGAGGATGCGGAAGAGAGCGAATTCGCAGCGGACCCCCACATTGCGGCAGGCCGGGCAAAGTCGATTATTTGCTTGCCGATCGGCTTGCCGAGAATGCCTTCTCCCGCCGTCATGTACTTGGAGAACACGCGGATCGCCGAGGTCTTCACCGACAAAACCGCAGCTGACATCGAAGCGCTGGTCAAGAACTTCGCCTATCTGACCTTGTTCGAGGAGCCTTCGGAGGCGATCTGGGGAGTCTGGTCGGTCGAGAAGGACGCCGTGGCGCGTAACGCCGGGAACCCCGGAACGACCGGAGCACCGGAGCCGCCGCTGTCGGATCGGGAGACCGAAGTGCTGCGGGCGATCGCGGCCGGGTATTCGAACAAGGAGATCGCGGCTTTGCTGGCCATTACCGAGGCGACCGTCAAAACCCACACGCATCACTTGTACGGAAAGCTTGGCGTCAAGAGACGCGGCCAGGCGATCGCCAAAGCGCGGGACTTAAACCTCGCAGGTCCGTAATCCTCGGCGAATACGAGCGAAAGGCGGCCGCCGTCTCCTTTTTCATACATAATTCGACAAAATCAAACGAAAGTTTGATGACTTTGTCCTCCTTTTCTACTATGATAGCGACAGCGAAACGTTAGAGGAGGCAGGCAGTGGGAGCAGCAATCCGGGCTACGTTCAAAGCCGCCACAGGCGGCCAGAAGCGCATCATCGCAGTGGCCATAGTCGTCGCCGGCCTTTTCTATTCACTCCTCTTGCCCCTGCTTGCCCAACCGGCACGCGCAGAGGATCGTTCGTTCGAAATCAGCGAGGTCGAGATTCACGCCAGCATCGATCGCGACGGCAACATGCAGGTGACAGAACTGGATACCTACCATTTTAACGGTGCTTTTAACGGTGTTCTGGTGGATCTTAATTCTTCCGGTTCCGACGGGATTGAAGGTTTTCAGGCTTTCGAGGAGGCCGGGCAGCAGAGCATCCCGCTTGAATTCGAACAGACGGCCGATGGAGAAAAGCTCAATTATAAGGTTTACGCAAAATCCGAGAATGAAACGAAAGTGTTCCGCTATACCTATACCGTCAAGAACGTCGTGCAGGTCTATGCGGACACTTCCGAGCTCTACTGGAAGTTTTTCGACGAGACGAACCCCAGCGATCTGGGGAAGGTTCGCATCCGTGTCGAACTGCCGGAAGGCGCCGAGCGGGAGCGGGTTCAGGCGTTCGGTCACGGACCGGCAAGCGGAACCTTGGACATCGAAGACCGGGGCGTTGTCCGTTTTGAGATGAGCCCGCTGCCGTCCGGAGAGATGCTGGAAGTGAGGGTGCTGTTCCCGGTCTCCTACGTTCCCGGCAGCGCGAAGGTGAGTCCGGAAGCGATGCTGGAACGGATTCTGGAAGAGGAACGCAGATGGGCCGATCCCCACGCCGATCGGTACGAGGATGAGATCAATCCGTACAGCGATCCCAGTCTCTACGGCGCTCTTGTCCTGCTGATCGCGAATCTGGTCGGCGGTACTCTCGTATATCGCAAATACGCTGCAAAGTACAAGCCGGACTGGAAGGGCAAATACTATCGCGAGCTTCCCGGCGACGTAACGCCTGCCGTCGTGAGTTACTTGATGAACTACCGTGTGGCTTCCAGGGATCTCATCGCCACGTTGATGGATCTGGTCAGAAAGCGGTGTGTGTCCATGCAAGCCGTCGAGCCGGATGAGGGAAGTCGGAGTGTCTTCCGGTTTCGTCGGAAAAAGCCGGATTACCTGTTTCGCCTTGGCGTGTACGCGAGCAAACTGAGTCCTCACGAGAATCTGTTGATCAGATGGTTCTTTCGAAAAATTGGACGCAGCGGAAAAGTGTGGCTGTCAGATATTCGCGAACAAGCCGAGGAGAAGGAGGATGCCGCCGCCTTTGTCAAGCAATGGACCGAGTGGAAGGGAGCGGTGGCAAAAGCCGCAGATCCATATATCGAAACTCGCCGTCCGGGTGTGCGCAGATCTATACTTGGTGTCGCCTTGCTGCAATTTTTCGGATTTTTATTTCTGGCGCCCGAGGATTGGAAATGGTTGATGTTCTGCGCCATTCCGTTGTGCTTCTTCATGCCTCCGAAACGACGGCGTTCGCAAATGGGCCAGACCGAATTCGCGAAGTGGAAGGCGTTCAAGCGTTTCCTGCGCGACTACAGCCGGATTGCGTCACGGGAGCCGATGGCCGTTCACCTGTGGGAGCATTATTTCGTCTATGCGATCTCGCTCGGAGAAGCGAAAAGGATGATCGCGATCACCCGCGTGAACATTCCTGAAGAAGTGAGCGACCAAGGGATTATGGGGATCGGAACCGGCTACTATTATGCCGATTGGACCCATTCGTTCGATCAGGCGGTATCCGCTGCCGCGAAAACAGCGAACTCGTCGAGCGATTCCTCCGACGGCGGATTTTTCTCCGGAGGCGGTGGCGGCGGTGGCGGGGGAGGCGGCCGCGGAGCGTTCTGAGCTCGGATACTTTATACAAACTTATGAGGAGGAATACAGGTGGAACTTTACATTTGGCTTGCGGTCGGCGCAATCGTGCTTCTATGGATCGTCATTACGTATAACCGGTTTATCATACTCCGGAATCGGGTGCGGAACAATTGGTCGCAGGTGGACGTGGTGTTGAAAAATCGGTTCGATCTGATTCCCAATTTGGTCGAGACCGTATCGGGATATTCGGCGCACGAGAGAGAAACGCTCAGTCAAATGACCGAGTTGAGAACGAGGTACGCGTCGGCGGGTTCGGTGAACGAGAAAGCGGAAGCCAGCAGCGAGATGTCGTTGTTGCTCAGCAGGCTGATGGTCGTGGCGGAAAGCTATCCGGACTTGAAAGCGAGCGAGAATTTCCTCTACCTCAAGCAGCAGCTTGCCGAGATTGAGGATAAAATCCGCTATGCGAGACAGTTCTACAACGACACAGTGGAAGCTTTCAATACGGCGATCGCGGTGTTTCCGTCCAATCTCATCGCGAGTCTGTTCGGCTTCAGTGAGCAGCCCTTCTTCCAAATCGGCGAGGCGGAGAAAATCAATCCGCAGGTGAGGTTTTAAGCCGCAGCTTCATGACGGATTATCGTTATCACAAAGCTTGATCCTTCCTGTCGAAGCGTTAAGAGCCGAGAGAAGCTCCGGGTCAGTCCGGTTTCTTCTCGGCTTTTTTCTATACGAGCCTCCTGCCGGAATGATATAGTTTCAATAGACATCTACGATCGGCAGCAGCGGAATGGCAACCCTCATTCATGAACGGAGGAAACGGACAATGGAACAGGCGAAAATCAAGCTGCCGCGAAGCGCGGCGGAGTTGCAAGGCATACCGTTGGAAGCGATTACAGGATTTCTGGACAATCTCGCCGCTCAATCGATCGAAGCGCACAGCTTCATGATCGTGCGGAACGGACATGTCGTAGCCGAGGGGGCTTGGCAGCCTTATCGCATAGAGGATCGGCACATGCTGTTCTCCCTTAGCAAAAGCTTCACCTCGACGGCGATAGGCTTCGCGGCCTCGGAAGGGCTGCTGTCCCTTGACGATCGCGCGGTCCGCTATTTTCCCGAGGAACTTCCGGATGAGACGTCGCCGCTGCTGGAGGAGATGCGCATCCGCGATCTTCTGACGATGAGCACCGGACATGAGAAAGATACCGTGCCCCTCGGCAACGATCAGTACGGCGACAACTGGGCGAAGGAGATTTTGAGCCAGCCGGTCGTTCATCCGCCTGGTACCCATTTCGTCTACAACTCCGGGGCGACGTATCTTCTGGCCGTCATTTTGCATCGGGTAACCGGAGTTCCGCTATTGGAATATTTGGGGCCGCGCTTGTTCGAACCGCTGGGCATTTCGGACGCGACATGGGAGAAGTGTCCGCGAGGCTTTGCCGTCGGCGGCTGGGGATTGAGTATTGCCGTGGAGGATATCGCGAAGTTCGGCCTGCTTTATTTGCAGAACGGGATATGGGATGGAAAAAGGCTACTTCCGGAAGGCTGGGTGGAGGAAGCGACCTCCAAACACATCGACAACGGGAGCGACGCGGATAACGACTGGCATCAAGGATACGGGTATCAGTTCTGGCGATGCCGCCATGGCGCTTACCGCGGCGACGGCGCGTTCGGACAATTTTGCATCGTGCTGCCCGAACAGGCCGCGGTCATCGCGGTGACTTCGGGCACGGGCAACATGGGCGGCATCATGCAGGCAATTTGGGACAACCTGCTGCCGGCGATGGGGCCGGAGCCGGTCGTGGGGAATATGCGAGCGACGGAATCGCTGACGGAGCGGCTCAGGTCGCTGCGATATGATCCGCCGGCGGAGGAAGCAGCCAATCCGGCTGCCGAACAGCGAATGAACGGTGTGGTCTATCGGCTGGAAGCCAATTCGGCTCAGCTGGAATCGTTGGCTTTCTCATTCGGCGATGATCAGGTCCTCGTTACGATGGTTAATCCGAGGGGAGAGCAGCGCATTGCGGCGGGGCGAGGCGTCTGGCGGGAAAGCGTCTGTTCCTTGCTCGGCGACGCGGAGCTGAAGGTTGTCGCAAGCGTCGCATGGAGCGATCCGGAGACGATCAAGCTGACGCTGCGTTTCGTGGAGGCGCCGTTTACTTTCGACGTCGTCGTGCGTCCGAAGGAAGATGGAGCCATCGAGGTCGGGATGCATGAGCACGCCGGCAATAACGACTATCCGGCTATTTCGGGCAGTCCTCAGACATAAGAGAGCTGGGGGGTGTTTGAAACGAACGGATCGAAGAACGGGGTTCCTGTCAGGAACGGCCCGTTCTTCGATGTATTTTGCGGACCGCATCTCCAGCTGCAGGAATATCTCATAAGAGGTATAGAGATCCCGGTCGATTTGCTATAAGGTGATAGAAGCAAAGGAATAAAACGATATAGACGGCGAGGGAAAGACATGAAGGTATTTTTGCGCCGAATGGTCCTGCTGTTGGCCGTACTCGCTCTGGCGGGCGGCCTGTTCGGAGGAGCGTCGGGTCATGCCGTCGAGGCGGCTGCGAGCAGGCCGACGGCGACTTACATTTCTCCGGAGCGCATTCAATTCGTCAGCTACAGCAAACAGTGGAACCAGCAGAAGCTGAAGGCGCTGTACGCCGAGCTGATGAAGAACATGCACGGCGAGGAACTGGGTTACTTGGGCAAGGTCGTTCTGTCCAACGAGGACAACGAAGAGGAACTGGGCGTCGCGAACATGGGCTACTCGTGGACGGAGGACGACATGTCCGATATCGAGATGGACGAGCTTACGGAGATCGTTCTGTACGGCGCGGACGAGAATACGACCGTCGAGAGCATGGCGACGACGTTAAGCCATGAGTACGGCCATCATTTTACTTATTATTGGCTGATTCGCAAAGAGAGGAAGCTGCCGAGCGATCCGACGACGAAGTGGGCGTCCATTCGCGCAATCAAGGGCCAGCCGGTGTTGTTTACGGACGATCCCGACCATCCCGACTACACCCATTACTGGGACCCGGGCGAAATTATGGCCGACGACTATATGGCCTTATTCGGTTCTCCGACGGCGAAGCTTAGCATGGTTAACTCTCTCCGGACAGAGGATGGCATCGGCTTCTACGGAGAAATCGAGAACGAGCAGCTGCCCCCGGTCATGACGCTTGCGGCGGTTCGCAGCTACTGGTTGAAGCTTAGCGGCATTAAAGACCCGCAGCCTCTCGTGCTTAAGGAGCCTAAGCTGAAGAAGATCGAGGCCGTGAAAAACCGCGCCGGCGGCATCGACCATAAGCTGATTTACGATGCGGGGTCCGCGAATTCGAGCGTGGCCGCAAGGCTGCAATACATCGTGTATTGGGAGAACGAAGAGGAGGAGTTCTTCGACTTCACGGACTTGACGACGGGCAAGCTTTCCATTGTCGTGCCGGACGGACTTCCCGAGACGGAGCTGACGTTTAAGGTGTACGCTTACGATCCGAAGACCAAGCAATTCGTGTACGCCAGACCGGTCGTGTACGATTTGTCCAAGCCGAAGGCTCCTGTTCGGGCAGGGAAATGAGATCATTCCTTAAGCGCGCTTGCGCAGGGAGGTAGAAGCGGGATATGCTGGCTTTGCTGCGGAAGCACTCGATTCGTTGGCAATTGATCTTCACGGGACTCCTTATTTTGTCCATTCTTATCGTGGCGGTAGTGGGCAGCTACTATCGCATTCTCCATATGACTTACGAGCGGAACAGCGTCTACACCCAAGAGATGGTCGTCACGATCCGGAACAACATTGCGTCCAATGCGGATACGATTAATCGAATTATGCCGAACATAGCCTACAACGACGTTGTTCAGCAGTATTTGCGCAGCACGGTGCCGTTAACGCAGTACGAGCTGCACCTGAAGCTCGAAAAGCTGTTCGTTAACCTGAAATCAATGAAGCAGGGTATTCTGGAAATCGTCCTCATCGGGACGAACGGGACCGGATATAACTGTATGAATTGCAAGGAAGCCATTCCCTACGAGTCGATTCCGGAACGGACATCGGCATACTACCTGGGAATTCATCCGACCCCCGACGGAGTTTCGGCCAACCTCAACTCGACGTATTCCAAGCCTTATGTGTTCTATGTCGGCGTGCCGATCTATGACTTGGATGCGTCGGCCGGTTCGAAGCTTGGATACGCGATAATGGTGCTGGACGTTAACGCGATCGTGCCGCAATTCGAATATGTATCGCAGCGTATCGCAGGGAACTTCTATGTTGTCGACCGCAACGACCGCATCTACGCAAGCAACGGCGCGGAGAACATCGGCGACCGGGTATCCCGGGAAATCGGAAGGGAAACGGGAGACGGCTCTCCGTCGACGCTTAAGCTGAGCGGGGAGAAATATATCGTACAGACGACCGAAATTCCCGAAATCGAGAGCGCGATTATCAGCAGGTTCAACGTAAAGGATTTGTTTCGCGGGCAAGAAGACGTGCAGCTGTTAATCGTCGGAATATTCGTATTGCTTATTGCGGTGCTGTTCGTCAGCTATTTGATGATTAGTCGCAACATCCTTCTTCCGCTTCGCGCGTTTATGTCTTATATTCACGGCATTCGGGCGAAAGGTCTGGACACGATGCGCAAGCGCGTCGAAGTGGAAGGATATGCGGAAATCAGCGTCATGGCGAACCACTTCAACTCGCTGCTCGACGAGATCGATGATCTGGCAACGACAATCCTCGATTCCAAAACGCATATTTTCGAATTAAAGCTGTTGAAGCAGCAGGCTGAATTGCAATTTCTCAAGAGCCAGATCAATCCGCACTTCCTGTACAATACGCTGGAGACGATGAAAGGGATCGCGATGTCGCGAGGGGTCGAGGAAATTCGCGACATCTCCGATTCGCTCAGTTTGATTTTCCGTTACAGCATCAAAGGCGGGGAGCGGGTCGCGCTGCAGGAAGAGATCGAAATTATCGAAGCCTATCTCAACATTCAACAGATTCGCTTCGCCGGGAGGTTCCGCGTCATCTACGAATTCGACGACGCGAGCCGCCATTATCCAATCATCAAGATGATTCTGCAGCCGCTCGTGGAGAACGCGATTTTTCACGGGATCGAACCGAGCATGCATCAATGCCTTCTTGTCGTGGGCAGCCGGGTGGAAGCGAACGGCGATCTGCTGCTTCGGGTGGAGGACGACGGGGTCGGGATGGAGCCCGATATTCTCGCGGAAATCCGCCAAAGCCTGAAGCAAGGCGAAACGGACAAGAGTCTTGACGTCACGCTGCAAAGACATATCGGCATTATGAACGTGCACCATCGAATCCGTTACGCTTATGGCGGCCAATACGGAATAACGGATATCCACAGCACTCCGGAACAAGGGACTCGAGTATCCGTACTTATTCCGGCAAGGGGGGACAAGGATGTACACGGCAGTACTCGTCGATGACGAAGCGTGGATTTTGGAAAGTCTGAAGGGGACGGTCGATTGGAACGAACTCGGCTTCGAGATCGTCGCGACCGCGGCTAACGGCATTGAAGGCTTCGATTGTCTGGCGCGGCTTAAACCGGACATAGCGTTCGTCGACATCCGCATGCCGGGAATGAGCGGAATGGCCGTGACCGAGAAGCTGAGAGAGGCCGGCGTTCCCACCAAAATCGTCATTGCCAGCGGATACGCGGAATTCGAATACGCCAGACAAGCGATCAAGCTTGGCGCGGTCGGTTATTGCCTGAAGCCGTTCAGAAGGGAAGAGATCGCCGAACTGTTGATTTCCGTCAAGGAATCCTTGAACAGGGAGCGTCAAGCGCTGCTGGACGAACTGACGGTTATGCTGCGGGATGAGGAATCCATTCAGGCCGACCGGATAACGGCTCTGTTAAGTCGTTTGCGTCTCGAATTCGAGGAGCAGTCCGGTCTATTCGTCATTGTCGTTCAGGAGAGAGAACCGTGCGCTCTGTTTGACGCCCGGAAGGAGATCGCCGTGCAGATCGGAAGGGGAACGACCGCTTACCTGCTGCCCGGCGAGCGTCGGCAGGAGATTGCGGACCGCTTGAGGACATCGCTGCCCGATCCCGTCGCCGGAGTGGGCATTGGCGGGATTTTCAGCGATATGACGCAGATTTGCTCACAGATTGACGCGGCCCACCGGGCCTCGTATATCTATTACATTTCCGGCAGTCAGCGAGTGCGGGAGGTTACGGGGGACGGCGGCGGCATCCCTTTGGACAGCAGGGCACTGAAATCCATAACGGACGCCGTTCACGAAGGCAACACCGGTAAAGCAGAGCAAGGTCTGGATACGTTGCATTCCCAATTCCTTGCCGGACGCTACGAGATTCATCACGCCAGGCAGTTATACCAGGTCGTCATGACCTGTCTATACCAGGCGTCCGATTCGGCCGAAGTGCCCGAACTGATCGAGAATGCCGGATTGGCGGAGACGTACCGCGATGTATCGGATATGATCTCAAGCTTGCGGCAGCTTGTGGTCGAAGGCTTGAATTCGCCGCCGCTCGGGGAGGCCGAATGGGCGGGGACCGAAGGTCCGGATACGTATCGGCAGATTATGAAATACGTTCATGAGCATTTTCGCGAAGCGTTGTCCATTAAAGATATAGCTAAGCGGTTCTACATGCACCCCAATTATGTCAGCGCTTTGCTCAAGAAGGAACTTCAGATCAACTTCACGAAATATGTGACCGATTTGCGGATACAGCATGCTTGTGAACTGCTTAGAACGTCTTCGCTTGAAATCAGCGAAGTGGCCGAGCGGGCAGGGTATCAAGACTACTTCTATTTTGCCAAGCTGTTCAAGAAGGTCATGGGGCTGACCCCTTCGGATTACCGTGCAGGCCGACAGTAGCTGCGGCAATGCCCCGATTTTCTCCAAGTCTGTAGCCGAGGACTCGCTATGCGGGTTTCTTCGGCTTTTTTTGCATCTGGAGGACTTCAAGGGCGTTTTGCCCGGTTGCTTGGATATTTACATAACGATGCTGAGAACTGTCCATATGTGAGCGAGAACAATTGCCCTAAGATGAGATTAATAAAGCGATTACAAAGCTGAAAATACATCGAAGAGGAGGCATAAGAGTTGATGAAAAACCGCGGATTGCTGCGGCGGATGGTCGAATACAAATACTTCTATTTGCTCGTCGCCCCCATGCTTGTCTATTTCATCCTATTCGAATACGTTCCGCTCTACGGCTTGATGCTTGCCTTCAAGGAGTTCAACTTTGCCAAGGGAATCACGGGCAGCGAATGGATCGGCTTGGCCAACTTCGAGGAGATTTTTCGTCTGGACGACTTCTGGGTCGCATTCCGCAACACGATCATCATCGCGTTCGGCAGACTGATCTTCGAGTTTCCTGTACCGATTATCATTGCCATGCTGCTCAACGAAGTGCGCAAGGCCCGAATGAAGAAATTCTATCAGGTCGTCTATACGTTTCCGCACTTCCTGTCGTGGGTCATTATCGGTGGAATCCTGATCAACTTCCTCGGCACCTTCGGCGTATTGAACCAGCTTCTCGAGCTGCTCGGTTTCGAGAAGGTGAATCTGCTGGTCGATCCCGATTCGTTCCGCGCCCTTATATTCGGAAGCAGTCTGTGGAGAGACATGGGCTGGGGGACGATCATCTACCTCGCCGCGATCGCGGGCATTAATCCCGCCCTATACGAAGCCGCGAGCATCGACGGAGCGAACCGGTTGAAGCAGATCTTGCATATCACCTGGCCGGGTATCGCCGGCACGGTTGCCGTCCTGTTCATTCTTAACGTGGGGGCGATGATGAGCTCCGGCGGGGGCGGGTTCGACCAGATTTTCAACCTGTACAATCCCGCGGTGTACGAGAAGGCGGATATTCTGGATACTTACGTTTACCGGCGAACGTTTGCCGTCGGCGAGAGCTTCGGGACTTCGACCGCGGTCGGCCTGCTGAAATCCGTCATCAATTTCGCCTTGTTGTACACCGCGAACAGGGCGGCCAAACGACTGGGACAGGAAGGGATTTTCTGATGAAACAGAGAAGCACGGTTGCCGATTATTTCATTCATGCATTCCTGATGCTGCTGGCTGTGATCTCGATCTCGCCGTTCTATAACGTGATCATCACCTCCTTCGCGGACCCCGCGGCCGTGAACGAGCAGTCCTTCTATCTCATCCCGACAAGCTTCGACCTCAGCTCTTACGAGATGCTGCTGAAGGGGAGCTATATCGGCTACTCGGTGATGAATTCCCTGATCGTGACCCTCGCCGGCACGCTCGTCAACATGCTGGTCACGACTTGCGGCGCCTATGCGCTATCGAAGAAAGGCATGCCCGGAAGAGGAGTGATGATGTCCGGCATTATTTTCACGATGCTGTTCAGCGGAGGATTGATCCCGTTCTACTTAACGATTAAAAATTTGCACATGATCAATACGTACAGCGCGATGATTTTACCCGTGGCGGTCAGCACCTTCTTCCTCATCGTCATGATCAGTCAATTCCGCACGATCCCCAGGGATTTGGAGGAATCGGCGAAGATCGACGGAGCCAACGACATTTACATTTTGTTCCGCATCGTCATTCCGATCGTTAAGCCGACAATGGCCGCGATTACGCTGTTTTATGCCGTTGCCCGGTGGAATGAATGGTATTACGCCATGCTGTTCATGACCGAGACGAAAATGTATCCGATGCAGTTGTTCCTCAGGAACATGCTGCTGGACGTCACGAAGATGGCGCGGGACGACATGGGAGCCGCGATGGTCGCGCAACTAAGCCAGATTTATCCGGACGGCTTGAAGATGGCCAGCGTCGTGTTGACGATGACTCCGATCATGCTGGTGTATCCGTTCTTGCAGAAGCATTTTGCCGCAGGCGTTACTCTCGGGGCGGTGAAAGAATAGAGATGGTTTCGGGACCGATCGGTCTTGAGATAGAGGATTGATCCAACCAGGGGAGGGAATTACAGATGATTAACGGGAAAAAAGGTTTATTGTTCATGCTGTCGATCGCGCTGTTCGCATCTATACTGGCAGCATGCTCGGGCGGGGCGAATTCGCCGAATGAGAACGCGAGCCCCGCTGCGCCTTCAGGCGGCAGCGAAGCTTCCGGGAGTGCGAGCGAAGATCCGTTCGCCGAACACATGGACATCTCGATCTCGCACTACAACATCGGGCAAGCGTTCCCGGACCGAAAATCCGACGGCCTGCTGAAGATGATCGAAGACAAGTTCAACGTCACTTTTGTCGATCGGGTCGTGAGCTATTCGGACTATGTGGAGAAATACCGGATCTGGAGTACGTCCGGCGAACTGCCGGATGTCATCAGTCACGATATTATCAACAATTCGACCTACTATTCCTGGATCGAACAAGGCATCGTTCGCGCGCTGCCGTCCGATCTCGGCGCCTATCCGAATATTCGCAAGGTGATGGAGCTTGAGGACGTGAAAGGGTTCCAGGTTGACGGCAAGTATTACATGATTCCAAGACTGACGTACAACAGCAACGAGCAGAAGGCGTTGGAGCGGGCGTTGATCGTCAGGAAGGACTGGATGGAAGCGCTGAGTTTGCCGGAACCGGTCACTTACGAAGATTATGCGAATATGCTTGCGGCGTTCGCCAAGAAGGATCCGAACGGCAATCAGAAGGACGATACGATCGGGTTGACCGCGCGTACGAACAACATGCTCATGGCGGTAGGGTCCGGGTCTTTCCCGAATGTCGCCAACAGCTCGTGGGTGAAGGAGGACGGGCAATACATTCCGTTCTACGCATCCAAGCGGATGGACGAATACGTGACCCGCATGAGAGAACTGTACACGTCCGGAGCGATCGATCCCGACTTCGCGATCGTGCAGACGAACGAGGGGATCGAGAAGTTCGGACAGGGCAGGGCGGGCGCGATCGCGATGCAAGCGACTCCGAGCGGGCTGAAGCTGCTGGAGACGGCATGGAACAAGTACAACAAGAATGCGGCGTTCAAGGACAGCATCCGCATTTATCCGATATCTTGGGAGACCGACGACGGTTCGCGATACAGCTTCGAGATGCTGTCGTTCTGGTCGGAAACTTATTTCAGCGCAAATGTAAGCGACAAGAAGATGGAACGCATTATGCGAATCTACGACTACTTGCTGTCGGACGAGTATATGACGACCAACCTGTACGGGCTTGAGGGCAAGGATTACACGAAAGAAGGAGACAAGTATACGATTGCGCGCGAGAAGGGCGAGGACGGCAACTATAAGAAGCTGCCGGAACTGTATCCGTCCCTGAATCTGTTCGGCTCCCTGGCGGCATGGTATAAGTGGCAGGAGTACGAGCAGAGCGAGATCGCCAAAATCAACCTGGGCGAACCCGTGTATCATCTCGTGCAAGAGACGTTGGCGGAGTTCGTGAAGCTGGACGTCATCCCGACAAATCTGAACGTGGACTACCTGTATACGGAAGCGAAGACGAAACTGAGCGCGGTCAATCCGACGGAGGATTTGATCAAGGTCATTCTGGGTAAAGACGATCCGGTGGAGATGTGGCGGAATATCGTCAAAGGCTACGACAACAAGGGGCTGCAGCAGGCGATTAAAGAAGTGAACGAAGCCGTTCAAGCGCAAGGATTGGATCAATAGAGATGAATGCGAAGCGCTATACACGGAAAGCTGCGGATCGGACGGCGTCGGCGCCGTCCGATCCGCGGAGATGGCGGCCGGGCACCTCGCTGCAGATCGGACCCGGCGGTGCGACCAATATGAAGCTGGAGGAACTGCACGCGGCGGACATCCGTTGCATCGAATTGGCGTGGCGCAATGATGAGTTCGATATTTTCGATTCAGCCAACGAGCGGATGCTTGGACGATTAGCGGCAAGGGCAAGAGAGCTCGGCATAGAGATCTGGTCGTTGCATCTTCCCTACGGAGAAGCCTGGGATGTATCCGTAATCCATAGCGGAGACAGGGATGCCGCGATCTCGCGGCATCTTCGCCTGCTCGGGATGGCCGATCGTTGGAACATCCGGACGACGGTTCTGCATCCGAGCTGGGAGCCGATTCCGCAAGCCGAGCGGCAACAACGGCTGTCGGCCTGCCAACAATCGCTTGCCCTCTTGTCCGAATCAAGCAGTCGGCTTGGCGTGAGGATCGCGGTGGAGTGCTTGCCCCGTACTTGCCTTGGGCACACCAGCGAGGAGATGGCCGTATTGCTCGAAGCGGATGAACGACTGGGCGTATGCTGCGACGTGAACCATCTGACGCGGGAGACGCCAGCCCGATTTATTCAAGCGCTCGGTTCTCGGCTGTTCACGGTTCATATGTCCGATAATGACGGCATCGATGAAAGGCACTGGCTTCCGGGACAGGGGGTCATTCGTTGGAACGACGTCATCGGGGCGCTGGCGGATCGGGGGTATGACGGCCCGTTCATGTTCGAAGCGCGCCCTGTCCAGCCGTCCCGGTTGGCGGACTGCTGGCGCGAATTATTGACGGACTATGTGTGCGACCAGAGGGAGAGGAAGGAAGAGGGATCTTAATGCGCGTAATTACGGCGAATGGCATCGAAGTCGCAGTGATGGACCAGGCGTCCAAGAGAATTCGATTGTTCGGCTCACTCATGGGAGGCCGGGAAGTTCAAGCCGAGGAGATCTGGTCGTGGTCGCCCGAAGCCGCGAGCGGATTCGAGCGCTTGTCGACGGCGTGGGGGCTTCCTACGGACGCGAAAATCAGATACGGCCGGACGAACCGGCTGGAGATGGCGGTCACGGATTCGTTAGGATTGGCGGCGATCGTGCCTTACCCGGAAGGCGGCTCCCTTCGTTGGGGATTAAACGCGGGAGGCAATCCGCATTCGGCCGAGCTGCTGCCGGACGGCAACATCGCCGTTGCCGCCAGCACGGGCGGATGGGTGCGTCTGTACGCCTCGTCTCAAGGGCCGGATTGCTCCGACTATGCGGAGTATCGTCTGCCCGGGGCGCATGGCGTGCAGTGGGACCCGTTGCATCAGCTGTTGTGGGCGCTTGGCGACGACGAATTGATTGCGCTGAAAGTCGAAGGGACGGAGGCGTCGCCGCGATTGCGGGATACGCAGCGGATCGCGCTGCCTTCCGATGGCGGCCACGATCTGCAGCCGGTATACGGCGACAAGGATCGGCTATGGGTGAGTACGCGTACGAAGGTATATCAATTCGTCAAGTCGTCCCGTATTTTCGACGAGCATTATGCCTTCAACGAGCGGATCAGCCGCGCTCATGTCAAGAGTATCGGCAACGACTTGTCCGGACGGATCGTGTTTGCGGCTGCCGACGGCGTCCTGCGCCCGGAAACGGGGTATCTGAATAACGATTGGTGCACGGACCGGGTCGAGTGCGGGCATCGCAAAGACGCTCTGGTCATCCCCGAGTCGGCCTTGTATAAGGCAAGGGTCTGGAATCCGGATTACCAATGAGCGCTGGAGCCCCTAACGGCTCCATCCGGATAGTTGAGCAAGCCTGCGATCTGCCGAACGTCTATTTCTAATTGACCTAAAGATTTGCTTCCATTTTATGCTGTGCAACTGCGCGCGGTTTGCTAGAATGAATGTGCGGACATCGCTTGGCACAGAACATGAGCGATGTCGCGTATTGAGACGGCATACGAAGGGCCAAAGAGCAGCCGCCGCTTGTGAAGCGGACAATGGGGGAAGGTTATATGAATTCCGGACAACTGGATCGAGCTTACTGGATCGAGACGTTGAGACGCATCGCGGATCCCGTGCTGAATCACCTTGCAAGACGCGAGCTTAAGCTGAAAATGCCGGTTGAAACGAGCGGCGTGGAAAGAGAGAAGTTTACGCATTTGGAGGCGCTTGGAAGGTTGCTGTGCGGCTTGGCGCCCTGGCTGGAGTCGGGAAGCGACGAAGGGGAGGAAGGGCGGCAGCGCAGAGCTTACGCGGAGCTGGCGCGCGCGGCGATCGATGCCGGCACCGATCCGGATTCGCCGGATTATATGAATTTTACATATGGAGGCCAGCCGATCGTGGACACGGCCTTCCTCGCGCATGCGATTCTAAGGGCTCCGACGGAGCTGTGGGACAAGCTGGGCGATCAAGTCAAAGCGAACGTGATCGCCGCCTTGAAGGCGACGCGAACGCGCAAGCCGGTATACAGCAACTGGCTGCTGTTCTCGGCGCTGATCGAGACGGTTCTGTATCGTGCTGGCGAGGACTGGGACCCGATGCGCGTCGACTACGCGATCCGCGAGCACGAGAACTGGTACAAGGGCGACGGAATTTACGGAGACGGCCCCGATTATCATGCCGACTACTATAACAGCTTCGTCATTCAGCCGATGCTCGTCGATATTTTGGATGTCGTGCATTCTCTCGATTCGGAATGGAGCGAGATCCGGGAACGGGCGCTGTCGCGTGCTTCCCGTTACGCGACGCAGCTGGAGCGGTTCATCGCGCCGGACGGGACGTTCCCGCCGCTGGGCCGTTCGCTGGCGTATCGTTTCGGAGCGTTCCAGCACCTGTCGCAGATGGCGCTTCAGCACCGGCTGGAAGCGTCTGTCGAGCCTGCCCAGGTACGCAGCGCGCTGACGGCGGTCATTCGCCGCACGATCGAGGCGCCGAATACGTTTGACGCGGACGGCTGGCTGACGATCGGATTTTGCGGACATCAGCCGGGCGTGGGCGAGCCTTACATTTCTACCGGAAGCCTGTATTTGTGCGCGGCGGTGTTTCTTCCGCTCGGCCTCCCGGAGAACGATCCGTTCTGGCAAGGCGAAGCGGCTTGGACGCAAGCGAAGGCTTGGGGAGGGCTTTCCTTTCCGATCGATAAGGTGCTGAAGCTGTGAAAACGATTCAAATAAACGGAGCTGTCCCAGAGTCAGGCAACAAGTATTATCGAGACAGAATAGGGAGATACATACCCCGTTCTTATTTATCGATAATACCAATTGTTGCTCTGACTTCATTTGGGACAGCCCCGTTTTTTGTCATGCAGGGATGAGGTTTAGTGTGCCCGAGACGCGTTCGGTGCAGAGACGGCGCCATTCGCGTTTGCGGCATGGAGCTCGGCGATCAGCTTGTCTCCTTCGACGTCAAGGTTCGGCAGCAGACGGTCAAGCCATTTCGGCAGCCACCAGGCTTTGTCGCCGAACAGGGCCATGACGGCCGGGACGAGCATCATGCGGACGACGAACGCATCGATCAGAATGCCGATCGCCAGCGCGAAACCGATTTGCTTGATCATAATATCGTGCGTGAAAATAAATCCGGCGAATACGGAAACCATGATGACCGCTGCGGCTACAACGACGCGACTGGCCAGACCGTACCCGTGAACGACGCTCTGATTGCCCCGATCGCCGTGGACGTAAGATTCCCTCATGGAGGAAACGAGGAATACCTGATAGTCCATCGCGAGGCCGTACAGAATTCCCGTCGCGACGATCGGGATAAAGCTGAGCAGCGGTCCGCCGGTATCGAATCCGAACAGATCTTTTAACCATCCCCATTGGAAGACGGCCGTGGTCAGCCCGAACGTGGCAAGCACGCTGAGGAGGAAGCCTACGGTCGCTTTGATCGGAACGAGAATCGAACGGAACACCAGGAGCAGAATGATCAGCGAAAGAAGGACAATGATTCCGATATAAACCGGGAACACTTCGGCCAGCTTGGCGGACATGTCGATATTGACGGCGGTGAAGCCGGTAACTCCGACGGATACTTGATGCTTTTGCGCAATCGCGGAATCGGAGGACCTTAAATCTTCGACCAGCTTGCGCGTCGCTTCGTCCGTCGGCCCGGTCGTCGGAATGATGCTCAGGATGGCCATGTCCCCGGTTTCATTGATGCCCAGAGGATTGACGACGGAAACTCCCTCGACGGCTTGAAGATCCTGCAAGAGACCGTACATCGCTTGCTGTGTAATCGCTCCGGAGGGATCGCTTGGCTCGGCGACGATGAGCAGAGGACCGTTGAAGCCTTCTCCGAAAGCTTCCGACACCGCATCGTAGCTTTGCCGGATGGACGTGTCCAGATTCGCGGAGCCTCCGGAAGGAATGCCCAGCTCCATCTTGGCAGCCGGAAGCGCGGCCGCGCCCAGAATGACGATAATCCCCACGATAACGGGCCAGCGGAACTTGATGACTCCCCGTACCCATTTGTCGGCGAAGCCGTGCTGGCTGTCCGCGCCTTTGGACCGGCTCTTCTCGCGCGCCTTGGGAGAGCAGATGCGCTCGCCCAGCAGTCCGAGCATGGCCGGAAGCAGGGTAAGGGCGATCAGCACGTTAAGGAACACGGTAACCGAAGCGACGAGAGCCATCATGCTCAGGAAGGAAATGCCGATCACGAGAAGGCCGCACAGGGCGATGATGACGGTCAACCCGGCGAAGAACACCGCGCTTCCCGCTGTGCCTACGGCTCTGCTCGCGGCTTCGCGCGCGGTCAGTCCCTGATCGAGAATAAGCCGGCGCTGGCGATTGACGATGAAGAGCGCGTAATCGATGCCGACGGCCAGTCCGATCATCAGAGCCAGGACCGGGGTGACGGAGGTCATCGCGACGAACTTGGAGACGGCGAATGCGCCGCCGACGCCGATCCCGACGCCGAACAGGGCGATAACGAGCGGCAAACCGGCCGCAACGACGGAACCAAGGGTTACAACAAGCACGATCGCGGCGATGGCCAAGCCAACGACTTCCTGAGGTCCGACCGGAACTTCGAACGGCTCAAGTGTGTCGCTCGGCCAGGCTCGAATGCCGGTGCCGCTTTCCGCGTTCTTGACGGCCTCGATGATAGCGTCCTTTACTTCGTTCGGAAGCGAGGAGTGCTGCACGGTGAATTGAAACTGGAACAGGACGACGCTGCCGTCGGAAGAAATCAATATCCCGGGCATCGGCATTCCGTCCACGATAAGCGGACCGTAAGGCGGAAGCTCGGCAGGCGCGGCCTGACTCTCGCCGGACGTCTGCAGAGCGGCATCCGCCAGGGACGAATCCGCCGAGGAAGCTTCGCCGGCGGCTGCGGCTAACAGCTCGGCCGGGTTGATGACTTGGTCCAGGCCGTAGACCCGGTTCACCGCCTCGAGGATTGCGGCCAGATGATCCGGGGCGTCGAGCCGTTCGCCTTCGGGGGCTTTGAACACGACGCTCGCCTGCCCGCCGGAAGCTTGCGGCAATTCCTTTTCCAACTTATCGAGCAGCTTCTGCGACTCCGTGCCTTCCAGCTTCATCTCGGAGCTGACGTGAATTCCGTTGACTCCGAGCAGCGCGACAGCGACGCCGAGAATAAGAATCCAGCCGACGATGAAGCCCCACGGCTTGTCATACGCCGTTTTTCCGATTCTGTACAGTAACTTGGACATGCAGTTGATTCTCTCCTTTTATGGTCTAAATCTGAAATCCGTTGCGCAAATAGCCGAACGCCGTGTCGATGTACTCGTCGAAAGAGATCGCATCCGGCATCTCGTCTACGGGCTGACCCGGCAGCCGTACATGGGCGCTCCCGTCGAGCAGAGGGTGAATGGCCGCGTAAGCCGCTCCGACGAGGAAATGAATGAATCCTGTCGCGTATTGCTCGCGGAACAAATCGTCCAACAGGTTCTGGGCTTTCGTCTGCAGTCCGTAAATGACGCTTAGTGTATAGGGCTCGAGGGTGGGGTGCTTTTTGGACAGCTCCACCAGCCGGCGCATTTTATGAATGACGTCCCCGGCAAGCTGCATCTTGGTCAGATGGTGCACCAATTCAAGCGGCGAAGTGTTTTCGGGCAGCCGGTGGACCAGGTCGATAAATTCCTCGGTTCCGTGATAAGGCACGGCGGACATGGCAACCGCTTCTTCCTTGCAGGAGTAGTAGTTGGCGAACGTTCTCCGGGAATACCCGGCGGTCTGAACGACATCGTCGACGACGAAGCCGTCGATGCCTCGCTCCAGCGTAAGCTGGAACGCCGCCTCGGCCAACGCATGGGCGGTCGCTTCTTTTTTGAATTCGCGCAAGCCTTGTTTGTTCATGCTCTTGCTCCCCTCGTAAGTCAGGTCGAATTCTACATTAGCATAAACTTGCCCAAAGAGCAAAAATTCTCAAAGTGCAAGATTGCGCTTTGCGCATTGCGAATAAACGGCGCGAGAAGCTGGGACTTGATTAACTCCATTAAAAAAAACGGCGATGCCGGGAAGCGATCCCTGCACCGCCGTTGCTATTTTAATCTCGTCTATCCGTTCGAGAACGACCCGCTTTCCGGGGAGGTTTCCAATCGCCGGAGAAGGAGGCTTGCTTCCGGTTCCAGGCTCTGCGGCGCATTCGCGAGCGGCAGACCCAGGCGGCTCAGCAAGTATCGCGCCATGGCCAGATTGCCGCAGGCGTTCAGATGAAGCCAATCCCTCATCAGCTTGCGGTAATCGGACGGGTCGGCCCGATAGAACGGCTCGAAATGCGAGTATTGATCGACGAGAGCGGTTCCTAGCTCATCGGCCGTTTGCCGGACGGCATCCATGGCGGCTTCGAATCGCGGCCGGAAACCGGGGATGCCGCTGTCTTCGTATACCGGGCAGTAGTACGTCTGCAGGAGAGGTTCGGCGCCGAAGGAACGGACAAGCTCGCAAATTTGCCGCAGATTCGACTTGTACCGGGGAAGCGGCATCTCCGTAATCATATCGTTGCCGCCGATCGTCACGATGACCAGCGAAGGAGACAAAGGCTCGACGTCGCGTCCGATCCGGTCCAGCAAATGCTCGGTCGTCTCTCCTCCGACGCCTTGGTTGATGACGGAGACGTGGCTTCCGATATGTTCGCGCGCCTGAACGTGCAGCCATTCCGCCCAGCCGAGCCGTCCTTCGTTGTCCGCGGTCAGAGCTGTATTGCTTGAACCGAAAGCGACGATGCGCCGGGAGATTTCCGGGCGCTGCTTCCAATCCGTCAGGTTCATGTTCGACATCCTTTCTTCTCGGGGATAGGTCTCGCAGTTTCGCCCGGCTCTCGTCAAGCCAATCCGGACAGCCGATCAGCCGATCAGCAAAATCAAGCCGCCCGCTATCGGCACCGCGACGATCGCTCCTTGCAGGAAACGCACGGGAACCCGTCCCGTCAGTTTGGCGCCCAAATAGGAGCCGAGCATGATGCTCGGGGCGACCGCCGCCAGCAGCCCCAGATCCAGGTGGCCCGTCCGGTAATAGCCGAGCCCTCCGCCAAGCGCGATCGGGACGATAATTGCCATTGTCGTGCCTGCGGCCAGCCGCGCGGACAGACCGAGCACGGCGAGCAGGCCGAGCTGGATGAACGGGGTGGAGCCGATTCCGAACAACCCGGACATCGTGCCCGTGGCGAGTCCGATGCCGAGCGCGCCAAGCCGGCTCCGGAGCGTTCCGCGTTTCGCGTCGGCCGCCGGCTCCTCGGCTGCCTCCGCATCGCGACGAGCTCCGAAGCGCAGCCTGAGCCACAGGGCCGCTCCGGACAGAATCAGCATGCTCGCGGTCAGCATGCCGAGCGTCCGGCTGGGGATGTCTACCGCCAGTCCGGAGCTCCACCAGGCTCCCGCCGCGCCGCCCGCTCCGGCGACGACGCCGATGCCAAGCCGCATGTTGCCCTGCCTGTAATGGCTGACCGCGCCGGAGAGCGAAGACAGCAGCATGGCCAGCAAGGCGGTTCCCAGCACGGTGTGGATCGAGTAGCCGAATCCGACCGTAAGGATGGAGATGATGAAGCCCGATCCGCCCGCGCCTACGAAGCCGAGCAGCAATCCGATCGCGAACATGGACAGGGCGACTTGCGCAAGCATGAGAGCGAGTCACTTCCTTTCAACTCAAAACAACCTGTCTGAAGCCGGCAAAGCCATCCCTTTCGGAATGTAATGGGCTTCCCCTTCATTGGTTCGACTTATATAGTAAATCACAGCGAATCGGATAAGTGAAATGCATCATTTGCAGGATAATGATGTTATAATTGCATCGAAAAAGGAGGACGAACGGATGGAATGGCAGCAGCTTGAATATTTCCGCGCAGCGGCGCAGGAAGAGCATTTCACGAAAGCGGCGGAGAGGCTCTCCGTCTCTCAGCCCGCGCTCAGCCGATCCCTTGCCAAGCTGCAGCGGGAACTGGGAGTCGATCTGTTCGACAGGCAGGGGCGAACCGTCCGGTTAAATCGCTATGGCCGATCTTTCTATGCCAGAGCCGCGAGAATTCTGCAGGAGATGGAAGAGGCGAAGCTGGAGCTGCGTCAGCTGCAGCAAACGCAATTCGGCGAAGTATCGCTTGCCTTCTTGAAGTCGCTGGGGATATCCTTCGTTCCCCGGCTGCTCGGGAGCTTCCGGGAACGCTATCCGCACGTCTCGTTTAAGCTGCATCAGGATTCGTCGTCGGCCATGCTGGAGCAGCTTCGGCGGGGAGAGGCGGATTTCTGTTTGTCGGCGGTGACCGATACGACGCCGGAGATCGCATGGGGTAGTCTGTGGACGGAGGAATTGTTCGTGTTCGTGCATCGAGCCCATCCGTTCTCGGGCCGCAGGTCGGTCGAATTCGAGGAGATCGCCGACGAGAAGTTCATTGCCTTAAAGCCGGGCTTCAGCAGCAGGGCGCT
This sequence comes from Cohnella sp. SGD-V74, assembly GCF_003001675.1. Lineage (GTDB taxonomy): Bacteria > Bacillota > Bacilli > Paenibacillales > Paenibacillaceae > Cohnella. Next base: position 247,282 of record NZ_PVYW01000006.1, on the reverse strand, counting down.
GCTGGATCGGCTGTTCCTGGAGAACGGAAGGGAACCGCAGGTAGTCTTCGAAGGCGAGGAAACCATCGGCGTTCTCGGCTTTGTCGCCGCCAATCTGGGGATCGCTTTGCTGCCCCGGATCGACGGAGTGGCGATGAAGGACGTGGCCGCGCTGTCGCTGGCCGATCGTTCCCCGCATCGCACGATCGGACTCGCTTGGCGCAAGGATCGTACCTTGACGGCAGCGGCTGCGCTTTTTCGCGCGCACCTGGTCGCGTTCAGCCAAGGGACGCTTTCTCCGTCTGAGTGAGGAGACGGAGCTTTCCCGCGATAGGCGATTTCGTCGGCGGAGATCGTTGCTTCGCAGAGGCCGAAGAAAAAATGCCAAATGAATCCAAGGATACTCTTGACAAAAACGAGAGAGTCAGTTTATATTCTACATGAAAGCGCTTCATTTAAAATGTAACCCGTTACACTCGAAGGAGATTCAGGATGCTTCAACGGACAGCATCCTTGTTTTTTCGACAATATGTAACCGGATTCATGAAACGGGTTACACGATAGAAACGAAAGAGGTTGTACGATTCGCAAGGGTTCCCGGGTTTCGTGAAGAAGGAGGAGAAAAGAATGTTGCCAAGCATTGCTCCCATTCAATTGTCGCAAGAGGCTCTCCGGATTCGCGGACAGGCGCAAATCGTCCTATGCGCTTCCGCCTTTTATTTCCGAATTCCCCGAGAGCGTTGGGCGAAGCGGTTGGCTGCGCTCCGGGCGTACGGGTACGATTGCGTCGACGTTTATTTTCCCTGGAACTACCATGAAGAGTCGGAAGGGAAGTGGCGCTTCGACGGAGACCGGGATGCCGACGCTTTCCTGGAAGCGGTCCGGGAAGCCGGCTTGCTTGCCGTCGCCCGTCCGGGTCCGTACATCTGCTCGGAATGGGACGGAGGCGGACTTCCCGCCTACTTGCTGGCTGAGGACGGCATTCGCCTAAGGGATAATGATCCGGTCTACTTGCGGCACGTCTCAAGATGGTATGACCGCATCCTGCCGATTCTGCGTCGGCACCAGCTGTCCGAAGGCGGCCCGATCCTCTGCGTACAGCTCGAGAACGAGCTGGATTTCTATGGCTGCCAGGACCCTGCGGGCTACATCGCGGCGCTGAGAGATATGGCGTTACGCCACGGGATTGAGGTGCCGCTGATCGCCTGCGCCGGGCAAGGAGGATTGTCCGAGGCGACCGGAGACGCGGAGGGGGTCGTTCCGGCGTGCAACTTCTATCCGAACGATCGCGATCCCGAGTTCGAGGAGAAGGTGCTCCGCTACCGGGAGCGGCTGGCCGAACGGAACTATCCGCTGCTCGTGACCGAGACGAACCGTTCCCATTTCTTGCTGCGCAGGCTGCTGTCCTGCGGGACGAAGCTGCTCGGTCCGTACTTGCAGATGTCCGGAACGGACTTCGGCTTCTCGAACGCGACCAACAACTGGGGAGATCCGCTCGCCTTCCTGACGTCCGACTACGATTTCGGAGGGATGATCTCGCCCGAAGGACGCATTCGCCCGGAAGCGTACGAAGGCCGTCTTCTGAGGCGACTCATGGACGCTTACGGCGAATCGTTCGCCGAGGCGGTTCCGCTGACCGTCCCCCCGGCAATCGGCGTCGAAGAAGGTGCGCTCCAAGCCGTCCTCGGTCCCAGGGCGCTCGAACTAAGCCGCGGAGGACAGCTCGTATTCCTTCATCATGCGGGAGAGCGGACGCAAGAGGAGCCGCACAGGGCCGAGGACATTCCGCTCTCACTTCCGGACGGGCGAATCGTTCCTCTCCGACTGGCTGCCGGCGGCTCGATTGCGCTGCCGACGAACCTGCCGATTGCCGAATGGGGAACGCTGCTGCATTCGACCGCGGAGCTGTTCCTGCGCGAAGAGAACGAGAGCGGTCTGCTGATCGCGTTCCATGCGGAAGGAGCGGGGGAACTGGCGATCGGCGATTGCGCCGATGCGCTCGTCTGGGAGACGGAAGGAGCGGAGCCAGCCAACGACGGCAGCCGTATCCGCATCGCATTCGGAGAACAGCGGCCGGCATGGATTCGCGCAACCAAGCCGGACGGCTCACGCTTGACGCTGGCGGTCGTCGACAGGGAGACCGCCTTAACGGCAGAGCGGATCGGAGCGGACGGGGAGATCGAATCGAAGCCGCGCGAGCGGTATGACGACTCGCCCGTTCCGACGGCCATGCGGTGGACGACAGCTTCGGCCGATCCGACCGCGCCGCTGGGCGGAGCCGAGCTGCGCTCCGTTCCTCGGCTGGACTTCCTGGAGCAGCATGGCATCTATCGGGGCTACGCCTGGTATGAAGCCGAGCTCGGGGAAGCCGCCGCGGGCAAGCGGACGGGATGGCTGCTGCGCCGGGCGAGCGACGTCTTGTCGCTCTACGCCGACGGCGCTTACCGCGGCACCTACGTTCCGGGAGGGTCCGACCGCTACGTGGATTCCCCGGAAACGGCGATCCGCAAGCTGGCCGTCCGCGCGGAAATCTGGGGACATTCCAACTTCCACGATGCCCGTCTGCCCGGGCTCGATATTTGTTCGGCGAAGGGGCTGAAGGACGTCGTGTCCGTCTCCAAAGTACATCGGCTCGGAGGCAGCTGGCGAACGCGATACGTCAGAGAGGCGGAGCGGGAACGGCTCGCCGAATGGGCGAGCCCGGAGCTGGACGACCGCTCCTGGACGATCGCGGGCTTCGGCGGCTGGCTGTCCTCGGAGAGGCCGGCGCTCGAATGCTTCAGGCGCTCGTTCCCGGCTGCGGCGGATGCCGATTCGTGGACGGTTCATTTTGACGGATTGCAAGGAAGGGTTCGTCTTTACGTGAACGGAGTCGACGCGGGCCAAGTCAATCCGTACGATCCTTATCTGGACGTAACGCCGTACATCGTTCCGGGAGAGGCCGCGCTGCTGGCAGCGTTCCTGGAGCGGACAACGGAAGCCGGGGCGGGAGACGTGGTCGTCTACGAAGGGAATGCAGCTCGAAAGTGGCAGTTGGCCGGAGTGGGGGAACAGGAGCTTGCGGCTGAAGCGCGCGTCCGATCGGGCGAAGTATCGGAAGACGCCGCCGAATGGCCCTGCCGGCTGGAGCCGGGGGAGATGCGCTGGCTGTTCGCGCCGATCCCGGCCTCCCCGAGCGCCGAAGGCTGGCGCGTCCGCATCAGCGGCTCCGGGCTGAAGCTGAATGTGCTGGTCGGGGACCGTCTCGTCTCCCGCCTATGGCTCGATGGGGGAACGGAGCGTCCGAGCATGAGCGGGGGAGACGCGGGCTCGTTCTGGATTCCCGGGCCGTGGCTCGGAGACGGCGGCGCGGGAGAGCGGCTGTCGCTTCTGCTGGAAGCGGTAGACGCGAGCGCGGCCGGCGCGCTTGAACGGCTCGATTTTATACCGGCCTGACGATTCCGGAAGGAGGTGCCGCCGATGCGGCTGCAACGGCTTTGGACCAATCGCACGCTGCTGCTGATGTGTTTGCCCGCCATCGTTTTCTTCCTCATCTTCGCTTACTTGCCGATGCCGGGCTTATACCTTGCATTCATTAAGTACAACTACACCGACGGGATCTTCCGCAGTCCGTTCGTCGGATGGGAGAATTTCCGCTTCCTCGTCATTAACGGAGATTTGGCGCGCCTGACGATCAACACGATTTTATACAATCTGGCCTTTATCCTGATCGGCAACGCTCTGCAAGTGTTCGTGGCCGTGCTGCTCAACGAGCTGCGGAGAAAATGGTTCAAAAAGATCGCCCAAACGTTCCTCTTCCTGCCTTACTTCATCTCCGCCGTGCTCATTGGGCTGATCGCGTACAATTTTCTCAGTTACGACTACGGGGTACTGAACAGCTTCCTGGTGTCCGTCGGACTCGATCCGGTTAAAACCTACTCCAATCCGAACATCTGGCCTTTCATCATCGTCATCGTGTACCTGTGGCAGACGACGGGCTACGGCTCGATCATTTACTTCGCCGCGATCATGGGTCTCGACCACGAGATCGTCGAAGCCGCGGAGATCGACGGAGCGAACGCGCTGCAGCGCATCGTCTACATCGTCCTTCCCTGGCTCAAGCCGACGTTCATCATTCTCCTGCTGTTCTCTCTCGGCGGCGTCCTCAAGGGCAACTTCGGACTGTTCTACAATCTCGTCGGCGCCAACAACACGATGCTGTACCCGACCACCGACATTATCGAGACTTACGTTTTCCGCACGCTCATGAACAATTTCAACTTCTCGACGGGAAGCGCCGTCAGCCTGTACCAGTCCGTCTTCGGCTTCGTCATCGTCGTAACCTGCAACTGGGTCGTCCGCAAAACATCCCCGGACCATTCTTTGTTCTAGGAGGGCGAAAACAATGGAACAGATTTCCCGCAGCATTCGTTCGAGCGTCTCGGAGCGTCTCGTCCGTATCGTCGGCTACGGCTTTATCGGCGCGTTCGCCCTCGCGTGCGTGCTGCCCTTCGTGCTCGTCCTGGGCACGTCGCTCACTTCCGAGCGTTCGATCCAATCGAACGGCTTCAATTTCTGGCCGAAGGACTTCACCGTGTTCGCGTACCGGATCGTCTTCGAGAACCCGAACCTCGTGATCGGCGCGTACTTCGTAACGATTGCCCTCACCGTGCTCGGAACCGCGATCGGACTGTTTCTCGTCGCCATGACGGGATACGCGCTGCAGCGGCCGGATTTTCCTTATCGGAACCGGATTTCCTTCTATATCTATTTCACGACTTTGTTTTCCGGAGGACTCGTCCCGTTCTATCTGCTCATGACGCAGTATCTCAGCCTGAAAAATAATTATCTCTCGGTGCTGCTGCCGGGCCTGCTCACTCCTTTCCTCATCATCATGATGAAGGCTTTCGTTCAGTCCATTCCGCATGCGATTACCGAATCCGCGAAGATCGACGGGGCGGGGGACTTCATGATTTTCCGCAAGCTGATTCTGCCGATGACGACTCCGGCCCTGGCGACGATCGGGCTGTTCATCGCGCTCGGCTACTGGAACGAATGGTACAACGCGATGCTGTTCCTGACCTCCGACGTGGAGTACCGGCCGCTTCAGCTGTTTCTGTACAACGTGATCACGAGGGCGGATTTTATCCGCAACTCCTCGGCTGCCTCCAACGTTCCGCTGCGTGACATGCCGCTCGAATCGATGAAGATGGCTACGGCGATCGTGGCTACGGGTCCGGTTATTCTGTTTTATCCGTTCGTGCAAAGGTACTTCATCAAAGGCCTCACCGTCGGAGCGGTCAAAGGCTGAAGCCGGAGCCGCAGGCGGTCGAGCAATGCAGGAGCAAGATGTGCCGGAGACGCCGCAACAGGCAGCTCCTTCACATAGGAATGAAACCGGTTACAGATGTGGCGTGGAAAAATCGAAATCCCAGGGGAGGAAAAAGGATGTTCAGAGGGAAGAAAGTTCTGTTCATGGCGCTATCGCTCGTTCTGGTTGTCGCTCTGGCCGCGTGCAGCGGCAGCAAAGACGGCGGAAACAAGGGGAGCGCCGAATCGTCGGGCGGCCAGTCTCCGTCTGCCAGCGCCTCTAAAGGCGAAGGGGGCGTGGACACGTCCAAGTTCGTGAAGATCAGTTATCTGGTGCTCGGGGACAAACCGACCAACGGCCAATTCGAGAAGGTGTTCGAGAAGGTCAACCAGTTGATGAGGGAGAAAATCAACGCGGAGCTGGAGTGGAAATGGATCGAATGGGCGGACTGGCAGACGAAGTACAACTTGACGCTCGCTTCAGGAGAGGCGATTGATCTGATCACGATCGCGACCGACTGGCTCGATACGTGGAACAACGCTCAGCGCGGCGCGTTCATGAATATCGACGACCTGCTGCCGACGTATGCGCCCCGGACTTGGGAATCGATTCCTCCGGAGGACTGGGACGAGAGCAAGTTCAACGGCAAGATCGTGCTCATTCCCGAGAACGATTTTACCCAGTGGGTCAACCACGGCATCTATTATCGCGGCGATTGGGCGAAGGAGGCCGGCATCAACGAGCCGATCAAGGATTTCGAGACGCTCGGCAAGTACTTCCAGTACGTGAAGGACAACAAGCAAGGCGTCGTGCCTTGGGATACGCAATCGGGCGGCATCGGCCCTTATATCGGCTTCACCCAGTCGTATACGGATATGCTGGAGCTGCCGATCGGCACCGGGTACTTGCCGGTATTCCACGCCAAATCGTATGACGAGAAATATACGGCGGCCAGCCCGATCTTCGACGACGTGTTCCTGAAAATGGCGACGATGACGAAGGAGTGGGCCGACAAAGGCTATTGGCGCGAAGACGTTCTGAACTACAAAGGCGATACGCGGTCGCTGCTGAGAGCCGGACTGACCGCAGCGGACCAGCACCATACGCAGACCTACGCTTCGCTGCGGGTAAACATGGACAAAGACCAGCCTGGCTCCGAGCTGCTCATGTTCCCGTTCTCCCGCACGCGCGGCAATCTGCCCGAGCTGTCCATCACGCATGGAGGCACCTCCGTGGGCGCGCACAGCAAAAATCCGGAGAGAGCGCTTATGGCGTACGATCTGATCCGCAACGACAAGGAAATCTATCAGTTGATCAACTTCGGACTCGAAGGGGTTCAATACGAAATCAAGGACGGCAAGCGGGTTCTTCCCGACGGCTACGACGAAGCGCGGGATGCCTATTACTCCGATTTCTGGGGCGGACGCGTCGATCGGTTCGAAATTCCGTCGGACACGGTATGGGACGGCATCTCCACCCTTTACGAAGAGTACGACAGCTACAAGGAGCCTTATCCGTACGGCCGGTTCATCTTCGACAAGTCCAAGATCGACGCCGAGCTGACGGCCATCTCCCAGGTGACGGGAGAGCTGGGACCGGCGATTGTGTGGGGCAAAGCCGGCGATCCGGCCAAGGCGGTCGAAGAGTTCCGCGCCAAGCTGAAGGCGGCAGGGTACGACAAAGCGGTCGAGGAAATTCAACGGCAGCTGGACGAATTCAAGAAGATCATCGAAGGCTAAGCGGAACCGGCCGTCCCGTCTATGAATTTCTTTCCAATGTTAGGCGGGAAATGCTATGATGAACGAAAAAGCTGGCCGAGTTAAGGATGGATGGTTTTGAAGCAGGTAACGATCTACGATATCGCTCATGAAGCGAGAGTCTCGGTCGCGACGGTGTCGCGGGTGCTCAACAACACCGCGCCCGTCAAGGGCGCGACCCGGGACAAAATTATGGAGCTGATCCACAAATACCAGTACCAGCCGAACGCGCTTGCCAGAAGCCTGTCGAAGAAAGAGACGGGAACGATCGGGGTCATCGTGCCAGATATTACGAATCCGTTCTTTCCCGAAGTGTTCTCCGGAATCGAGAAGGAGGCGCGGGACAAAGGGTACACGTTCCTGCTGTGCGATACGATCGGCAGCTACGAGCGGGAGTCGCAGTATTTGAACATTTTGCGGGAGAAGCAGGTGGACGGCATCTTGTTCATGGGGGGGCGGATCAATCTGTCCCGCTGCAGCGCCGAGCTGGCTGATGAGGTCCAGGAGGCGGCGAGCCGCACTCCGCTCGTTCTCATCAACGGCAATTTGCCGGGCAACTCGCTGCATCGCGTCTACATCGACGAGACGATGGGCGCGGAGATGGCGACCCGTCATTTGATCGGGCTGGGGCATCGGGAGATCGCGTTTATCGGCGGGCACGACAACATGTCGACGACGGCGCAGAAGGTCCGGGCGTTCAAGAAGGTCATGCGGGAGCACGGGCTGGATACGCCCCGGGAGTGGGTGCTGAACGAGGACTTCTCGATCGAGTCCGGTCAGCGTCTCATGAAGCGTCTGCTGGAAGGGGCTCGCAAGCCTACCGCGGTGTTCTGCGTGAACGATTTTACGGCGGTCGGCGCGGTGAAGACGGCGACCAGAGCCGGGTATCGCGTTCCGGAGGATATCTCGATCATCGGCTTCGACGACATTCCGCTCGCGACCGCGATCAATCCGGAGCTGACGACGGTCTCCCAGAAGATGGAGACGCTCGGCCGCATATCGGTCCAGGTGCTCCACAAGCTGATCGGCAAGGAGAAAGTAAAGAAGCAGACGGTTATCGAACCGGAGCTGATTGTTCGGGAGAGTACGACGTTCCTTGAGCGTAAGTAATGGAATAGATCGATTGGGGTCGGTTCAAAGAGAGAGCGAGTCTTCCTTCCGGGATGACTCGCTCTTTTGGCGTGCTCGGACGGCTATGTCTATTAAAAAGAAGAGAAGGAGCCTATCAGAACTATGAAATAGGAATATCATCCTATATAATTGAGGAGGTGGGTATTATTCCCTCCTTGGGGTTGCACAAACTGATCGAAATGAAAGAACGGGAGGCGTCCTCTTGAATGAGGATCGATCAACCGCGGTAAACAACCAGAGTTTAAACACTAAGGAGCTCAGCTAATCATGAAGAAACTAATCGCGGGAATTGTGCTTGTTGCTTTTACATTTGTTACTCTGGCCATTGCGCCCGACTCAGTGGTAGCCGGCAAAGAAATTTGTCAGCCAGCTCTTTCCTTAAACTCGAATTTGACGAAGAAAGAGTTTCAGAAGCAAACGGAAAAGGACGCCCAGAAAAATGAAAATCTGGTTGCAAAGCATCTGGATGCGATCAGCAAGAAAGTATTTGTCAAGAACGTTACGACAGTGATCGAGGAAGAACGAAATTACAACAAAATGCTCAGCTTGTTCGACTTTGTCAATACGACGAACGATTCGATCAAGCAAGCGAACTCGGCGTATTGGGATACAAAAACGAAAAATTTTAACGCCAATAGAGACAACGCGGCCGTTAAAGGCTTCCTGGGCACAAAAGCGAACCTTAAAGAGTATGCGGGGCAGACGGTTCTTGCAGGGGTGTTCAAAGAGCACTTGTTCAAGCCGCTGTTTCAAGAGGATTGCGTCGCCGAGGAATTGGCTAATGAATTTTCGTATATCTTCACGTCTAATAAGGTGGGGTCCGTTCTGGCGCTGGGCAAATTTCAGGAGAAGCTCATTAACCGGACTTTCGATATGCTGAACGGAGTTTTGGAAGGCACGAAGGGGAATGACGATCGCACCTATTACGGATTCATGGCTTCGATGAGCAACATGGTGAGTCTTCACTATAGTGGTCTGAAAAGCAACACTTCGGAATCCATCCTGACGAACGACTTGGTCAACGGGTTGAAGGCAATAGAATCAAACTACAAGGATAAGCTGTTAAACCTGAATCTGAAATCGAAGAAAGCGAATTCTATCCATGCCAAGCATCGAGAAAAGCTTCATAAGCATCTCATGAAATATGATGCGGCTTATAAGAAAGAATACGAAGCGGCTAAAAAGAAGAAAAAAGAAGAGAAGAAGAAGGAAGACGCGGCAAAAGGCCAATCCGAATTCAATCTGTCAACGTTCTTTAATCAGTTGATAGAAGAGGCCTTCAACAAAGCGTGGAAATAGCTTCTTAAAGGCAAGCCTGGCTCACACTTCCGATAAGAGAAATGTGAGCCAGGCTTTAATTTTCCTTGTGAGCAGGTATGCGGACTTCCTTACTGCGGCTGCCTATCCGTGTTCGGTCGAATATACTTGCTGATCGTGTCAATCAGCTTGTCCCGTTCGGAAGGCTTGGTCAAATATTCGGAGACGCCGAGCGCGTAGCCCCGTTGTCGGTCGCTCAGCATCGTCCAGACGACGACCGGAATATCGGCGGTGTCCGGGTCGCTCTTCAGCGTCGCAAGCACGTCCCAGCCGTCGGTCTCGGGCATGAGAATATCGAGGCAGATGACGGACGGCCGCCGCTGCTTGGCCATGCGAATGCCTTGCGCCCCGGCGCCGGCGTAAGCCAGGCTCCAGCCGGTTTTGGAAATATACCGCCGCATCAGATCGTAGTTGGAAGCCTCGTCGTCGATCAGCAAAATATCGATTGTGCCGGACTCGTTCGGAGCGTTCGCTTCGTCCTCCGCCGCAGAAGACGGTACATCTCGGGACTCCTCCGCCATAACCGGCAGCCAACAGGTGAAGCTGGTGCCGACCCCTAACTCGCTGTCCACGCGGATGTCGCCGCCCATCATCTGGCTGAGACGCTGGCTGATCGCCAGTCCGAGGCCGGTGCCGCCGTATTTGCGCGTCGTCGAAGCGTCGGCCTGCGTGAACGGGTGGAACAGCTTCTCCATCTGCTCCGGCGTCATGCCGATTCCCGTATCCTGCACGTGAAAGCTGTAGCCGTCCGCGCCGCCCCGCGTCTCTTGGAAAATGCGCAGCGTGATGATGCCCGCATCGGTAAATTTATTCGCATTGCTCAGCAGATTGATCAGAATTTGCCGCACCTTGAGCACATCGGTCGTAATCTCGTCCTGTTCCACGCACTCGTAGCTCAGTTGATTTCCTTTCTCCTCTGCGAGAGGGCGGATCGTCGTGACCACGTCCTGAATCAGGCTGGGCAGGCTGCACGTTTCCAGATGCAAATCCATTTTGCCGGCCTCGATCTTGGAAATATCGAGTATATCGTTGATCAGAGCGAGCAGATGGTTGCCCGCCTTGCTGATTTTCCCCAAATCCTCGACGAACACCGTCTCGCCGAGTTCCTCTGCTTCTTCCCGCAGCATCTCGCTGTAGCCGATAATCGCATTAAGCGGCGTGCGCAGCTCATGGCTCATATTGGCGAGAAACTGGCTTTTGATCATGCTGGCCTTGATCGCTTCGTCCCGCGTTCTGGCCAATTGCTCGGTACGCTCGGCCAGCGCCTCTTCGGCCTTTACCCGGTCGGTAATGTCGCTGCGAATCGAGATGAACTGGCGCGGATTCCCGTCGTCGTCGAGGAAAGGAACGATCGTCGTATTCATCCAATACTCCGTGCCGTCCTTCGCGCGGTTTTTAACCTCTCCCCGCCACACTTCGCCGCGTTTGATCGTGCTCCACATCTTGTGGAAAAAATCTTTCGGATGATAGCCCGAATTGATGACGCGGTGCGTCTTGCCGAGCAATTCGTGCTTCTCGTATTTGGAAATCTCGCAAAATTTCTCGTTGACGTAGGTAATGACTCCGGCCCGGTCGGTAATGGCGACGATCGACGATTCGTCGAGAGCTTTCTCGATGTCGCGCAGATTTTCCATCGCCTGCACGAGCTGGAGCTTATTTTCCTTGCGATCCGAGATAACCGTGCCGATGGAGACCGACTGCTGCACGGCTCCCTGTTCGTTAACGAGCGGGATGACGCTCAGCGTGAGCCAAGCTTGGTCGCCGTCTTTGGAGACGATGCCTATTTCTCCCTTCCACGTCTTCCCCTGGTCGATCGTCTGCCGCATTTCCGCCAGAGGCTGCTCGGAATGCATGTCGCTGATCAGCGATTCGTACGTTCGGCCGATCAGTTCGTCGGGAGCATATTGCGAGATAGAGCAAAATTGCGGATTGACATACGTAAAAGCGCCGCTGCGATCCAAGATGGCTACGATGGAAGAGTCCTCCAGAGCGGATACCGGAAACATGACGTCCTTGATTTTCGATAGCATGGTTGTCCACTTCGCTTTCCTGCGTTATGCCAACGGTAGATTCCATAGTTTGGAATGGGTTTTAACGCTCTCATTGTAGCACACGACAATTTTCTACAAAAGCGTTTTGGCTCGTCTACCTGTCCAGCAGCCGAAGCTCCTTGGCTTGCTCGATCGCTTTAATGCGCCGGTTGACTTTAAGCTTGGCGAAGATGTTTTTGACGTGCACCTTGACCGTGCCGACGGCGATGATCAGATGATCGGCGATCTCCTTGTTGGACAGCCCCGCCGCCAGCAAGGCGAGCACCTCCAGCTCCCGTTCCGTGAGCGGTTCTTCCATTAGCTCGTGAGCGGACGGGAGATTTTCCTCCGTCTCCGATTCGACGTAAGCAGGATCGGAAGAGCTCAGAAGCGCGCACAGCATAATGCCCTGCGACGCCATGGCGAGAAGGACGGCCAGGCGGTCCGCTGCGAATACGCCTCCGGTCAGCCTGTTCTCCAGATAAAGCACGCCCAGCATGCTGCCGTGGACCGTAATGGGAACGCATAGCGCCGATTGAGGCCGGTGCTTCCCGATATAAGGGTTGTGAATCAGCCAGCTTTCCTCGTCACCGGAGTACCGAACGTTCTCCCGCGTCCGAAACACGTAGCGGACGAGACCTTCCGGCACAAGCGAGCTGTCCAGCAATTCCAGCGGAAGGGAAGGGGCTCCGGCGTCGGAATCCGCATAGGCCTGAATATACAGCGTCTCCTGGCTGCCCGTGATCAGGGCGCCTTTGCCGGCACCCGCATGCTTCAGAATCGTGCCCATGATTTCGGCCAGCACGGTGTCCATGTCCATGCGGTTCGCGATCGTCTGGGTCGTCGTCAGAATCGCGGTAAGATCGACGCCGTCGAGGGAGTAGGGCTCGCTTGGCAGGCTCGATGACGCCGCTATGTAATCGATAACGTCATGCTGGCCCGCCGGAGCCGCGTCGTCGTACTCCGTCGCGGAAGCGGCGCTCTCCCGACGCAGAAGGTCCTGCAGCCGTTCCTCCGTCTGACGGATCTTCAACGGAACCTCCCACTGCTTGTACCCTTCGACGGCCAATTGCAAATAATGGAGCGCCGTCGTCCGCTTGCCGCATCCGTCGTAGTAGTTGGCGGCGAGCTCTCCCGCAAGGCCGATGACGCGGAAGTCGCCTTGTTCTCTGGCCTCCCGGATCGCTTTGTCGTATCCTTCCTCGGCCGAATCGAGCTTCCAGGTCGCCCGCGCCAGCTCGGCTTCGAGCAGAAGCCGCCTGGACCGGAAGTTGTCCGTGCTCCACCGCGTCCATTTTCCGAAACGCCGAAGAGCGCGGGAGAGCCGTTTCTCCGTTAACGGGTTTTGCTGCGACCGGGCGTGGATTTGCGCTGCGGCGAGCGTCTCGTAGAACAAGCACTCCGGCAAGTGCGGCAGGTGAGTGGCGAAATCCTCATAAGCTTCCGCTTGGCGAGCCCAACGGGCGGCTTCTTCGAAGTCGCCCAGAAAATAGGAAAGCTGGGTTTTGTACGTGCTGTATTGGAACAGCGTGGTGGCCGACGTCTCCTCCTGGCGGATTCGCTCCAGAAACGCTTCTTCGTCGAAGTCGGAACCGTTGAACGAATCCGGCGCTTCCGTCTTTTCCTGAAGGGCGAGAATCACCTGCTGATACAAATAAAAGTTCTGCCTGACGAACTCGTCCTTCGTCGTATCCAGCACGGACATGTAGTCGGCGATCGTTCTCGCCAGTTCGCTTAGAGACGCTCGCGTATATAAGGAATTGACGTGCGCGCCCATGGCGTAGCTCGCGAACACGTAGTCGCCCGAATCCATCCCGCTGCGCAGAGCCTTTGCCAAGTAAGCGTCCCCTTCGCGGGCGCTTCCGGCGAACTGGCACAGCACCCCGCCGAATATCGTATAGGTTTTGCTCGTAATCGAGGCGACCTGGTAGCGTTCGGACAGCTCGACGCCGACTTTGCCGATGGCATACCCCCTGTCGAATTTTCCCCTGCCGATCGCCAGAAGCATGCCGTATGCGGAATAGACGGCAGCGGATACGGGCGTGTTGCCGTAACGAAGCGACAGCTGAATGGCGCGGCATACGAGCAGGAAGAAGATCTTCTTATTGGTGAAGAAGGTGGAAGGAATAATCGCGAAGATCAGATTCATCGCGGTCATCCGGCGCTTGTCCGACATTTCTTTCATATGCGGGAGCCTGTCGTAACGATTGCGCAGCAGCGTTTCGATTCGTATGCCTTCCATCAAGAGAGAGAACTTCCCCGGTTCGGGAGAAATGATAATATGAAGCTCGCTCAGACACTTCAGGCCGAGGGCGGTCCCTTCCGAATACTTTCCTTGATTGATCAGCTGCATGATCCGGATCGTCTGCACCCGGCTCCGTTCGACCGGATTGCGGGCGCGCTCCAGCGCGAATCCGATGTCCCGTTCGTACTGCTCGTGGTTGCCGCACAGAAATTCGCATTCCGCTTTCTGGGCATGCAATTCGAAGATAAGCTCGAAGTCTTCGTTCCAATCTTCTTCCGACAACAGTTCGACGCCCTTGCCGAAGTAGCCCAACGCGACATCATAAGCGGAAGTGGCTTTAGCCCGGTTGCCCGCATCCAGGTTTTTCGCCGCGAGCAGCCGCAGATCGCGCTTAGCTGTAATTCGCGCCGATCCTTTATTCAGATGGTTAACCCCGTCGAACGGGCTCTCGTCATTTCCTTCTTCCGCCGCTTCCAAACCTCGGCCGATTCGAAGATGAATGTCCTGCTTCGACTCTTCGTCGATCAGCTGGTAAATCAGCCTCTGAATGCTGTCGTGCGCGAAGCGGAGCTTCCCGTGATCGCCCGGTACGATTATCCCTTCGGCCTCCATCGCGGCCCATTGCGGAACGGCGTCTTCCCGCGCGCGGTTCGTAACGGAGGCGATCAAACGGGGATCGAAGGCGCTTCCCGCGCAAGCCGCCGCTTGGAGCAGCGCCTGAGCGTCGGGCGGCAGCCGCCGCAGCCTGTGCTCGATCAATTCGTGGATGGCATATCCGGGCAGCCGTTCGATAATTAACCCCAAGTTCCATTGCCACATTTGCTTCTCGCGGTTGTACAACAGGCTGCGATCGTCCTGCAAGCGAAGCAGGATCTGCTTGAAGTGAAACGGATTTCCGCCGGATTGCGGATACAGTAATTCCGTCAAAGACATCGTCACGTCGGCGGGGCTGTTCAACGTCTCCATCACGATGCGGTTCATCTGCTCCAGGCTGAGCGGAGACAGGGGAAGGTGGCGGATGGCCGCCTGCTCGGAGATGCTGCCGTCCGTCTCGTAGCCCGGGAGCCTGCCGCGGTCCGTCTCCGAAGGGCGGTAAGCGCAGACGAACATGAAGTACTGGCTTTCCGGATCGGAGAGCAGGGCTCGCATCAATTCAAGAGAGGAAGCGTCGGCCCACTGCAGGTCGTCGATGAAGAGGACGACGGGATGATCTTTGGACGCCAGCGCTTGCGCGAATTTGCGGAACGCGTAAATAAACCTCGTCTTCGATTCGTTGGACGGCAACTCCGTCTCCTCCGCGGAAGAAGGAGCGCCCAGAAGCAGCCCAGCCTCGGGAATCATCGCCGTAATAAGACCGGTGTTAGCGCCGAGAGCGGTTTGCAGCTTCTGTTTCAGGAGGTCGGACCGGTGTTTCCGTTCGCCGAGCAGATGGCGCATGAGGCCGCGAAAGGCTTGAATAATCGGAGGGTAAGGGCTCAACTGCGGGATTTGCTCGAACTTCCCGGTAATATAGTAGAAATCCCGATCATGCGGTTGTTTGCGGAACATTTCGTCCATTAGGCTTGTTTTCCCGAATCCCGCTTCTCCCGAGACGTAGATCACCTCGGTGGAGCCGAGACAAGCGGAATAGAAAGCCTCGGTCAGGATCGCCATTTCCTGCTCTCTGCCGTAAAAGCCCGGAGCGGCGAAGAAGGTGTCGTCGGACCGTCCGATCTTGTCCAGATTCGCGATCAGGAGTCCGGCATTCGGGTAGCGATGATCCGGATTTTTGTCCAACAGCTTCATGACGATCGCTTCCAGGCCGTCGGGAAGCCGCACATCCCCGCTTGTCATTGGAGGGGGGCTCTGCGCGAGATGCATATATATCCATTCAAGAGGATTGTCCGCGAGAAAAGGCAAACGCCCGGTCAGCATTTCGTAGAAAATAACGCCCAGGGAGTAGAGATCGCTGCGTTCGTCTATCGTTCTCTGCATTCTGCCGGTATTCTCCGGAGAGCAGTAGGGCAAGCCGGCATGGAAGCTGCCGTTCGAAGGCGGACGGGCGTAGCCTTCGGATGAGCATCGCACCTCGCGGCCCGAATCGATCAATTCCGCCTCGTTCCCGTCGGATCCGACCCTGATTCGTTCGGGGCGCAAGTCCAGATGAAGAATATGTTTCCGGTGAAGATGTTCGACGCCGCTTGCGATTCCTCTCGCGAGGAGGAGAAATTGTTCCGGCGTCATTGCGGTCTGCTCTTCCAACACAGCTCTCAGCGTCTTGTCCTCTTCCTGCATTCACGAACACCTCTAACTCGATTAATGCCACTAAACGTATTGTACTAGAAAGAGCGGCGCCAAATATAGCAAAATGCTGCTGTCAAGGCTACAGACTATCATAGGGCCGGGAGCGGGAGATCTCCATACCTCTTTGGAGGTAATCCTTCGGCTGAATTATCTTCCCAGCGCGGGAAAATACCTCTTACGAGGTATAGAGAAAAGCGAGGGATTGCTTTATGTTGTTAACAAAACGGTTAATCGAGTTCATCCATTCGGGAAGCGCAGGTGGGATACTTGTTTAATGCTTTTGTCGCTTTCAGCTCCGTCATGCTTTTGGGAGCGGTGATCTACGGTACGGCCTGGTGGCAGGGACCGGGGGTCACCTGGAAATTCACGAAGTGGTTTTTCGGAATCTTTTTCATAGCGGCGATTGTTACGGGAGTGCTTACTTTGGCCGGAGTTATCGAATTTTGAAGGCAGACGAAGGCTGCTCTGGACTTGGCGTACAGAGTGGTTTTTTATGGCGAGCGCTTGGGGGGAGAAAATGTTTAACGCTTTTATCGTATTCCTTAGCACCATGATTCTTGGAGTGATTATCTTCGGAACGACCTACACGGCTACGCCGGGGTTCGGTATGAGATTCATCAAGTGGTATTTCGGCATCTTTTTCGCGCTGGGCATAATAGGTGCGGTGCTTACTTTGGCTGGAGTTATCGAATTTTGAGGTTGCGATTAAAGGGAAGCCCCGATGATTCGGGGCTTTTACTTTTGAAGCAACGGGCGTTTCGGCGGAATCTCTCTCATTCGAGGGAGAAGGTTTATTTGTGCCGACGCATAAAGGATAGACCGGAGGCGGGGCAAGCGGGGCGATCCGTTCATCAAAATTCTCTTGCAAAAAAAACGGCTCAGTGATATAAAAAAGTTATCCGTAATCTAAACGTTTAAATTGCGAATTCATCTACGACTCTCCCTATCTGGCACCTCTCCGCAGCAGACAGCTTCCCTTCATGAGTCTGCACAAGCATAGTACAAGCCGTTTGCAAAGCGCGCATCCCGTAAATATGACCTCATCGCCCAAACCCATCTTTTCAACGAATCGTTCCAATTTGACGACCTAGTGTCTTTAATAAGATAAACGTTTAGATTTCTTGGGGAAAGTCTATTCTGAGACGACTGACGAAATTCCGAAATTCGGCTTTGCAAAAATGAAAGCGGTTTATTTCGGATGTCGCGAAAAAAGCAATTCGGGCAGCGAGGCGATCCATAAAGGAGGTGATGGGTATAGGCTGATCGGATAAGCAATCGTTAGGGGCAACAAATGGACGGCAATTTTCCAACTTAAAAGGAGGCATTTATGTATGGTTCAACGTCTGGCGCTCGTGCAAATTACTAAACGCGTGCTATTGCTGTCGGCTTTGCTGGGGGCGGCGCTGCTATGCGTCGCGCTGCTTCCGCAGTCGGCTTCCGCCTATACGCTGTCGAACGGTACGTTCGAGGTGCAGACCGGCACGCACGGTGAAATTACGTCGCTGAAAATCGTCGGCGACAACTATCCGACGAACTACGTCATGAACGCGACGAACGCGCCGCAGCAAAATACGGCCGATCATCAATGGGTCGGCGAATTGATGTTCAAGTACCGGCTCGGAACCGGGGCGTGGCAGACCGCCCTGACGCAAAGCTCCGCGGACGGCAGAACGCAGAACCAGAGCGGGACGACGGCGACGATTACGTACCAGAATTCCGCCAATGCGAACGGCGTCAAAAACTTCCGTCTCGTCGAGACCTACTCGCTCGTGAACGATTATTTCCTCTGGCAAATTCAACTGACGAATACGAGCGCGCAGACGATCGAGTTCGGAGACATCGGTTTGCCGCTGCCGTTTAACGAATACTGGTCCGGCGGCGGCAACGAGCAAATTTACGAGACTCGGGTCGTCACACACTCCTTCGTCGGCAACAACAGCTCCTACATTACGGTCGGCAGGCCGAGCGGCATCGGACCTTACTTGCTCATGGTGCCGGACGTATCGACAGGCGCGGGTTTCGAGTACCAGGACCGCTGGAGAATCGAGGAGCATCCGGGCAGCATGTGGGCCGCCGATCAAGGCGGTTGGCCGGAAGGGCTTAACGTGTTCTACATCCACTCCAACGTCATCAAGAGCACCAACCGCGGCTACTTGCCGAACACGAGCCTGACGCTTGCGCCGGGCGCGAGCAAGACGTACGCGTTCAAGTTCTTCAAGGTCGCGAACGAGAACGCGGTCAAGGATCGGCTCTATAGCGAAGGCATGATCGACGTTACGGCGATTCCGGGCATGATCGTGCCGACGAACCAGACGGCGAAGTTCGATCTGCATACGTCGAAGGCAATCACCTCGATTACGGCGCAATATCCGTCCGAGACGACGATTACTTCCCTCGGTACGACGGGCACGAACCATAAGCTGTATTCGCTCAAGATGAACCGTCTTGGCCCTAACCTGATTACGGTCAACTATGGCAGCGGGGAGAAAACGGTGCTCCAGTTTTACGCGATTGAGCCGATTGCGGACGCGCTGCAGCGGCATTCGACGTTCATGGTGAACAGCACGCAGTGGAACGTGCCGGGAGACATCCGCGACAAGGTGTTCGACGACTGGATGATGCATACCAATTCGAAGCGGAACGTCTTCAACGGCTATTGGGGCTGGGGCGACGACTGGGGCTATACGCACGGTCAATTCCTCGCCGAGAAAAACGTGCAGACGCCGGTCGCTTCGGAGGTTACAGCTGTCGATCAGTATTTGCAGACGGCGATCTGGACGAACCTGATGGCGAACAACCATACCGATTATTTGATCCACGACTTCCTGATGCCGGCTCCGAACACGACGCCGACCTATCGCGGATATGCGTACCCGCACATTTACAACACTTATTTCAGCATGTACAAGATCGCCAAGCTATACCCCGATCTTATTTCTTACACGAACACGAGGCAGACGTACTTGTCCCGCGCCTACAACATTTTCAAGGCGCTGTACGACGGACCGGTCGCTTACAATTGGCACACCGGCCTGATGGGCGAGCAGACGACGCCGGAGCTGATCAAAGCGCTTCAGGACGAAGGAATGACGGCGCAGGCGAACGATGTGATTGCGAAAATGGCGACGAAGTACAACAACTTCAAGAACACGACTTATCCGTACGGCTCGGAATACAATTACGACAATACAGGAGAAGAAGCGGTCTACATGCTCGCCAAGATGAACAATAACACGTCGATGATGAGCAAGATCAACGCGAAAACGCGCGCGACCCGCGGCCATATGCCCGTATGGTACTACTACGCGGACCCGGTCACGATTACGGGAGAGAACTGGTGGAACTTCCAGTATTCCGTCTCGCTCGTCGGCTACGCGATGGACGATTGGGTACGCAATTACTCGGCGAATCCCGAAGTCGAGCAGCGGATGACCTATGCCGCGAAGATCGCCAACGTGAGCGCGATTAACTCGGGACAAATCAGTTCGGACCCTGCCGATATCGGCGCCGTCGCTTGGACGTATCAGGCGGAGAAAGGCAACTATCCGGCGCTCGGACTCGGCGGCGGCCCGCTGCAGAACGGCTGGCGCGGCATGTCCGGCGAAGCCGACCTCGGCTTGTTCGGGGCGATCCGGATTCTCAGCTCCGACGTCGCCATCGATCCGATCTTCGGCTTGTACTGCTATGGCTGCGACGTGACGGAGTCCGGAGGCAACTATATCATCGTGCCGAAGGACGGCGTCAATCAGAAGCTGAATCTGATTACGCAGAAGCTGAACATGACGATGGAGCGGGACAAGTATACGGCCGCGACGGTCGCTCTCGCCAAAAACTATGTCAACTTCACACTGCAGAGCGCAACGCCGGGCAAGGCGCATACGACGAAGGTGACGTTCACTGGGCTTGCCGCCGGTACGTACCAAGTGCTCGTCGACAATGCGGTCGTCGGCTCGGTCAACGCGACGACCGGGGGAGCGACGACGGTGAATCTCGGCATCGGCACAGCGCCTTCTTACGACATTAAGCTTCAGCAAGGCGGCGTTTCGCTGCCGGAGCAGCTCGTCCGCTATCCGTTCAGCGAGTCGAACGGAACCTCGACCGCGGATGCGTCCGGCAACGGCAAGACGGGGACTTTGAACGGCGGAGCGACGTTCTCTGCGGGGCAATCCGGCAATGCCGTCGCCTTGAACGGAACGAACGGATACGTCAGCATGCCGAGCGGCATTGCGAACGGGGCGACGGACGTGACGATCGCGGCGTGGGTGAAGGCCAACAGCCTAAGCAACTGGACGCGCATCTTCGATATCGGAACCGGCACCTCGAACTATATGTTTCTGTCGCCTCAGCCGGGCGGAGCGGGTCTGCGCTTCGCGATTACGACCGGCGGCAACGGCGCGGAGCAGCAGATTCATTCGACGGCCGCGTTCCCGACGGGCGTCTGGAAACACGTCGCTGTCACGATTGCCGGCTCGACGGGCAGACTGTACGTGGACGGCGTGCAGGTCGCTGCGAACGCGAGCATGACGCTTAATCCGTCGAGCCTCGGCAATACGACGCAGAACTGGCTCGGCCGCTCGCAATTTGCCGGCGATCCGTACTTTAACGGACAGATCGACGATTTCCGCATTTACAGCAGAGCGCTGAGCGCTTCGGAGATCGGCACATTGTATGGCGGCACGACGATATCCGACATCGCGCCGCAGGCGACCGCGACGACATCGTTCGTCTCGTCGTGGGAGAGCCTCGCGGGGTTAAACGACGGCTATACGCCGGTGAGCTCCAACGACCGGGGGCATCCGGTATACGGCAACTGGGACAATCCGAACACGACGCAATGGGTGCAATATACGTGGAGCTCTGCCCGCACGATTTCCTCTGTCGACGTGTATTGGTTCGACGACGATCAAGGCATCGACCTGCCCGCATCTTATACGATCCAATATTGGGACGGCAGCTCCTGGGTTAACGTGAGCGGCGCTTCGGGGCTGGGCCTGCTGGCCAACCAGTACAACACGACGACGTTCGCGCCGGTGACGACGACGCAAATCCGGTTGAATATTACGGCAAAGGCGACGACTTCGACCGGTATCGAGTCGTGGAGAGCGAACGGATATTAAAGCAAGCCAAAAGGCTGTCTCATAAGTAAAAAAGACGTACCAAACGATTATCGATGGATGAGTGTTCACGGGCATCCATCTCCTTCCGATGCTGTACGGCCCTGGAATTTTGAATGGATAGACCCGTAATAGGGTCATTTCAGGACCGTATGAGGCAATCACCAGGAGATGGATGCCCTTCTTCTTTTCATCGATAATCGGGTACGCCCCTACTTACTAAGACAGTCTCTTAGAAGTTTGCCAAGATAGCGCTGCGACCCGGCCCAGGAATATAAACGATTAGATTTATGCGCCCAAAGCCCCCTGAATCGCGAGGATCGCTTGCTTTTATCGCAAACGGAATGATATAACAAGAACAATATCGAATCTATCCGTAACGATGAAGGTGGCGATGACGGTGTCGGAGAAAGTGAGCATTAAAGAGATCGCGGCTAAAGCGAACGTTTCGATCGCTACGGTCTCCTATGTATTAAACGGCACGCGCAACGTGCGCCCGAAAACGAAGGAACGGGTGCTTCGGGTGATAGAAGAGCTGAACTACCAGCCGAACGACATCGCCAAAAGTCTGAAAAGCAAAAAAACGAACACGATCGGAGTCATTGCGGAAGACGTCACGGTATTCAACGTGCCCGAGATCATCGACGGCATCAACGATTACGCGGACGGTCACGATCTGCACATTGTGCTGACGAACTTGCGGCTGCACAAGCGGGTCGGTCATAATTACGCCGATGTCGAAGCGTACCGCAAATACGCCGCGAATGCCGTCTCCGATCTGATGGCCAAACAGGTCGAGGGCATTATTTATGTCGGCATCCATCCGCGTGATGTAACCGGGCTGATCGACACGAGGGGCAAGCCCATCGTATATACGTATTGCTATACACAGAACGATCTATCCATCCAATATAACGACGAGCAAGCTGCGTACGACTCGGTGTGCTACCTGCACGACAAAGGCCATCGGCGAATTGCGGTCATTACGGGATTGATGGATTCCATTCCGTCGCGTCTGCGGTTCAACGGCTATTATAAAGCGATTATGGAGCATGAGCTTCCTTTCGAGCCGCAGTTGATCAAGGTCGGGGATTGGGGAACGGAGTCGGGATTGCGGGCGACGAAGGAGCTGCTTGAGCTGGAAGAACCGCCGACGGCGGTGCTTGTCATGAACGACGTAATGGCGGCAGGCACGCTTCGGGCGGCGTGGGAGAAAGGGTTCCGAGTTCCGGAGGATCTGTCGATTGTCGGATTCGACAACAGGGAGTTCAGTGATTACTTGCAGCCGCGCCTGACAACGTTGGATCTGCCCCTTCACGAAATGGGCTACTCATCCATGAAATCGCTCATGCGGCTGGTCAACGGAGAGCCGGCCGAACCGGTGCCGATGCCATTATGCGTATTGCTGGAGAGAGAGTCGGTCGCTTCGCCGAATGGCGCCGAGACAAGCTAGTCAGCATCGACTGCCGAATCCAGACGGAACAGTATAACGTATTCCCATCCCGACGCCGCCTAAGCGGACATGGAGATGGGTTTTTATTTAGCAATTCGGAAAAATAAATTTCCCGCAAAAGAAAAATAAGCGCTTGCATAAAAATTGAAATCTATGTTATAAAGAAATTGCAACTAATTCTAAACGTTTAGATTTAATCCGAATTCATGGATTTATCAGCATTTCCACTCGCTTCTACATCGGAATCAATTGTTTTGTTCGCCTGAGACCCAAAAACTCCAAGATGTAATCGCTTCCCAAGGACAAGAGACTCCCGGACTTAATGTTTAGCCTACCGACATTCACTCTTTTTCACGCAATAAGATAAACGTTTAGATTTTGAATTGAGGTGCTGAACGTTTAACTCGCAAACTTGGAATCTTCAAGGCTCCGGGTCAAACGGTTAGACATATAAAATTTTTTAAGCCATGAAGGGAGAGAGGGGCAATGAAAGCAGGAAAGAGACTTGGGGGAGTTCTTCTAGCGGCTGTATTGGCGATCGGTGCGGCAGGTTGCGGGAACAGCGAGAACAACGAGAAAAGCGCAGCTCCAACAGGAGGCGAGTCTTCGAAGGCGCCGGAGAATACGTCTTCCCCGACGAAGAAGGTCAAAATTACTTATTCGATGTGGGGAAGCGCCGAAGAAGGGAACACCACCCAGGCGGTCGCGGACAAATTCAATGCTTCCCAAGACAGAATCGAAGTGGAAGTAATGGCGATTCCGTGGGAGAACTACATGACCAAGCTGAATACGCTCGCAACGGCAAACCAGTTGCCGGATACGGGGATGCTGAGGGAAGACGGCGTTATCCAGTGGTCGTCCCAAGGTATGCTGAATGACGTAGGCTCCATGTACGAAGGAAGCGACAGCAAACCGCTGGACAGCCTCGCTTACAAATATCAGGGCAAGACGGTAGCCTACGCCGCCGCCAACGAGATCCTCCTCCTCTACTACAACAAAGACATGTTCGACAAGGCCGGCGTGCCTTATCCGCCATCCGCGCTGGATCAAGCATGGACATGGGACGAATTCGTAGCTGCGGCCAAGAAGCTGACGATCGACAAGAACGGCAAGCATCCCGGCGAAGACGGCTTCGATTCCCAGAGTATTGTCCAGTATGGCGCATCCGTCGAAAACTTGCCGTGGCAGTTGGAAACCTGGGCAATCAGCAATGGCGGCGGATTCTACAACAACGACGGGACAGAGGTGAGAATCGGGGAAAACGCCAGCGTCGAAGCGATTCAGAAAGTCGCGGATCTGTATTTGAAAGATCATGTCGCGCCTTTGTCCGTCGGCCAAACCGATGACGGCATACAGCGCACCGTCATCGCGGGTACGGTTGCGATGGCTACGAATGGACAGTGGAATGTCGGAACGAGCCTGAATACGGCCAAGGAGCAAGGCTTGAACTATGGCGTAGCCGTATTGCCGTACATGAACGAGAAGGTTACGCTCAATACCGGCGGTGCGAACGTCGTATTCTCCCAGACCAAGCATCCGGAAGAAGCGATGGAATGGCTCAAATGGTACACCTCCGAAGAAAACAATTGGGGGCTTATCAGTTCGGGAATCTGGATGCCGGTGCTGGAAAAATGGTATACGGACGAAACGCTCACCCGCAAATGGGTCGAAAATCCGAACTTCCCTCCGTATGACGAATATAAGTCCGCGGTCGTCGATTATGCGCAATCGTCCGCCGCGAGACCGGCTTCCTGGTTTTACACGAATCATACGACGGAGTTCAACACGTTGCTCGGCTCGATTCTCGGGGATGTCTGGACCGGCAAGACGACGGCCGCGGACGCGATCTCCAAAAATCTCGAAGCTTTGAAAGCGGCTCATTCGGGCAGCCAATAACAAGATCGGAAGGATGACCGCCGCTTGCGAGATCCCGGCGGTCATCCTTCACGCATAGGGTGGGAGCGAGAAATGGAAACGATCGGTAAACCGCTAAAACGCCGTTCCCGAATTCATTCGAGCGAGCAACGCGTTGCTTATATCTGTTTGATTCCCGCGTTCCTCGGGCTGATCTTCCTGACGTATGCGCCCCTTGTCGGGGTACTGGGGATCAGCCTGACGAACTGGACAGGGCTGAAGAGCCCGGAATTCGTCGGCTTCGATAATTATGTCAAGCTATTTACGACCGATCCCTATATTAAGGACTCGATTATCGCGACGATTTATTTTGCCTTTTTATCCGTAGCCGGAAGCATGATTTATTCGCTGTTCATCGCGATGCTGCTTAACCGTAAAATTCCGGCAAGAGGTTTTTTCAGAGCCGTATTTTATGTGCCGTTTGTTTTGCCGGCCGTCGCGATCTACGTCGGATGGTCCTGGCTTTACGAGGCGAATTTCGGTTTCTTCAACTACTTGCTCTCCGAAGTCGGCTTGAACAAAATTCTGTTTATCGCGGATTCCCGTTACGTAGTTCCTTCGCTTTCCTTGATTGCGGTCTGGCTGGCGGGCAACTTGATCGTCATTTTCCTGGCCGGACTTCAGAACGTTCCGAGCGTCTATCATGAAGCGGCCGAGATGGACGGCGCGAACGGGTGGAAACGGTTCAGACATATCACCCTGCCCTGCATGACGCCGATCATCTTTTACAACTTGCTGATGAGCTTGATCGCCAATCTTCAGGTTGTTACGCCTGCTCTTGCTCTGACCAACGGCGGTCCCGGCAATTCTTCCCGATTCATGACCTATCTGATGTACGATCAGGCTTTCGTCAATTACAAGCTGGGTTATGCCTGTGCGACGACCTTCATTATTTTCGCTATTCTTGCCGCCTTTACCGCTGTTTTGTTCAAGACGTCGAATCGGTGGATTTTCTCTGAAGGGGGCGACGACAAATGAGCGAAGCGGCTTACGGCAGACTCAAAAGCAAGAAACGCAGCGAACGAACGGCGAACGTCATCACGCTTGTCGTTGTCTTGTTCTTTGCCGTTCTCGTACTTTTTCCGATCTGGTGGATCTTCCGTACGTCTCTGATGACGAACGCCGAGATTTACAGATTTCCGCCGTCTTTGCTGCCGGCAGACTGGTTGTTTTCCAACTATGAGAAAACGCTGAAGGTATTTAAGTTCTGGAAGTATCTATGGAATACGATGGTCATTATCGTTCCCTCCTGTTTGGCAGGGACGTTTACGGCTACCTTGTGCGGATACGCTTTTGCGAGGCTGAGGTTTCGGGGCAAACAGTTGATCTGGGCTCTGTGCATCGGTTCCATGCTGTTGCCTGCCATGGTTACGCTAATTCCGCTGTACATCGGGTGGACACGGGGGTTGGGGCTGCATGACAGCTATCTGCCGTTGATTTTGCCCTATTTCTGCGGTGGCGGCGCTTTTAATATCTTTTTGATCCGTCAGTTTATTCTTTCCATACCGAGAGAGCTTGACCAAGCGGCAACGATCGACGGAGCCGGATATTTCCGCATTCTGTTCAGCATTATTATGCCGGCGATCAAACCTGCCATGATTGTTGTCGCGCTGTTTATCTTCATCGGCCTGTGGAACGATTTGCTTCAACAGATGATTTATATCAATTCAAGCGACAAATATACGATAGCTTTGGGGCTTACCAACTTCAGGGGACAATTAAAGCAGGAATGGTCGCTGACGATGGCAGCCACGTGCCTGTCCTTTGCTCCCGGCGTTCTTTTCTACCTGATCGGTCAAAAGTACTTTGTCGAGGGAATCACGATGACCGGGATGAAAAATTAGTCCGGCGCGCTGACCGACAGATAGAACAACTTCAAATTGTGCAACCAAGCGGGGAGGAACCGACTGTGACGATTCAATCTGCGGACATGCTGCCTTTAAGTCGGGTGTCCATACAAGATCGCTTCTGGATGGAATACGTAAATCTCGTGCGGGACGTCGTCGTTCCGTATCAGTGGGAAGCGCTGAACGATAGAATTCCGGACGCGGAACCGAGCAGCGCCGTCCGCAATTTCAAGATCGCGGCCGGGGAAGAGCAAGGCGAATTTTACGGCATGGTGTTCCAGGACAGCGATGTCGGCAAGTGGCTGGAAGCGGTCGGGTACTTGTTAAGCTCGCGTCCCGATCCCGAGCTCGAGCGGATTGCCGACGAACTGATCGATACAATCGCGAAGGCGCAGCGTTCCGACGGCTACCTGAATACGTACTTCACTTTGAAGGAGCCGGAGGGCCGCTGGACGAATTTGGCGGAATGCCATGAGCTGTACTGTGCGGGTCATCTGATGGAAGCGGCGGTAGCCTATTACGAAGGAACGGGCAAGCGCAAGCTGCTCGACGTCATGTGCAAGTACGCGGATTACATCGATACCGTATTCGGGCCGGAGCCGGGCAAGCTGAAGGGCTACGACGGCCATCAGGAAGTCGAGCTTGCGCTGGTGAAGCTGTACAGGGCGACAGGCAACGAGAAGTACTTGAACTTGAGCCGATTTTTCCTGGATCAGCGCGGGGCGAAGCCGAACTTCTACGAAATCCAGCTGGCGCAGCGCGGCGGCAAAGTTCATTATCCGAATCTCGATATCGCCCGCCGCTTATCTTACAGCCAGTCCCATCTGCCCGTTCGCGAACAGTACACGGCGGAAGGGCACGCCGTCAGAGTCGTCTATATGTGCGCGGGAATGGCGGATATCGCGAAGGAAACCGGGGACCGCGGTATGCTCGAAGCCAGCCGCAGGCTGTGGCGCAATATCGTGGACAAGCGGATGTATATTACCGGCGGCATCGGTTCGATGGAGCACGGGGAATCGTTCACCTTCGATTACGACTTGCCGAACGACACCGCATATGCGGAAACTTGCGCCTCGATCGGCCTCATTTTTTTTGCGCATAGAATGCTGCAGCTGGAGCCGAAGAGCGAGTACGCGGACGTCATGGAACGGGCGCTGTACAACACAGTGCTGAGCGGCATGTCCAAGGACGGACGGCACTTCTTCTATGTGAATCCGCTTGAGGTATATCCGGAAGCGCACGGCAAAAACGCGATTTACAATCACGTCAAGCCTGAGCGGCAAGGCTGGTTCGGCTGCGCATGCTGCCCTCCGAATATCGCGAGATTGCTTGGCTCGCTGGGGAAATACATCTATTCGGCACAGGGGAACACGCTGTATACGCATCTCTATATCGGAAGCCGGATCGAATGGGAGTCGGCGGGAGGCTCGGTAAAGATAGAACAGGAAACCCGGCATCCAGGGTCGGGGGACGTCCGTCTTCGCGTGTCGGCGGATAAGCCGTCCGTTTTCGAACTGGCCCTTCGCGTCCCGGATTGGTGCGACGGATACGCCGTTCGGGTGAACGGCGAAGCGTGGACGACGGTCGGGGGCCTTGGCAGCGACGGGTACGTCAAAATCGAGAGACTCTGGACGGAAGGCGACACGGTCGACCTTGTCCTTAGCATGCCGACGCGGCGGATGCTCGGCCATCCGATGATTCGCCAGGTCGCGGGCAAGACGGCCATCCAGCGGGGACCGTTCGTCTATTGTCTGGAGGAGGCCGACAACGGCCCGCACTTGCACGAGATCGCGCTGCTCAAAGACGGGAAGCTGCAGGCCGGCTTCGAACCTGACCTGCTGGGCGGACTCGAAGTCGTGACGGCGGAGGGAGTTCGCATGAAGAGGGAGTCGGGGGGCGATCGGCTGTACGAGCCTGACGCCTCGTGTCGGGTCGAACCCGCCGTCCTTCGCTTCATCCCTTATTACGCCTGGGCGAACCGCGGTCGGGGAGAGATGACCGTGTGGGTGCGCAGTTTGTAAGGAATCGCATATAATTTGAAATTTGGCGGCGCAGGGGGGCACTGCGCCGCCATTGCGCTTTTTTTGGTCTGCCGTCACTTTGCGCCTTAACGCCTGCTTGGAGATTGACAAAAATAGGTTCTGACAATACCATAGTACCAACAGTACTTATTTGTTACTTTTGGTACTATATACGTGACGGAGGTTCATCGTGAACGAGAGCAACGAAGATCAGAACAAAGGCCATCCCAACGGCAAAGTCAGAAGACGCATTCTGCAATACGCCAGCGACAAATTCGCCGTAAGCGGCTATTCGAACGTCTCCATCGCGCAATTCGCCTCGGAACTGAAGATGAGCAAGTCGACTTTCTATAAATACTACCAGAGCAAGGAAGAGCTGCTCTATGCCGTGATCGAGACGTTCTATTCCGATTTCGAGGAGGAGATCGCCGCGATCGCAAGCGACTCGGCCATGAATACGGGCGACAAGATTCAGGCATTCGCGATGGCCGTTCGCCGTCGCTTCGAGAACGTCCGGGTATCGTCCGTAGAGGATCTGCAGCGTTCCGCCCCGGAAGCTTACGAGGTTCTGGAGCGGCGGCGGAAGAGAATCATTACGGGGAACCTGATTCGGCTGTTCGAACAAGGGGCAAGCAGCGGTTATATTCGCAAGGACGTCTCACCGATGCTGATGGCGAATTTGTTGCTTCAGGCGCTTCAATACTTGGAGCATCCCGGGTTCATCGCGGGAACGAACTTTACGTTCTCCGAGATGTTCAAGCAAGTGTTCTCCATCTTGATGGAAGGCAGCTTGACGGAGACGGGGCGCGGCGAATTCCGGGAAGCGGAGGAGGAGCGGACATGAAGGCGATCATTATCGGAGCGGGAATCGGGGGGCTGACCGCAGCCATCGCGATGCGCAAGGCGGGGATACAGGCCGATCTTTACGAGAGCAAGAGTGAAGTGAGATTAAACGGAGCGGGGCTAGGTCTCGGTCCGAACGCGGTGAAAGCGCTGGAGCTGCTGGGCTTGGGAGATGCGCTTCAACGCGCGGGAATGCCGGTGAGACAGGTGCAAATCCTCTCGCAGGAGGGGAAAGTTCTTAGCCGTATGGGAGCGCCCGATCGGAGCAAGAATGCGGATCCGGAGCAAGTTACCGTGCTGAGGGCGGATCTGCTCGGGTTTCTCGTGGATGCGCTGGGGGCGGGGGAAGCGATTCATACGGGGAAAACGTGCGTCGATTTCGAGCAGGGCGAGGATGGCGTAACGGTGAAGTTCGAGGACGGCTCGACGGAAGAAGCGGATCTGCTTGTAGGGGCGGACGGCATTCGCTCCGTGGTCCGGGGGAAGCTGTTCCCGGAGGCGAAGCCGCGGTATTCCGGTTACACGTGCTGGCGCACCGTAGTCCAGGCGGGTTCCTCGCTGCGTTACGACCGCGAGTTGTTCACGGAGACGTGGGGAAGCAATGGAAGATTCGGTATCGTTCCTTTGTCGGACAATCGCATCTACTGGTTCGCGTGCGTGAACGCTCCTTATAACGATCCCGCCATGAAGCGGGTAACAATAGCGGATTTGGCGAAACGGTTCGCCGGGTACCATTCTCCGATCTCCGATCTGCTGGAGTTGTCCAGTCAGGACGCAATCTTGCACCATGATATCGAATATTTGCCTCCGATCAAGCGGTTTGGCCGCGGCCGCGTCGTTCTGATCGGCGATGCGGCTCATGCGATGACGCCCAACATGGCGCAAGGAGCGGGGCAGGCTATCGAGGATGCGCTATTCCTCGCGGAGCATGTCAGCCGTTGGCCCAATTTCGCGAGCGCATTAGAAGGATACGAGAAAGACCGGGTCAGCCGGACGGGGACGATTACCCGGATGTCCGGGCGAATCGGGCGCATGGCTCAGTTGGAAGGCCGCCTGCCCGTGGCGCTGCGCAATGCGGTTCTCCCGCTGGTTCCCGACGCGCTCATGCAGAGGCAACTGGATTATGTGTACAAGGTAAACCTGGAGAGGGCCGGGATGCTGCTGGGCCGTTCAGGGAGCTGAAGAGAGAGCGTGCATGCAAGGAAAATGTTAATGTGAACGAATACGAGCCCAGGGGACGATAGTCGGCCCCTGGGCTCGGTTGCGGAAAAAACGATCCTTACGAAGGAAGTTGGATATGCGGACGAGAAATACTGTATAGCATAGGTAAGCGGGTTTCTCCCCAGCAATTCCGGGAAGAAAACATAAGGAGCGATCAATATGGATCGATATAGGCCGATATTCCACTTTACGCCTCCGCGCAATTGGATGAACGACCCGAACGGCCCGTTCCAACTGAACGGCGAGTACCATCTGTTTTATCAGCATAATCCGTCGAAGCCCGAGTGGGGAGACATCCATTGGGGCCATGCGACAAGTACGGATCTGGTCAATTGGACCCGCAAGCCGGTCGCGGTTGCTCCTTCGCGGGAGCTCGGGGAATGGCACTGCTATTCGGGATGCGCCGTCATCGACGGCGACGAGGTGAAGTTGTTCTATACGAGCATCGGGCAGGACGAGCGGAATGCGACGACGGGAGCGCAGCAGTGGATGGCGAAAAGCAAGGATTTGCAGGCCTGGCACAAACCTTCCGTCAACCCCGTGTTGACTTCGGAGCTGCATGGGGGCGTCGAAATCACAGAGTGGCGGGACCCTTACGTATGGAGAGACGGGGACGAGTGGAAAATGGTTCTCGGCGGCATACACGAGGGCAAGGGCTGCGCGTTCCTGTATCGTTCCGACGATTTGGAGAATTGGAGCTATGAGGGCATTTTTCACCGGGGAGAGGAATCAATTTGGGAATGCCCGCATCTGTTCCGGTTCGGAGAGAAAGCGGTGTTGTTCTATTCCCCGAGCGCCCAGGTGCGTTACATCTCCGGGACGATCAATGCCGAAGGAGAGTTGGCAGCGGACTTCCGCGGAACCGCCGATTACGCGGGCTTCGAAGGCTATTACGCTTCG
Source organism: Cohnella sp. SGD-V74 (assembly GCF_003001675.1). Classification (GTDB taxonomy): domain Bacteria; phylum Bacillota; class Bacilli; order Paenibacillales; family Paenibacillaceae; genus Cohnella. The sequence continues at coordinate 215,937 of NZ_PVYW01000006.1, read as the reverse complement.
ACGGGGTTCGTTGACGAGCAGGGACGGCGCGTATTGCTCGGCTGGATGCCGGAGGGAAGGGGAGAGGATTTTCCGGAGCCCGTGGAATGGGCGGGCGCACTCGCTTTGCCGCGCCTCGTGTCTTTGAATGCGGACGGTTCGATCCGGATGTCGCCGCTGCCCGAGCTTCGTCAGCTGAGGGGTGAGCATCGGGAGCGCTCTAACGTTCGCCTGGGAGCGGGAGCAGTCGATGCGGGAATGCGTTCGAATACGTTCGAGTGCGCGCTGGAGATCGAAGGACCAAGCGGAGAGGACGGCGCTGTTAAGGTGTCCGTGCTTCAGTCCCCGTGCGGTCGGGAACGGACGGACATTATCGTGGACTTCGCCGGCAATCGGATCGTCATCGACCGTTCGCAATCGAGTCTGTTCCCGAACACGCACAAAACCTCGGTAGAAGGAAAGCTGCCCTCCGGCGCCCGGGAGTCTCTTGAACTGCGAATCTTCGTCGACCGTTCGACCGTCGAAGTGTTCGCGAACGAGGAGACATGCCTGTCCGCTCGGGTGTATCCGTCGTTGGCCGACAGCGACGGCATCCAGGTTCGTTCCGACGGGGAGATTCTCTTGAAAAGCTGGCAGGTATGGGCGATGAACGCTGCGGCTATTGGGTAGGGGATGGTTCGAAGAGGAATGGGAAGCGGCTCCGGCTTTGGGAAATGACAACTTGTTGGAAAAGTATGACGTTTCTGAGTATGCTATGCTATAATATACTCAGAATGAGATTCATGTTAAAGGAGCCGTGCGGCTAACACGACTCCCCACAACAGCCGCTTTTAAGGGCGGTAGGCTTATAGGAAGTACGGCAGAAATAGACCGATTCCTTTGCGGGGGGCGGTCTATTTCCGTTTAAAGGACAGTATCGCAACGATCAGCGAACCGAACGTTATCATAAGTATAAGTCCCTCGAATACTGTCATGGGCATCACCTCCCTTCCGGGAGATTAGCCGACCGCCCTTGCAAGCCTATACTGTTGTATGTCCAATTATACTATAATTTTCCAACCGAGCGACAAAGTTGTCGTTCTTTTTTATTGGCCAAATCCGGTCATCGGATAAAAAAACAAGGCGATCGGGCATGTTACCGGTGGACGAAAAGAGGTAGGGTGGAGGAAAACGTTACAGATGGAGGTCGATGTCATGTCGGATCAAGCCAAATTTCAAGCTGCTCAGACGACGATCGTACGCAACGAACGCTTCATCCGGATTGCCGACGGGCTCAAGCCGGAATGGTTTGGCGAGGAGGTCGAGCCGACGCAGCTCGTGAAGGTCGAAGCCGATGAAACGGCGATGCACGGGTGGCGGGCGGTACGCGATGCGGAGATCGGCTCTCTCGGGAGTCGGGAGCTTGGGAAGGGACAGTCGGCGATCGCGGATTTCGGCGATCATCGCGTCGGATACGTATCGTTCGAGATCAAGCCGGCCGGCAGTCCGCCGGACGCGCCGCTGAAGCTGAGGCTGACGTTCGGAGAAATGCCGGTCGAGATGGCGGTGCCGTTCTCCAGCTACGACGGATGGATCAGCAGCTCGTGGCTGCAGGAGGAAACGATCTTCGTAGACGTGCTCCCGGGCAAGGTGTCATTGCCGCGCCGTTACAGCTTCCGATACTTGAAAATCGAAGTGCTGGACACTTCCCCCAAGTATCGCGTCAGCTTCTTCAACCTGAAATGCGCGACCGTCACTTCGGCGGATCGGACGAGCATTATCCCGTTCGCTCATGCCGATCCGCTGCTGCGGGACATCGACCGCGTCAGCGTCAAGACGCTGGAAGACTGCATGCAGGACGTCTTCGAGGACGGACCGAAGCGGGACCGCCGGCTATGGCTGGGCGACTTGCGCCTGCAGGCGCTGGCAAACTACGCGACGTTCCGCACCGACGCGCTCGTCAAGCGCTGCCTGTACCTGTTCGCCGGAGTTCCCGACGATCGCGGGCGGGTGTCCGCCAATCTGTTCATCGCGCCGAAGTTGATCGCCGACGATACGTATTTGTTCGATTACTCGTTGTTTTTCACGGTAACTTTGCACGATTATTATGAAGCGACCGGGGACAGGGATACGTTGCAGGAGCTATGGTCGACCGCACGCCGTCAAGTCGAGCTGGCGTTGGAGCGGCTGGACGATCGAGGCGTCGTGCGAGACGAACCGACGTGGTGGTCGTTCATCGACTGGCACGAGTCGTTAAACAAGCAAGCTCCGTCTCATGCCGTTCTGATTTACGCGTTGCGTCGGGCCATTCGTTTGGCCGAGGCGGTCGATTGCGCAAGCGCCGAACAATTCGAACGTCGGCTCGCCGATGCCGAACGAGCGGCAATGGAATCCCTCTGGGATTCGGAGCAGGGCTTCTTCGTCAGCGGAGAGGGACGGCAGGTATCCTGGGCTGCTCAAATCTGGATGGCGCTGGCCGAAGTTCTGCCGCCGGACGAGAACAGGGCGCTGATGCAGCGCTTGCTGAGCGCGAAGCCGGACATCGCGCCGACGACGCCGTACATGTACCATCACCTCGTGGAGGCGCTTCTCGTCGTCGGGCTGAAGGATGAGGCCGTACATCTGATGAAGCAATACTGGGGAGGCATGCTGAAGAACGGCGCCGATACGTTCTGGGAGCTGTACGATCCGGGCAACCCGGACTTCTCCCCGTACGGCAGCCCCCTGATCAACAGCTACTGCCATGCCTGGAGCTGCACGCCGACGTACCTGATCCGCCATTACGGATTGTAAGGCAGCGTGCGCGGAGCGCTGCGGAAATCGTGGGGCGTCCGGCCGAAGCGGGCCTTGAACTTCCGATAGAAAAATCCGAGGCTCTCGTACCCGCACTGCCTGGCGACCTCATCGACGCTTGCGTCGGTTTCCATGAGCAGCCGGGCCGCCCGGTTCAGCCGCTGCCGCTGCACCCACTCCGTATAGGTGAGGCCCGTTCGGCTCTTCAGCAGGCTTCCCAAGTATTTCGGACTGAAGTGGAAGCGCTCGGCCAATTCGGTCAGCGTGCAGCTTCCCGGATTTTCTTCCATATAGAGCAGCACGTCGCGGATAACCCCTTGGGGGAGGGGCGGTTCCGGCTCGTAATTCAGATCAAGGTCGTAGATGCGCATCAGCTCGATGAGCAAAATCGGCACGTAGTGGCGCAGCAGATCGGCGGAATGTCCGTCCGGATCGAAAAATTCGCACATCATGTCGCACATCAACCCGTGCAGCTTGACGCGTTCCCCGGGCCGGAAGACGATGTATCTTCCGTGCCGCTGCCGCTCCGATAGAGCATGCGCGATAAAGCTCGCGACCGCTCCGCCTTCGGGCGCCCGGTCCGGGAAAGCGGAAGCGAGCGTCTCCTTGCGCAGCAGCAGGTTCACAAGAATATCGTTCTCTCCCAGCGGCGCGATGCCGTGAGGCACGTTGCGGTCCATCAAGCAGGCGTCGCCTTGGCGAAGCGTCACCTGCCGGCCGTCGATCCGCTGCTCGCATGAGCCGGAATACATATAGTTCAATTCGATGAAATCGTGCTTATGGACAGGCATGGCGGCGAACCGGTGGTGCTTGCGCAGGGATACCGAATCGCTCCCGAAAAAATACTTGCCCTGCATGCGGGGAATTCCGTCGGGCTCGTCCGCAAGCTCTCCGCCGTCGAAGTCGTTGACGTTCTCGCGCGTACGGAGCTGAATGCGTTCGACGGCATCCAGGCCCCGAAGCAGCTCGTCCAATTGAAGGTGGTTCATGCGCAACCCTACTTTTTCCCGATACTGACCAAAATATAACATACGAAGAGGCTGTCCATTAAGTCAATCGAGAACAACAATATAGAATGATCCATGTATTACCATGGGGATATATCTCCTTCCGCTACAATGTACCCCAGAAAGTGACGAGAAGCTTCGCAGCTTATTCCGATTACTTTCCGGGGACCCCGAAGCAAGGTCATGAAATCAGGAATGGATTAACCCGTAACAGGGTAATTTCATGACCGTATGAGGCAGGCGCTTCGCTCTACAGGAGATATATCCCCATTCTTTTTATCGATCATTTTTGTTGTTCTGGCTTATGGGACCGCTCCTTCATCTAAAAATTGTGCACTTTAAGTACTAAAGTAAATACACCGGAAGAGAAGGTAACATGAACGTAGCCCGAAAAACAGATCAAGATCAGGGGGACTGATAACCGTGTTCCAAGGAAAGAAAAAGATGAAGACGATTCTGGCCGGCGTAACCGCGCTGGCGGCAACGACAGCTCTATTGAGCGGCTGCGGCAGCTCCGACAAAGGCGAGGAGAGCAGCGGAGGAAGCAAGAACGTCACGCTGACGATGATCGTATCCGGCAACAAAGCGGCGGACGGCCAAGACTTCGAGTTGGACGTGCTGCCTAAGATGGTGAACGAGAAGTTCCCGAACATCAAGCTCGAAGTTCAGAAGCTTCCGGACGACCAGTACAACACTTCGATCAAGACGAAGCTGGCAGCGGGCGAAGCGCCCGACATCTTCCGCGTATGGCCGAGAATGGGTTCCGCGGCGAGCATCATCGACCTGTCGAAAGCCGGTTATCTGGCCGACCTGACGGACCTGCCGTTCATGAGCAACATCAGCGAAGGCGCCCGCAGCGACATGTCGAACGACGGCAAAGTATACGGCATCACGAAGGGCATCGACATGCTCGGCACTTACTACAACAAGGATTTGTTCGCGGAGGTCGGCATTACGGAAGTGCCTCAGGATTGGCAGGCGTTCCTTGAAGCGTGCCAGAAGCTGCTGGACGCCGGCGTTACGCCGATCGTCATGGGCGATAAGGATCCGTGGTGGATTCAATTCGGCGCTTATCAGCTCGCGGCGAACACGGTGTACTCGGCCGACAAGGATTTCGACCTCAAGCTGCAATCCGGCGAGAAGAAATTCACCGACGAGACTTGGGTGAAGGCTCTCTCGATGTATAAGGAATTGTACGAAAAAGGCTACATCGCCAAAAACACGCTCGGACTGGGCGGACCGCAAGCGACGCAAATGTTCATCGACGGCAAAGCGGCGATGGTGTTCGACGGCACATGGGACTTCCCGACGCTGACGGCTCAAGGCGCGGCTACGTTCGAACGCGGATTTTTCCCGCTGCCGGGCAACGAGCCGGGGCAGCCGGTATGGCAAGCGGTATCGACGGCGGCCGGATGGGCGGTCAACGCGAAATCTGCGCATCTGGAAGAAGTCAAGCAAGTGCTCAACTACTGGTTCGACAGCAGCTCCGACTTGTTCGCGGAATGGGTGAAGCTGAATCCTTCGATCAGCGCGTTTAACGGAGTTCCGCTGAACAACGACTTGTACAAGTATTCGTACGAGCTGTACCAATCGGGCGGCAATTCCATCTACTTCGCCAACCAAATGTGGCCGAACGGCGTAGCCGACACGCTGCAGGTGAAGTTCGGCGAAATCATCGGCGGCCGCAAGACGACGACGGAAGACGTAGCCAGCGCTATGCAAGCGAAGTTCGACGAACTCTGGAAGAAATAATCCGGTCCGTCGCCAAGAATCGAATGAAGGGGACCGTGAAGGTCCCCTTCCCATTCCATTCGGAAAGGAACTCCCAGCATGAATTCAGCGGTATTGAAAAAAACGATGTACTGGTTCGTCGTGCCCGCATTGACGATGTATCTCGTATTCTGGATCTATCCGATCCTTCGGCTGTTCCAGTACAGCTTTTCCGACTATAACGGCTTCATTCAAAATTTCAATTATATCGGCTTCGATAACTTCTCGCAGATTTTCAAGGACGGCGTAGCCGGCACTTCCTTGTCCAACACGCTGATCTACACGCTCGTATTCGTCGTGTTCAGCAACTTGATCGCATTGGGTTTGGCTTTTCTCCTGAATATGAAAATAAGAGCCACGGGCCTTTATCGTACAGCCGCTTACGTGCCGACCTTGTTCAGCGCGATCGTCGTCGGGTTCATTTGGAGCTACGTCTATATGCCTGACAGCGGCCTTATCGCTACCGTATTAAGCTGGTTCGGCGTCGACGGCGCGAGCCTTAATCTTCTCGGGAACTACAGCTCCGCGTTGTACGCGATCACCGCGGTCGACGTCTGGAAGCATATCGGGACGAGCACGGTTATTTTCCTGGCGGGGTTGCAGACGGTTCCCGTCGACTTGGAGGAAGCGGGCCGCATAGACGGCGCCAGCTCCTGGCAAGTGACGCGGTTTATTCGCCTGCCGCTGCTGGCTACCTCCATGACGATTAACGTGACGCTCAGCTTGATCAACGGCCTGAAGGCGTTCGATTACTCCTTCATCATGACCAACGGCGGACCGGGGCGGGCGACGAGCACCCTGCTGTTCGAAATTTTCCGCATGGCTTTCCGCGAGATGCAGTACGGCAAAGCTTCCGCGCTCGCCGTCGTATCGTTCATCGTCATTATCGCCATTACGATCTTCTTCGTGCTTAGGCTGAACAAAAGGGAGGTGTCGGCATGAACGGCGGCATCGCCAAAAAGACGCTTACGCATATCGGCATTTCGTTTGTCCTGCTGCTGAACATCCTGCCGCTTCTGATCGCGCTGTCGAGCTCGTTCCGTTCGGTATCGAACATGACCAATCCGCTGCAGCTGTTCAGCGAATTTTCGCTGGAGAGCTATCGGGTCGCTTTCGATAAGATGCACTTCATGCAGGCGCTCGGCAACAGCTTAATGCTGACGGTCATCTCGGTCGTCGTCGTCGTGCTGTTCACGTCGATGGCCGCTTATCCGATCGCGCGGATCAACAATCGGCTGAGCAAGGCGCTCTATCTGTTCTTCCTGTGCGGGCTTGTCGTGCCGAGCCAGATGGTCATTATCCCGATCGTTCAGACGATTCAGGGACTGCACATTCCGAGCTCGCAATATACGCCGATTCTGATGTTCATTACGTGCAGCATTCCGTTTTCCTCTTTCCTCTATACCGGGTTTATCAAGAGCAGCATTCCGATCGAGGTAGAGGAGTCGGCGCTCATCGACGGAGCGGGCCTGATGCGCCGCTTCTGGCAGATCGTGTTCCCGCTGCTGCTGCCGGTCACGGTGTCGGTCGTCATCACGCAGGGCGTGTGGATCTGGAACGACTACTTCTTCAACATGATCTTTATTTCCAGAGCCGCCGAATCTCCGCTGCCGCTGGCCATGCTCGGCTTCATGGGCGACCAGACGAATCCGACGGCGTGGAACGTCCTGTTCGCGGCGTGTTTCCTCTGCGCGCTGCCGCTGCTCGTCATGTTTGCGTTTCTGCAAAAGTACTTCATCGGCGGACTGACCGTCGGTTCGGTTAAAGGGTAATCGTCAGATCAGCAAGGGGCCGTCCCTAAGTCGACAAGACTTGGAGACGGCCCCTTGATCTATTGGGAGGATTCCGCAGCATGAGCCGCGTTCGAGCGATATTCCTCCGGAGTCAGCCCGGTCAGCTTCTTGAATACGCGGAAAAAATATTTCGTGTTGTCGTAGCCGAGCGACTTCGCGATTTTGTACACTTTGTCGTCGGTGCTTCCGAGCAGCTCCTTGGCTTTGCCGATGCGTACCTGGTTGACGTAGTCGATGAAGTTGATGCCGGTTTTCTCCTTGAACAGGAAGCTGCAATAGCTGGGGTTCAGGAAAAACAGCGACGAGATTTTGTCCAGCGTCAGCACTTTGTTGAAATTGTTGTGGATGTAAGCTTTGATATTGTCGACGATCTGTTCGGACGAGTACAGGTTTTGTCCGCTCATCATGTCTGCGACACTGGGCAGCACGTTGAGCAAATAGTCGCGAATGGCGTCCGCATCGAAGAAGCCGGCCAAGGCGGTCTCGAAGCTGGACGAGGGGGAATGGCCCCCATCAATGTGAAAATTGCGGTGCAGCACGTCGCGGACCTCTTGCACGAGCAGCCGGCATTCGCTTTTTACCTCCCCCAGCGTCAGCTCCGGCACTGAAGAATAATGCGCGAACAGCTTGCCGATCCATTCGGAGGTCTTCGCCTTGTTGCCCGACTCGATGAAGAACAGCAGCTCGTCCGCCCGTTCCCACGGCTCCGTCAGGGAAACCGGCTTCCCGGCGCCGCCGCGAAACACCGATACGACCGCCCCCGTGGAGCCGATGCGAATGCCGTTCAACGCTTCGACCGTCTCCTCGTACGCCTCGAACAGCTCGCTTAGCGAGCTTTTTTCCCCGCTGATTCCGAACCTCGGATTCCCGGGGGCCTGCTCGCCAATCATCCCGGCCATTGCCGCCGCAGCCTCGGCGAGATCCTTCGCGGCGCTCTCCGGCGCCGACGCATAGAACAAATAAAAGGCCATATGATCCTGCTGAACATGCGGGACGTACAGATAAGGGGCTCCGGCCTCACCTTCATATGGCTCAAGCTCTCCCGAGGAGTACGCCGCCAGCAGGACGTAGCGCTTCGCCGAAGCAGCCTCCTGCAGCCTTACAGAGCGGAACGCCGGAACCTTCTCTTTCCGGTGCAATCCCACAATAAGATGGCCGAGCGACTGAAGGTCCGCGTCGTAGCTGATCTCCTGCTTCTCGTTCTCCTGATGCTCCAGCTGCTGCAGCGCCGAGCGCTCCGCATCGAGCAAGTCGATGGCCTTGGTCAGCGTTTCGCGAATCTCGTCCCGGCTGAACGGTTTGAGCAAGTAGCCGACCACCTTGGCGGAGATGGCTTCCTTCATGTATTCGTAGTCGGAGTAGCCGCTGACGACGATGATTTTCTTGCTCGGATAGTTCGTCTGAAGCGTCTGAAGCAGCAGCTTGCCGTCCATCTCCGGCATTCTCATATCGGTGATGATAATGTCCGGGTCGGCGCTCTCGAGCAGAGCCAGAGCGTCCTCGCCGTTGTTCGCCTCCCCGGCGAACTCGAGTCGATCGCCGAAGTCGGCGGCGCGAATCTTCTTCAGCATTCCGCGCCGGATCAAGACTTCGTCGTCCACGACGATATATTTATACATAACGCGACACCTCTAATCCAGGATAGGCACGTTGAGAACGACCCTCGTCCCTTTGTCCAGCTCGCTCTCCAGCGATAAGCCGTACTCGGGGCCGTAGTAGAGGGAAATTCTCGAATGCACGTTTTTAAGCCCGATGCTCCGCTTGTCGCGGTGGCCGAGCTCGCTGAAAGCGGGCGGCTCGCTCAGCAGCGCCCGCAGCTCCTGAAGCTGCTCCGGCGACATGCCGACGCCGTCGTCCGCGATTTCCAAGACGATGCGCTCCTCCGCGCGGAATACTTTTACGGCGACGGTTCCCTTTTTCCTGGTGCTCTCCAGACCATGGTACAGCGCGTTCTCGACGATCGGCTGCACGATGAGCTTCAGCACCTTATAGGACGGCAAATCTGCCTCGATCTCGAGGCGGAAGTCGATTTTGTCCTCGTAGCGGATTTTCTGAATCGTCATGTAGTTGCTGACGTGCGCAAGCTCGTCCTCGATCGGGACCAGCTCGCTCTCCGTCTTGATGCTGTAGCGGAACATGTCTCCGAGCGCCTTCGTCATGACGGCGATGCTCTCGACTTCCTCGATCTCGGCGATGCTGTTGATCGACTCCAACGTGTTGTACAGAAAGTGAGAGTTGATCTGCGCCTCCAGCGCTTTCATCTGCGAATCCAGCGTAATAAGCCTGTTCTGATAACTCTCCTTGATATATCTGTCGATGTCCTGAATCATTTTGTTGTACTCCGTGTACAGCACGCCGATCTCGTCTGTCCGCTCCAGATTCTTCTTCACCGTAACGAGGCTGAGAAATTTGTTTTTCCGCATCGTCTTGCTGAGGTCGATAATCGGCTTCGTAATCAGGCTCGAGAGCAGAATGGACAGAAGTACGAAAATCACCGCGCACGTGACCGCGATATAGATCAGCAGCCGCTCGGACACGCCGTATTGCTTGTACAGCTCCGACAGACGAATCGAGCCGACGATCTTCCAATCGTTGTCGGGAAACGGCCTCACGACGGCCAGCGTCCCGTCTGTCGTCTCTTCGGCGGCTTCGCCCGGATGGGCGGCGATCCAGCCGTTCAGCGGCTCGGGCAGACGCTCGCCGATTCGCGGAGCTGCGGAGTTTTCGTACAGAATCTTCCCGTTGCCGTTAACGAGAAACATGTTCGTAATGTCGGGGACGATATCTTTGTCGATGCCTTTGAAAATATCGAGCCCGCAGTCGAGCATCAGCACGCCGAGCAGCTGCCGGGTATCGGGATCGTACAGCGCGCGGGAGAACGTAATGGACGGTTTGGCGTTTATGATGAATTCCTTCGTATCGGCATCGCTGATGTACAGGCCTCCGTTTTTCACCAGCGTCCGTTCGTACCAAGCGTCGCCCAGCGGGCTGTAGTCGACCTTGAGATCGGTGCTGATGCCGTAGCTGATCGACTGTCCGTCCGGGAGGAAAATGTAGATGCCGTTCAAATACGGATTGCCGAGCATGAGGTTGTTGAAAAAAAACAGCATGTTGGTGCGCGCCAGGAAAAAGTCGTACTGATCGGCATTCGGATTGTTGATCAGCTTGTTCAGCTCCTGCGACACCGTCACCGCCCCCGGGCGGGTGGTGAACTGCTGGAATGACAGCGTAATATGGTCGATGTTCTGGAAAATATGGTCGATCCGCTCGACAGCGTTGTCGATCGTGCCGGTCGAGACGAGGGATACCTGCTTGGCGACAAGACTCGTGTAAGCGTTATAGGAAATGAGCGTCACGATAAAAATGGGAACGATCGAAATGCCCAGAAATACGAAAAACAGCTTGTTGCGAATGTTGCGATTAATCATCTCGAGTCCTCCGAAGGGCGGCATATCTAAAAATAGCATACCATGATTGCCGGAAGCCATACAAAGGGGGCAGAGCGCGTTCGCCTAAAAATAGTGCACCCGATTCGCTAAAGTTAATGTACCGTCCGGAGAGGTATGATAGCATCGAACAATCGTCCGCGACAGGGCGATCGATGTCTTATGCGATAGAGGAGGGGACGTTATGGCCATGCCGAAGGCGCTCGTCCTGAAGCCGCTGCCGGAAGAAGCGAAGCGAACGATACGGGAGCGCTGCGAGCTGATCGAGCCGAAGGAGATGCCGCTCAGTCGAGAGCAGCTTCTGATAGAAATTGCGGACGTCGAAGGGCTGCTGACGAACGACGTGCGAATCGACTCCGAGCTGCTGAACGCGGCGAAGAAGCTGAGAGTCGTGAGCAACCAGTCGGTCGGCTACGACAACTTCGACGTTGCCGCCATGAAGGAATGCGGAGTGATCGGAACGCATACGCCTTACGTTCTTGACGATACGGTCGCCGATCTCGTATTCGCCTTGATGCTGGCCGCGGCGAGGCGCGTTCCCGAGCTGGACGCCCAGGTCAAGCAAGGAAGATGGGGAGAGCCCGGCTGCGGAGGAGAAGCCCATTATGGGATCGACGTGCACCATGCGACGCTCGGAATCGTCGGCATGGGCAGAATCGGTGAAGCGGTGGCGCGCAGGGCGTCGCTCGGCTTCGGCATGAACGTGCTGTACAGCGGCCGTTCGCGCAAGCCGGCTGCCGAGCATGTGTACGGCGCACAATATCGGACGCTCGACGAACTGCTGGAGCAGGCCGACTTCGTCGTCGTGATCGCGCCGTACACGCCGGAGACCGCCCGGATGATTCGCGCCGAGCATTTCGCGCGGATGAAGCCGACGGCGGTGTTCGTCAACGCATCCAGAGGACAGCTGGTGGAGGAGGGGGCGTTGGTCGAGGCGCTGCGGAGCGGGCGCATCTTCGCGGCGGGGCTGGACGTCTACGAGACGGAGCCGGTGAAGGCGGGCCATCCGCTGCTGGCGCTGCCGAACGTCGTCACGCTGCCGCACATCGGCTCGGCGACGGCGAAAACCCGCCACGACATGGCGATGACGGCCGCGAACAATCTGGTCGGGGGCCTTCTGAACGACCGCCCGATCCATATCGTGTCCGAATTGCAACATCTGAGAAAAGGGTGATTGAGATGACTATTCCCGCAACGATGAAGGCGGCCGTCATGACCGAGCCGCGCCGGATCGCGACAGAAGACCGGCCGATTCCCGAGCTCGGCGAGCACGAAGCGCTCGTCAAGGTGATGGCGGTCGGCGTGTGCGGCTCCGACGTCCACTATTTCGAGCATGGCCGCATTGGCGGCGCGATCGTCCGCTATCCGATGATTCTCGGCCATGAATGCGCCGGCGAGGTTATAGCCGCAGGCAAAGGGGTTACTCGGCTTAAGCCGGGCGACCGGGTCGCAATTGAACCGCAGACGACCTGCGGACGCTGTCCCGCCTGCAAATCGGGCAAGTACAACCTGTGCCCGGAGGTTGCGTTTTTCGCGACGCCGCCGATCGACGGCTCGTTCGCTCAATATGTGAAGATGCGCGAGGACTTCCTGTTTCCGATTCCCGACAGCTTGAGCTACGAAGAAGCGGCGCTGATCGAGCCGTTCTCGGTCGGCATCCACGCGGCGAACCGGACCGGCCTTAAGCCGGGGGACTCCGTGGCGATTATGGGCATGGGACCGGTTGGCCTGCTAGCCGTCGTGGCGGCCAGAGCTTACGGCGCGAGCCGGATTTACGTCACCGATCTGGAGCCCGTCCGTCTGGAGGCGGCCAAGAAGCTGGGCGCCACGCACGCGATTAACGTTCGCGAGCAGGATGCCGTCGAGACGATCAAAGCGCTCAGCGGCGGCTCGGGCGTCGACGTCGCCTGGGAGACGGCCGGCAATTCGAAGGCGCTGCAATCGGCGCTGCTGTCGCTGAAGCGCGGCGGCAAGCTGGCGATCGTCGGTCTGCCTGTACAGGCGGAGATTCCGTTGGACATTCATTTCATCAGCGACCACGAGGTCGATATTTACGGCGTGTTCCGCTACGCCGGCACGTATAAGGCGGGAATCGAGATTCTGGCCTCCGGCATCGCCGACGTTTCCTCGCTCATTACCGACCGCTATCCGCTCGGCCGGACGCAGGAAGCGATGGAGCGAGCCATGAACAACAAGAGCGAGAGCCTGAAGGTGATCGTCTATCCGAACGAATAAGGCGGAGGGAGAGAAGAAAGCATGACGGAATTCATCGTTCGCTCGTTGACTTGCGAATATCGGGAAGCTTTGCTCGGAACCGATGTACGGGTGCCGCGCTTCGGCTGGAAGCTCGAATCGGACAGAAGGGGCACGGTCCAGACCGCATACCGGATTCAGACCGCGGAGTCGGAGGACGGCTTCGACGCGCCGCTCTGGGATTCCGGACGGGTCCAAGGAGATCGGTCCGTGTTGGTGGAATACGGCGGACCGGCCATTCGTTCGCGAACCCGTTACTACTATCGGGTGAAGGCGTGGGACAATTACGGCCGCGAGACGGAATGGAGCCGTCCCGGCTGGTGGGAGACCGGACTGCTGTCGCCCGAAGAGTGGAAGGCGGAGTGGATTACCCCTGATTCGGAAGCGATCGATCCGCACGCCAAGGAAGCTTATCTGCTGAGGAAGGGCTTCTCTGTGACAAAGGGTATCCGCAGCGCAAGAATTTACGCGACGGCGGCCGGCGTGTACGAGCTGTACGCGAACGGCTCGCGCGTAGGCGAGGACGTGCTGGCGCCGGGCTGGACGAGCTATCGCGAGCGCCATCAATATCAGACGTACGACGTCACCGGCCTGCTGCGCGAAGGCGACAACGTCATTGGAATCGCGCTTGGCGACGGCTGGTACAAGGGCGAGTTGACGTGGCTGAGCAAGCGGAACATCTATGGAGACAGAAGGGCGGCTCTGCTTCAGCTCTGCATCGGCTATGAGGACGGAAGCGAAGAGTGGGTCGTCACCGACCGCGCCTGGGAAGCGGCAACCGGAGCGATCCGGATGTCCGAGCTGTACGCCGGAGAGCTGTACGACGCCCGATTGGCCCGCGAAGGCTGGAGCGAGGCGGGAGGGACGGATGGAGGCTGGCACGGGACGGTAGAGGTTCCGCTCGGGTATGGACAGCTCGTGGCGCAGGAGAATGATCCGACCCGCGTCACCGAGACGCTGGCACCGCAGGCCGTTCTTCGTACGCCCCAAGGGGACAGAGTGCTGGATATGGGGCAGAACCTGGTCGGCCGGATGCGCTTCTCGCTTGACTTGCCGGCAGGCGCTCGCGTCCTTCTGCGTCACGCGGAAGTGCTCGATAGGGATGGGAACTTCTACACCGGCAATCTGCGCAAGGCGAAGCAGACCGTCGAATATATCGCCGGGGAAGCCGGTCGCGTCGCTTATGCGCCGCACTTTACGTTCCAGGGCTTCCGTTACGTGCTTGTGGAAGGGCTGGAGCATTTGTCGGACGAAAGCCTGGCAAACGGCTTCGTCGCGGAGGTCATTCATACCGATATGGAGCCGACAGGCAGCTTCGAAAGCTCCAATGCGAGAGTCAACCGGCTGCAGCAAAACATCGTCTGGGGGCAGCGGGGCAACTTCCTCGACGTGCCGACGGACTGCCCGCAGCGCGACGAGCGGCTTGGCTGGACCGGGGACGCACAGGTGTTCATTCGGACAGCGGCGTTTAATTACCATGTCGGCCCGTTCTTCACGAAATGGCTGCGCGATCTGAAGGCGGATCAGCGCGACACTGGCAGCGTGCCTTACGTCGTGCCGAACGCCTTGGAGGACTACACCTCCACGATGTGGGGAGACGAGACGTACACTTCATCGGCTTGGGGCGACGCCGCCACCGTCTGTCCGTGGACGGTGTATCAAGTTTACGGAGATCGCCGCCTGCTGGAGGAACAATACGGCAGCATGAAGGCGTGGGTGGAATTCATTCGCGCGCAGGGGGACGAAGAGAGTCTGTGGAACACGGGCTTTCATTTCGGCGACTGGTTGGCGCTCGACGCCCACGAGGGCAGCTATTTCGGCGCGACGCCGGTGGAACTGGTCGCTACGGCGTACTACGCGCTGTCGACGCGGATTTTGCGCGATGCGGCGGCCGTGCTCGGCAAGGACGAAGACGCGGCGGAGTACGGCAGGTTGCTGGAGGGTATCGTCGGCAAGTTCCGCGAGACGTTCCTGACTTCCGAAGGTCGGATGGCCGCATCGACGCAGACGGCCAACATTTTGCCGCTCGTGTTCGGACTGGTCGACGGAGAAGACCGCAAGCGAATCGCCGCCGATCTGAACGAGCTCGTGCGGAACAACGGCTATCATCTGGATACCGGCTTCGTCGGCACTCCGTATCTGTGTCTGGCGCTGTCGGAGAACGGTTACCATGACACGGCCGTCAAGCTGCTGCTCCAGGACACCTACCCGTCGTGGCTGTACTCGATCACGAAGGGCGCGACGACGATCTGGGAGCACTGGGACGGCATCAAGCCGGACGGCTCATTCTGGAGCGACGACATGAACTCCTACAATCACTACGCGTACGGCGCGATCGGCGACTGGATGTATCGGTACGTGGCCGGGCTGGATCTGGACGACAGCGTCCCCGCCTATAAACTGGCGAAGATTCGTCCGGGCTGCTCGAACAGTGAGCTGACGTTCGCCCGCGCAAGCTTCGAATCCGCCTACGGGCGAATCTCGTCCGGATGGCGCGCTGAAGGCGGCGACATCTTCGTCGACGTCGACGTTCCGGCCAACGCCTGCGCGGACATTTTGCTCCCGGGAGCGCGGCTGGCGAGCGTAACGGAGAGCGGCTCGGCTCTGGAAGCCGCCGAGGGCGTCCGTTCGCTCTCGCAGACGGACGAAGGAGTCAGGCTCACCGTCGGCTCCGGCTCTTATCGCTTCCGTTTTCCGCCTACGGGCGCAAATTGAATGGGATTGTCCTGTAAGTAAAAAGAGTCGTACAAAAAGAGGATCGGTGAACAAATGTAAGAGGCATCTATCTCCCTACCCTTGCTCTATAAGGAGATAGATGCTCTTATTTTTCGTCGATCATCTTGTACGACCCTGCTTATGAGGCAGCCTCGTTATTCAATTATTGAATCGTCACCGACATGACCTGCCCTTCCCAGGCCCATATCAGATAATTGCCAGCTTGCAGTCCGCTGGTGTCGATCTCGAAAGTTTGGGAAACATTATCTGCATTAATGCGATACACTCTGCCCTGTGCGGCCGCCTCAAATTGCGTTTGACTTCCAAAAGTATCGGCGGGCACAAAGTACACCGTCGTTGGCTTATCCGCCTTGAAGGTGATCGTATCTCCTACTTGTAACACTGGAACGTATCCTTCAACGTTGAGGAGCGCTCCGGCCTTATAGGAAGAAATCACTTCAGCTTCTATAGGCGTGTTGTCTATCTTAAATGTTCCGGAGGCAATCTTCCAAACGTTATTATCTCCAGTGAAAGGCACCGCGAAATCAACGAGTATGCGCCACAAACCGCTGCCGTCGTCCGGCTGCACCGTGACGGTATCATTCTGGTCAAGAGGCTGGTAGGTGGCGCCGCCATCCGTCGAAATGGAGATTACGGACTTCAAGTTGGACGGATCCATATTCAAATCAATTCCCTGAGATAGATGCAGAGAGACGCCGCTGTTATAACGAATTCCCCGTGCAATGGTCAAATTCCGATTAATGGCAAGAGTGGCCGGGTCAGACAAATTGCCGGCAGCGTCTGCTGCTACGACTTGAAATTCTCCCTGAGGAATAAGGACTGTCTGCAGCGATACAGGCGTATTGGCGGTTACCGCAACGGCCATGCCTCCCCCTTGCTGTACGAATTGATGAATGGCTTTGCGGCTGGACTGCGATAGGTCATACGTGCTTGGAAGAACATAGACAGTACCGGTTTCGGTACTGCTTACTTGATAGTTATTAAATAAATCCCGTATACTGACCGTCAACTCAGGCTTTGTCGTATCGCTAAGGTCGATGGTCGTGTTTTTGGCAAGTTTTGCTCCCGTTGCGGCATGAGCCTCGTCAAACTGAAGCAGCTTGTTGTAGACTCCGATCGGATTTCGCTGCTGGTCCAGGAATACAATGTACAAGTACTGATCGTAGTTCAAATCCGAAGTGTTGGAGTAAAATGGGACTTCTCCGTTAAAACCTGACGAGCCTGGAAAGTGAGCCAAAATTGCGCTTGCTTTGAAATGCTCTGCAGGCCAAGCTTTCGGCAGCGGTTCCGAGCCCAAGACCGAATAGGTGCCGACAATCCCAATGTATCGGGCTGCCGCTTTTAAGGATTCCGGAAGCTGCGTTTCGGAGATGGTAACAGATCCGCCTGTGGCGACATCCCCTAATGAGAGCCTGTTCATTTCATCCAGCTCTGCAGTCGTGTAAAGTCGAACATCAACGCCCGTTATATTCTCAGTGACAGGAACCGGAGTCATATCAGGCACATAATTGCCCTCGGCTATTACCGAATCGCCGCGCAACACCTTAATGTACAGCGATGTTGGAAATTCGGGGATGTTCGACCAAATTCCTAGGTAACAGGATATTTGGTTAGAAAAGGGCGATTCGCGGCATTCTGATTCTGGTATTATTTGACCCAAAAAATAGACTTCGACTTTATCTGTTTTCTCAAACGCTTCCGTCGTCAACGTATACACAGGTCTATAGATTCCCGCAGGATCGTAAAAACCGTTGTCTGCCACTCTGAATCCTTCCTGGATCGTTCTTGGATAGCGGATGTCAAAGTTGTAGTTTTTCCCGTAAATGTTGTCGCTGCTCTGAACGTATATGCTAATATGAACGTCTTCAAGGGGCTTTAATTTAACCTGGATGTCTTTCTTCCCTTTGAAAGCATAAATCGCGCTTGCTTCATTCTGATAGTCTATAGACACAAATACATGAGCCCATTCCGACTCTGCAGCGACGGACAAACGGACCTCCTGTTGCTCAATATCTCGGGGCACGTCCAACGTGTAGGAGAACACCGATTTGGAGAAGCCTTCGCCGACAATTGAATCTATTTCGTCGCGCTGTGTCAGTGTATAGTCTCCGAACGTCAGTTTGGACAAGAACGCGCTGCTGCACAGAGCGGTACAGACCGCAGGTGGAGTGCCGCCACCATTGCCACCTCCGGTGCCTCCACCGCCACCGCCGCCTCCACCACCGGCAGTCGATCCGCCGGACGCGCCAGAATTGCCAGCCCCGTCAACCTTTTCCGGTTTCGTTTCGAAGCTGGAGCCTTTGGCTCCCTCTTGAACCGTGGCGTTGATGACTTTTCCTTCGCCAATCATTTTCGTTACGGCCTCAAGAACGAGCTGTATGATTTGGGCTTCTTTGCTGAGGTTGATTTCCGCGCCCGTCGCTCCCGAGCCAACCTCCATATTTTGCACCGAGCCGCTTGGAATGCTGACGACGATGCGGGAAGCCAAGACGCTTACGCTTTCGAATTGTCCGCTAAGCTCTACCTTCGAGCCTTCGGGCAAGGCAGGCGACAGCTCAACATCCTTCACGCCGCTGTCTGTCACAGTCGATTCTTCCAGCTTTACGGGAGATTGCACGGTTACCTTCTGAACCGTCGTGGAACCGGAGACTACGATTCGTACCGAGCCTGTCGCTTTATTGACAACGACCTGCACCAGCACGGAATCTTCCAGATGAATCGAGTTTTGACCACCGCCGGCGATAGTCGTCTTCCCGTCTACCTTAACCTGTTTCAGGTAAACGTCCCCTTCGCCAATCTCTTTGCCCAACAGCAGGTTTCCTTTAATCTCATAGTTAATCAGAGTGACGCCTGCAGCCGCAACCGTGACGTCGCCGTTAACGACCGTTTTCTTGGCGGCGGAGCCGTACTCGCCCGGCTTGGATATGACGGTTGTTTCTCCCTTGACCCTCGTTAAGGCATTGTCGATCGCTACAATCGCTTCAGCGCGGGTGATCGGCGATAGCGGCCGGAAGTTGCCGGCCTTGTCGCCCTGCATAACGGATTGTTCGACGAGAGCGGCGACTTGCTTGCTCGCCCAACCTGCGATCAGGTTAGCATCCTTAAACACGGACAGGTCGGCATTCGCCGGTCCATTTAATTGCAATGCGCCGGCAAGCATAACCGCCGCTTCCTGGCGCGTAGTCATGCCGTTCGGATTGACCTTTTGGCTCGAATCTCCCTTTATGTATCCCGCCTGATAGGCTATGGAGATATCTCTGTACCCCCAGTGATTGCTTGCCAAGTCCACGAAGCTGAGCGATGCGGCCTGTTCCTTCAGCCCGAATGCCTGATTGAGGAAGGCCGCGAATTCCGCGCGCGTTACGGGCGCATCCGGCCGTACTTCCCCGTTTCCGTAGCCTTGCAGCAGCCCTTGATCTTTCCACTTCTGCAAGGTCGACATTGCCCAATGGTTGGAACTATCATTTGTGGCTGCAGCAAACGCAGAGCCGGATAAGGATAGCGGCAAGGCTATCAACAAAGCAAGCACAAAGCATGTCAAACGCTTGAACCTCATGCGGAAATTCCTCCTATTTTGTCATTACCTCGATAGTACAAGATTTATCTCAGAATAGGAATAATTTTCTTCTCAAGGTAACAAGTTGGGTTTGGCCCAGTCTGTGGCACTAACCCTTGGACGGGTTATTTTCGTTTAGATTAGTTAATAGGGAAAAGGAATAAGATGGGTTTTGTCGAATTGACGAGAGACGGGGAGAAATCCCGAATCGACCATCAGTCAGCGCAGAGAGGGCTTATGACATGGAAATCAAAGGTCTCGACAAGCTCATGGATCAACAAAGCTTTCGCCTGCTCAAAGAAAAGGTAAAAGAAGGAAATATCGCCAAACTGGTTCTCCAGAGAAGGGAAATCCGGGTCATTTGCAAAGAGTTGTATTTGGGGACGATTCCGGCCCAATATGGGTTGGATGATCTTGAAGGCTATGCCTACGCCAGAATCGACCAAGTTCTTCCCCGGACGGTTACGATAGATTACTGGATCACCTGTATGACGAAAGAGGAAGCGATCGCTTATAAGAAGATCCGCGAGGAAGAGCGGGAACGCAGGAGACGGGCGCGGATCGAAGAGGAGATCGGTCGCGAAGTGCAGCGTAAAATCCGTCTGGATGAGGAAGAGCGGAGCAGGATGCGTTCCGTTACCCAAACTTTCTACTTTCGGCGTTTGGCTGAAGACTACGAGCGCAAGAGACGGTCGGCCCACACGCCGGTTGTCCAAGGAAACTTCAATTTTCTTCTTGGCGTAGACGGCAAACAGCAAAGGGAGAGGCAGTATCGGCAGGACGTACAGCGGCAATTGGATCGAGACTTGACCCGTAATCCGAACGATGAGACGCTGCTTTTACTGAGCCGTTTGAACCGCGAAGGAACATTGCTGCGTATGCTGGAAACGAAGCATATACCGGAGCGGACGGTCGTACGGGCAGAGGAGATCGAACGGGAAGCGCGCGAGAAAGTGGAGCGGCTGGCCCAGGAAAACGAGGAACGCCGGGCCAAGGAACGAGCGAGGCAGAAAGCCGAAGCGAAACGGAAGGCAAGAGAAGAAGCGAAACAAAAGGTGAGGGAAGAAACCGAGCGCAGCGCAAGGGAAGAAGCGGAGGGCAAGGCCAAGAAAGAAGCCGATTTGAAGTTAAGGGAAGAAGCAGAACGCAGGACAAAAGAAGAAGCTGAGCGGAGAGAGAAAAGAGAGGCGAAGACGAGGGTCGGGGAAGAGATCGAGCTGAGGGGGCTGCTTAATTCGGCCAATGCTGAGCCCGTTTTTTTCAAACCCAAGTCGGAATGGACTGGATGGGGGAGGAGCTACGACTTTGAGCTTAATTACTTAACCGCTACCCGTAAAACGATCCAGAACCAGATCGATCTGACCGAGCATAAGCTCAGCTTCAAATCTCGAAGGGAATGGGGTCTGGGCGGGGGAGATATCTATGCGGACAATCTGATCGCCGCGTCGATCGCCAAGCAAATCCCGAAATTACGGAGTGTGTACGACAAACCGTATTTTGCGAGAATCGATTATGAGCTCCAGAGGGGAAAGGCTGTCACGTATTATATCGGTCAAGCAGGCGTAAGCGACCAAGCGAGCTCCGAAGTTCGGGTCGTTTCTTGGACATCCCCGTTAAGCTCCCTGTTCTATCAAAAGAAATTAGGGCCGGCCGTTTCCAGCGAAGGCCCGGTCACGGTGAGACTTATCCGGCAATTCGAACTGGACGAAGGCCTGCAATATCTCGATCAGGAGTGGAACGAAACGTATTTCGAGTATGACGACCCGATCCTGAGCAAGAGGCTGGCATCCCATTCCAACGAGAAGATGCGAGATATCGTCGAGACGATTCAGGCCGAACAAGATTCGCTGATCCGGTTGCCCAGAAACAAGTCGATTATCGTGCAAGGCTCGGCCGGCAGCGGGAAAACGACGGTCGCTCTTCATAGGCTCGCCTACTTGTTCTACGAAGAAAGCAAGCTCGATCCGACGCGTTTTATTGTGTTCGGCCCTAATCGCATCTTCCTGAATTACGTGCACAAGGTGCTGCCTGGCCTCGGCGTGGATGGGATCGAACAGAAGACGTTCCAGGAATGGGCGGTCGAACTGCTGAATATCGGGAGCTTCGTGTTTACCGAGCCGTTCGAGACGATGCAGATCATCGAGAAGAGCGAGCCGTTGGTCGCGAACCGGTACCTGTTGAAATCCAAGATCAAAGGCTCGCTGCCCTTCAAGAAAGCGTTGCTCCGCTATCTCGAGGATTACGAGCAAGCTTGTTTTCCCCAGGACGAGGTGAGAATCGCGATTGACCAAGACGAGGATTATATCGTATCCGTAGAGCAGATGCGGCGCTGGTTTTGCGTGGACTACAAGCATTTGCCGATCGTCAAAAGACGGGAGTTCATTTTGAACGTTATCGAAAGATACGTACGCAACCTGGCCGAAAGATCGCAGACCTCTTCGAAAACTAAAATCAGAAAGCAGCTTAACGGCTTAAGGTCGAGATGGAAAGAGCCCGAAGCTCTGGAGATCTATTTCGATTTCATGTCGAGCGAGCTCAACTATTCGTATGTTGCCGATTTGATCGATTTGGAGGGCTACAGGTTTCTGTGCCGTCACCATCGCTTTATGAGGGAGAACAACGAGCTGGAACACGAGGATTTGGCTCCGCTGCTGTACATCAAGCAGTACATTTCGGGAGAGATCGGCGCCAGAAGGATTCAAAATAAAGAGGTCAAATATGTCAGCTATCAATATGCGGTCATCGACGAAGGCCAGGACTACAGTCCGTTCCAGATCGAACTCATCCAATCAGTCGTTAGTCCCGGTTCCGTCATGATTCTGGGGGATTTGGGGCAGAGCATATTCAGCTTTCGCGGCATACATAGGTGGGATGAGATTACAAGCGCGCTAGGGGACTGCACCTACTTGGAACTGCGTACAAGCTACAGATCGACCGTGGAGATCACTTCGTTTGCCAGCCGCTTGATCGAATCGTGGAGCGAAGGAAAGTTTGCATTGTCGCAGCCGATTTTGCGTCATGGACGCGAGCCGGACGTCTATGAAGAGGAGCGGGCAGCGTGGCTGTCCCGAGTACGGGGTGCGCTCCAAGGGGCGATTGATCGAAACTATGGCAATATCGCGTTAATCGTCAAAACTCCAAAAGAGGCGTTGGAGCTGAAGAAGGGTTTGGGACGCGAGGATGCGACAGTATTGCTGGATTCCGCCGATGAGTACGCCGGTGGGATCGTCATCCTGCCTGCCTATTTGTCCAAGGGCATCGAATTTGATGCGGTCGTCGTTACTGACGCATCCGCAGGGATTTACGGAGATAATGTCTCCGACAGAAAGCTCTTATACGTAGCATGTACCAGAGCGTTGCACGAGCTTCACGTCATTAGCAACGGCATGCTTAGTGCGGCGTTCGCTGTATAGTCGCATTTGCGCGGCGTCATGGCAGCCGACCGTATCGTGCGGAAGCGGATACGGTCGGCTGTTTGGCTGCCGCTAAACCAACACCGAGTCCTTCCGGTACAGATCCGCCAGCTTGACGGCCTGACCGTCGTGAAGCCTCGAATGCTCGGCCGCGAAAGCCATCAGATGGCTCTGCAAGGAGGCGGTGGCCGACGTCAAGCCGTGCGACGGATTGCGGTCGAAGCCGCGCACGTCGCGCAGGAACGAAGCGACCATGCGCTCGTCGCCGCCGCCATGGCCGTCTCCCTCGACGCTGCAGCGGATTTCGACCTGCTCGCCCGTCGCGTAACGGTACAGCGTGAAAGCCCCCTTGTCCATATCTCCGATAATCTCGCCCTGCGTACCCATGATCTGAACCCGCCGCGTGCCGCTCTGCGTCAGGCCCGACATGATGAACGAAGCGTTCGCTCCGTTCTCGAAAGCCAGATTGACGACCTGGTGGTCGACGACGTTGTTGTCGCAGCGATAGACGCAGCGGCCGAACGGCCCTTCGCGCAGCGCCGTCAGGATGCCTTCCTGCGACAGGTCGCCCGTCATGTAGCGGGCCCAGGGGTGATGCGGAGGCTGCATGTACATTTTCAGCGCGGAGAAGGCGCAGTCCCGTTCGACCTCGCAGCCGTCGGTGCAGCGCTCGGCCGAGCCTTCCGGAGCGTTCTCCGCGCGGAAGTGCAGCAGCGAGCCGTACGAGCTGACGCCGGTGCACGGCTGATCCATCAGCCAGGAGATGAGGTCCAGATCGTGGCACGACTTGGCCAGAATCATCGGGCTCGTCTCCTCCGAATTTCGCCAATTGCCGCGCACGTAGCTGTGGATCATATGCAAATAACCGACGTTCTCGGTAAGTTGAATCGTTCCGAGCGTCCCCAGCTCTCCGTCCGAGATGCACTTTTTGATCCCCGACCAGAACGGGGAATAGCGCAGCACGTGCGTCACGGCGAGCAGCCTTCTATACTTGAGCGAAGCGCGCTCCAGCCGGATGCATTCCTCCAGCGAGGGCGACATCGGCTTCTCCAGCATGACGTGATAGCCGAGCTCCATCGCCGTCATCGCGGGAACGTAATGCATCCGGTCCAAGGTGCAGATGATCATAATGTCCGCCATGCGGCCGTGCTCGAACGCCTTCTCCCAGGAGTCGTATACCCGGTCGGGGGCGATGCCGTGAATTTCCGCGAACCTGGCTCTGCGCTCCTCGTTCGGCTCGGCTACGGCCACGAATTTCAGCTCGTTGGGGAATTTCTCCGCATACGGTCCATAAATGTATCTTCCTCTGCTGCCGGCTCCCAGCAATACCGCCGTTAATTGTTTCACAACGATTCCTCCTTAGTGCGCGCCTACTGCGTATCCCAATTGTAAGGGGGGCGCTCCGGAGGAAAAAGAGATCGTTGCTTACATTCCATATACATTTATTGACCTGTCCCGGCCAGACGTCTTATTCGTCCGCTTGCTGCACGGAGCCCATAGATTGACGATAAGCGACGGGGGATACGCCGACCGTGTCCTTGAACACCCGATAGAAGGTCGGCAAGCTCTGGAAACCGCATTCGAACGCAATATCGGCTACCGCTTTGTCCGTTCCCAGCAGCTCCTGCTTGGCGGCTTGGACCCGCAGGAGGGAGACGTAGTCGGAGAAGCGGTATCCTGTCGTCTCCACAAAGGCGCGGCTGATGCGAGAGACGCTTGCGCCCAACTCGTCCGCCAGTTCCGCCAGACTGAGCGGCTCGCGAAAGCGCCGCTCCACCAGAGCGGCCAGCGAATGCGCCTGACGCACCGCCTGCACCATCGTCTGCCGTTCGTCATCGTTAAGCAGATCGCTGTAATGGCGAAGCATGCGGCCGCATAGCTGAACAAGCGCGCTTTTGGCCATCGCCAAATAGCCGGGGGACTTGTCCCGCAGCTCCTGCGCGATTGCGTGTATCCAGGGCGTAAGCTCCTGCGCAAGAGGAGAGCCGCCGGCGATGTGATTGCGGAAACGAGTGGAACGGTAGGAGAAAGGCAGCAGAAGGCCGGGGTCCTCGGCCAGCAGCAGCGCCGGATCGAAGTTAATGAACAGATAGCGGCTCGGATCGTGCGGGTCGGATTGAGCGACATGGCGTTCCTCGTTGTTGACGATAAACAAATCCCCGGGACAAGCCTCATAGCTTTTGCTGCCGAAGAAGAAGCGGCCTTTGCCCGACAGGCAGAGGCCGACTTCCAGACTGGAATGCATGTGGGGCGACTGGCGATCGAAGGAGGGCGTCCATTCGAAAGCGTTGATCGGAATCGGATGATCGTACGTAATATGCAGCTTCATCGCTTCGATCGCATCCTGACAAAATCGTAGTATAGGGCAAGTATACAACGTTGCTCACGATAACGGAACCGCATTCCGGCGCCGCGACGATCGAGGGACGGTCTTACTGCTGCAATTTCCGGAAAACCTCATAGCTTCTGCGAGCGCATTCCGAGAGGGCGATCGGGTGGAAGCCGCTGACGTCCGCGTATAAAGTATCGTTCAACGGCTTGATCCAGGTGCCGGGCAGCGCCGCCGCTCCAAGCGACGCGCCAAGGATGGAGCCGACGGTGGCGCCGTTGCAATCGGTATCCCAGCCGCCAAGCACGGCCGTCGTAATCCCTTTCTCGAAATCTCCGCCGGAATGAATGAGCGCGGCCGCGCACAATGCGGCGTTATTATTGGTATGAACGCAATGGTAGTGCTTGAACGCGTCCCAAATGTTCTCCACCAGTTCCAATTGATCCGACGTACTCTCGGCAATTCGGACCGCCAGCGCGATGTCTTCCGCAAGACGGCTGCGCTTCGGAATTTGGCTTAACCCGATCTCGACGATCCGCTTCACGTCGTTCTCGACGAACGCGGCCGCAATCATGGCGGAGCAGAACATGGCCCCGTAGATGCCGTTCTTCACATGAGAGAAGGAGGCGTCCCGCCAAGCCAGCTCGGCTGCGAGTTCAGGCCGTCCGGCAGCTCCGTACGCGTAGCCGTCCACGCGGATCTGCGCGCCGATCCATTCGCGGTAGGGGTTCAGATGAGAACGTCCCCAATGAACATGCTTCTCCCAGTCATCGGGCCGTTCGCCGCTAATATGAGAGGTGACTCGAGCGAAATTCAAATAGGTCTGCGCTTCGGCGGTGAATACCTGACCGAACGACAGATGCCGGTGCCACAGCTTGCCGACGTCCCAGGAATCGAAAGCCAGGCCGCGTTCCTCCAGCATGAGCAGGCCAAGCGCGGTGTAGCGGATATCGTCGTCCGTTTCCATGAAGCGGATATTTTCCCGGCAGCTGGCCAGACTGCTCCAGCGTGCGATCTCGATGCCGTATTGCGCTTCGGCCGCCGATTCTCCCGGCGTATAGTGGCGAATCGGCCATTGCCCGGCGCCTTCGAACCAAAGCTTAATATTGTGCCAGCCGGGTCTGCCGCCCGAGCCTTGCATGAAGGAGGAAGCCTCCAGCGGCTTGCCCAGCGCGCAGCCGGCCGCGCGGCCGAGCCAGGCGCCGTAAAACTTGTTGTGCCATTCGGCATCCGTCCAAGAACCGGCCGCAATGCGCGGCTGTTCCGGGCGTTCGGCGCGAATCGTCTCCAGGTCCGACGGCTCGATATACTTAAAATCCTCGCTCGGCTGAAGAGCCGTTAACGCGCGATATACGTCCATAATCGGAGCTTCATCCGTGCCGGCGGCTTCCAGCCGTTCCGCGAAGCCCGATACGTCGCAGCCCTCTTCCCGGCGTTGCTGAATTTCTTCCCGAACAAGCTCTCTCAGTCCCGTCCATTTCGTCATAACGATTGCCTCCCCTAATTAAGCGAAATCCGTATGAACCGATTATAACCATCAGGATCGTCCATGGCTTCTCATAAAGCAAAGGGGATATTCTCATTTTTTGCGCGGCGCTCAAGGCCCGTGGTTCGTATCCGTTTATTGACCCGGCCCGGCAGGCTGGGAGCGCGCGGAGCGGAAATCCTGAGGCGTCATGTCGTTCTGCTTCTTGAAGAAGCGAATGAACGCCAGCGCCGAGTTGTAGCCGAGCGCGGCGGCCACCTCGCTTACCTTCATCGAAGTGTTCAGCAGCATCTCCTTCGCTTTCATGTTGCGGTAATCGTTCACGTATTTCGACAGCCCGACTCCCGTAATTTGCTTGTACAAGCGGGACAGGTAGGACGGGTTCAGGCTCACGTAGTCCGCCAGCGCCGTCAAGGAGATGTCGGAAGCGATGTTCTCATCGATATAGCCGTGCACCTTGTGGACCAATTCGGCCGGGAGCTCCGTGCCGCGCTGCGCGTTCCATTCGAAGAAGCAGTCGGCCATCTGCCGGTAATATTGAACCAGCTCCGGCCACGACATCGCTTCGTCGTACCGGAACAGCTTGTCGAGATCGAGCTGCGTATTGACGTATTCTCCGGCATCCCGATTTTGCTGAATGCAGAACAGGAACACCGCGGACAGCGAATGGTACAGCTCGACTTTCCGCTCGTGCGCTGCCGCCGGGTCGTTCCAGACGGACGTAAGCTCGGCGTACAGCTGGTCGAACTGCTCGCGGTGATTGTTTTCCAGGCAGCTCATCAGCAGCTGGACCCGGGCATGGTAGAAGCTGTCGCGCCCGACTCCGGCGGACTCGGCGGACTGGCCTCGCGGCAGATCCTTATCGGTCAGGATGACTTCGTTGAACAAGCCGTGTCCGAGGCTCAGAGCGTATTTGACGGAGTGAAAACGGTCCGACAGCGCCCCCCAGTCCGTCGTCTCGCTCGCCAGCAGGAAGGAGACCGACAGCCCGAGCAGCTTGCGGCAATTCGCCTGCACTGACTCCAGAATGCCGCTCGCATAGCGGTGCGCCTTGAGCCATTCCGCGCCGCCCGGCTCGGCGCACGACTTGGGCTGGATCAGCCAGGCGACCTTGGACAGCTCGAAGACGACGGAGAAGCATCGGACCTGCGCGGACAGCATCTCGTCCCCGATATTTTGCATCGCGTAGCAGAGCAGCGCCTTGTCCGGGGCCGTGAACGTCTCCTTCCACGCATCCAGTCTTCCGATGAGCAGATACGCGGGCAGGGACGCGTCGAGCGGGATGTCCAGCTCCCGGAACATCCGGTCGAGCTGGATTTCCGCGACGTGCTTGCCTTGGAGCAGTCCCCATATATAATCCTTCTGCAGCGAGGGCAGCGCCTGTCTCATCTTGGACTGCGCCCGGACGATCATGTTCGCCTGGTCCTGCTCCTCCTCGATTTTGGCGACGGCCCGCTGCACCGCCTGTACGATCTTGTCGTCGCTCTCGACCTTCAGAATATAATCGAAGCCGCCGTAGGTGAGCGCGCTCTTGGCGTATTCGAAGTCGTTGTACCCGGTCAGGAAAATCACCTTGCAGGCCGGCCACTGCGACTTGATCTCCCGCAGCAGCTCGATGCCTTCGATGCCCGGCATCTTGATGTCGGACAGCACGATATCGATGCGCCGGGAGGACAGCACCTCCAGCGCCTCCTCGCCCGAATAGGCCGTCACCGTCTCCAGCGGCAAATGCCCGTTCTGCTCGAACAGCTCCACAAGCCCCTCGACGATAATGGGGAGGTCGTCAACGATCAGCAGTCTGTACATGTTCGTTCCCCCTGTCGCTCGCGCATAATTTGATGCCGACCTTCAGCCCGCCCAGCTCCGATCTCGCCACGGACAGGCCGTACGGTTCTCCGTAGCGAAGCTGAATCCGGCGGTGGACGTTCAGAAGTCCGGTCGTCTCCTCGATCCGGCTCGTGGAATGCCGCAGCTTCCTGCGCAGCAGCTCGATCTCCTCGTCCTTGATGCTTTGGCCGTTGTCCTCTACATAAATCGTAAATTCGTCGCCCATTCGCTCGGTATGCACCCATAGCTCCCCCGGATGAAGCATATTGCCGAGCGCATGCTTGTACGCATTCTCGATAACCGGCTGCAAAATCAATCTCGGCACGTAAATAGGGGGGACCTCCCCGTCGAACCCGACCTCGATCCGGTCGCCGTAGCAGATCGTCTGCATTTTGACGTAAGTTCGGGAATGCTCCATCTCCTGCTCCAGCGGAATGTCGTCCTCGTCGTTGCGGGTGATGAACTGAAAGTACTGTCCGATGTACAGGCAAAATTGATAGGCTTTCTCCTTATGCTTGTCGGACTTGATCAGCCGGCACAGCACGAAGAAGCAGTTGTACAGAAAATGAGGATTGATCTGCGACTGCAGCCGCTTCAGCTCCGATCGCTGGTTGCGGATCTGCTGCTCGTAGTTTTCCTCGATGAGCGTCTTCAAGGAGCGCACGGTGTCGTTGAACGCCTGGTACAGATAACCGAATTCGTCGGCTCCGCGATTGATCGGGATCGGCTCCAGCCGGTTCTGCTGAACGCGGCGGAAGGAGTGGACCAGCTTCATCAGCGGCCGGTAGATCAGGCGCAGCAGGAAATAAGTGAAGAACAGCACGATGGCGACCGCAAGGGCGCAAGCCCACCAGAACAGCGTTCGGTACATCTGCAAGGAGCCGAGGATCATTTCCTCCGGAATGCATGTGACCGAGTAGGCGTTCCACAGGCTGGAGTATTTGTAGACGGCGAGCAGACGCTCGCCCCGGTGGACGATCGTTCCGTAGCCTTCTTCGGAAAGCGCTTCCTGCTTGGCCGACGCGAATGCCGTCACTCTCTCCAGCAGCTCCGGGTCCATGCCCGTGTCGATGCGCCAGCCGCGCTTCAAGTTCAGCAGCACGCTGTGTCCGCCCCGGGCGCCGCCGATCTGCGTCAGCGTCTCCCGGATCTTGGCAGCCGACAGCTCGACGCCCACGACGTACAGCGGACTTCGGGACGTGCTGACGGGATACTGCATCGTAATGAAATAGCGATCGTTCCAGTAAATAAAAGCTTCGTCGTAAGCTTTGGCCCCGTTCTGCATCGATACGTATTCCCGTTCGTCCAGATGGGTTTCGTAATTGTTGCTCAGAACCGTTCGCTCGATAAGGGGGATGTAGGCTTTGGCCTCCCGGATATACGGGCTGGAATTTTTCATCAGCTCCAGCCGGCGCTGGATGTCGAGAATTTTGCTCGAACGCTCGTAAGAGCTCATCTCGTTGCCTGTCGCCGCGACTTCCATTAAATCCTGATCCATGACGTAGTTGGGCAGATAGCGGCTGATCCGGTCCGCTTCCTTGTCCAGAGAATCCATATAGAACCGGGTCGTGTTCAGCACAGAACCGGATATTTCGCTGCGGATGTTGGCCGAGCCCCGCTCGTTGATCATCCAGGTAATCGCCAGCATAGGCAACAAGGCCGCCAGGAAGGCAGCCATGATTTTCTTGAATATGGACGACTCGTGCAGAAAGAATAGGTTCTTCATCGCTCGCGCTCCCGGTTCGTTTTCGCCAAGTTGTGAGTAACTCCGATCTTATTCTTTTACGCTTCCCATGACAATGCCTTTAATGAAAAAGCGCTGCAGGAACGGATAGACGATCAGAATCGGGAACGCCGCCACGAAGATTTGCGCCGCTCGGCTTGTGCGGTCGGACAGCTTGACCATCAACTCGGCTTGCTCCGCCTTGATAAAGCGGAAATCCATCTTGATGATGACCGTCTGAAGGAACGTCTGCAGCGGGTAATTCTCGGTATGGTTCATGTATAGCATGCCGTCAAACCAGCTGTTCCAATGCCCGACGACCGTGAACAGTCCCGTTGTTGCCAGAGCCGGCAGAGAGAGGGGGACGTAAATTTTCCACAGCGTCTTAAAATGTCCCGCCCCGTCGATTCGCGACGACTCCTCCAGCTCCTTGGGCAGATTGCGATAGAAGTTCAGCAGCAGGATGACGTTAAACACCGGGATCGCCGTCGGCAGCACGAGCGCCCATAGCGTGTCGATCATTCCGAGGTTTTTGACGGTCAAATAGGTCGGAATCAGTCCGCCGCTGAACAAAATGGTAAATACGAACACCCATGCGTAAAACGTTCTGAGCCGGAACTGGCGGGGGTCCTTGGACAGCGGATAAGCGGTGACGATCATAAGCGCCATGCTTAGGGCAGTTCCGAGCAGCACGCGCTGGATCGATACCCAGAAGGCGCGGAGGTATTCCGGCTTGCCGAACACGTTGTCGTAAGCGGCGGTCGTGAAGTCGACCGGCCACAGGGACACTTTGCCGGCCGCCGCCGCGGCTCCGGAGCTGAACGAAATGGCCAGAATATGCATAATAGGCATCAGGCAGAGGAAGGAGATCAGAAACAGGAACGTGAAGTTTCCCGCAATAAAAACTCTTCTGCCGAGCGAACGGTCAGTAATCATGGTAAGTCTCCCTTCTGAACGGCGGGCGGATCATTAGAAAATACGGTAATTCGCCAGTCGGTAGGCTAGGACGTAGGACAGCGACACGAACAGAAACGAGACGATCGATTTCAGCAGGCCTACGGCTGTAGCAAAGCCGAACTGCGCTTGTTGCACGCCCATACGGTAGACGAAGGTGTCGATGATGTCCGCGCTTTCGTAGACGGGAGGGCTGTACAGGTTAAAAATTTGTTCAAAGCCGGCGTTAAGCACGTTGCCGATGTTGAGCGTCAGCATCAGCACGATAATCGGCATCATGCCGGGGAGCGTGACGTAGAACGTCTGCTTGATCCGCCCGGCGCCGTCCATGGCGGCCGCTTCGTATAGAGAAGGGTTAATGCTCGTTAACGCGGCTAAGTAAACGATCGTGCCGAAGCCGAACTCCTTCCATACATCCGAAGCAACCATGACGTACGGGAACCAGTCGTTGCTTCCCAGGAAGAAGATCGGTTTGACTCCGAACCATCCGAGCACCTGATTGAAAATGCCGGAGGAGGGGGACAAGATATCGACGAGTATTCCGCTCAGCAAAACCCAAGACATAAAATGAGGCAAGTAGACGAGCGTCTGGAAAGTCCGTTTGATCCATTCCCGACGCAGCTCGTTGAGAAGAATCGCTATCGTAATCGGCACGAACAGTCCGGCCGCTATTTTCATGACTGCAATAAACATCGTATTGAAGAAAATGCGCCCGATATCCGGGTAATCGATCAGCAGTTGGAAGTTTTTCATGCCGATGAAAGGGGAACCGAACAAGCCTTTGTTAGGCACGTATTTCTGAAAAGCCATAATGATGCCCGCCATCGGGACGTAGCTGAACAGCAGTACCAGGAAAAGGCCTGGAATCAGCATAAAATGCAGCGGCCATTCCCTCTTCCATATCCTCGTTAGTCCATTCATGCCATTCACCTCGATGTTCAGCTGGAGCCGGGCCGTCAATGGGAAGGTCTGTTCCGAAAGCGGTTCAAAGATCTCGACATCTGAATAGTAAACGCGCATGTATCTCCATCCGAGTCTATACGCTCCTGAAATCCGGAATGGTTAACCCGTTGCAAGGTTATTTCAGGACCGTATGAGGCCTTCTCCAGGAGACACATGCGCACTTTTTCCTATCGATAATCTAGATCAGCTTTACTTTCGAGACGCTCTTCCGTACGCGTCCGGGGTTATTTATTAGCGCTATACCACTCGTTAACTTCCTTCGTAATCTCGTCTCCGCCAAGCTTTTTCCACTCTTCCACGAACTTGTCGAATTCGTCGACGGACACTTGGTTCATCATAATCTTGAAGTACACCTCGTCGCGCTTCTTGGTCAGAATTTCCTGTCTGTCGACCATCGTAGGCGTCGGAGCGCCGTAGAATTTGTTCTGCATGTATTGCTTGTTCTTCTGGATTTCCGGACCGTAAGAGAAGGCGCCTTTCGGACCGGAAATCAAGTATTCCCACCACATGCTCGTATCGCCGTCGACAAATTTCATCGCACGCTCATAACGATTTTTCTGGTCTTGCGTCTG
Source organism: Cohnella sp. SGD-V74 (assembly GCF_003001675.1). Classification (GTDB taxonomy): domain Bacteria; phylum Bacillota; class Bacilli; order Paenibacillales; family Paenibacillaceae; genus Cohnella. The sequence goes on along the minus strand of NZ_PVYW01000006.1, from coordinate 183,358 downwards.
CAGGATGCTCGCGTCCTTGGTTTCGATGGCTTTAGGAAGAATCTCTCCGTTGTTGTCGAGCTGCTTGCCGACGCGAAGCGGATTGAGCAGCCAGTAATTGCTGCCTTTCTCGACGCGATCCTTGCCGTATCCGTAAACCTTCTGGTCTTCGGTCGGATGGTTGTCGACGACGATCCATTGGTTCAACAGCTTGATGACGCCTTCCGGATGCTTCGCTTTCTTGGAAATCACGTAGTATTCGTCTACGCCGATACCGATCTGCGGACGAGCCGGGTTGCCGTCCACCGAAGGAATCGGGAAGACGCCCCATTCTTGCACGATTTTGCCGTCTTTGACCGCGCCCTTAACGAGCTGAGCCGGAGTCCAGGTTGCGCCGAACACCATGCCGATGCCATCGTCGTAGAGCAGCTCGGCTGCTTTCTCCGTGTCCTTGACGGCGAATTCCGGATCGATCAAGCCCTTCTTGAACATATCCTGCAGCGCAGCGAGAGCTTGCTTGACTTCCGGCTGAATATCGCTGTTGACTAGTCCGCCGTTGCCGTCGTCGATCCAGATATTCTCATACGCATGATAGCCGTTGAGGAAGGCGCGCAATCCGGTTACGCCGGTTTCGATGCTGAACGGATTTTTGCTGACCGCAAGCCCGTAGGTCGTGCTTTTGCCGCCCGGGTTTTTCGCTTTGAACGCTTCGGAGACGGCCACCAAGTCGGCCATCGTTTTCGGCTCGGGCAGGTTCAGCTCCTTTAGCCAGTCCGTGCGGACGTACAGGTTTTGGTACTGATACGGGTTATAAGAGCTTGGAATACCCATCAGTTTGCCGTCGAACGTGGCCGTCTTCATCTGCAAGCCGCCGTCCATCGTCAGAAACTTTTTCGTTTCATCCGTAGCATATTGCTCATACAATTCTGTCAAATCCATAATCATGTCGGCCTCGGTCAGCTCCTTGAGCTGAGTCGCGTTGACCATCAGGAAATCCGGCAAATCGTCAGAGGCAATCGTAATTTTTACTTTTTCTTTGAATTGAGTGACGTCGGCGATCCATTTGTTCGTGATTTTGACGCCGATATCTTTCTCATAAGCATCGTATATCGAATTCTTTTCCCAGCTCTCGCCCTCGTCGAACTTCAGGTAAGGATCGCTTTGGGAAACCGTCGATACTTCGATCACTTCGCCGCTCTCGGCGCCGCTCGAAGCGCTCGAGCCGGCTGACGCCGACGGCGATGCGCTCGGCGACGACTTCTCGGTTTCCTTCGCATTGTTGCCGCACGCGGCCAGTGCCACGCTGACAATCAAGGTCGTGATCAAGAGGAATTTCCTGCCCAGCTTCATACTACCCCTCCACAGTGTCTGATGATGGTGAGTCCCGCTGCGCCAAGGCAGCTTCGCTTCCTAATTCAAGTATAGGAACGGGGGCGACGGTCATCCATATACTAGTCTTTACCTTTCGTATACACCTTTTGACCGGCTTGCGCAAATAGACGAAGAGGGCGGCTCCGAAGTCGCTTCGACAACGGAACTGCCCTCTGTATTGGCTATTGGGGAAAATGACTCTGGTTATCCCTTCAGCGCGCCGATCATGACTCCTTTTACGAAGAAGCGCTGAATGAAAGGGTAGACGCACAGAATCGGAACGGTGGCGACCATGATGGTCGCGTACTTGATGGTGGCTCCGATCTGGAACTGCTCGCCGACCGCCGCTCCCGAGGAGAGCGAGTCCGTCGAGCTCAGAATGAGAATTTCCCGAAGGTAGATTTGCAGCGGGAACAGCTCCTGCTGCTGAATGAAGATGGAGGCATAAAACCAGCCGTTCCACTTCTCGACCGCGTAGTAGAGCCCCATGACGGCCAGCACCGGCAGCGACAGCGGAATAACGATGCGAAACAGAATGACCAGATGATTCGCCCCGTCGATCTTGGCCGACTCCTCCAGACTGTCCGGGATGGATTGGAAGGAGGTTCTCATCACGATCAGATTAAAGGTTGAGATGGCGAACGGCAAAATCGTCGACCACAGCGTGTTCGTCAGACCGACGCCTTTGACGACCAAATACAAGGGAACAAGGCCGCCGCTGAAAAACATGGTGAACGTCACCATAATCATGAAAAACTTGTTCCACATGACGTTTTTGCGCGAGAGCACATAAGCGCCGAGCGCCGTCATCAGCAGATTAAGCGCCACGCCGACAACGACGATAAACAGCGTGTTCCGGTAACCGATATAGATGCGCGGATCGGCAAAGACGAGCTTGTAGGCTTCAAGGCTGAAGCCCAGCGGCTTCCAGAGCAGGCCCCGGTGCGAGACGATCTCGGCCGGGCTGCTGAACGAAGCGAATATGACGTGCAAAATCGGATACAAAGTGACGATGACCAACGCGAGCAGCATCAGATTGATGGCAAGCAGCGTGATCCGATCCGCCGGGCCGTTCTTCAAGGCCGACACCTCCTGGTGAACATGAAGCGTGCTGCTTGCTTACCACAAGCTGTTTTTCGTAACTTTTCTGCTGAGCCAGTTGGCCAGCACGAGCAGCGTCAGATTGATGACGGAATTGAACACGCCGACCGAGGTGCTGTAGCTCCAGTTGAACTCCAGCAGACCTTTGCGATAGACGAATGAAGAGATGACGTCGGCCGTCTCGTACGTGATCGGATTGTACAGCAAAATGATTTTCTCGAAGCCGACGTTGAGCAGGTTGCCGACGCGCAGAATGAACAGAATGACGATCGTCGGCAGGATGCCGGGAAGGGTGACGTACCAGATCTGCTTCAGTCTGCCGGCCCCGTCGATGCGCGCCGCTTCGTATTGATCCTGATCAATGCCCATGAGCGCCGCCAAGTAAATGATCGATTCCCAGCCGATCTTCTGCCAGATCTCGGACAGAATGTAGATCGGGCGGAACAAGCCGGCATGCTGCAGCATGGAGGTGCCGTCGCCGCCGAAATACGAATAGAGCGTATTGATGACGCCGCCGCTGTCCGTGAAGTCGCGGATCAGGCCGGCGATGACGATCATGGATATAAAATAAGGCATGTAGGTAACGGTCTGGACGAATTTCTTGTACCGTCGGCTGCGTACTTCGTTGATCATCAGGGCCAGAATAATCGGAGCCGGGAACTCGAAGAGAAGGGAGTACACGCTGATGATTATCGTATTGCTCAGCACTCTCAGAAAATAGTAACTGTCGAAAAACGCCTGAAAATGGTCGAGTCCGACCCAGGGACTGCCCAGAATGCCTTTTGCCGGCACGTAATTCTTAAAGGCGATCAGCACGCCGTACATCGGCGTGTATTGGAATATGAGATAGTACGCGATAACGGGGATCATCATGGCGTACAGGTATTTGTTCGTCAAGAAGTCTCTGACGAATCTTCTGCCGAAAGCCGTTTTGTCCATGCTTCACCTTCCTGGCCGAAGGGTCTGTCCGATAAGTTATTAGGGAGCCAACCTTATAAAATGATCCACGTATTACCATGGGGATATATCTCCTTACGCTGCTGATACGGTCATGAAATTAGGAATGGATTAACCCGTAACAGGGTAATTTCATGACCGTATGAGGCAGGCGCTTCGCTCTACAGGAGATATATCCCCATTCTTTTTATGGATCATTTTGGTCGCCCCGACTTATGAGACAGACCGCGTTCGCGAACCCGTTTTTAGCGATTGTAGTACCGGTCCAGCGCGGTTTGCTGGATTTCGATGGCGCGGTCGATCTTGAGCGACTTCAGCTTGTCCAGGTAGCCCTCGTAAGCGTCGATCGGCTCGTTGCCCAAAATGATCTTGAGCGTCATCTCGTCGACGAGCGTGTTCACGTCGTTCATGATTTGCGCCAGCTCGGAAGCTTCCTCCGGAGTCGGTGTGACCGGCGGCACCTTGTATTTGTCGATGTCGGTCTTGGACCATACTTCGAGCGCCTGCTTCTGCTGCGGCAGCGCCAAATATTGCGTAATGTACCGTTTGTCCTGAACGAACGGCCCGGCGAAGTTCGCGCGAATGTACAGGGACATCGCTTGGGACGGGGACAGCTTCTCCGGGTTGTTCATCAGCAAGTCCGTATAGACGGGAGCGCCGTCCTTCATCTCGTAGCTGACGCCTTCCTGCCCGAAGTTGAAGTACATATGTCCTTCTTCGCCATAGCCGTAATCCAGCAGACGGGCGGCCAGTTCAACATTCTGGGAGCTCGACGTGATGGCGACGTTGCCGTTGTTCGAGAACTGCGGGTCCTTCTGGCCGAATTTAGGCGCGTCGCCCTTGTTGAGCACCGGATACGGCGCGGCGATGAGCTCGGAGTCCGGTTCCTTCTCGAGCAGCAGCGGAGTCCATTTGCCGATACCGCCGCCCGAATTCGCCACGGTTGCGCCGGTCGCTCCGGACGTAATGTTCGCGTCCAGCGCCTTGCCGTCCACGTTGGCGATGTTCTTGTCGAGCAGCCCTTCCGTATACCACTGGCGGAACGTGCTCAGAAACTCCTTGTAGCCGGGCTGCATCGGACCGAAGCGAACCTGGCCGTCCTCCTGGAACCAGCCGCGGGTCGTATCGAACGCGCCGATGAACGCTCCGTTATTCAGAAACTCTCCCGAGAAAATGTAGGACAGCGGGCTGACCGCGCCTTTCTTTTCCTTGAACGCCAGAAGCGTCGTATGCCACTCTTCGATCGTCTCGGGCACCGGAAGGTTCAGCTCCTTCAGCCAGTCGCCGCGCACGATCGGTCCCTGGTACACCTGCAGCATCGGATCTCCGCGCAGGAACGGGAACGTGTAGTAGCTGCCGTTGTCCGTCTTCAGCATTTTGTCGATATCGGGATGCTCCTGCAAAAACTTCTTGAGGTTCGGGGCGTATTGGTCGATGACGTCGTTCAGCCGCAGGATGTATCCGTCGGCGATCGCCTTCTCGGGGCCGCCCGGGAAGTTGAACCAGTCGAACTCGATCATGTCCGGCAAATCTCCGGAAGCCAGCAGGATGTTGAGCGCATCCTTGGATTGTCCCGTCGGCGGACTGATGAACTTCAGCGGCACGCCCGTGCGTTTCTGCCACTCCTGGAAGAAGGGAACCTCGTCGATGGTCGACTTGGTCGTGTTGTACTCGGCCCAGTAGGTCAGCGTCTTGTCTGTCTGTAATGGATAGGAGATTTCCGCGCCTTCCTGCGAAGGAGCGCCGGAGCTTGCGGCGGGCGCGGAGGCGGACGGCGATGCCGCTTCCTTGCCGTTGCCGCCGCTGGAGCAGCCCGCTGCGGCGAAGACCAGCATGGCCGCGGTCAGCGTGAGCGCTGCGGCTTTGGACGTTCTCGAAGTTTGGAACTTCATCTTGGTATACCCTCCCGTATCGTCGTCTTGAACTTAATCGGTATGCATTAGGATGCGATAGGCATGATGCGATATGCGGCCTGTCGCGAACGCTGCATCCGCGCCGGGCGGCTGCTTCGCGATGCCTGAAAGCGGTGAGGCGCCTCGTTATCGATTATGCTCCGAAAGGCTCCCCCGAGGGAATCGTCAACATGCCAAGCGGCATCGTCCAAATCTCTTCCGGCATCGACGAAATCGCAATCGGCATCGGCAATTTCCCGAAAATCGCCCTTTTCGACCGCAAAAGAGGCTGTCCCATAAGCAGAGTTGCTTGAGCTGATCGATAGACAAAGAAGGGGTATGTACCTCCTGGAGAATGCCTCCTACGCTTCTGAAACCACCTTATCACGGGTTTACCCATTCAGGTTTCAGAAGCGTATAGCATCGGAAGGAGGTACATACCCCTTGCACCTTTATCATCGATTATCTTTCACAGCAACTTGGTTGGCTTATGGGACAGCCTCTTCCTTAACCCAGCTTCTGAAATTGTCCCGGGGTAATGCCTTCGTATTTCTTGAACGTGCGGATAAATGTGTTGATATCGTGGAAGCCGACTTGGGACGAGACCGATTTGATGCTCTCTTTGGTGCCTCGCAGCAGCGTCTTGGCCTCCTCGATGCGAAGGCGGTTGATCGTATCGAGCAGCCCTTGCCCGGTCTGATCCTTGAACAGCTTCGACAAGTAGGTCGGCGTCATTCCGAAGCGCTCTCCGATCATGGAGATGTTCAGGTTCGCTTCCCGGTAATTGGCCGAGATGAAGGCCAGAATGTCCTGGCTGCGCTCCATCATCGCCTGGTTGCGGGAGGAGCTGGTGTTCTCCCTCTGCCTGCTCAGCGCGAATTCGCAAGTCTCCCTGACCGCCGCCGCGAGCTGGATTTCCATCTCCTGGCTCGACTCGCAGTTGACGAGCTGCGCGATGCGGGCGGCCAAGCCGTCCACGGGGCCTCCGATCTCTCCGACGGCCTTGAGGAGGGTGCCGACGAGATCGTGCATCAGGCATTTGACCCATTCCACGGACAGGGAGGCGCGTTCCCGGCTTCGGGACAGCAGGCCCCGCACGATTTCCTCGGCTCCGTCGGCTTCCCCGGCTTTGATCAGATTGATCAGCTGCTGCTCGACTTGAATCGGGTAGTAGTAGTCGGACGGGGGAGCGAGCGCTTCTTCCCGCCGCAGTTCGTCGTAATCGGACACGTCCTGGTCGCCGACGACGATCCGGTATTCCATGGCGTCCACCGCTTCCCGATAAGCCTCGGCGATCTCCTGACGGGACGACTTGATGCCGCTCAGGGAGACGAGGGTGTCGATGCGGAATTTCTCCTCCAGAAAACGGGACGCCCGAAGGGCGATCTCCCGCAGATCCTCGCGCAGCCCTTCGTGCGGACCGTCGGTCAGATTGATCAGGCACGCGATGTTGTCGTCGATCTCGCAGGCGAAGCCCTGATGCTTCTCGCCGGCCAAATCCTCGACGACGTTGGCGACGATGAATTCGAGCAGGCGCGTCTTGTCCCGGACCGATACGGCGTCGATATGCTCGAAGAAGCGTTCGTCGTCGACGTAAAACAGAATAACGGCGAACCTCTCCGAGCGAAAATGGACGTCGAAGGCGGTCAGCGACTCGTCGAGCGCGAGCCGGTTGTCCATTCGTCCTTTCAGCATGCGGGTCAGCATATTCGAACGAAGCATGGAGGACTGCTGCTTCATTCGCGAATAAATCCGGCCTTTCTCGTCCAGCGTATCCGAGATCGCTTGCTGAATCCGGTGGAACTCGTCCCCGACGGGAGCCGCTTCCTTTTTCTCGACCGTCTGGAGCAGACGGAGCAGCCGCTGAATCGGGCTGTAGTTCCGCAGCAGGAACAAGGCCGACAAAATAAGGCCTCCGACGATGCTGATCAGCATGCCGATATACATGATGCTGCGCAGCGAGTCGGTTTTCTGCCAGACCAGGGTGCTCGGGACGACGGTGGCGTAGATCAGCTCCGAGTTGCTCGACTTGATGTACATGAACTCCGACGGCTCGCCCTTGTATTCCTCGAACGCGGAGCCGCTCTGTCCTTCGAAGGCGATGTTGGACAGATAAAGCGGCTGCTGGGTGCTGTCCGTCGAGACCAGCACTTGCTTTTCCGGATTCAGGACGAGCACCTGGCCTTCGCTGAAGGCTTGAACGTTGCGAATCGTCTCCATTAATTTCGTCGTATCGAGGAGGACGACCGACGTGCCGGGAGAGCTCTCCAGCCGTTCGCCGGGAAAGGATTGAATGTAAGCCAGCGTGCTGGGCTTGGCGTCCTTGCTGGCCAGCTTGATGAAGCCTCCCGCGTTTTTGCGCTGCAGCAGGTTCAGCCAGATCTCGTAGGAGATGGCGTCGTTCTCGTGGATCGTCTCGTAAGCAAGCTTATGGTCGCGGTAGATGCCCGGTTCGAAAATAAGGTCCATGTTTTTCCAATAGACGTAATACGTTCGGATGGAAGGATACAAGGTTCGGTAGATGGCCAAGTCCTTCGCCGCGATATGCAGATTGTACAGCTCTCCGTCCAGGCTTGCCGGGGTCGAGTAGAGGCTGGAGTACATAAAGGCCCGAAGCCGCACGTTCCAGATCAGCTCCGTCGTCAACCGCTTTACGCTGTCGACCTGGTTGTCGATGACTTCGCGGACTTCCTGCAGCAGGACGTTGTTCGCATGGTGGATCTCGCTCTTGAGCAGCTCCTGGGATCGGGAATAGACGAAGCTGCTGATGAGAAGAGGGACGAACAGGATGGCCAGATAGGACAACAGCCAGGTCAGGATAACGCTCCTTCTCCGGAGCAGGAACCTCTTCCACATGTAAAAATTGATCCTCCTTCAGGATGGGCCGGACGAATCGTTTTTTACAATGTTCGACAAGGTCTCCCGGTTCTCCTGTCGGGCTCGGGCGATTTGCGGCCGGTCGAAGCCGCTGGCTTGGACATACCACGCCGAACCCAGCAGCGCGATGCCGGTAAGAAGGAAAACGAGCGGAATCCCGATCCATCCCCCGAGGAAGCCGCCGAGCAGCGGCCCGATGACGATGCCGAGCTGACTGGCGGTCTGGCTCAGGCTGACGGCTCTGCCGCGAAAGTCGGCGTCCGCGTGCTGAACGATCAGCGCGTTCAGCGCGGGATAGACGGCGGCGAAGAACAGCCCGTAGCCGAAGCGCAGCATGGCGAAGCCGGCCAGATGGGATACAACCGCCTGAAGCAGATTGCCGAGCCCGCCGCCGATCAGTCCGATGATCAGCGTTTTCCCATAGCCGATTTTTCCGCCGATCCGCCCCCAGCGCGAACCCGTTAACACCGTCGCCACACCGACCGCCGAGAAGACGATTCCCGCACTGAGCATGGCGTTGCTCTCGTCGGCTCCCAACTGCACGACGAATATCGTCAGCAGCGGCTCCAGCACAAGGACCGAGACCGACACGACCAAGATCAGCCCGTAAATGCGAAGCAGCCGGGGAGTCGCGGCGGCCCGCTTCAGGTCCTGCAGCACGCTCGGACGGGCTCCGCTCCTCTTCTCGCGGACTTCCTTGACGCCGAGCACGATGACGGCCGAGATCAGCGTAATGACGCCCGAGGCGATGAAGCAACCCCGCAGTCCGACCCATTGACTCAGAATACCGCCGGCAAGCGGACCGATAATGCCTCCCGCGGCGGTCGACGTGGAGATGACCCCGAGTGCGTAGCCGACGTGCTTGTCTGGCGTATTGGTGCCGACCAAAGTGACCGAAGCGGGACTGAAGCCGGCCATCAACCCTTGGAAAATCCGCACAAGAATGAACGTAAACAGATCGTATACGAAATAATTGGCCAGATGGGCCGCAGCCAACCCGACTCCGGAACGAACGAGCATCGGTTTGCTGCCGTATTTGTCGGCCAGCGATCCCCAGAAGGGCGCGCACAATCCGCTGATCAGGAAGCTGATCGAGATCGAGACGCCCGCCCACGCCTCCAATCCGCTGGTGAGTCCCAAGTCCTGGTGCAGGAACAGCGGGAAGAACGGAACCGAGAGCGTATAAGCCATATGATTGATGAACAGACCGAGCCATAGGATGTACAGATTGCGTTTCCAGTGCTGCAACAGGCTTTCCTCCCCGTTTCGCGGCCTCCGTTTTAGATCATCATAGGGGAACGGTCCGATCGTTGAATAATAGAAAAATGCAATAAAGCGATAGCAAATTTCTGCTTGCGATTCGGGAAATGAGCGGATATTAAAAAAATGCTATGAATGGATAGAAATAATCTATTATCCATTTCGTTGCCAATCGGGAGCAAAGGTGATAGATTATTTCCAAGTCAAAACCATGTAAACCAATGAGAATAATGAAAATTGGGGTTGCGAACTGTATAAGCCTCGATATCTAAACAGGGAGAAGTGATTCTAATGTCCAACAAACGCAAAATCGTTCGCTCGTTGCCCGTCCTGGCGCTGATCTTCGCCATCGCGCTGGCCGGCTGCGCTCAGAAGCCGTCTTCGGGGGAGTCAAGCGCGGCAGGGGGCGCGTCTCCGGCGGCCGCCGTATCGTCGGCCTCTCCATCGGCCGAAAGCGGCAATACGCCTCAGGGAGGGGAATTGAGCTATGCGCTGGCCACTTCGCCGGACCAGCTCGACCCTCATCGCAGCGGATACGCGGTAGCCGTTCGCGTCATCCGGACGATTCACGACAGCCTTGTCGCCCAAGCGCCGGACGGCTCGATTCATCCCTGGCTCGCCACCGAGTGGGAAGCGTCGCCGGACGGCAAGAGCTACACGTTCAAGCTGCGCCAGGACGTGAAGTTCCACGACGGCACTCCGTTTAACGCCGAGGCGGTGAAATACAACTACGACCGGATTTTGAACCCGGAGACGAAGGCGGCCAACTCGCAATCCCTCATCTACCCGTACGAATCGGCCGAAGTTCTCGACGAATATACGGTGAAGCTGAATTTGAAGACGCCGTCCAGCGCTTTCCTCGGCAATCTCAGCCAGGCGCTCGTCAGCATCGTCTCTCCGACGGCCGCCGAGAAGTACGGCGATCAGTTGACCAAAAATCCGGTCGGCTCGGGCCCGTTCAAGTTCGTCAGCTGGGAGGAAAACTCGCAGATCGTCGTAGAGCGCAATCCCGACTATAACTGGGGGCCGGACTCGCTCGTGGACAATACGGGCGCGCCTTACCTCGACAAGATCGCATTCAAAATCGTGCCCGAGGAAGCGACCCGCATCGGCAGCGTTCAGAGCGGTCAGATTTTGGCCGGAGAGACGGTGCCGCCGCAAAATATCGCCTCGCTGGCCAACGACGCCAAGCTGCAAATTTTCAAATCCAATACGCAGGGCTTGCCCTTCACGCTGTTCATCAACCAGAAGAGAGAGCCTTGGGGCGATACGAAGCTGCGCCAAGCGCTGCAGGCCGCGATCGACGTCGGGTCGATCGTCAAGACGCTGTACTTGGGAACGTACGACCAAGCCTGGTCTCCGCTCACTCCCGGCACGCTCGGCTACGACGCGTCGCTGGAGAACGCCAACAAGTTCGATCAGAACAAAGCCAACGCCCTGTTCGACGAGCTGGGCTGGCTGAAGGGCGACGACGGCATTCGCGCCAAGGACGGCAAGAAGCTGACGCTGCGGTACGTGGACGGTTCGCCCAACCGGGAGAAGAGGAACGACATCGCGGCCATCGTCCAGCAGCAGCTCAAGCAAGTCGGCATCGCCGTCGAAGTCGAGATTACGCAGGATTTCCGCACCGTCATTTTCGAGCAGGGTAATTACGACATTTACGGCAACAGCCAGGTCAACTCCGACCCGGAGGCGCTGCGCAACTTCTATCATTCCGGCGCCAAGTCGATCGCAGCCTCCCAGAACCTCCCCGGCTACGCCAACGCCGAAGTGGACGCGCTGCTCGATGCGGGACTGGTCGAACAAGATCCGGCCAAGCGCGAGGACATCTACAAGCAGATCCAGCAGATCATTATCCGCGACGCGGTCATCATTCCGATCTACGTCTTCCCGTATACGGTCGCCGCTTCGAAGACGGTCGAGGCGTTGAAGTTCGACAGCTTGGCGTATCCGCTGTTCAACGACGTGTATCTTGGAAAATAAAGCGCGAGGGAGGAGATAGAGGATGCTCAGAACGGCGGGATTAAGATTGTTGACCTCCCTGCTCGTCATCTTCGGCTCTCTAGTGCTCGTATTCTCCATCGTCTACGTGCTGCCCGGAGATCCGATTCGTTCGATCGTCGACCCGACGACCGTGTCCGAGGAGACGCTTGCCAGCCTGCGCGCCGAACTGGGCCTCGATCGCCCGTTCTACGCGCGGTTCGCGGACTATATCGGCAGCATGCTAAGGGGAGACTTCGGCAAGTCGCTGCTGAACGACGAGCCGGTTCTTCCGAAAATCCTCAAGCATCTTCCGGCGACGCTCGCGCTGACCGCGGCCAGCAGTCTGTTCGCAGCCATGGTCGGCATCTGGCTGGGCGTGCTGTCAGCGATTCACCGCGACCGGTGGATCGACAGCGCGGCGAGGGTGATCGGCTTGTTCGGCATATCGATGCCGACATTCTGGTCGGGCATTCTGCTCATTCTGATCTTCTCGATTACGCTCGGCTGGTTTCCCGCGATGGGGTCCGACGGCTGGAAGACGCTGGTGCTCCCCGCCATCGGACTCGGGATCGTCGGAGCCGGATACGTCGTCAGGCTCGTGCGCAACAGCATGCTGGAAGTCATCAACGAGCAGTTCGTGCTCACGCTGCGCGCGAAGGGCGTGTCCGAACGGCTGGTCATGTACAGGCACGCCCTTCGCAACGCGCTCATTCCCGCATTGACGATGATCGGCGTGCTCAGCGGGGAGCTGCTCGCCGGAACCGTCGTTATCGAGACGGTATTCGCGCGTCAGGGCATCGGCCGGATTATTTCGGATGCGCTGATGGCCAAGGACATTCCCGTCGTTCAGGGAGTGATCTTTTTCTCCGCGGTCATGTACGTCCTGATCAACCTGCTCGTGGATCTGTCCTATCGCGTGATCGATCCCCGGGTCAGAAGGCTGCAATAAGAGAGAGGAGCGTTCCGGATGGAAGATACCGTAGCGGTCAAATCCCCCGCCTGGCGAGAGAGCCGGGCGGCAAGCGAGAGAGTTCGCATCCGATCGGGAATCCGCTTTTCCGCCTTGCTCGTATACGGAGCCGGGCTGGTCATTTTTTTTATTGTGCTGTGCGCGCTCTTCCCCGGACAGATCGCGCCGTATTCGCCGACGCTGATGAACGTGGACGCGATTATACAGTCGCCCAGTCTCGCGCATCCGTTCGGCACCGATTATTACGGCCGCGACGTCTTCAGCGTCGTCGTGCACGGAACGAGGGACTCGCTGCTGATCGGCATCGCCTCCGTGCTGGTCGGAGGGCTGATCGGAGCGGCTATCGGAGCGATCGCAGGTTTTCTGGGAGGCGTCATCGACACGATCATCATGGGTTTGATCGAGGTTATGATGACGATCCCCGGCATTCTGTTCGCCCTGGCGGTCGCGGCGGCGATGGGACCGAGTCTGTTCAACATCGTGCTGGCCGTCGCCTTGTCGGCGGTTCCCGGCTATGCCCGCGTCTTCCGCAGTCAGATCATCAGCATCAAGGGCAGGCCGTTCATCGCGGCCGCCCGATCCGTCGGAGCCGGACGCGTGCGGATATTCGCCCGTCACGTGCTGCCTAACGCTTGGGCGCCGCTGCTCGTCATGGCGACGATCGGTCTGGGCACCTCCATTCTGGTCGGCTCGGGGCTCAGCTTTCTCGGTCTGGGCGTCATTAAGGAAATTCCCGACTGGGGGACGCTGCTCTCGCAAGGAAGAGGCTACTTGACGGTGGCCTGGTGGATGTCGACGTTCCCCGGACTGGCGATTACGCTGCTGGTGCTGTCGGTCAACCTGCTCGGCGACAAGCTTCGGGATCGGCTCGATCCGAAGAAGAATCGAATCTAGGAGGCTCGCCGCATGAAGCAATTGCTCGATATTCGAAATCTGACCGTTAAATTCGCGACTCCAAACGGGTGGCTGACCGCGATCTCCGACGTGTCGCTGGGCATCCGTCCGGGCGAAACGGTATGCCTGGTCGGCGAGTCGGGCAGCGGCAAGACGATTACGTCCAAATCGGTTATGCGCCTGATCGACTACGAGAACGGGGTCATCGCGGACGGACGGATCGAATTGGACGGCATCGACATCGCCCAAGCTCCTCAGAAGCAGCTGCGCGGCTTGCGGGGCAAGAAGATGGCGATGGTGTTCCAGGAGCCGATGGCGGCCTTCGATCCCGTATTCACGATCGGCAGCCAGATCGTCGAGGTCATTGTCGCGCATAAGCTGGGGAACAAGGCTCAGGCGCGGGAGCGCGCCGTTCATCTGCTTGGCAGAGTCGGCATTCCCGAACCGGAGCTGCGCATGAAGCAGTATCCGGGCGAACTGTCCGGAGGCATGCTGCAGCGCGCGATGATCGCGATGGCGCTCGCCTGCGGACCGGATCTGCTGATCGCCGACGAGCCGACGACCGCGCTGGACATGACGATTCAAGCGCAGATTCTGCAGCTGCTCCAGGAGCTTAAGGCCGAATTCAACATGGCGATTCTGCTGATTACGCACGACATGGGCATCGCCGCCGAGATGGCCGACCGCATCGTCGTCATGTACGCGGGGCGTGTGGCGGAGGAAGCGACGGCGCGGCAACTGTTCGAAAAGCCCCATCATCCGTACACGCAGGGGCTGCTTCGTTCCGTGACGACGCTGGACAGCGAGCGAGGGGCCAAGCTGTACGCCATCGAGGGAAGCATCCCCAATCTTGCCGAGCTTCCGGGGGGCTGCCGCTTCCATCCGCGCTGCCCGTACGCGACGGCGCGGTGCACGCAAGATGATCCTCCGCTCGCCGAAGTGAACGGGCGCCGGGTCGCATGCTGGCATGCAGAGTCTCTCGCGGAGTCGGAAGGCCCGGTCGCCGCGGCCGTAGAAGTGCGGGAGAGGGCCGATTCGAACGAGTCGGCCAAGTCCGGGGATACGTTAATTGAGGTCAAGTCGCTGCGCAAATACTATCCTTTGAAGAAGGGGACGCTGTTCGGGCGTTCCGCGGCCATTCGCGCGGTGGACGACGTCAGCTTCCATATTCGCAGAGGAGAGACGTTCGGTCTCGTCGGGGAATCGGGCAGCGGCAAGTCGACGCTGGGCCGGCTCATCCTGCAGCTGGAGCGGGCGACTTCGGGAGAGGTGATCTTCGCGGGAAGCAGCTTGCGGGAGCTCGGAGAGAAGGAGCTTCGCGAATCGCGCAAGGACATGCAGATGATCTTTCAGGACCCGTACGGTTCCATGAATCCGCGATGGAAGGTCGGCGACATTATCGCCGAACCGCTCTCCATTCACACGACGATGACCGCGGCGGAGAAACGGGAAAGAGTGGGCGAGCTTCTGCGGCAGGTCGGTCTGGACCCCCAGTGGAGCGAGCGATACCCCCACGAATTTTCGGGCGGGCAGCGGCAGCGAATCGGCATCGCCCGCGCGATCGCCCTTCGGCCTTCCTTCGTCCTGGCGGACGAGGCGGTGTCGGCGCTTGACGTATCGGTCCAGGCGCAGATCGTGAATCTGATGCAGGAGCTCAAGACGAATCTGGGACTCACGTTTCTGTTCATCGCCCACGGCCTTCATGTCGTACGGCATATTTCGGATCGGATCGGGGTGATGTACCTCGGCAAGCTGGTCGAGATCGCGGACAGCGAGGAGCTGTTCCTTCGGCCCGCTCATCCGTATACGAGAGCGCTCATCGCGTCCATCCCGTGGCCCGATCCCGGGCGCAGACGCGGATCCGCTTCGCTCGGCGGGGAGATTCCTTCTCCGGCGAATCCGCCTTCGGGCTGCCGCTTCCATACCCGCTGTCCCGCCGCGACCTCCCGATGCAAGGAGGAGCAGCCCGAATTGGGCGAGATTCGCCCGGGGCATTGGGCGGCGTGCCACTATCCGTTGTAAGGTCCGACTCAGGGACGGGAAGGAGGAGAACGACTTGGGGAGATTGTCCGGCAAAACGGCGCTAATCGTCGGCGCGGCTCATCCGGAAGGAGCGGCCGTCGCCAGTTTGTTCGCTTGGGAGGGAGCCAAGGTGGCTCTGACGCACGACGGTCAGCCGGGGGTGGCGGAGCTTGCCGAAGAGATCCGCGGTTTCGGCGGGGAAGCGGTCGTCGTCCCTCTGGATGACGCCGCGTCTTCGTCCGCGTGGAAGAGCGCGGTAGAGGAAGCCGCAAAGGCGTTCTCCTCCATTCATATTCTGGTCTATGTCGCGGGCGGATATCGGGAACATGATCGTGAGCGGTCTCTGGAGACCGAGACGCTCGCTTCCTGGGAACGGGTGCTGCGAACGTGGACGTCGTCCGCGTATCTCGGTATCCGATCGGCCGCGCCGGCGCTGCGCCGGGAAGGCGGGGCCGTCGTGAACGTTGTGTCGTCGTCCGCCGTCTCTCCGCAGGCGGGCAGCTCGGTCGCGGCGTCGGAGGGAGCGATCCGGATTCTGTCCAAGAGCGCGGCCATCGAGCATGCGAAGGACGGCATTCGCGTCAATGCGGTCGTCGTGGGCAATCTGTACGCGGATTACGACAAGGATGTTCCGGCCGGGAGGCGGGGCACGGCTAGAGACGTGGCGCATGCGGTGCTGTACCTGGCGTCCGACGAATCGGCCTACGTGAACGGCAGCGAGCTGATCGTCGACGGCGGCAGCTCGGCGAGGTCTCGGAAGGATATCGTTACGAGAAGACAGGCGGGAGAGGGAGCACTTGGGCAGACTTGACGGGAAAGTTGCGCTGATTACTGGCGCGGCGCGAGGCATGGGCGCGCGCGAGGCGGAGCTGTTCGCCGCGGAAGGCGCGAAGACGGTCGTAACGGACATGCGCTATGAGCTGGCGGAGGAAGTCGCGGAGCGCATACGGCGCGGCGGCGGAGAGGCGATCGCGCTCCGTCACGACGTCAGCTCGGAGCAGGACTGGATTCGGGTCGTCTCGGCATCGGTCGAACGGTTCGGGGCTTTGCATATTCTTGTCAACAACGCCGCGATCGCGGCGAGCTCTCCCGAGGTGGCCGGCCTGGATGCGGAAGAGACGTGGGATCGCATTCTGTCGGTCAACCTGACGGGGGCTTTCCTCGGCGTTAAGCACGCGGTTCCCGAACTGCGCAGGGCCGGGGGAGGATCGATCGTCAACATCTCCTCCGTCGCCGGCATCAAGTCGTTGGGAGGCCCGTCGAGCGCCTACTCGGCGGCCAAGGGCGCGCTGAGAAGCTTCTCGAAGGGCGCCGCCGTCGAGCTGGCTCCCGACCGTATCCGCGTCAATTCGGTACACCCCGGCCTGATCGAGACGCCGCTTGTTCAAGCTGCCGCCGACCGGGAGAGGGACCGCTACCTGTCTGTCATCCCGCTCAACCGGCTCGGCAGTCCGGAGGACGTCGCGTACGGCGTGCTGTACTTGGCGTCCGACGAATCGTCCTACGTGACGGGAACCGAACTGGTCATTGACGGCGGTTTGCTGGCTTATTGACAGTTGCCAAGCTTGTCGGTCACGGATGAAGCGGGGGCAGCTCCGCTTCGATTTGATCCGCGACCAAGGTGTAAAACTCCGGAAGGCCGGGAGCGGAAGAGGGGAACTCCTCGAAAGCCCGGACGTACAAGCCCGCTTTCCCGACTGCCGTGACGATGTCTCCGACCGTCCAGCCTCGCGTCATCACCTTGCCCAGGCCGCCGCGTTCCTCTTCGGGCAGCAGTTGAATGAACGCCACGTCCCCTTCATGGAACCTTTTATCGAAGTAGTCGGAGGGCGTCTGGCCCTCTCGCCAACTTTTCCATATGCGGGCAAAAGGGTGGAAATCGGTCAGAAGCAGCCGTCCCTTGGGCGCCAATCTTCGGCGAACCGTCGAGAAGATCGGATCGAGCTCCGCAAAATAATGCAAAATGCCGAACTCCATCAGCACGATGTCGTATTGCCCCAGCTTCTCTTCTTCCGGAATATTCGTCGCATCGGCGCAAATGTAGTCGATCCGCACTCCCGCCGCCTCGGCTGTCCGCATCGCGTACAGACGATTCTCCTCCGAGATGTCCACGACGGTCACGTCCGCTCCCATCAGCGCAAGAGAGACCGCCTTCCGGCCGTTCGAGCCGAGAAGGTTGAGCGCGCGTTTGCCGGCCGGCTCGCCGATGTACTTCAACCAGTAACGTAGAAGATGCCGATGCGTTCGCTTCAATTCCTCCGCGAGATTTTCCGGCGTTCCGTGCGCCTCCACCCAGGCTTGATACGCTTTCGTTTCCCATGCCGTCTTATTGGCTGCGGACTGCTCTTTTTGCATGAACGGCCTCCTTTTTTTCGCTGGCTTGGAGCTGTGTCTTCCCTATTTCTTTTGCGAAGCGGTCTGGCTTATGTATTCTAATGTAAGAACGCATTTTTCCGTGGACGGTTGCGGAACAGATTTGATATCGTGGAAGAATGAATAACAATTAAAAAGAGACCTGGACGGCGGGGAGCGGTAACGATGGAAATCAGAGTGGACGACTTGACGGGCGGCGAGGTGCGGGAGCTCATTCGGCAGCATCTGGCGTCGATGGCGGAAGGGTCTCCGCCGGAAAGCGTGCATGCCTTGGATCTGACCGGGCTGAAACGGCCCGACGTCACGTTCTGGAGCGTATGGGATCAGGGCGAATTGATGGGCTGCGGGGCGCTGAAGGAACTGGACCCGCTGCACGGAGAGATCAAATCGATGCGTACGGCTTCGGCCCATCTGAGGAAGGGCGTCGCCAGGCGCATGCTTCAGCATATCGTGGACGAAGCCGTAAATCGCGGCTATCGGCGGTTAAGCCTGGAGACGGGATCGATGGATTCGTTCATACCGGCCAGAACCTTGTACGAGAGCTTCGGCTTTCGCTGCTGCGAGCCGTTCGCCGACTACGCAGAGGACCCTTACAGCGCGTTCATGACCTTTGAGTTGGAGCAGGAAGGGCGAGCGGTGTAGACCGGGGAAACGGGAGGGAGACGAGGGAACATGAGAAGCGAACGCGAAATGATGGCCATGTTCTTGGACTGCGCGCGCGAGTACGAGCAGATCCGCGCCGTTA
This sequence comes from Cohnella sp. SGD-V74, assembly GCF_003001675.1. Classification (GTDB taxonomy): domain Bacteria; phylum Bacillota; class Bacilli; order Paenibacillales; family Paenibacillaceae; genus Cohnella. Next base: position 164,934 of record NZ_PVYW01000006.1, on the reverse strand, counting down.
CGCTGGAGGGCTCGCGGACGAATCCGAACGCCCCCAGAGATGTTTTCCAGGACTACGACATCAGCTATCACGTCACGGACATGGCTCTCTTTATCGACGATCCGTCCTGGATCGACCGGTTCGGGGAGCGCATCATCCTGCAGACGCCGGAAGACATGGCCCTGTTTCCTTCCGAATTGGGGAAGCGCTTTTCCTACTTAATGATTTTTACGGACGGCAACAAGGCGGATCTTACCCTGATTCCGCTGGACGAGGCGGAGGAATACCGCAAGGAAGACAAGCTGATGCAGGTGCTGCTCGACAAGGACGGCGTATTCCCGGGCGTTCCGCCTTCGAGCGACGAGGATCACTGGGTCAAGCGCCCGTCGGCGGAGTTTTTCGCGGACTGCTGCAACGAATTTTGGATGGTGTCTACGTATGTCGCCAAAGGGCTGTGGAGAAAGGAAATTTTGTTTGCTCTGGAGCACTTGAATTCGATCATGAGGCCGATGCTGCTGAAGCTGATCGAATGGCGCGTCGGATTCGAGACGGGCTTCTCGGTCAGCATCGGCAAATGCGGAAAGTACTTGGAAAGGTACATGACGGAGCAAGACTGGCGGAAGCTGACGGCGACCTACCCGGGCGGCGCATACGAAGAGGCGTGGGAGGCGCTGTTCGTCATGGCGGAGCTGTTCCGCTCGACCGCCGAGGAGGTTGCGGGAAGACTGAATTGCGAATATGCTCGGGAAGAGGACGAAAGGGTTACGGCGTACTTATTGCGCGTAAGGGCATGGGCGAACGAGGCCGAGGACGGCCGAGGCGTCAGTCGGTAATGTTTCTCGTGTAATATTCGATGATGTCCTTGCGCCTGATCAGTCCCAGGAACACGCGAGCGTCGTCGACGACGGGAACGAAGTTCTGGTCGGCAGCCAGCGTCAGCATGTCTTCCATATGGGCGTTTATCGCTACGCACTCGTTGTAGATCCGTTTCTTGATCTCTGCGACCGGAATCTCGTCCATATTGTCGAAGTTCAGTCCGGGCGTGCATTTCAGCTTCCAGAGCAGATCTCCTTCGGACAGGGTGCCGATATATTTGCCTTTCGTATCTATGACGGGCACGGCGGAGTACTGGGAAGCTTCCAGCAGCTCCAGCGCTTCCTTCATGGACTCCGCGGTCGTTAAATACGCGACTTTTTCTTTGGGCAGCAAAAACGATCGGATTTCCATCGGGTTCGTTCCTCCTTCTCGGGTCGTTGTCGGGCTACAGTACTATTAAAACATATTTGGGCTCCGAGGTCTCCCCCGTCCGGGAGCAATGGGGATTAATCATTGACAGCAAAAAATGATAATGATAATCTTTATCAATATAAAGAGTCGGCTTGCAGAATGCGAGTTACTGCAAAATTCACTAGACTGGGGAAGACCTAACGTGGCAGTAAAAAGCAAACAATCCAAAGAGCCCGGGCTGTCGTCCGCGGCTCCAGATGCGCTGGAATCCGTCGGGCCGGCGAGCGCGGCCGAAGCGGTCAAGCAAATTCATTCGCGTCCGAATGTCGCTATTCTGATCATTCTGGGCGGCATCGTCGCGCTAATCTTGGGCATCGGCGTGTCGGTGACGTTCGGAGCGAGAGATATCCGTTTCGTAGAGGTATGGTTGGCTGTTTTCCAATACAATCCGGACTTGACCGATCACCAGGTCATTCAGGAGCTGCGTTTGCCGAGGGTGCTTGGATGCGTGCTCGTAGGCAGCAGCTTCGCGGTAGCGGGCGCGATTCTGCAAGGGATGATGCGCAATCCGCTGGCCGATTCGGGTCTGCTGGGATTAAACTCGGGAGCGGGCTTCGCTCTCGCGGTTTGTTTTGCCTTTTTTCCGGGCCTGTCTTATTCGTACCTCGTTCTGGTCTGTTTTATCGGCGCGGCGTTAAGCGCCATGTTCGTATTCGCGCTCGGATCGATTGCCAAGGGCGGACTGACGCCGGTTCGTCTCGTGCTCGCGGGCGCCGCGTTGTCCGCGCTGCTGACCGCGTTAAGCGAAGGCATAGCGCTCTATTTCCGGATCGGTCAGGATCTGGCGTTCTGGTATGCCGGAGGCGTAGCCGGAACGAGATGGATTCACTTGAAAGTCATGGCTCCGTGGATCGCGTTGGCCATCGCCGGAGCGATCGCCTTGTCGAGATCGATCACGCTGCTCAGCCTCGGCGAAGACGTGGCGAAAGGGCTCGGCCTTCGTTCGGGCTTTACCAAGTTCATGGGAACGGTTATCGTCATCGTGCTCGCGGGCTCGGCCGTATCCGCCGTCGGAGCGGTCTCGTTCGTGGGCTTGCTCGTGCCTCACTTCGCGCGCAAGCTGGTCGGCGTGGATTACCGGTGGATCATACCGACTTCGGCCGTGCTCGGGGCAGTGCTCGTCGTGCTGGCCGACTTGGCCGCGAGAACGGTGCGTCCGGGCTTCGAGACGCCGATCGGCGCGCTGATCGCGCTTATCGGGGTGCCCTTCTTCCTCTATCTTGCGAATAAGGAAAGGAGGGAGCTGTAGGGATGGGCGAATACATAAGGTTGAAATCTCCCGAGGAGCTCGCCAAGCGCAAGCGCAACATTATCGTTCTCGTTATTCTGTCCGCTGCCATTATTCTGGCATTCATGGCCAGTATGAATACCGGATTTATCCGCTTGTCCCCTATGGATTTGGTAAGAACGCTGTTCGGCGAAGGAACGGCGCAGCAAAACTTGATTCTGTACGAATTCCGGCTGCCCCGGATCGTCATCTCCATTCTGATCGGCGCCGGTCTCGCGTTGTCCGGCTGCGTCCTTCAGTCGATCTCGCGCAACGCCTTGGCGGATGCGGGCATTATCGGCATCAACTCCGGCGCCGGATTCATGATTCTGATGTACGTCGCCTTCTTCCCGACGATCACGGTAGCTTCCGCTTTCGTGCTGCCGGTGCTCGCTTGGGTCGGAGGCGGAGTGGCGGCTCTGCTCGTCTTCACCATGTCGTATCGCAGACACAGGGGATTGTCGTCGAACCGGCTCATTCTGAACGGCATCGCGCTCAATTCGGGCATCTCGGCCGCTACGATCGTGATTACGCTAAGAATCAGTCCGGAGCAATACCAGTTCGTGGCTACCTGGATGGCAGGCAGCATATGGGGCAAGGATTGGAAGTTCGTCTGGGCGCTGCTTCCTTTCATCTGCATATTGTTGCCTTACGTCTATCTGAAATCCCAGACCGTGAACGTGCTGTCTTTGGGAGATTCGCTGGCGAAAAATCTGGGCGCGGCCGTGAGCCGGGAACAGCTGCTGCTGCTGGGGGCCGCTGTCGGCTTGGCGGGCTCGTGCGTGGCGGTCAGCGGAAGCATCGGCTTCGTCGGGCTGATCGCGCCCCATCTGGCCAAGCGGCTTGTCGGGCAGAGGTACCAGATCCTGCTGCCGACGACCGTGTTGACCGGCTCGCTGCTCGTCCTCGTGGCGGACACGCTGGGCAGATGGGTGTTCCAGCCGTCGGAAATTCCGACGGGCATCGTCGTCGCCGTCATCGGCGCTCCGTACTTCCTCTATCTGCTCGTGCGTTCCAAAGGGTAAGGTGCCGTATTCGTTGCAAAGGATGGCGTTCGAACCGGCATCGACATCGTGGCCGATCGGTTCGATGGCTTGTTAGTTGGTCCACTGCTTGAGTTGAGCGTACAAGCGGGCAACCCCACGGGAGAGGGGCCGGGCGAAGCAGCCCGCGCCTCTCTTTTGCCGCGTTGAGGAGAGCCTTCGCTCCGAGCCTTCGCTCCGAGCCTTCGCTCCGAGCCTTCGCTCCGAGGCTTCGCCTCTGTGCGGAGAATCGTCGGAGCTGGTTGGGCCTACGGTGGGACGCGGTGTTCTAGAGAATCGATTAACAGGACTCGAATGGGGCTCCGGAGGAGCGCGTTGTTCTAAAGAATCGATTAACGGGGCTCGAAGGGGCCTCCGGAGGAGCGCGTTGTTCTAGAGAATCGATTAACGGGACTCGAATGGGGTTCCGGAGGAGCGCGTTGTTCTAAAGAATCGATTAACGGGGCTCGAAGGGGCCTCCGGAGGAGCGCGTTGCTCTAGAGAATCGATTAACAGGACTCGAATGGGACACGCCGGGGCTCAGCGTTCTGGCAGACCGTTTGCATGAGCTTCTTCGACCGAATCGGATGCCTAAACGGAGGAATTTACTCCGAGAGATCTAGGGCGTGTATGCAAACCCGCTCAGAGGCAACTATCACCGCCTTTTCGCCCCCTGCTTCGTCACTTTTGCTTGACGTACCTCCGGTACGCCTTCACAAAAGTTCCTTGCATGGAACGAAAATTCGGCAACATCTGCTATCCTCGGAGTATGCATACACGCCCTAGCAAGCCAGTTGTAGTCAATTGGTCAGCCGTAGTTTTTTTCGCGTAAACCCCCATTTGTGTGAAAAAGTTAATCCTGCGCGCCCCCGGTGTTGTGATATATTTTTACAGTAGCAAGAAAACGCTAACGATACATTTTGTACCTTCGGGAGGTTCTCATGCTCCATAGAAGCAAGCAAATTCGGGCGATCCTGCTCCTGTCGCTCTCCGCTCTGCTCCTGCTTGGCATCGGATTGCCGTCGGCGGCGGCTGCGGACGAAGACAACATTACGGTCAAGGTCGACGGGAAGACGGTCAAATTGGCCGAACCGGCGCAAATCCTCGGAGGCAGGCTGTTCCTGCCGATCGCGAGCGTGACCGGATTGCTGAACGCGACAGCCGAATGGGATTCGGAGAACGAAGCGGTGACGATCCATACCGCATACAAAGACAAGATTGTGTTGACCAACGGCGTGCCCGTCGTCTACTTCAACGATTCGCGCTACGTGATGGACGCTGCGCCGTTCTTCTTGGACGGCCGAATCTATATTCCGGTGCGCTACGTTGCCGAGCTGCTGCACGCGAAGATCAAGTGGGACCCGGAAGCGTTGCTGGCCGAGATCGAATCGGTTGAACCGGCGGTCGTAGCGGAAGATTACGGATTGCAGGAAATCGCCGAGGCGCATGGCGTCAGCAAGGCCGTGCTGCTCAAGCGCAACGGGTTGGATAAAGCCGAGGCCGTGGAGGCAGGAACGAAGCTCCAGGTCGTCGTGCCTTCGATTTTCGATAACGAAGCGAAGCCGTTCACCGAGGAAGATTACCGTCTGCTGGCCAAGCTGGTGCAAGTCGAAGTCGGCTACGAGTCGTACGAGGCGCATCTGGCGGTTGCGAACGTCGTGCTTAACCGCGTGGCGGATTCGCGCTTTCCCAATTCGATTCGCGACGTCATCTACTCGGGCAAACAGTTTCCGCCCGCGCACAACGGCCTGCTCGACAAGAGCAAGCCGAACGCGACTGTCCTGCGCGCAACCAAAGACGCGCTAAACGGGAAGAACAACGTGAAGGACGCCGTCTATTTCTATAACCCGAGAGTGACCAAGGGGGCGTTCTGGTCCGGTCTGGAGACGATCGCGACGATCGGCAGCCACCGGTACGCCAAATAATAGCTTACTCGATGCCGAACTCGCGGGCTCGGACATTCACTTCCTCGACCATTCGGTCGAGGCCTTTTTCTTTATAGCCGTCGATAATGGACTGCCATGCCGCTTCGACGGGCAGATCGCTGATCATAACGCGAATCATATCGTCGCTGTCGAAGATCGTGAAGCCGTCCTTGGCCGGAGTGGACAACCGCGTCAGCCGCGGCTCGTAAGCCTGCTTGCGGGTCTCGCGCATGGAGTAGTCGACCAGCTCCCGCTGCGCTTCCTTGGCTTCCGGGGTGATGCCGACGTAATCCGGATTCAGCTTGAACATGCCGTCCCAATCGAGCAGATTGGCGAAGGCGGAGAAAGCCTTATATTTCGTCATGACGCTGGCGTCCGGATCGAGCGGCTGAATGCGGCCGTTCTCCCTGACGAAGTCTTCGTTTTCCAAGCCGTAACGCCGCATCTCCTTGAACTCGTCCGTATTCATATAATCGAACAGCTCCAGAATGCGGGCCATCTTCCGGTCGTCCACCTTCGCGGAAATATAGCTCTCCGACCAGAACGTCTTGAACACGGCATGGTACCGGTTGCCGTCCAGCGCCGGCAGCGGCTTAAGCAGCTTCACCTTGTCGTAGAAGGACGTATCTTCGGGATGAAGCTTCAGCCACCTCTCCTTGTAGATGCTCACGTCCAAATTTTGCGCGCCGCCCGCCAGAATGAGCGCCGCCACTTTGCCTTCGGCGAACTTGTCCCTGGCCATCTCTCCCCGCGTGACGGGCAGATCGGGATCGATCAAGCCGGACGAGTAGAAGTCCCGCAGCAGCTTCAGCGATTCGATGGAATACTTGGAGAATACGGCGGGAATGTAGCGGTCGTCCTCCTTGATCCACTTGAAGTCGCTGCCGCTGCCGTCGCTGGTGGCGGCGGGGGAGCTGTACAGCCAGAACAGCCCGCCGAGCAGCAGATTGCCGACGGAGGTCAGTCCCCGCACGCCCTTCTTCTCCGGATCATGGTCGATGATCGCCTTCAGCATCGCCCGGAACTCCTCCCACGTCTCGGGCTCCCGAGTAATGCCGGCTTGCCGGGCGAGGTCCCACCGATAGGCCACGATTCGGTCCAGAACGTTGTAGTCGGTGCTGTCGTACGTCTGCCGCGGTATGAAGTACAGTTTGCCGTCGTCCTTCAAGTCGTCGGTTCCGGGCAGGCTCAAGTAAGCTTGCAGGTTCGGATAGGCGGACAGGTCGTCCGGAATCGGCTTGATGACGCCGCGGTCGCGCCAGCTTTTGTAATAGTGGGAGTTCACCGCGTCCACGGAGAAAATATCCGGAAGCTGGCCGTTCGATGCCCACATCTGAATCTGCTGCACGTAGTTCTCGATTTTGATCGGAATCGGCTTGATCGTAATGTTCAGCTTCCGCTCGAGCAGCTTAAGAGCCGGATCGTCCTGCGCCATGGTCTCTGCGAGATCCCAGAAGGCGACGGAAATCTCCATCGGTTCGGAGTCCGCAGAGGGAGTCTTGCCGTCCGAAGCCGGGCCGGAGCATCCGGAGAGCGAAGCGGCCAGGAGAAGGGAGACAAGCAGCCAAGCGGCGGCGCGGCGCGAACGGCTCATGCTTTCTCCTCCCGCATCGTCCCGGCTTGCAGGCGGTACTGCCGGGGCGTTATTTTCTCGTGCTTCTTGAACGTCCGGATGAAGTAGAAGTAGTCCCGAAACCCCACGCTCTCCGCGATCTCCCCGATGGAGAGGGCCGTCGTCTCCAGCAGCAGGCGGGCCTGCCTCAGACGCGCCTGGGTCAAATACTCGGTGAACGTCACGTTCAGCTCCCGCTTGAACAGCTGGCTCAAGTAGTTGGGATTCATATAGAAGCTTCTCGCGATGCTCTGGATGGAGATGTCGCTCCGATAGTTTTCGTTAAGGTGCTTAACGATCTCCTTCAGGTTGGCGTGCTCCGTCTTCCGCTCGGGGCGGCCGTCCAGCCCGCTGCCCGGTCTGCGAAGCTCCTCCCGCAGGCTGTCGATCATCGCGTCGAAGGTGCCGTACAAGTGATAGAGCTGGTCTCTGCTGAAAATGTAGTCCTCCTCGGGCGCGGCCGACAGATCGGAGGAGGCGTGAAAGTAGACGAGGTTGTAGACGATAAGCGCATGTACAATGGTGAGACCGCGTTGGTTGCCGGGCTGCGCCATCTCGCCGAGCAGCTGCCGCATAGCGGCGGTATCCTTCTTGGCGGCGCTGCGTTCGAGCTGCCGGACCAGCCGGTCGGCTTCCGTCTCGCCGTCCGTTTCTTCGCGGAAATGGACGGCATCCCGTCCGTGAACGAAGAAGTCCCAGGCGTTTACGGTCGCCGCGTCCAGCCCTTTAATGACGCTGCACAGCTTCCGCCCCGCGCGCGCGGCTCCGACGCCCTGAATGTCCGGGGAGATCGGCTCGCGAATCAGGTCGCGCAGCAGCTCGGCGCTCGGGCATTGCACGAAATATCCGGTTCGCGAGCCGCCCAGATGGATGGATACGGCGTTCGCGCCTTCCCGGAAGCTCAGCCGGCCTTTGCCCAGCGAGACGAGGACGTACAACAAATCCTCGTCCAGGCCGTGAGCCCGCAAAATCCGGTCGAACGCGGCGTCGGCCTGTTCTCCGGCCGGCTCTTCGATCAGCTCCAGCAGCTCGTTCTCGCGCTTCTGCCGGACGTCCTCGATCGCCTTGGCCGCCGTCTTGAGCAGGCCGTCGATCTCGTGGTCGTCGAACGGCTTCAGGCAGTAGCCCAGCACGCCGTAGCTCAGCGACTTCTGCACGTATGCGAACTCGGCGTAGCCGCTGATGACGACGATCTGGATGTCGGCGTTCGTCTCCTTGATCTGCTTGATCAGCTCCAGCCCGGACAAGCCGGGCATGCGGATGTCCGTGAACACGATATGGGGCTTCAGCTCGCGAACAAGCTGGAGCGCCTTGGCTCCGTTATTCGCCCTGCCCGCGACGGCAAACCCCGACTTGCGCCAATCGATTCCGGCTTCGAGGCTTTTGAGCACGAGATTCTCGTCATCGACCAGAAGCGCTTTATACATCCGTATCTCCTCCCGGTTGCGCAGCATGCAAAGGTATGTGCAGGAAGATCCGGGTTCCTCGCCCGGCTTCGCTGTCGAAGGTTAAGCCGCCTTCTTCGCCATAGGCCAATCTGAGCCGGTTGTGCACGTTCAGGACGCCGAGCCCTTCCGTCGGGACGGACGGTTCAGCTCCGGCGCGGTCCGGAGACGACGGCCGCGCCGCCAGCCGGCCGCGGATCGCCGCCAGCATCTCCTCGTCGACGCCGACGCCGTCGTCGACGACGCCGAGGACGAGAACGGCTCCGTCGTCCACGCGGCCCGAGAGCAGCAGCTTGCCGGGCGTCGTCTTCGGCTCCAGCCCGTGGAAGATGGCGTTTTCGACGAGCGGCTGCAAAATCATTTTCATCACCGGCGCCTTCAAAGCCTCCTCGGTAAACTCGAAGCTCACTTCAAAACGGTCCTCGAAACGGATCGATTGCAGGAAGACGTACGATTGAACGGCGTTCAGCTCGCGGTCGAGCGTCACCCAGCCCGGCCCTTTGATGCTGTAATGGAACAGCTTGCCGAGCGCCTTCGTCATCTCGACGACCCGGTCCGCCCCGAGCTCCAGCGCCACGCCCTTGATCGATTCCAACGTGTTGTACAGGAAGTGGGGGTTGATCTGGCTGCGCAAATAGGCGGAGGCGGCTTTCTCCTTCTCGATCTCGGCTTCCAGCAGATGGGTCGTCGTCTCGACGAGCTTGTGGGTCAGGCTGTTCAGCTCGTTCAGCATGCCGTTCAGCTTCTCGGCCACGACCTTCATCTCCAGATTGCCTTCCAGCTTCAGATCGTTCTTCGCCTCGCGGATCGCGCCTCCGGATTTCATGCTGTTAATGAACTTCACGAGCACTTGAATCGGATGGACGATGTTGTTGATGATCATCGCGAAGGGCAGGGCCATCAGCAGGAGCGCGAACAGGACGATAAAGACGCTCTGCGTGCGCACTTTGTTCAGCTCGGCCAGCAGCGCCTCCTCCGGAATGAAGCTGAGAAGCGAGGAGTCGATGGCGGCGAGCGGGTGGAGCTGAACCGAGCCCTTGATGCCTCCGATGGAGTCCTTGATCGCGGGCTGTTCCTCGGACATGCGGTCCAGCGTCCCGACGTTGCGGGCAATATCGTCGCCGTTCGTCTCCGGGAACGTCCGGCCGTACCGGTCGATCAGATAGAAACCGGCTCCGGGCTCGGACTGCGGCGTATCGGAATCAAAAAACATCGTCTCCACGTTGGCGATAACTGCAATGTAACCGATTCGTTTGTCCGCGCTTCCGTTCGTGCCGTCGGAGTGTATATTTTGGGCGAACACCAGGGTATTTTGCGGCGTGCCGCTATAGCTGAATTTCCGCAGGCCGCTTACGTAGACGCCGTCGCTGCTTAAGATTTCCGACTCCAGTTCCCGAACGTATTCGATGCCGCCGTTGAGGCTGTATTTCGTGCCCCGCGCGCCGATCAGGACGATGTCCTCGATGCCTTGCCGGCCGGCCTTCAAGGAGATGATCTTGCGGTCCAACTCCTTGCTCATCTCGTACAGCAAGCTCGGATTGACCTGGGTCAAATATTGCTGAAGGAACGGATCGAAGCCGAGATTGAGCATGATCTGCCCGACCTCGTCGACCTTCTGGGACATGCCGAGCTTGAACTTGCGGACGAGGTCTTCGGTATATTGGCTGTTGTTGCGGATGACGATCCGGGACGTCTGCTCGTACAGCGAGTAGATGATCAGAAGCATGACGGCGAGCACGCATGCAACCGCTATCATAATTTGCGTTTTGATTTTCAGCTTTTTCAATACGCCCACGGTGTCACCGCTTTCCGCTCTATGTACTCCGATTATATCACGATCCATTTCTTATAGAGACGGGGCGAAGCGCTGTTCTAACTGGAGTCCATGTTTATCTAACGAGAAGACATAGTTTGCCGGGAGCAGCCGCTAATCGCGGTCCATTTTAATCTAATCCGGCGCCATACTTTGCCCGGTCCGTTCGCTCTATAATCGCAATTGTAAGCGTCATCAACCAATTCATAGGGGGAATCGAACGTGAACAACGGAAAGACAGGCATATTCGCAATGCTATCGTTTATTTTGGCGCTTGTGCTGCTGGCGGGCTGCGGCAATTCGGCAGCGCCTTCGGCGTCGCCGAGCGCGTCTCCGTCCGCCTCGCCGTCGGCTTCGGCTTCGGAATCCGCTTCCGCGGAAGAGAGCCCGTCGGCTTCGGGACTGGAGGGCAAAGTCGTGTTCTGGTCGATGTGGAGCAACACGGAGCCGCAGGCGAAGGTCATCGAGGAGGCGGTCGCGGAATTCAAGGCGAACAATCCCGCCGTCGAGGTCGAACTGAAGTTCAACGGCCGGGACATCAACAAGCTGATCAAGCCCGCGTTGGAGAGCGGCCAGCAGATCGACATTTTCGAGCAGGACCCTGGCGCGGCGTTGGCCAACCTGAAGGATCACGTGCTGAAGCTGGACGATCTGCTTCAGCAGCCGTCAGTCGGCAGCGAAGGCAAGTCTGTGAAGGATTCTCTCATTCCGTCGCTCATCGAGTGGGTCAAGACGCTGTCGACGGAGGCCGGTCTGGAAGAGGGGTACTACGCGATCCCGCAGCAGCCTTACGCGGTGTTGTTCTTTTATAACAAGGCGCTGTTCGAGAAGGCCGGCATTACGGCGGCTCCGACGAGCTGGGAGGAATTCCTGGCGGCGTGCGAGGCGCTTAAACAGATCGGCGTAGATCCGATCACGTTCGACGACGCTTATCGCGATCTGTTCATCGGCGGCTATTTCGGCAGCGCGATGGGCAGCGACTGGACGGACAGTCTGGTGAAAGACAAGACCGGCGAGATGTGGAAAGACCAGATCGTGCAGCAATTCGCGAACGACATGCAGCTGTTGAGGGAGAAGGGCTACCTGTCGAAGAAAATCGCCGGCAACAAGTATCCGGCCGGTCAGCAGGATCTCGCTCTCGGCCAGGCGGGCATGTACTTGAACGGCACCTGGCTGCCGAACGAGGTCGCCGCCACAGCCGGTCCGGATTTCCGCTGGGGCTCGTTCCAATTCCCGATCGTGCCGAACGGCAACGGCCAAGGCGGGCTGGAAGGGCTGACCTTCGGCGCGCAAGGCCTGTTGTTGAACAAAAACAGCAAAAACGTTCCGGCGGCGTTCGAGCTCGTCAAATATTTGGTCGGCAAGAAGGCGCAGCAAGCGATGTCGGATCAGGCGCTGGCCATCCCGGCTACCCTCGACACCGAGTGGCCGGCTCCGCTGGCGGAAGCCGCGACTGCGTTCGGCAACGCCAAGGTGAATATGCCTTGGGGCAACGGCATCGATAACGGCGGCGACTTCTCTACGGGTACGGTTATCCCCGTGTTCATGGAGCTGGCGACGGGCAAGCTGAGCCCGGACGCATACGTCGACAAGATGAGTGCGGCGGCGAAGAAGTTCTACGGAGGCTAATCTCTCGGTAAGGGGAAAGGGCCGGGCGCGGCGGAAGGGTTAGCCGCTTCGCCCGGCTATTCGCCGGTTATGTGCGTGATTCACGCCAAAGGCGTTTTTGCTTGGTGATTCAGAAAGTATAAAATTCGCTATACTTTTCTGAAACACCTCCGACAAAAACTCAATTTTGCGTCTGGAGGACGCCAAAGGCGTTTTTGCTTGGCAAGTTTTCAACGGGAGGTGTCTCATGAAGCTGAAAAAATCGGTCATCGCCCTGTTTTTGGGGCCGGCCGTCACGATCTACCTCGTCATTTTCCTGTATCCGACGCTGCGGACGTTCGCGATGAGCTTTTACGATATTCCTTCGCTGTCCAGCAAGGTGGCGGAGTGGACCTTCATTGGCTGGGACAATTACGCGACGCTGTCCCGCAGCCCTTATTTCCTGGATTCGGTGAAGAACGTTCTGGGCATATGGGCGATCGGGGGCGCGCTTATTTTCGCATTCGCTTTTCTGTTCGCTGTCATTCTGACTTCGGATGTCCGCGGAAAGGGGTTCTGGCGCTCGCTGATCTTCCTGCCGAACACGGTGTCGGCGGTCGTTCTGTCCGTCGTCTGGCTTCATTACGTCTTCAATTCCAGCTACGGCCTGCTGACGACGCTGTTCGAGAAGCTGGGACTGACGGCGCTGGCGGACATTCAGTGGACCGATAACGAGCATATTTACTATTCGATGATCATCGCCTTCAGCTTCGGTTCGATCGGTTATTTCATGCTCATCCTGAACGCGGGCATCGGGAGAATTCCGACCGATTACTACGAAGCGGCAACGCTGGACGGAGCGAGCGTCTGGACCAAGTTTTTCCGGATTACGATGCCGCTGCTGCGCGATGTGTTCCGGACGACGCTCGTGCTGTGGACGATTACGGCGTTCAATTTCTTCGTCTGGTCGGCGACGTTCGGACTGGATGATCCGAATACGGTAACTCCTGGCTACTACATGTATCAGAAAGTGTTCGGCAAGGGCGGCAGCGTCTATCTGGAGGACTCCTTCAACGTCGGAGCGGGGGCGGGAGTCGGCATCCTCATCACGGTCGCGACGATCCTCGCCGCTGTATTGATCGGTCGATTGTTCCCGAAAGACCGGCTGGAATATTAAGCGAGGAGGCGATTCCATTGCGCAATAAAGGGTTGCGGCTGCTGCCGGCCTACGTGCCGCTCGCGGCTTGGCTGGCGTTCTCCATCGTGCTGTTCGGCTGGGTCATCCTGGCGTCGCTGAGCACGACGAGAGACATTTTCACCAATTCGCTGCTCGGAAGCGGCATTCAACTGTCCAATTACACCGATTTGTTCAAACAGCAGGAGATGGGCCGCTATTTCTTGAATAGCATCATCTATACGGTCGCCTCGTGCGCCGGCATCGTGCTGGTCGCCGCTCCCGCCGCTTACGTTTTGGGACGGGTCAAGTTCAGAGGCTCCGGTTTTCTCAATCTGATGTTCGTGTCCGCGATGTCGATTCCGGGCATTCTGATCTCGATTCCGCTGTTTTCCCTGTTCGTCGGGCTGAAGCTGACTGGCTCGATTGCAACGCTGGTGCTGATCTATATTTGCACGAACGTGCCTTTCGGCGTGTTTTTCCTGACCGGATTTTTCTCGTCGATTCCGAAGGAGTTCGAGGAGTCGGCGGCGATCGACGGCTGCGGCCCGATCAAGGCGTTCGTGAAGGTCATTCTGCCGGTCGCGCAGCCGGGCATTATTACGCTGACGATCTTCAACTTCCTCGGCGTCTGGAACGAATATTTCTACGCGCTCATCTTCGCCAACGACGAAGGCACGCGGACGCTCGCGCTGGCGCTCCAGTCGATCGTCTACGGCTATTCCAACACGGGGAATTACGGCGGCATTTTCGCGGCGTGCATGGTCGTGTTTCTGCCCAGCTTCATCGTCTATCTGTTCGTGTCCAAAAGAATTATCGCCGGCATTACGATCGGCTCGGTTAAGGGTTAGATGCGATGCCGGAAGCGATATTGAACCAAGACGCTTCGATGAATAGGCCCAATGGAATGGAGAAAGGAAATGGTTTTGTCCGCGAGTTTTGGCTTTGAGTTGCAAACCTATGAAGGTCTTATGAATCAGAGCAACTCAAAACAACCTGTCTGAAGCCGGCAAAGCCATCCCTTTCGGAATGCAATGGTCCTCTCATTTCTTGGTTCAATCTAGAGTCGCTTCGTGATCAAAATCGGACTTTTAGAACTATCGTTAAAGGAGGGGCCGTTAGGATGAAGGTGTACACGTCGATTGTCGAGCTGGAAGGAGCGCGTCTGGAGGGCGAGAACCCGCTGCCGATGTTCGCGAGCCGCAATCCGCACCGCGAGGTGACGGAGGACGGCAGCTTTACGCCCGAGCTTCGGGAAGGATTCGGCGACGATACCGGAGAGCGATATTTGCCTTACCGGATGCAGGATCGCTATACGCGGAAGCGGGCTCCGCTGGCGCTGAAGACGATCGTGCTGGAGAACGAGCGGCTGCAGGCCGTATTTCTGCCGGAGTACGGCGGTCGGCTGTACGCGCTGAAGGATCGCCGGACAGGCCGGGACATTTTGTACCGCAACCCGGTGTTCCAGCCGGCCAATCTGGCGATTCTGAACGCGTGGTTCTCGGGAGGCGTCGAGTGGAACATCGGCCAGATCGGCCATACGTTCGGGACGTGCTCGCCCGTGCATGCAGCGAGGCTGCGGGACCGCGACGGCAACGAGTTCGTGCGGATGTACGAGTACGAGCGCTGCCGGAACGTATTCTGGCAGATCGACTGCCATCTGCCGCCGGGCGCGAAGGAGCTGCAAATCCATGCCCGCATCGTCAACGACAACGAGCGGCCCGTGCCGATGTATTGGTGGACGAACATCGCCGTAGAGGAGACGGAGCGCTGCAGGGTGTTCGCGGCGACAGGGAAGGCGGTCTACATTTCCCCGGAGCTGAGCGGCCACGGCGTCGGCGAGCTGCCGGCTCTGCCGTCGCTGCCGGGCGGGGACGCTTCTTACCCGATGGAATTTCCGTTCTCCAGCGAATATTTCTTCCTGACGCCGGCCGAATGCCGCTCTCCGTGGGAAGCGGTCGCCTACGAGGACGGCCGGCTGTTCTACGAGCGCTCCACGGCTCGGCTGCGCTACCGCAAGATGTTCTGCTGGGGCCATCATGCGGGCGGCAGACGCTGGCGCGATTTTCTGGCGAAGCCTGGAGAGGGCGGCTACGTGGAAGTGCAGGGCGGCTTCGCTCCGACGCAATTGCACGGGCTGAAGATGCCGGGGGATGCGGTGTGGGATTTCACGCAGCTGATCGGCATGGATCGGGTGGACCCGGAGACGGCGCAGGCGGCGGACTGGAACGAGGCGCGGGATGCCGTGGAGAGAGTGGTGGACGCGCTTCTGGGCGAGGAGCAGGTGTATGCCATTCACGAGCGGCTGCGGGAGCATGCGGAAACGGAGGCGGGCGAACCGCTGCACGTCGGATCGGGCTGGGGCGCGCTGGAGCGGTTGCGCAGGGCCGAGCGGGAGGAACGCTCCATCCCGAGCGGGCTTGCGTTCCCGGACGATACGCTCGGCGAGCCTCAGTACGCCTGGCTGGCTTTGCTGAGGGAGGGCAGGCTGCCGGAGACGGCGACGGAAGACGTGCCGGCGTCGTGGATGGTGCAGGACGAATGGCGGGAACTGCTGGAGGCCAGTCTGAGCAGCGGGGATAGCCTTAGCCGTAACCGGAGCTGGAACGCTTATTTGCATTACGGCGTCATGCTGCTGGAGATCGGTCGGGAGAAGGAAGCGGAAGCAGCGTGGGAGACGTCGCTTCGTCTTCGCCCTTCCGCATGGGCTTACCGGAATCTGGCCCGCTTGGCCGTGCGCCAAGGGGACGAGGAGCGGGCGGCTGCCTGTTACGAGCAAGCCTATCTCGTGTCGGGCAGCTTCCCGGATCGCGCCTTCGCCGAGGAGTATTTGCAGCTGCTCGTGCGGCGCGGGGAGTTCGAGCGGGCGTGGGGGCTGTACGAATCGCTGCCGGCCGAGCTGGCCGGGGGCGACCGAATTCGGATTGTCGTCGGGGCGGCGGCGCTGGAGCTGGGTCAGGACGAGTATATGCGCCGGCTGTTCGAGACCGAGTTCGCGGTTATCCGCGAAGGAGAGACGCTGATCATCGACCTGTGGTACAAGTATCAGGCGCTGAAGCTGGCGAAGGAGCGGGGAGTGGAGCTGACCGAAGCGCTTCTGGCTGAGGCGAAAGCGAAGTTTCCGCCCCCGGGACCGATCGATTTCCGCATGATCGGAGGCTAGTAGAGCGCTCCCGAAGTAACGTAACCAAGACGTTGAGAATCCAATCCGACTCAGTCTTGCTGAGTCGGATTGGAGCTGGATAGGAGCAGGCAGAGTCGCTGTAACCGTGCTGAGTCGGGTTGGAGCTGGATAGGAGCAGGCAGAGTCGCTGTAACCGTGCTGAGTCGGGTTGGAGCTGGATAGGAGCAGGCAGAGTCGCTGTAACCGTGCTGAGTCGGGTTGGAGCTGGATAGGAGCAGGCAGAGTCGCTGTAACCGTGCTGAGTCGGGTTGGAGCTGGATAGGAGCAGGCAGAGTCGCTGTAACCGTGCTGAGTCGGGTTGGAGCTGGATAGGAGCAGGCAGAGTTGCTGTAACCGTGCAGAGTCGGGTTGGAGCTGGATAGGAGCAGGCAGAGTCGCTGTAACCGTGCTGAGTCGGGTTGGAGCTGGATAGGAGCAGGCAGAGTCGCTGTAACCGTGCAGAGTCGGGTTGGAGCTGGAAATGAGCAGGCAGAGTCGCTGTAACCGTGCTGAGTCGGGTTGGAGCTGGAAATGAGCAGGCAGAGTCGCTGTAACCGTGCTGAGTCGGGTTGGAGCTGGATAGGAGCAGGCAGAGTCGCTGTAACCGTGCTGAGTCGGGTTGGAGTTGGATAGGAGCAGGCAGAGTCGCTGTAACCGTGCTGAATCGGGTTGGAGCTGGAAATGAGCAGGCAGAGTCGCTGTAACCGTGCTGAGTCGGGTTGGAGCTGGATAGGAGCAGACAGAGTCGCTGTAACCGTGCTGAGTCGGGATACAGCGACAAAAAGAGGTACAGCGAGGTTGCAGGACGGCAGTATCGGGTTAGAATCCGCCTGGCGAAGAACCTGACCGTAAGTAAGATTGCATCGGCTTCGAGCGCAATCGCATTTTATTTCCGGAATGCTCTACTAGGGCGTGTATGCAAACCCGCTCAGGGGCATCTTTCACCGCTTGCTTCGTCACCTTTGCTTGGAACGAAAATTCGGCAACATCTGCTATCCTCGGAGGATGCATACTCGCCCTAGGACGAAGGGCGTTCGCGGCTTTGCGGCGTCTGCGCGGAACGAATCCGACAAGCGTTGACAGGATTCTGATCGGAATGGCATAATTGGAAATATAAGATAAATAAGATGACGGAACGAGGAAGCACCTCGCCAAAGCCGGACACGGGACGTGTTGCTTTGTCGGGGTGTTTTAATTTGAGCGAGGAGATGGGGGCGATGGCGAGGAAAAAAACGAATAAGGATCGGATCATGGAACATCCGGTAACTTACGAGGCTTATGCGGAAATGCCGGACGACGGACAGCGTTACGAGGTGCTTGATGGGGAGTTGGAGCTGATGTCTCCGGGACCGTCCACCGTTCATCAGGTCATCGGCTCGTCCTTGCATCTTCTCGTGCAGAGCTGCGCCTCGGAATACTTTATTTTAATAGCTCCGCTGGACGTCATTCTGAGTCGAACGAATGTCGTTCAGCCGGACTTGATTATGATCCATCGCAGCCGACCCGACATCGTGACGATGCGCGGAGTGGAGGGGGCGCCCGATCTCGTCGTCGAGGTGCTCTCTCCGTGGTCGCATAAGAGAGACCGCCTGCGAAAGCTGCACATCTATGCCAGTCACGGCGTACCCGAATATTGGATCGTAGATCCGGCTGTGCAGACGCTGGAACGGTTCGAGCTGACCGGCGAACAGCGATACGAGCTGCGAGACCTGTTCGAGAACGACGAGCGCGTGGCGTCGGACAAGCTGACTTGCGTCTCGTTCCCGGTTGATCGTTGATCGACAATTGGACTGTTGAACAACTTCTTCAAAGGAGGTCAAGGGGATGGCCGACAAGTGGAACGACGGACGCGAAGATAGGGACAAGCAGGAGATAGCAGGGCAAGGGAAGGTTAAGGAGACTCCGGAAAATGACCTGATCGATGAAAGGTACGAAATTATCGAAGGGGTGCGATACGATTTTCTGTCGTCGCCGGCATACGCTCATCAGCAAGTGCTGAGAGACTTGATTCTCGGTTTTCACCAAAACTGTGCGAAGGATGGAGAGGTGTTGTTCGCACCGCTGGACGTTCATTTCGATGAGGATAATATTTTTCAACCGGATTTGATTTATATTGCCAACGCGAATCGCGGCATTATGCGGGACGGATATATCTACGGCGCGCCCGATCTGGTTGTAGAGATTTTATCTGCAAGCACGGGATGCCGGGACAAGACGATTAAGAAGAACGGCTACGAGAAATTCGGCGTGCGCGAATATTGGCTGGTCGATCCCGTTCACCGATTCGTAGAGCAGTTCGTTCTCATGGACGGGAAGTACGCAGCGGTGGCGACGCTGACGGAAGAGCAGACGCTGACCTCGCCGACCGTGCCTTGCCTGCACTTAAATCTGGGAGACATCTTGCGGGAGGACGAGGGGAACGACGAAAGCGAAGCCAAGGACAAGCAGGGGAAAGTCAAGGAGACTCCGGAAAACTATCTGATTGACGAAAGGTATGAAATTATTGAAGGGGTAAGATATGATTTCTTGTCGTCTCCAATATACGCGCATCAGCGGGTACTGGCGAAACTCTATCTCGCTTTTCATAATGGCTGTGCGGCGGACGGAGAGGTGCTGTTCGCACCTCTTGATGTCCATTTCGACGAGAACAACATTTTTCAGCCGGACTTGATTTATATTGCCAACACGAATCGCGGCATTATCCGGGACGGGTACATCTACGGCGCACCCGATCTGGTTGTAGAGATTTTATCTGCAAGCACGGGACGCCGGGACAAGACGATCAAAAAGAACGGCTACGAGAAATTCGGCGTGCGCGAATATTGGCTGGTCGATCCCGTTCACCGGTTCATAGAGCAGTTTGTTCTTCTGGAGGGGAAATATGCGGCGGTGGCGACGCTGACGGAGGAGCAAACGCTGACCTCGCCGACCGTGCCTTGCCTGAACTTAAATCTGGGAGACATCTTGCGGGAGGACGAGGGGAACGACGAAAGCGAAGCCAAGGACAAGCAAGGGAAGGTTAAGGAGACTCCGGAAAACTATCTGATTGACGAAAGGTATGAAATTATCGGAGGAGTGCGTTATGATTTCCTGTCTTCTCCGGTATATGCGCATCAGAGAGTGTTGGGGGAACTGCATTTCGCGTTTCGGAACGATTGTGCGGCCGACGGGGAAGTGCTGCTGGCACCGCTGGACGTTCATTTCGATGAGAACAACATTTTTCAACCGGATTTGATTTATATATCCAACGCGAATCGCGGCATTATCCGAGACGGGTACATCTATGGCGCACCCGATCTGGTTGTAGAGATTTTATCTGCAAGTACGGGACGCCGGGACAAGACGATCAAAAAGAACGGCTACGAGAAATTCGGCGTGCGCGAATATTGGCTGGTCGATCCCGTTCACCGGTTCTTAGAGCAGTTCGTCCTCATGGACGGGAAGTACGCAGCAGTGGCGACGCTGACGGAAGAGCAGACGCTGACCTCGCCGACCGTACCTTGCCTCAGTTTGAAGCTGGAAGGGATTTTTCCCCCGGAAGATCAACCGATTTGACGAACCTTGTCCGACCCACCGGGGGATTCGTTGCGCGTATCGCGTCAATTTCCTGTCCAGGCTGCGCCCTGTCCTCTATCGATCAGGATATCGATCGGACAAGTAATCGATATACGAACGGGCGAAGATCAGATCCTCCAGCGCTTCCTTGGACGTGCACGGAGCGGGGCGTTCTCCCCGTACGGCGGCCAGGAAGTTGACGGCCTGGTTGCGCATGGCCGACACTTTCGGCAGCACCGGCTGCACGATCTCCGGCGGAGCGATGTCCGGGTTGTCCTTGTAGATCGTCAGCTTCCCGGCTTGCTGCTGAGCCAGCGGAGAGGGCAGCTCCACGCTCACATAGCCCTTCTCGAAGGAGACGAGCACCTTCTCTTCCCAATCGATCGTATTGCCGTAAGGAGCCATCTCCAGCGACACCGTCACTCCGCTGTCGCTCTCTCCGACCAGCAGGACGCCGGCCCGGTCCCCGAATGTCAGCCGGTAATTCTCGCCGAGGAAGAAGCGGATTGCGTTCACCTGATGGATATAGTAGTTGACGAACGCCTCCAGCTCGGCCGTCTGCTTGTCGTCGTAATCGGCCGGTCCCGGTTCGGGCACGAGCGGAGGATAGGATTCGTCCGTGTTCTGGGGCCATACGATACCTCCCGTCCAATCCCCCGGAGGCATCGTAATGCGGATATAGCGCAACTTGCCGTAATCGCCGCTCTTCTTCCACTGCTCCGCGACGGTTTTCGCCCGTTCCATGGCCGGATCGGAACGCTTATGGTAGCCGATCATATGCAGCGTTCCTGTCTCTTCCCCGATCTAAACGAGCTCTCGGCCCGCCTCGACGGTCAGGCTGAGCGGCTTCTCGGTCAATACCGGAATGCCGGCGCGAAGAATGTCCGGAACGACGACATAATGGTTGCGGAACTGCTGCGGCGCGACGATAGCGTCGACCTTGGCGCGCGCGAGCAGCTCTCTATGGTCGCTGTATACTTCGGAAATTCCGTATCGGGAGGCGACGAGCCTGGCCGATTGAGGGCGAGGCTCCGCGATCGCGACCACCTCGCATTGCTCTCTTAATGCCGCATAATTGGCGAGATGAGCCATCTGCCCCATATTGCCTGCGCCGACGAAACCGATTTTCAGCTTTGTCATTCGCTCATTCGTCTCCTTCCGCGGGTCCCAAATTTTCGAAATAGCAGAGTCCGTCTTTGCCCGGGGCGATAATGTCCGGATATCCGTTGCCCGACAAGTCCTGCACCCAGAAATAGATGCCCAGGCCCGATGCTTCCCCGGCTTCGCCGTAATCGATGACGTGCTTCTCGAACCGGCCGTCTTCGATTTTGTAATAGTACACTCCGATCGGATCATGCGCGCCGGGGTCGCCGTCGTTGTGCGCCCGGTAACGCTTGCCTGTCACGAGCTCCGGCTTGCCGTCAAGGTCGAGATCGACGAGCTGCAGGTCGTGGAACTGGGAGCCGCTGAAGTCGATGGCATGTTTCGTCCACGTCCGGGCCCCGTTCGCTTCAAGACGCTGCTCGAACCAGTACAGGCCGTAGTCGTGGGCTTGGCCGACGATCAGATCGGTCAGGCCGTCGCCGTTGACGTCGTATCCGAGAACCGGGACGCTGGCGGAGCCCAGATCGAACTCGGGATGGAACGTCCATGGCCCGGCGAACGGATCTTCGGGTTGTTCCAGCCAGCCGTCGAACAGAACGACATCCATGCGACCGTTGCCGTTAATGTCCGCGAAGCCCATTCCGTGTCCGCTCGCCTTCTCGCCGATGACGTATTTGCGGAACAGCCCCGTCCCCCTTCCGGCGGCGTCCCTGACCAGCTTGTAGAAAGCCTGGGGCGAGCCGGGCGTATTCGGGAAAACTTCCGGAACGCCGCAGCCGTCGATGTCGAGATAGCGGATCGTCTCGATGCTGCCGCAGCGGTCGATGTCGATCGTCTCCCAGAGCTTGCCGGTCTCGCCCGGATTTCGCCGCCACCGTAACGTTTCTCCCCACCAGTCGCCCGTCACGATATCGAGGCGGCCGTCGCCGTCGACGTCCATCGGATAGTCGGAGAAGTCGGCGTGATAGCCATGGAGCGCCTCTACTTCGCAGATCGTGTGTTTCCGGACGAAGTCCGGTCCTTCGTACCAGTACCCCCCGCTGACGATATCCGCTATGCCGTCTCCGTTCACGTCGAACACGGAACAGGCCTCGAACTTCTCGGCGGACAGAAGTCTTTTCTTGAATCGCAGCAATCGACACGCCTCCTCGCGATGGAATGAACCTATTCGATCTTGCAATCTTATGCAGGCCGTTCTATTGTAAAGTCAGTGATGCGCCTCAGCCGTCAGATAATAAATTATTCCATTCCGGTGCTCGCTTCAATAAGGCGGGTTGTTAAGAAAACTATTCATTCTTGCGATTAGGGGGGCGGAATGAGCGGAACGACAAGGATAGAGGGCCAGCCGTCGATCGTCGGCTGCGGCACGTTCGATAACGACGAACAGAACAGATTCCAATTGGATCTGCATAAGCACGACCGAATGACGGAAATATTGCTGATCGAGGAAGGGGAAGGAGAGTTCGAAATCGACGGGCGGGGTTATACGGCCGGAGCGGGTACTCTGCTGTTCTATCAGCGGGGCGTGTGGCACAAGGAGCTGTCGACGAAACATCCGTTCCGGGCGGCATATATCGGCTTCGAGGGACTGAGGATCAAGGGAGCGGCTCCGGGCTTTTTCTTCGAAGAGGGGGAGTCTCCGATTGTTCGGCTGCAGGAGCACCTCCCCGTCGTTCGCAAGCTGATGAGGGACGCCATCGCCGAGTATCGCCGCAACGAGCCGGAGTCGGAGACGATTGCCAACCACTATTTGGGCATTTTGTTCGCCAGGCTGGCGAGGCTGCGGCTGTACGGCGACGCGGGGGAGAGATCGCGCGTTTCCGTGAAGGAGGCCGTGCAGAGAGCAAGGCGGATGATCGAGGAGAACTACGCTTCTCCGATCACGCTGGATGCGCTGGCCGCGGAAACATACTTGAACAAGTACCACCTCGCTCATCTGTTCAAGGCGGAGACGGGGGTCAGTCCGATCCGTTTCTTGATCTACTGCCGGATGGAGGCGGCCAAGAGGTACTTGATAACGACGGATCTGCTCGTCAAGCAGATCGCGGAGCTGATCGGCTATCAGAGCGAACCGTCGTTCTACAATATTTTTCTGAAGGCGGAAGGCGTTACCCCCGGGGAGTTCAGGAGGAGAAGCCGATCGTGATCTGCACGATTTCCGAGCGGCTGCCCAAGCGGATCGGAGGCCCCCAGAAGCCGTAGCCGGACGTGACGATGGAATGGAAGCTTCCCTTCTGCACATGGCCCCAATCGTTCTCGTACAGCGCCTTGGTGATCAGGTGGGCCGGAGCGATCTGACCGCGGTGCGTATGGCCGGATACCATCAGGTCGACGCCGTTGTCCGCCGCGATATCCAACCCGTAAGGTTGATGGTCCAGCAGGACGATCGGGCCGTCGCGCGGAATATCGGCCATGAGCGTCTCCAGCGCGGCGCGGTCGCTCTCGGTCTTGTCCTTGCGGCCGATCAGCGTCACGCCTTCTACGGATACGGTCTCGTCGTACAGAATGTCCATGCCGCTCTGTTCGAGGGCGGAGATTAATTCTTCCATTCGGCCCTTGTATTTGTCGTGGTTGCCCAGCGAGGCGAATACGCCGTATGTCGCCTGCACGCCGGAGATGATCTCGCCGATGCCCTTGTCGAGATAGACGTCGAGATTGTCGTCGATAATGTCTCCCGGGTACAGCACGAGATCGGGCTTCAGCGCGTTGATCTCTTCCACCATGCGCTTGGCGTGCGCTTTGCCGGAGAGCAGGCCGAAGTGCATGTCCGCCGCCATGACGACGTTCAGCTCCCGGAGATCGCCCGCTTGCTTGTCGATGCGAATCTCGTAGCTGCGGACGACCGGGCTGTATGCGTTAAGCGTTCCGTAGGAAAGCAGTGACGCGAGAATCAGCAAAGTGATCGAGCCGGCCCACTTCTGCACGCGATGCCGGGGCAGGCTTGTCAGCCGGAACAGCCACAGGCAGAGATGGACGATCGGAAGAAGCATAAGCAGCAGCGAGAACGCGGCCAGCCAGTAAGAGCCCAATATGCTTATGGCGGGAACGCTGCCGACGAAGCGGCCAAGAATGAACGACGAAGCGAGGAAGACGACAGCGACGACGTACAGCCACTTGAAGCGGGCCGAGACCATCGGCTTCATCCATTTCCAGCCGCTCCAGCCGATATAGAAGACGGAAACGCCATACAGAGCCAGAAACAATAATCCAATCAAGATAAACATAGGCAGCTCCTTCATGTTGAATTAACAAAAATTTTATCATATTCACCCTGGAAATGAACAATTGTCTAATTTTTTTCTCTTAATTTTTGAGAGCTTTATGTTATGATATATCCTAAGAAATGTCATATGGGAGCGTATACATGGAGCATCTAATCGGACGAAGAGTGCTAGCTGACGTAATCAACAATTATGGCGTGACGATTATCCCCGCCCAGACGGTGCTGAATTACGACTCCGTCAAGCTTCTGTACAACCACAAGATCGACGAATTTACGCTCTCGCTCGATCAGCCTCCCGAGTCGCAAGGGGACGGGGCGCGCAGCCGCAAGGTGCTTAAGCAGACGGTAAGCCGGTCGAAAGAGCTGTTCTCTTCCGTAACCGACTCCGGGAGCATTCCGCTGGCGGACATCCGCCGGGAAATTCTGCCGGCGATTCGCGATCTGTCCGGCAACTCGGACTTGTTCGAGCTGTTCGAGATCGTCAAGGCTAAGGATGATTATACGTATGAGCATAATATCGGCGTCGGCATCCTGGCGACGTTGATCGGCGGCTGGATGAACTTGAGCGAGGACGAGCTGGCCATCCTCTCTCTGGCGGCTACGCTGCACGATATCGGCAAAGTCAACGTCCCGGAATCGATACTGAACAAGCCCGGCTCGCTTACCGACGAAGAGTTCGAGATCGTCAAGAAGCATACCGTGCACGGGTACGAGCTGCTCAAGAACGCCGAAGGACTCCATCCTCGGGTGGCGCTCGTCGCGCTGCAGCATCATGAACGAGAAGACGGCCGGGGATATCCGCACGGTCTGGACAAGAGCCGGATCGATCCGTTCAGCGCGATCGTGGCGGTCGCTGACATTTTCCATGCGATGTCTTCCAAGCGACCTTATCGCGAAGCGACGCCTTTCCACGAGATCGTCAGCCAGATGCGGCAAGGAAAGTTCGGGGAGCTGAATCCGCAGATCGTATCGCTTTTCCTGGACAACCTGATGAAGAAGTTGCTCGGCAGACACGTCGTTCTGACGGACGGCAGAGCCGCCGAAGTCGTCTATTTGAACCCTCATAATATGGAATCTCCGCTCGTGAAGGCGGGCGAGCAATTTATCGACCTGGCCAAAGAGAGGAACGTCCAGATTCGGGAGATTGCATTGGTATAACAGAAAGTCAAATAAATCGCGTACGAGATCAAAATACCGTCAAAGGATGACGGTATTTTTTTTATATAATGACACCATACAGAGGATGACGAGCCGATAGACTTCTCTATTATAGGTTCTAATGTATTCAGATTTTCAAAGTCGAGGTGTTCAACATGACTCAACCCGCCGCGGTTCCCGAAGCCGTCAAGCCGGCCCGCCGCCGATTATCGCTATCCGCCGGAGAGACGCTGGCCGGATTCCTGTTCGTGAGCCCGATGCTGATCGGAGTGACCGTGCTCGTCCTGCTGCCGATTCTGGCGGCGCTCGCGCTCAGTCTGGCCGATTGGAATTTCGTGCAGGGCTGGGACGGCATCAAGTGGATCGGATTCGAAAACTTCCGCAAGCTGTGGGACGATCCGGCGTTTATTCGCTCGATTCGCAACAACTTTTTGTTTCTGCTCGCGGTGCCCGTCTACATGCTGATTTCCATGGTGCTGGCCGTGCTGATCGACCGGTATGTCTACTGGAAGGGCTTTTTCAAAGTCGCCTACTTCATGCCCTACATTTCCAACATCGTTGCGGTCGCCGTCGTCTGGCAGGTGCTGTTCCATCCTTCGTACGGTCCGATCAACGAGATGCTGCAGGCGATCGGCATCGCCAATCCGCCGAAATGGATCGCCGATCCGAAGTTCGCGCTGTACTCCATCATGATGATCACGGTATGGATTTCGATCGGGTTCAATCTGATTATTTACATTGCCGGTCTTCAGTCGATTCCCCGGGATCTGTACGAGGCGGCGGACATTGACGGAGCGAGCGCCTTGGTGAAGTTCGCGCGGATTACGTTCCCGCTGCTGTCCCCGACGTCCTTTTTCCTGCTCGTCACCGGCATTATTTCTTCCTTTAAAGTGTTCGATATTATCGCGGTCATGACGCAGGGCGGGCCGATCGGTTCGACGAGCCTGATGGTCTGGTATTTGTACGATCAAGCGTTCAACAACCTGAAGATCGGGTACGCTTCTTCGGTGTCCGTCGTCCTGTTCCTGTTCGTATTCCTGATTACGGCAGGACAGTGGATCGCACAGAAAAAATGGGTCAACTATTGATTGGGAGATGAAACGCCATGGCAACCTTGCATCGGCTGGACTGGCGCAAAGCCGTTACGACCGCCGTCCTGTTCGCCGTCAGCCTATTGTTCCTGCTGCCGTTCCTGTGGATGCTGACGACTTCTTTCAAGCTGGAGAAAGACGTGTTCGTCTATCCGATCGAATGGATTCCGAAGCAGTGGAACGCGATCGCCAATTACAAAGAAGTGTGGTTCGGCCGATATCCTTTCTATATCTATTACTGGAACTCGATCAAGGTCAGCGTCATTACGGTGCTCGTCTCTTGCACGACCTCCAGCCTGGCGGCCTACGGCTTCTCCAAGGTGCGGTTCAAAGCGGGCAAGTGGCTGTTCCTGATCGTGCTGGCCACCTATATGGTTCCGAGCCAGGCGATTCTCGTTCCGCAATTTATTCTGTACCGCAATATCGGCCTGTTCGACAGCCACTTCGGCCTTATACTGCTCAGCAGCTTCAGCGTGCTCGGCACGTTTATGCTCCGGCAATTTTTCATGGGGGTCAATCAGGAGTATATCGAGTCGGCGAAGATCGACGGGGCCGGCCATCTGCGGACGTTCTGGTCGATCGCGTTTCCGCTCGTGAAGCCGGCGGTGGCCACCTATGCGATTCTGCGCTTTATCTGGACGTGGAACGATTACCAGAACCCGCTGATCTTCCTGCGAACGGACGGCCTGTACACGATTCCGCTGGCGATGCAGAAGTTCACGTCCATGAGCGGCGAGTTCTATTCGCTTATTATGGCGGGCGCCGTTTCGGCCATCGTGCCGCTTCTGATCGTCTTTATCATTGGGCAGAAGAGCGTCATCGAGGGTATCGCGCTGGGCGGAGTAAAAGGCTAACTGATCAAAAATATTACATTATAGGTAAATATAGTTACATTTGAGTTCGGAAGGACGCCTTTATAATGTGGATTGTCAACACCAGATTACTTATCCAATAGGAGGGTGTCACGATGAGAAAACAGAAGTGGTTGTACGGCATGGCAACAGGCGTAATGCTTGCGGGACTGCTTGCGGGCTGCGGCGGCAATAAGAACAACGAGACGGCGAGCCCAAGCGCAAGTCCGAGCGCTTCCGCTCCGTCCGCCTCGGCTTCGGCGCCGGCGTCCGAGCCGGCCAAAAACGTAAAGCTGCGGCTGTACACGTTCGGGCCCGAGTCGACGTACAACTGGTCTCAGACGTTGAAGGCTTACGAGGAAGCGAATCCGGGCACTAAAGTCGAAGTTGTCGTATTGAGCGACAAGGGCGATACGCAGGAGGCCATGAAGAAGCTGGATCTGGCGTTCGCCTCCAAAGAGGAGATCGACGTGCTCATGTTCAGCGATCCTGCCGGATACGCGCAGAGGGTGTCGCTCGGCATGGCAGAGCCGCTGGACGATTTCATCGCCGCCGACGGGGGATACAAAGTATCGGAGGAATACAAGGTCGATACGACGCTGAACGGCAAAGTGTATGCGCTGCCGGGCAAGTTTAATCCGTGGTACGTGCTGCTGAACAAGGATCATCTCGACGAAGCGGGATTGGCCGTGCCGACCGATTGGACCTGGGACGACTATGCGAGCTACGCGAAGCAGTTGACGAAGGGCGAGGGCAACTCGAAGCGTTACGGCACGTATTTCCACGGACCGCAGGGCGGCGGCTGGATGGAGTTCCTCAAGCTGAAGATGATGAACCAACCGACCAACTCCGACTTCCTGAAAGCCGACGGCTCCTCCAATCTGGACGATCCGAACTTCAGGGCGACGCTGGAACTGCGCGTGAAGATGGAGCAGGAAGACAAATCCTCCGTACCTTACACGGACATCATCTCCCAGAAGCTGGCGTACCGGAATCAGTTCTTTAATCAATCCGCCAGCATGCTGACGATCGGAAGCTGGATGAATACGGAGATCGGCGGCACCGAGAGCTTGCCGTTAACGTTTAACGTAGCGGTCGCGCCGTTCCCGAAAAACAATGCGGGCGACCCGATCGGCTACGCTCCGGTCACGACGGATTACACTGCGGTGTCTTCCATCTCCAAGAACAAGGATGAGGCATACAAGTTCGTGCGCTGGTACACGACGGAAGGCCAACTGGTGCAGGCGAAGAACGTGCCGTCCTGGAGCAAGGTGTCCAACGATCAGTTGACGCCGATCATCGATTCGATTTTGGCGGGCACGGCGAATCCCGGACTGGTCGACAAAAACTCGCTGATCCAGACGCTGCTGGTGTCCAAAGCTTCGGAGATGATCCCGGCCGCCTCTTATCAAGCCGAAGTCTACAAGGCCGTTAACGAGGAGTACGAGAAGCTCATCCTCGGACAGCAGGATATCGACGCGACGGTGACGAACAGCCAAGAGCGCGCGCAGCAAATTATCGAAGCGAACAAAAAGTAACGTGCTATACTGATGTTGCGGGGACAGCCCAGTCGCTGTCCCCCTTTGTTAACGATACAGAATTTATAAGTTTCACGTTTATCATTGTCTGTATCGTCTCCGACAAAAACGCGTTCGCCGTCCTAGGGCGTGTTTTCATACTCCGAGGACAGCAGATATTGCCGAATTTTCGTTCCATGCAAGGAACTTTTGTGAAGGCGTACCGGAGGTACGTCAAGCAAAAGTGACGAAGAAGGGGGCGAAAAGGCGGTGATAGATGCCCCTGAGCGGGTTTGAAGACACGCCCTAAGGACGCCGCAGGCGTTTTTGCTTCTAGAAGCAACTTGCGTACACGGGGGGGAGCTTGCATGCTGCGGATGAACAAAGGGTTCGGATTGCGGTCGATAAGACATAAGCTGATGATTGCCGCAATCGCTTGCATTTTGATTCCCGCGGTGCTGACGCAGTTTATCTACACTTCCCTGACGAAGGACGCCGTGCAGCGTCAGGCGGTGTCCAACGCCCAGGATTCCTTGCTGCTGGCGGAGAGCTCGGTATCGAATCTGCTGACCAGCATGCTGAACATGGCGAACTACATTCAGACGAACGCGAGCATGACGAGCTATTTCAAGCTGGTCGTCTCGGGCAACACCGAGAGCCGCGACGCTTATTTGAATTTTACGGATCAGAAAAGAATTATCGAACAGCTCGACAGTCTGACCGTCAGCGATAAAAGCTACATTACCGTCCTGCTTACCGACGACACTTTCTTTACCAACTACTCCACGAGCGACTACAATCCTCTGCAGCTGAAGGAGGAACCGTGGTTCGAGCGGCTGGACGGCTTGAAGTGGCCGATCTCCCACTGGATCGGAGCCAGTCCGGTCATGTTCGCCTACATGTCGGAGGAGAGCCCGTACCAGCTGTCGCTCGCCCGCCCGCTGCGCCGGGACGATTCGCGAATTTACGGGTACGTCGTCATTACCGTTATGGAGAACCAAGTGAGACGTTTGTTCGAGAAGCTTAGCTCTGACCAGGAGATGATGCTGCTGGACGAGAACGGCCGGATCTTGTCCGGCGGCGACGGGTCGCAGATCGGACAGACGTTCACGGAAGTCGGGGAGTCCGCGGGAAACCTGCACACTTCGATCCGGACGATAGACGGCGAGAAATATTTGATCACGGAGAAGCCGTTCTCGTTCAACGATTGGCGGCTCGTATCCAAGCAGCGCTACAGCGAGGCGATCGTCGACATCAGCTCGATTTTCAACCAGGTGTTCGTCGTGCAGATTTCTTCTCTCGCGGTGTTTCTGCTTATTCTGCTCATTCTGCTCCGCGCCTTCACGAAGCCGCTCGTGCAGCTTGGCCGAACGACCTCCACCGTGCAGAGAGGGAATCTGAGCGTCAGATCGGGGGTCAGGGGGACGGACGAGATCGGCCGGCTCGGCTTTCTGTTCGATCAGATGCTGGACCGGATTCAGGAGATGATCGCGGAAATATCCGATACGCAGGCGCGCAAGCGCAAGGCGGAGCTGAAAATGCTGCAGGCGCAAATTCATCCCCATTTCTTGTTTAACGTTCTGAATTCCATCCGCATGAAAGTGATGCGCGGCGGAGATTCGGACAGCGCGAAGATGATCGGCTCGCTCTCGACGCTGCTGCGCATGACGATCAACAGCGACGCGGACGAGATCAGCCTGCACGAGGAGCTTGAGCTGCTTACCCACTACGTGGAGCTGATGAACTTGCGTCAGAAGGAGAAGGTCGAGCTGTCGCTGGACATCGCCTCCGAGGCGATGCTCGTGCGGGTGCCGCGCTTCTTCCTGCAGCCTATCGTGGAGAACGCGCTCATTCACGGCTTCAACCAGAAGGCGGGGCTCATTCGCATCGGCGCGGAGATGCGGGATCGCGTGCTTCATCTCGCGGTTGAGGACGACGGCGTCGGCATGGACGAGGAAGCCGTCGACGCGCTGAACGGCAAGCTGCAGCGGGTAATGGACGACCAGGGGGCGCAGAAGGGCAAGGCGGCGGCCAAGGCGGGAATCGGAGCCGGAACGGCTTTCTCGGGAATGGGTTTGACGAACGTGGTCGAGAGAATGACGATGCTGTGCGGAGACCGCTTCTCTATCGCGGTGGAGAGCCGCAAGGAAGCCGGAACGTTGATCCGGGTGACGATCGCTTACGAGAGGATGGATGGCCATGTATAACGTCATGCTGGTAGACGACGATTATCCCGTTCTGGAGCTGCTGTCGGAATCGATCGATTGGGAAGCCCGGGGGTTTCGCCTGATCGGAGCGTTCGAGAATGGAGCGGTCGCCTGGGATCATGCGCAGTCGGAAATGCCGGACATCCTCATTACCGACATCGGCATGCCCAAGATGAACGGACTGGAGCTGTGCGCCAAGATCAAGGAACGGAAGCCGGATGCCCGGATCGTCATCCTGTCCTGTCATAACGAGTTTGCTTACGCTCAGCAGGCAATGAGACTCAGCGTGCAGGAATATTTGCTCAAGGAGACGCTGCAGCCCGGCGAACTCGTACCGATGCTGGAGCGTTTCAAGGAGGATTTGGACGCGGACCGGCAGATGAGCGGGGAACGGCTGCGGCTCCATGCGTTGGCGAACGACGCCAGGGAGCTGCGCAAGGAGCAGGCGTTCAAAAACTTCATTCACCAGCCGCTGCTGTCGGCGGATGAGTGGATGACGGAGGCGAACGGCTTCGGCCTGTTCGCGGAGGAGACGTGGTGCCTTCCCGCGATCGGCTACGTCGAGGACTATACCCGCGCGAAGCAGCGCTTCGCCTCGGAGCAGACGCTCCGGTTCGCCATCGCCAACGTCATTGCCGAGGTGCTGGCCGAGCCGGAGCTCCGTGCTCTGCATATCGCGTACAGCGAAAGAAAGCATCTGCTGCTGATCTCGTACAAGCCGAGCCTGAAAACGAACGCATACGACCGGGCGGCGGAGCTGTGCCGGATCGTCCAGAAGGCCATAGGGTCGGTTCTTAAAATCCGGATGGCCTTCGTGCTCGGCACGGAGTGCGGAGCGACGAAGGCGCTCAAGCGCAATTTGCACGAGCTGGTAACGGACGAGGAGCAAAGATTCTATCTGGAGTCGGGCGCGGTGGCGAAGCAGAGAACGGAGGAACTGAGCGAGGAGGATCTGTTCGTCCATTACGACGCCGCCAATTCCGAGCTGAGAGAAGCGTTGATCGACGGAAGGCATTCCGACGCTTGCCGGATGGCGGATGCCTGGATCGAGCGCATTATCCGGGGCAGGTATCCTCCTGCCGCGGTGAAGGATTGGGCGCTGAAGCTGGTGCTGGATTTAAAGCTGAAGCTGCGCACCTTGCAATACGTCCGGTCGGGCTATTCCGCGGATACGCTGCACAAGGAAATCTCGGCGATCGATTCGGTTCGCGAGCTTCGCGAATGGCTAAGCGGCCAACTGGCCGCCTCGGAAGAAGGGGATCGGGCCGCCTCGATCAACAAACGGCCGGAGGTGAAGGAGGCGTGCAAATACGTATCCCTCAATCTTCATCGCCGCATCTCTCTGGACGAGGTGGCCGACAGCCTGCACCTGAACGCCAGCTATTTCAGCCGGATGTTCAAGAAGGTGACGGGCGAGACGTTCATCGAATACGTAACGCGGATGAAGATGGACCGGGCCAAGGAGCTGCTGGACCAGACGTCCCATACGGTCGGGGAAATATCGGAGATGCTGGGCTACGACAATCAGAGCTATTTCATTAAAACATTCAAGTCGCATGCAAGCGTAACGCCTATGGAATATCGCAAATAGACGGCTCGGCGAAGGGGGAAGGTCATCGTGGAATGGATCGGGCGGAGCGTGGACGAACTCTACTATCCCGCGGGAGAGAGCGCCGCCGAGTTCTGGGCGCGGGCTGCGACGGCGCCGGAATTCGCGGAGTTGGCCGCGGAGGTTCGCGGGGAAGGGGAACGGCTGTCGGCAGAGCCGCTTCCGGAACTGACGGAGGAGCTGTTCTCGATTTTCGAGCGAACGGGCTCCCGTCTGGAGTACGAGCGAGCGTATTTCGAGCGGCGGAGAAGGCTGAACGCCTTCGCGCTGCTGAGCTTGCTGGAGCCTGCCGAGGAGCGGTTTTACGGGAAGCTGCTGGAGACGGTGCGCGCTATACTCGAAGAGCGAACCTGGTGTCTGCCCGCTCATGTGAAGGGGACGGATGCCGCGAAGACGATCGACTTGTTCTCCTCGGAGACCGGGTTTACGTTAAGCGAGATCGCGTGCCTGCTCGGCAATCGGCTTCCGCCGGAGCTGACGGAGGCGATCGATCGCGCGGTATCGGAGCGGTTGATCGAGCCGCTGCTGCGGCACGGTCCCCATCATTGGGAGACGGCCAAGCACAATTGGGCCGCCGTATGCGCAGGGTCGATCGGCTCGGCGGCTTTGCTGCGGATGACCGATTCGGCGACGTTGGAGGCCGTGCTGGCCAGGGCGCTGCCGGCCTTGGACTGTTATTTGGAAGGCTTCGGGGAAGACGGGGCTTGTCTGGAGGGGCTCGGCTATTGGAATTACGGGTTCGGCTACTACGTCTGTTTTGCCGATCTGTTGAGCAAGCGCACGGGGGGCCGGATCGACCTGTTCGCGAAGCCGAAGGTCCGAAGCATTGCGTTGTTCCAGCAGGCGGCTTATTTGTGCGGGGATCGCGTCGCGAGCTTCTCCGACTCGCTGCAGGCGATTCCTTTCCGCGCAGGACTGACGCATTACTTGGCCCGGCTCTATCCTGAAGTAGAGGCGCCCGACGCGCGATACGGAGCGGGCTTGGGGGAAGATCACTGCCACCGGTGGGCGCCCGTTCTCCGGGATTGGGTCTGGAGAGATTCGGGAATGGCGGCGTCCGGAAGCTTGCGTCCGGCATCGCGTTATTTTCCCGACGCGCAGTGGCTGCTGTCCCGCTATGAGACGGAAGCGGGACGATGCTTCGGCTTCGCGGCCAAAGGCGGCCATAACGACGAGCCGCACAACCACAACGACGTCGGACAGTTCATCTGGATGGTCGACGGAACGGCTTACGCGGCCGACTTGGGCAGCGGGGAGTATACGGCCGCTTATTTCGGCGCGGGCCGGTACGATTACGATTGCAACGGCACGCAGGGGCATTCCGTGCCGATCGTGGGCGGCCGCGGACAAGAGGCCGGGAGAGAGCGCGCGGCCGTGGTCTTGGAAGCGATTGCGGGCGAACAAGAGGACGTGCTGCGACTGGATTTGCGCCAGGCCTATCGGGTGACCGGGCTGGCGTCGCTCGTTCGCGAGCTCAGGTGGCGCAAGGCGGACGAATGCCGCTTGACGTTGACCGACGTGGTATCGTTCGAAGGCGAGCCGCTCGGCTTCGCGGAACGGGTCGTTACCTTCGTTCCCCCCGATCTGGCGGCCGAGGGAACGGTGCGTCTGACGGATGGCGGCTTGACCGCGCTGATTCGCTACGATAGCGGCTTGCTGGAGGCGTCGGCCGAGCGGCGCGTCTATTCCGATCATTTCGGGAAGCCGAGGGAATGGCATGCGATCGAGTGGAAGCTGCGCCGACCGGAACCGACGAATCGGATCGAGCTGGTTTTCGAGTTGGATAACGGGAATTAATGGAGGATAACGTCTATGGAGACAACGGGCAAGAACCGGCCCGCCTGGGTCGAGGAAGCGTGGAGCAAGGCCAAGGAGAAGACGCTGCGCAATCTGGCCCGCATCGGGGACGGATTTCCGCATGCAAGCGTCGGCGGCGCGTACGCGCTGGAAGAGCCGTATTGGTGGACGGCCGGGTTTTGGCCGGGAATGCTGTGGCAGCTCTACGAAGAGAGCGGGGACGACAGGCTGAGAGAGACGGCCGCAAGCTGCGAAGTCCGTCTGGACGAGGTGCTGGACGGATACGACAGGCTTGATCACGATCTCGGCTTCATGTGGACGCTGACGAGCGTCGCTTCCTATAAGCTCCGGCAGGACGAAGCTTCGCGAAGACGGGCGCTGAAGGCGGCCAATTATCTTGCCGCTCGGTTTAACTTGCGCGGACGGTATATTCGCGCCTGGAACCCATGGTTCGAGGGAGACGACAACGCAGGCTGGGCCATTATCGACTGCGCCATGAACGCGCCGCTGCTGTACTGGGCGTCGCGGGAGACCGGCGATCCGCGCTACCGCCACGTCGCGGAAGCGCATATGGACACCGTGCTGGAGCATTTCATCCGTCCGGACGGCTCCGTCTATCATATCGTCGAATTCGATCCGGCGAGCGGACAGCGGGTGCAGGCGAGAGGGGGTCAAGGCTACGCCGCCGAATCCGCCTGGTCGCGGGGAACGGCGTGGGCGCTGTACGGGCTGGCCTTATCCTATCATCATACCGGCAATCCCGCTTACTTGAACGGTTCCAAGCGGGTCGCCCATTTCTTCCTGTCCAATCTGCCGGACGACCATGTGCCGCACTGGGATTTCCGTCTGCCGCCCGACGTGAAGAAGCATCGGGATTCGTCCGCCGGCGCAATCGCGGCCAGCGGCTTGCTGCTGCTCGCCGAGCAGGTCGGCTCTCTGGAAGCTCACGTCTACCGCGAGCCTGCCGTTCGCATGCTCGAATCGCTGTATCGGAATTACGGGGCGTGGGACCGCGCGGACGAGGAAGGACTCATTGGCGAAGGAACGAGCCACTACCCGGAAGGCAAAAACATCGGAGTTCCGCTCATCTACGGAGACTTCTTCTTCGTCGAAGGCTTGGCGCGGCTTCGCGGCGAAGGTACGATCTTCTGGGAGTAATGCCGACGCTTGAAATGCGAATGGGGCTGCCCCATAGGTAAGAAGAGACGTACCGAACAATTATCGATAGGTGAATGGTAATGGGCATCTATCTCCTTCCGATGCTATACGACCCTGAAACTTGAATGGGTAAACCCGAGATAAGGTGGTTTCAGGATCGTATGAGGCAGTCTCCAGGAGATAGATGCCCTTCTTTTTTCATCGATAATCTTGTACGCCCCTACTTATGGGACAGCTCCTTCGAAGTTCGGGGCGCGCGGCTCGAGAGTTTCGACTGCCGCAACAACCGCCTTATTCGTCCGCCAATTCGAGAATCGCTACGCCGTAAGGCTCGAGCAAGTGGCTGCCATCGAGCACGCTGCCGGTAATCAGATCCGACGCGGGACGCTTGAACCGCAGCTGTGCCGCATCGCTGCCGTAGTTCAGCAGGAAGGCGTACGCTTTCCCTTCGCCGGCCCGAATCGCGACTTCGACCTGTTCGGGCAGCTCGCACACGTCCGCCAGAGGGGAACGGAGGCCGCTGCGCCGAATAATCTCGGCGGCGACGGCTTCGGAAAACGCCGCACCGTAATACCAAGCCTGCCCGGCGCCGTAAGCGTTGCGCGTCAAGGCCGGTTTGCCCGCGTAATAGTCGGAAGCGTAGGTGGCGACGACTTCGACGGACGGAGACTCTGCGGCGAGAACATCGTTGAACATCTCGGCATAGACGGTTCCGCCCGTCTCCGTTCCGCCCGCAGCATCGCTCCATTGAATAGAAGGAGCCGGAATCGTGCCGTTAATAATCGTATAATCCTCCACCGTCACACCGACCAGGTCGGCGACCGGACCCGGGAAAGGCTGGCCGAGCCGGCAGTGGCCGAATTCGTCCTTATATCCGGTCCGCGCCCCGAAGACAATCGTCCCGCCGCCTGCCGCGTACTGTTTGAACAGCTCGGCCTGAGCGTCGGTCATGACGGCGGCATGCGGGTATACGAGCATGCGGTAACGCTGCAGGTCCGCAAGCGTCGTCTTCTCCGTCAATTCGAGCACGTCGGACGGAATATGCCGATACTGCAGCGCCTTGAACCACTCCAGCAAGCTCTTCCCCGTCAGAGGCCCGTGCCAGATGTCGAGCTCCCCGTCCCAGCCGTTGTCGTAATTGTGC
Source organism: Cohnella sp. SGD-V74 (assembly GCF_003001675.1). Taxonomy (GTDB): domain Bacteria; phylum Bacillota; class Bacilli; order Paenibacillales; family Paenibacillaceae; genus Cohnella. The sequence continues at coordinate 128,246 of NZ_PVYW01000006.1, read as the reverse complement.
AAGATCGCGACTTCCGCGCGCCCCTTTTTCCCCGCCAGACGAGATCCGATTTTCGCCACTTCGTTCCCGATTGCCGCGGCTTCCCGCAGACGGCGGTTCGGCCGGTTATGGTAATCGTTCAGGCCGTGCCAATAGATTTCCGAGCCGAACGTCGCGGTGCGCCAGCGGAAGTACAGCACGCTGTCGGCGCCGTGGGCGATCGATTGGTACGTCCATAGCCGCATCTGACCGGGACGGGGCATCGGAATGTCCATCCGGTTCACCCAGCCTCCCGCGCCGGACTGCTGCTCCATCACGCAGAAATTGGGCGAGATCGACCGGACGTTGCTCAAGTTAAGGCTCCATTTGCGGTCAAGCAGCGGACGGTCCCCGTCGTCCGGATAGATCGTGCCGAACGTCGGGTAGGAATCGTACGAGATGAAGTCGAGCAGTTCGTCGGTCATGCGGTGAGTATCCAGGTGCCCGAAGAAGCCGTTCGTCGTCACCCAATGGCCGGGACAGACTTCGCGCAAAATATCGGCCTGGACCTTCGCGAACGAGATCGCGCTGTCGGATATAAACCGCTTCTCGTCAAGCGCCTGATGCGGATTGGGCGAATCGCCGGGAGTCGGCCGCGGCAAGTACACCTGGTTCCAGTCCGTGTACGTCTGGCTCCAGAACACGGTTCCCCATGCGCGGTTCAGCGCGTCGAGCGTGCCGTACTTGCGCTTGGTCCACTCCCGGAAAGCCGCATGGTCGGCATCCGAATAGAACACGTTGACCTCGCAATTGAGCTCGTTGTCGATCTGCCAGCCGACGACGGCCGGATGCGCCGCGTAATGCTCGGCCATCTTCCTCGTGATGCGGGCGCACAGCTCGAGGTAAACCGGGCTGTTGTAATTGTAGTGCCGGCGCAGGCCGTGCCGGTAGACGACGCCGTGCTTCGTCGCGTTCAGCACCTCGGGATACTTCTCCGTCAGCCAGGCCGGCGGAGTGGCGGTCGGCGTGCCGAGAATCACCTTCAGGCCGTGTCGGTGCGCTCCATCGATCGCCCGATCGAACAGCTCGAACGAGAACATTCCTTCCTCCGGCTCGAAGATCGACCAAGCGAACTCGGCGACCCGGATGACGGACAGGCCCAGCTCCTTCATTCTCCGATAATCGTCTTCCCACATCGTCTCCGGCCAATGCTCCGGATAATAGCAAACGCCAAGCTCGATTCGCTGCTCCACAACGGCTTTTTTCATGGGATCACATCCATAAGTACAGTATTTTGCTTTTTTTGCAATCGTTTTAACCATTCTAATCCGGTAAAATAATTATGGAAAGATTCCAATCTTGCCATTGATTTTACTATCTTGCGATTATGCAGGAAGGGGGAGCCGCGAGTGAGGCTGCATCTGGTGATACCTCCGCCGGGGCTGCGCTATTATGCTTTCTATCCCGAAATGCTCGGACGCTACGATCGGCTTCCGAGCCACGGCGAACATCGGGGGGCCGGAAGCTTCGGCGGCTACAATCTGCATATCGTGTGCGCGGGCAAGGGGCGGGTGAAGATCGGAGCCGACTGGCTGGAGCTGAAGCCGGGTGCCGGGTTTCTGTACCCGCCGCTGTGCGAGCAGCGGTATCGTACCGATCCGGACGATCCGTGGGACGTGCGTTGGGTTCATTTCTCTGCCGGCCCCGAGACCGAATGGATCAGGAGTCTCGCCGGCAAGGACGGATGGGCGTTCGCGCTGGGACAGTTGGACGAAATCGTTCGATTGACCGACGGCCTGTACCGGGCGAGCGAGCCGTTCTCGAGCAAGAACGAAGTCCGAATCTCCGCGCTGCTCTACGAGCTGCTGCTTCATCTGTCGGCGGAGGCCGGCAGCTTGAGGGATACGGGTTCTTCCGCAAGACGGGACGCGATACGCAGGTCGGCGGACGAGATCCGGGAGAGATGCGCCGAAGACTGGACGCTCGCCAGAATGGCCGAGCTGGCGGGATACAGCGCCTACTATTATAATAGGCTCTTCCATGAAACGATGGGACGGACGCCCGTCCATTATTTGAACGAGGTGCGGATGGCGGAGGCCAAGAGGCTGCTCGTCGCGACGCGGATGTCCGTCAAGGAAATCGCGTTCGCAGCCGGGTTCAAGCAAACGGGCTATTTCGTGACGCTGTTCCGCAAGATGCACGGCATGACGCCGACGAAATACCGGAACTCGTTCGGTTGCGCGATAATCGGAGAACAATGGATAAGATAGAACGACAAGATCATGAACGGACGAAGGTGAACCTCTTGCGAATCCCGATATCGAAATCCTCCAAGCGACACAAACGGCGCAAGTTTCTGAATACGATTCTCGTCTGGATCATCGTGGCGATGCTGCTTCCGCTGTCCACGTTTGCCCTGATCGCGTACAACATGTCCGGTCAAGCGATACTGAACAACGAATACCAAGCGAACAAGAAAATTTTGTTCCAGGTCAAATACAATATCGATTACATGGACGATATGATTCTGAATTCTGTCATCTCGCTGTACTACAATCCGGAAATCCGGTCGATCATGTACAGCGAGGAGATCGACTTCATCGAACTGATGAAGGAGATCAACAGCCTGCAAACCTCGATCGTCAACTCGAACCCGTTCATCCGGTCGATCTACCTCTACAACCGGAAATCCGACACGTATTATACGACGACGGGCGAACTCCTGTTCAAGGATGCGAACTTCGACAAGCTGCTGCACTCCGGCCGGGAAATTCCGATCCTGAAGCCGATCCCCCGCAAGATGGAATACGAGGCGGGCGGCAGCGCGGGCGGTTCGGAGAACGTGGTCAGCTACTTCATGTACGATTTCAAGGATGACAACAATTTGCCGATGGGCGCCTTGATCGTCAACGCGAGCACCGATTGGCTGCTGCAGAACATCGACAAAGTCAATTTGGTCGATCAGAGCAAGCAGGAGGAGGTCATTATTCTCGATCAGGAGACGGACATCGTCGGCCATGATCCGGAGCAGAGGCCTTTGCTGGCGGCGATGAGGCAGTCCTATCTGGACTATCGCGACGCGGCGCAATCGGACGAGCCGACCGGGTATTTCCGGACCGAGCTGGATGGGGAAACGTATTTGATCACCTATGCGAACGTGGAGAAAATGAACTGGACGCTGATCAAAGCGCAGAAGTTCGACCAGGTGTTCCGGAAGGTGGACGCGCTCAAAACGACGTTCCTCGTTACGACATGCGTGTTCCTGACAATCGCGATCGTCATCGCCGTGCTCATCTCCCGCAGAATCTACAGGCCGATCGGCGATCTGGTCAAGCGGGTCGGCCATGCGGAGCCATTGTCCCGGATCGGCGAGCCGAAGGACGAATTCACTTACTTGAACGAAGCGTTCCGCCACTCCATCGACCTGATCAACGAATATCACCGAAGGAAGAGCTCGGAGCAGGAAGTCATGAAATCGTACTTTTTGCGCAAGCTGCTGATCGACAGCACGTCCATGGCGGAACAGGAACGGGATCAAGCCGCCGACGCTTACCGCATTGCGCTCGACTTCCGGCGACCGATGGTCGTCTGCATCGTCAAAATCGACGATTATCAGGCGTTCAGGCAGAAGCTCAGCCCGTTCGATCAGTCGTTGTGCGCGTTCGGCATCACGAACATTTCGACGGAGCTGCTGGGCGGTTCCTATCCGTGTGAAGCGGTCGACATGAAAAACGACTTCGTCGCGTTCATCGTCAACGCGGCCGGGCCTTCGGAGGAGCTGGAAGGGCTGTGGAAGCAGGCGCAGCATTATATAGAAGAGTATTTTCACCTGTCCGTATCCGTGTTCATCGGGGACCCCGCGAACGATTGCCGGGAACTGTCGGAAAAATACTACGAAGCGCTTAACGGCACCGCTTACCGGATGCTGTTCGGCAAGTCCTGCATTCTGACGAACGAGAAAATACGGGGCAACGAAGAAAACGGGCAGCTGGGATATTCCGCCGCTCTGGAGAAGAAGCTGACGGAAGCGATCAAGAGCGGCAATACGGCCGAGGGAGAAGAGGCGCTCTCCAAAATATTCGTGGAGCTGAGCGGATTCAGCTACAATAACGCGATGTTCTCGGCGATGAATCTGGTGAATTCGATCAAAGCGACGGTCGAGGAGCTGAACCGCGCCAAAGTGGAGCCGGTGAGAGTGAACTTCGGCAGCTTGACCAAGCGATTGTACGAGGCGGAGACGTTGGCGGAGTTCCATCGCCAGCTGCTGGCGCTGCTCAAGGACATTCTCTCCAAGGCGGAGAGTGCGGAAAGCGAGAAGCAGACGATTCTGGTAGAAGCGATCCGCGAGCTGATCGAGGCGGATTACGCGAATCCGGCCATGTGCCTGCAATTCGTCGCGGACAAGCTGGGCACCTCCTCCAAGACGGTCAGTCGGCTGTTCAACGCGAGGATGAATCTGTCGGTCGCCGACTACATTACGGAGACGAGGCTGGCCAAAGCGGTGGAATGGATGGAGAGCACGAACTTGACGACGAAGGAAATTTTGCAGAAGATCGGCGTGGAGAACGAGAGCTACTTCTACAAGCTGTTCAAGAAGAAGTACGGCACGACGCCGAAGGAATACGTTCTGAGCCGCAATCTGCAGCGCATTCAGGACAAGGAATAACGAATAATCGCCCCGGGGCGCCCGACTGTACGACTGTAAAGTACAGCGGGGGCCTCTTTTTACAGTCGAAAAGAGAGCGGCGGGCGCGATTTGCACTAGGTATCCGAGCTTGACCCGGCTAGTATGGAGAAGGCAGACGCAACGAGAAATTCGCAGCAAAGGAGTCCGGGCAATGAGTTTGGGAAACAGAATAAACGAAATATGGAAAGAGTCGATGCGGCATAAGGGATTAATCGGACTTGCCCTCCCCGGATTACTGTTCGTATTGGTATTCAGTTATATGCCGATGTTCGGAGTCATCGTCGCTTTCAAAGACTTCAATTTCGCGGACGGCTTCTGGGGGAGTCCGTGGGTCGGGTTCAAAAACTTCGAGTTCTTCTTCAAATCGGATGCCGCTTGGCAGGTTACCCGCAATACGATCGGCCTGAACCTCAGCTTCATCGCGCTGTCCACGGTCGTCTCGATCTCGTTCGCGCTGATGCTGATGGAGCTGACCCGCAGATCGGTCAAAGTGTTCCAGACGACGTTGTTTTTCCCGTATTTCCTGTCGTGGGTCGTCGTGAGCTACGTCACTTACGCGCTGCTCAACCCGCAGATGGGCGTCATGAACGGGTTGCTCGAGCGAATCGGGATGGAGCCGATCAATTGGTATTTGGAATCGAAATATTGGCCGTTTATTTTGTGTTTGGCGTATTTGTGGAAGAACGTCGGCTATTCGACCCTGATCATCTACACCGGCTTGCTCGGCATCGACAAATCTTATTACGAAGCGGCGGCGATCGACGGAGCGACCAGATGGCAGCAGATTATCCGGATTTCCATTCCGTTGATCGCGCCGCTGATCATTCTGGTAACGCTGCTGCAGGTCGGACGCATTTTCTACTCCGATTTCGGGATGTTCTACTTCCTGACCGCCGATTCCGGCGCCCTGTACGAGACGACGGACGTCATCGATACTTACGTGTTCCGGGCGCTGCGCGTCTCAGGCGATATCGGAATGGCATCCGCGGTAGGCTTGTACCAATCGATCGTCGGGTTCGTTCTGGTCGTCTCGGTCAACTGGGTCGTGAGGAAAATCAACCGGGACAACGCCATTTTCTAAGGAAAGGAAGCCAGCCTCATGAATACGCGCCAATCGGTCTGGAGCAGACGGGTCATCATCCTGTGGTTTACCGTATTTTCGATCTTCTGCATCGTTCCGTTCGTCTACGTCATCTCCATCTCGTTGTCCGAGGAAACGGATATCGCGATGTACGGGTACAGTCTTATTCCGAAAAGCTTCACCTTAAACGCCTACGAGTATTTGCTGCAAAGTCCGAAGCAGCTGATCACCGGCTACACGGTATCGATTCTCGTTACCGCGATAGGCACCTTGCTCAGCCTGCTGCTCACGGCTAAGCTAAGCTACGCGCTGTCGCGCAGAGATTTCCGCGGATCGAACAAAATGTCCTTTTATGTTTTCTTCACGATGCTGTTCAGCGGAGGACTCGTGCCTTGGTACATTCTGATCAAGAAATATTTGATGATCGACGATTCGTATTTGGCCCTGATCCTGCCTTACGTGATCATGCCCTGGCACGTTCTGCTCATGAAAGGATTTCTGTCGGATATTCCGCTGGCGCTCGTGGAATCCGCCAAAATCGACGGCGCGGGCGAATGGAAAATTTTTTACCGGATCATCCTGCCTCTATCCAAGCCGGCGCTCGCTACCGTAGGGTTGTTCATCGCGTTCGTCTATTGGAACGACTGGTGGCTGGCGATGCTCTTTATCGACAATCAGAATTTGATCCCTCTTCAATATATGCTGTACCGAATCATGAACAATATCCAGTTTCTGTCCACGTCGATGCAGTCGGCCAACATCAGCATCGACGTTACGCAAATGCCCAACGAGACGGCGCGGATGGCGATCGCCATTATGGCCGCGGGCCCGATCCTGTTTGTGTTTCCTTTCTTCCAGAAATACTTTATTAAAGGGTTGACGGTCGGTGCGGTGAAAGGCTGACGCCGGACCGGATCCGGATTTTCCAAGGTTGTCGCGGCTCGCGCCGTTACAATAGCTTCATCATGATCTCATCATACTAGGGAGGTTACTCAATTGCTGAAACAAACAAAGAAGTTCGTCAGCACGTTCCTTACGCTCGGTCTTCTGTCGACGACCGTGCTCGCCGCATGCGGCTCCGGCAACTCGGATAAAGGCGCCGCGTCGTCCAGTCCGGCTGCATCCGGGGCGGCTTCCGCCGCGCCGGCCGATCTGAAGCCCGTGGATCTGACCTGGTACTTCGCCGGAAATCCGCAGGCGGACGTCGCGTCCGTCGAAGCGGAGATGAACAAGATTCTGAAAGAAAAGCTGAACGTTACCTTGCACCTGAAGGCAATCGATTGGGGCAACTTCGACCAGAAAATGCAGCTCGTGAACGCTTCCGGCGAGGAATACGACCTCGCTTTCACGTCCAGCTGGGCGAACAACTACTTCGTCAATGTCAGCAAGGGCGCCTTCGTTCCGCTTGACGACCTTCTGCCGCAATACGCGCCCAACATCATGAGCACGATTCCCGAAGTCGGTTGGGAAGCGGTGAAGGTGAACGGCAAAATCTATTCGGTGCCGAACTATCAAATCTGGGCGATGACGAACGGGCTGGCGATTCAGAAGGAAATCGCCGACAAGTATGGGTTCGACCCGTCCACGGTCAAGAAATACGAAGACCTGGAGCCGCTGCTCGAAGCGGTCAAGACGAACCACCCGGAACTCGTGCCGTACGAGAACGACAAGAGCGGCAAGTTCGGCAACTCGACCGTGCATTACGGCTTCGAGACGATCAGCGGCGGCGTAGGCGTCATCCGCATCGCCGACGAATCGTTGCAAGTGGTCAACATGTACGAGACCGACGAGTATAAATCGCTTCTGAAGCTGATGCGGGACTGGTACCAGAAAGGCTACTTCCGCAAAGACGCGGCGACGCTGGCCGACACGTCCGGAGACCGCAAGGCGGGCAAGCCGGTCGTCGTGAACGAGGGCAACGTGAAGCCGGGCGGGGAAGCCGAGATGGCCGTCGCTCTGGGCGGCAGGGAAGTCGTTAACGTCAAGCTGTCCGAGCCGTACCTGCTGACGACGTCCATTATCGCGACGTTGACGGGCATCAGCAAAACTTCGAAAAATCCGGAAAGAGCGCTAATGTTCCTCGATCTTCTGTACAGCGACAAGGAGCTGTTCAACCTTCTCGCGCACGGAATCGAAGGCAAGCACTATACGAAGCTGGACGAACACACGGTCGAACCGATTACGGAAGGCGGCTACAACCCGAATTCCGACTGGGAGTTCGGCAACCAGTTCAACAGCTTCTACCGCAAGGGCCAGCAGCCCGGCACTTGGGAAGAGACGATCAAGATCAACGAGACGGCGAAGGCGTCGCCGCTGCTTGGCTTCAGCTTCGACCCGACGCCGGTGAAAACCGAGATCGCGCAAGTAAGCACCGTAACGACGCAATACGTGCCGCTGCTCGAGACAGGATCCGTCGATCCGGAGCAAGGATTGGCCGAGATGCTCAAAAAGCTGAAAGCGGCCGGCGCGGACAAGATCGTCGCCGAACAGCAGAAGCAAATCGACGCTTGGAAACAAGCGAACGGCAAATAAGGTGAACGCAAGGAGGAGAGCGCGCGCTGGCCATTCGCCAATCGGAGCTCTCCTCTTGCGTTCCGCGAACGACCGGAGGGAGAGAGGATGGAGTATACGAGATTCGGCAAAACCGGGCTTCGGGTATCAAAGCTCGGACTCGGCGGGGCTCCGATCGGCGGCGGCTTCGGAGAGATCGACGAGGCGGAGATCGATCGCCTCGTGCATGAAGCGATCGATCTGGGAATCAATTTTATCGATACCGCCCCGCTGTACGGATCGGGCAAGTCCGAGGAAAGAATCGGACGCGCGCTGTCCGGGGGCAAGAGGGAGCAAGTGGTGCTCGCGACCAAAGCGGTCCGCTGCGATCTGTCGTACGGTTACGCGAGCACGATCGACTCGGTCGAGCAGAGCCTGAAGCGGCTGCGGACGGACCGAATCGATCTGCTGCAGATCCACGACGTGGAGAAACAGCCGTTCGAGACGATCGTGAACGAGACGATCCCGGCGCTGCGGAAGCTGCGGGACGACGGGAAGATCCGGTTTATCGGCGTCACGACGCGGGACTTGGATTTGCTGAAGCGTTATATGCTGCTCGACGAGTTTGATGCGATTCAATTTTACGCGCGTTACATGCTGGTCGACTTTTCCGCGGAACGCGAAATTCTGCCGCTCGCCCGGGAGAAGGATATCGCTGTCGTCAGCGGCAGCATTATGGGGATGGGAGTTCTGGCGGACGATCCGGCCGAGTTCATCGACGAAGGGACGATCCGAGCCGGACGGGAGCGGATGGACAAGCTGCGGTTTCTGAGCGGCGGCCGCAAGGGCGGCCTGGTCGAGCCGGGCATGCGTTTCAGCTTCGGCAATCCCGACATTCACGTCTCGCTGACGGGCACGATCCGCGCGGACATTCTTCGTCGGAACGCTTCCTATTGCGACGGCGCAGGGTTGCGGCCGGAAGACGAGCGCCGGGTCAGGGAGCTGTTCGCAGGTTATCCATCCTTATTCGCGTAATCATTCATTATTAAAGGGGAGAAACAAGATGTCCGTTCACAACACGCACGAGATTTCCGACGAGCTGTTGGAGGAATTAAAGCTGGTCAGCGTCAGTACCGCTGCCCACACTCTGGTGGAGATGGGCTACCGCAACGCGTACATGCAGGGAATCCTGCCGATGAGCTTTCCTGAAGACCAGCCAAGCGCGGTCGGCCGCGCCGTCACGCTGCGGTTTATTCCTTTAAGGGAAGACCTCGTGAAGCAGCAATACGAATCGCTGACGGGATCGCCGCACCGATCGGCGCTTGAGTCGATCGGCCCTAACGACGTGCTCGTCATCGATACGGGCAGCCATATGGAGACCGGAGTCGTCGGGGATATTTTCACGCGGAGAATCCGATATTTGGGCGGCCGGGCGATCGTCGTCGACGGCTGCATCCGCGACCTGCAGCGGGTCATATCCGTCGATTTCCCGGTATACGCGAAAGGAGTCCACGGCGGCGCGATTCCGCGCTCGCTCATGTCGGTCGGGCTGAATGAACCGATTCGGTGCGGAGGCGTTCCGGTCATCCCGGGCGACATTATTCTGGCGGACCGCGACGGAGTGGTCGCGATTCCGCCGCAATGCGTGGAAGAGATCGTCAAGATCGCGCGGGCCCATGACGAATTGGAGGAGCGCTGGATCAGAATGAAGCTGGACGAAGGCGCTTCGCTTCACACCCATTATCCGCCGAACGCCGAGGCGAAGCTTGAGTTCGAGCAATGGAAGAAGGATAACGGCTATGAATAAACCGCTGTCCGGCAAGAACGGAAGCTTGAAGGAGATGCCGGTCATCCGCGCGGACCGGCCGTTCATCGAGCCTCCGGAATGGGCGATTCTCGAACGGCGGCTGATGGACGTCATGAACGAGGCGGTCGACCCGCTCGTCGAACGTTATATTCGTCCCGACGGAACGATCATGTGGCCGACGAGAGACGATCATATCGGTATCGACGCGCTCGACGACATGTACGAGAGCTTCTTCAACTGGCCGCTCTATTACGCGATCGGAGGGCACGAGAAGTTCAAGGACCTGAGCCTGAAGGAGTTCGACGCGATTACCCGGCAATTCGCGAAGTACGATACGGGCACGGGACACAAGATGATCGAGAAGGAATACGAGCAGGGCTACGACTGGTTCCATCAAGGGGAAGGGTACACGATGTTTTACCACATGGCCCTGATGGATCCCCAGCACGCGGTTACCCGGGAGAGGGCTGTCCGGTTCGCGGGCTTTTTCTTGAACGAGGATCCCGACGCCGTCAACTTCGACGAGGAACTGGCGATGATCCCGTATCCGCATTCCGGAAGCAAGGGGGCGACGGACCGGAATATCCGGCGCAATAGCGACGGTTGGTATTATCAGGATTGGATGAAGTATTACGGTCTTCCGTTCCAGGACGTTCCGGGGGTCCGTTCCCTGGAGGACATCAAGCACGAAGCGGGAGCCCTCGCTCTTGGAGCGGCGGTCGCTGAGCGGATGTCCAAGGGGGATGTTCCGCTTAACCTGCTGGCTACGAGCATGGTCACGAACGCGTACTTGCATACCGGCGATCCGAAGTACAAAGCTTGGGTCAAGAGGTACGTCGAGGCCTGGATGGAAAGAACGAAGCAAAACGGCGGCGTTATTCCCGACAACGTCGGGTTAAGCGGCGTCATCGGCGAGCATAACGGGGGCAAGTGGTACGGCGGCTGGTATGGGTGGACGTGGCCTCATGGCTGGGTGAGTATCGGCCAAGGCGTCGCCGCTGCGGGGGAGAACGCGATGCTGCTCATGAGCGATTCCGGTTATTTGGAATTTCTCCGGAGTCAGCTGGAGACGCTGGAAAGCCGCTCGGTCGAACACGAGGGAACGAAGTTCGTGCCGTACAAATACGGGGATCCCGGCTGGTACGGTTACGAGATGCAAGGAGACAACGTTCTCTTCGAGGGCGGGGAGACGTCGGTCGCTTTCCAGAAGGAGAATCCTCCCGTGCTCTGGAAGGACGGCTGGTTCGAATTCCAGCCGATGGATCCGGTCTACCCGACCCATCTGTGGTACATGTCGATGCGCCCGGACGATCTGGAGCGCCTGAACCGGCTGCGCAATTACCGCAATCCGGATTGGAACGACATTCGTTATGTCCGGGCGAAGGATCAGGCGGGACACGACTACGCATGGGTCTCTTACCTTCAAGGAGAGTATCCGTCCTATCCGGTCGAAATCTTGAAGTACAATCTCGCCCAAGCTTATCAACGGCTCGACTTCATGAATACGGATACCGAAGATCCGGCCGGATACAAGGACGATTACATTCAGATTCGCAATCCTGTCACGCTCGAGGGGCTGCTCCAATTGACGATGGGAGCGCCGTCTCCACTGTATAACGGAGGCCTGCTCATGGCGATGCTGCGCTATTACGACGCGGACGCCCAGCGGCCGGGCCTGCCGCCGGATGTGGCCGCTCTCGTGGAGAAGCTGGACGAGGGGGGAGTCGCCGTCAAGCTCGTCAATCTTCATCCGACGCGCTCGCGGCGGGCGATCGTGCAAGCGGGAGCGTTCGGGGAACATCGGTTCACCGGAGTCAAATACGAAGCGCGAGGAGCCTCCGCGGGAGAAGGGGGCAAGGTTGGCGGTTCGACGACGATGGAGAAGATGCCTTCCGGCATCTCCGCCCCGTCGGCGGAATACCGGGAGGAGGAGCTGAACGGCAAGTGGCTGCTCGTCGAACTCGGGGCCGGCTGTCACACGACATTGGAGCTGGGAATTTCGCGATTCGCGAACGATCCATCCTACGAGGAGCCGTGGAAATAAGAGAAAACAGGCCTGGGGGCGCCCAGGCCTGTTTCTTCTTCGGACAGCGCCGCGCGCGGCAATCGTTTCACGGAGAGGGTTCCCGAATCGCGTTAAACGCTCGGTATTTTCCCGGAGTGAGGCCGGTCGTCTTGCGGAACGTCTTGATAAAATAATTGCCGTCCGGCAGGCCGACGGCTTCTCCGACTTCCCGGACGGTCATCTCGGTGGACACCAGCAGCCTGCGGGCTTCTTCCATTCGCACGTGCTGCACGTATTCCACCGGCGTCATTCCCGCATGCTTCTTGAAGCAGCGCGCGATGTAGTCGTAGCGATAGTGCAGCGCTTCTTCCACGTGCCGCCTTTTGAACGGCGACGCATAATGCGACTCGGCGTATTCCATAAACCGATAGGAGACTCTTTGGGAAGGGGCGACGAACTGCCGACCCGCGATTTGCTGCACCCGGAACAAAAATTCCGTCAGCAGCATGTGGAGCTCCAAAGCGTTTTCTATTCGAATGCGGCCGTGCAGCCGGACCATTCGGTCCAGAAGCGGCCGGAACAGCGTCATGTCCAGAGCGGCTTGCTTCGGAATGTACATGCAATGCGGCGGAGGAGTTTCATCCTTGCTGCTGCCTCCCGGGAGCACCGACAGCCAAGGGATTTCATCGTAGGCCAGCGCGCGAACCGGACGGGAATGGATAAAATGCAGCCAGTAAATTTCCGTCTGGACATCGCAGCCGCGATGTCCGTAATGCAGCGATCCGGGGGTCAGCACGAACAGTTCTCCGGCCCCGATTTCGTACGGAATTCCGTCCTCGGTCATGTAGACTTTGCCGGAAGCGACGACCAGCACGTCGTATACGTCGATGCTGCGTGCGAAATGCCGGGTCCCGGCCGGCCATACGGTGAATCCGGCCATGACGAATTGCGGCAGCGGAGGGATGGATAACTCCAAGCATTTCATGGGTGCAGCCTCGCTTTCCGACGAATAGGGCGCGGCACCCGTAAGCCGGGAGAGGCCGCGCCCTGTCATTTTACATCGCTTGCAGGCCCTCGTCCACTATCGGAGTGAGGCTCAACGAGACATTCCGTCCCGATACGGCGACGTTCCCCGGGTTCTCGCCCAGTCGGCGACGCGTCCCGGATCTCCTCCCCATAACCGTTCCCGGCCCCACTGGTTGGCGGTCGGCTTATGCTCGCACTCTATCCGGATGACCGGAAACAGCTTCGTCGGACGCTCAAGGGGCAAGCCCTTGATGACAAGCTCTTCCCCGCGTTGAACGAAGTCGAGCTCCTGGCCGGTCGTCAGCAGTGTCACTCGCTTGACCGGCGTAACCAGATCGGGCAGCCTCATTTCGGGACGGCCGTCCCAAAACCGGACGATCAAGTACAGATTGTTCCCTTTCGTCGTTTGTCTTCCTCTGGTCACGAATTCCGTCACGTTGCCGCCGTCCGAGCCGTAGATCGCTTCTCCGTGAACGTCGAGCCATTTCCCGATCGCCAGCGCCCGCTCCACGTACTCCGGGGGAAGTTGTCCGTCGGGCTGCGGGCCGACGTTCAGCAGAAGGTTCCCGCCTTTGTTGCCGCCTTTCTCGGCGCATTCGCACAGCATGTCGAGCAAATAATCCGCAGGCCGCCAACGTTCCCCGACGGAGTATCCCCATAATCTCCATGTCGTGACCTGGTTGGATTCCCAGAGGCGATTAGGGTCCGGGACGATGACATGCTCGGGCGTGCCGAAATCCCCCAATTCGTCCGATTCCCCGGCGCCCATTCCGCCGTCCGCGGATATTTTATTCGGGTTTGCATTGGCTCCGAGCCGGTTGTTGATCAGAATATGGGGCTGCAGCTGCCGCATTTTGGCTACGAGTTCCGAGCTGCCCAGCTCGTCCGCGTTCCGGGGCCAGGAGCCGTCGAAGAAGAAGTGGTCGATGCGGCCATAGCCGGTCAGCAGCTCGATCACTTGGTTGTGCATGTATTCTTTCATCGTTTTCCAGCCTTCGGGATCTTTGTCCGGTCCGTCAAAGAAGGCGGGAATCCGCCAATCCAGCCAGGAGTAGTAGAGGCCGACTCGCAAGCCCTCGGCTCTGAACGCGTCCGCGAATTCCTTCACGAAATCTCTGCCGGGCGCTTGCCGGACGCTCGTATAGTCGGTATACCGGGAATCCCAGAGGCAGTAGCCGTCATGGTGGCGCGTCGTCAAACAGGCGTATTTCATGCCCGCTTCTTTGGCCGTTCTTGCCCAGAGGCGCGCGTCGAAGCGCTCCGGGTTCCAGGCGCAGGCCGTTCGGGCGTATTCCTCGTGATCCATGTGTTCCCGGAACAGCACCTGTTCCCCTCTCCCGTAAGCCGAATAGGGGCCCCAGTGGATGAACATGCCGAACCGGGCTTCCGTAAACCATTTCCAATGATCGGGGACCGATCCTTTGCCGCTTGCCGAATCGCTCATCGCTAATCTTCTCCTTCTCCGATTGCGGGTCTAGAAGTAGATTAATGGCTAACGGGACGTTCGGTCACTGTCCGATTGCGACCTGTAATCGTATTATTCGGACTTTACGCCTCGCTTGCGACGATTCAGCTTCGTATCCGTTATTTGCCGTCCCGAGCGGTCAGCCGTTGCAGCGACGAAGCCGTAACTTCCAGCTTTTCTCCCGGAGCGAGCACGTAGCCGCGTTGCCCTTGGGCGTCCAGACACCGTGCGAAGGCTTCGGCGTCTTGGCGGATAGGCGGGAACGAGTTGTAGTGTACCGGAATGACGAGCTTGGCGCCAAACCATTCGGCCGCCTGCAGCGCATCGTCCGGTCCCATCGTGTAGTGGTCGCCGATCGGCAGGAAAGCGATATCGATCGGATGGCGGTCGCCGATCATCTTCATGTCCGAGAACAGCGCCGTATCTCCGGCATGGAGCAGCGTCAAGCCTTCGGTCTGCACGATGTAGCCGGCCGGCATGCCGCCGTAAATGATCTGATCGTCTTCCAGGAAGATGCCGGAGCTGTGGAACGCCTGAATCATCTTCGCCTTGGCGAAGCCCAGATCGACCGTTCCTCCGATGTTCATATCGATCGTCTTCAGCTTCTTGCGGGCGGACATGTACATGGCCAGCTCGAAGGTGGCGACAATGGTGGCGTCGCTTGCGCGAGCGATCGGCTCCGCGTCGAGAATATGATCCGTATGCGCGTGAGTGAGCAAGATGTAGTCGGCGCGGATGTCTTCCGCCTTCGTTACCGCCAGAGGATTGCCTCTCAGGAACGGGTCGAACAGCAGCGACTTGCCTTCCGTGACGATCTGGATGCAAGAGTGTCCATGGTAAATGATTTCCACTGTACATTCCTCCAATGCTCTCATTAATTAAGTTGAAACCGCTATTTCCAGTGTAACGCATTCGCGGCAGAAATGCTTGTCCGCGGCCGCGCGAACCAAGCAAAAACGCCTTCTGCGTCCTTGGGACGAAGAAAGCGTTTTGTCGGAGTTGTGAATGTTAGAGGTTGGACGTATAGCGGTTCAGCGCCGTCAGGTTCAGCTGGAGATCCTCCATGTACGTCTTAATGCTCGTCTGCAATTGCTTGAGAATGGTCCGCTGAAGCTCCTCGATGCGGTCTTCCGTGCAGAAGGCCGAGCAGCACAGCGTGCCGTTGGCGTATTGTTTTGTTTCGACAACCGTCGTATTGAGCTTTTCTTTGTAGATTCTTTTGACCGCGCCATTCTCCGGTTTAATCTCGTAGTACCGTTGAGTTTCCAGAAGCAGCTTCCATGGAGCGATCTTGAATTCGCATTTATCCTTGCGCAGCTCCCCCGTAACCTTGAAGAATCGTAACGCGTTATTGATACGGTTCATGATGCGTTTCCTCTCAATTCGTCGTAATCCGATCCGGCATCCCCCAGAAAGTACCAATGAACATTTTAGCATAATTTGCCTTGAGGTCAAACGCATTCGTGCAGGGAACGGCATTCGAATCGAGATCTGCTACCGAATCGTCACAACTTTGTTTCATCCGCGGCCGTATTTTTTGGTTTTGCTTGCGACGAACAATCCCATCAAGCCGAATCCGGCCAAAGCGCCGCCAAGATGGGCCCAAATGTTGATATTCGGTACGATAAGCGAGTAGATGATTCCGAATGCAATGGAAATAAAGATCGTTTTCCGGGTGGCCTCATCCAAGGCGAACTTGCGGAAGACGGCCAGAAACAAGTAAGCTCCGAACAAGCCGTAGATTGCCCCTGAAGCTCCGAGAGAGAAATGCAGCGAGCCGGCGTAAACGATCGCGCTCAGCAGATTGCCTGCGATGCCCGCCAGGACATAGTACACGAAGTATCGAAAATGTCCGAGCAGCCGTTCGAGCGGGGGCGCGAAAATAAGCGTCGAGAAGCAGTTGAACAGCAGGTGATCCCACCCGCCGTGCAGCGCGATGGAAGTGACGTACCTCCATGGCTCGCTTAAACCGTAAGGATCGTAATCCGGGTCCAAATAGAAGATGCCTCTGAGCGTCAGCTCTCTGTCGAGGATCAGATAATCGAGCACGAATACGATCAAATTAACCGCCAGAAAGATCGACGTAACCGGATAGGCGCGCAAGTATCCGCGAAACGTTTCGTTGCGTTGGAAGATCATGGTCATCCCGTTCCTTTGTTCGTTATGCTTATTACTATACCATCGGGAAGCTTGATCTCCAAAGCGACGCAGCTGAAATAGAGTTGTGTGTAAATCAGGAGTAAACTGTGTGTAAACTGTTGATAAAGTTGTGGATATGTGGATTAAGTTGTTGATAACCGGTGCGTAACTCAAAATCTTATAGAATCCACGCCAAGTCCCTGTTAATATCGAAACAGACTGCTTAGGCGGCGGAACGGACGAACGAACGGATGCCGGAGGTTATCGACATGAATGTTCTTTCCTTGTTACTAAGTTTGGTTCTTGTGCTGAATATGACGCTCGCATCGGTGATCATCTTCCGGGAGAGAAGGGATATCGGCTCGACTTGGGCGTGGCTGCTCGTGCTGTACTTCATCCCGCTGCTCGGTTTCGCGCTCTATTTGTTTTTCGCGCAAAACTACAGGAGGAGCCGGCTTTTCGAATGGAAGGAGATCGACCGCACCGGAACGGAGGAAGCGGCCAGAGAGCAGCTTGCCCTCATAAGCGCGGACGGACACGCGATGGGCAATCCGGCGGCGGGCGATTATCACGATCTGATCGCGATGCACCTTAAAGCGAATAAAGCCTTGTATACCGAAGACAACGAGGTGGAGCTGCTGCTGGACGGCAAGCAGAAGTTCGACCGGCTGTTCCGGGATATCGCGGAGGCCCAAGATCACATCCACGTTCAGTACTACATCATTCAGAAGGATGATTTGGGAACGAAGCTGATCCGGGCGCTGGCGGCAAAGGCGCGAAGCGGCGTGAGTGTCCGGCTGCTGTACGACGAGTTGGGTTCGCGAAGGCTGAACAGGCGCATCCTTCAGGAGCTTCGAGATGCGGGCGGAATCGCGGAGGCTTTCTTCCCGTCCAAGTTCCGTTTGATCAACGTTCGGCTCAACTACCGGAATCATCGCAAGCTCGTCATCATCGACGGCAAAGTCGGGTACGTGGGCGGTTTTAACGTAGGGGACGAATACTTGGGGTTGGATCCGAAATTCGGCTATTGGCGGGATACGCATCTGAGAGTTCGCGGCGGAGCGGTTCATGCCATGCAGACGCGATTTATCCTCGATTGGAATTATGCTTCCCGAGCGGACATTCATTATCGTCCCGAGCTGTTCCCCGAACCGGAAGCGGCATTCGGCGCAGCCGGGGTGCAGATCGTAGCCAGCGGGCCGGAATCGAAGCTGGAGTATATCAAGAACGGGTACGTGAAAATGATCTCCTCCGCCAAACGGTCCATCTTGATCCAGACTCCCTACTTCGTGCCGGACGCAGGCTACTTGGACGCGCTGCGAATCGCCGCCCTGTCGGGCGTGCAAGTGAGCATTATGATTCCGGACAAGCCGGATCATCCGTTCATCTACTGGGCTACTCTGTCCTATATCGGGGTGATGCTCAGAACGGGCGTATCCGTCTACTTGTACCGCAACGGATTTATTCATGCCAAGACGATCGTCGTGGACGAGGAGATCGCCTCCGTCGGCACGGCGAATATGGACGTGCGAAGCTTTAAGCTCAATTTCGAGGTGAACGCCTTCCTGTACGACCGGGAAGTTTCCGCCAAGCTGGCGGAGGCGTTCCGGGAGGACATCAAGGTGTCCGAGGCGTTGACGCTGGAGCGGTACGGACAGAGGTCGCGGCGGATTCGGATCAAGGAGTCGGTGTCCCGGCTGCTGTCTCCGATCCTGTAAGGGATCAACGATGATCGCTCTCGCATCGCCAGCCTAAACCGGGCAATCGAGAAGCCTTTGCTGCCAAGCCGAGGCTTCTTTCGGTTACTGCAGCACGTCCGCAAAAAGGCCGCTGACCGCGAAAGAGACGCAAGAAAGCTTGCTTGACACGACCTGCTCGTCATTTTCGTATAGCTGGATCAGCTCATATTTCCCACTTTCGTCCAAGTGAAACTGCTCCAATGTCCGCGCCTCGGGGTCGACGATCCAATATTCCGGGACGCCGTGTTTCTCGTACACCGCCCTCTTTTTCAACCTGTCCCGTTTTCGCGAGCTTGGGGAGAGGACCTCCACGGCCAGATCCGGCGGGCCTTCTACTCCCCGGGAAGTGACAATGTGCTTTCGGCTGCGATGGATCATGATCGCGTCGGGCTGCACGACGTTCGTATCGCTCAGGATGACGTCTAGGGGAGCGAAGTAGATCAGGTAATCCGATTTGCAGCTTTGACGCAGCACATCGATCAATTCCACTAATATGGATTGATGAGAGGTCGTAGGACTAGGAGACATCAGCTCCAGCACCCCGTCGATGACCTCGTAACGGTTCCCGTCGTCGGGCAATGCCGCATAAGTCTCGTAAGTTGCTGGCTGCTCCTTCACTTTGTCCGCGGCTTTTTTGCTTTTCTCCATTCGAAATCTTCCTTTCTTGGGAAACTTGGAGTTGGCGCTTCTAGTCGGCTATGTCAACTGATCCGGCGGAACGGGGAGGCTGCGTACGAGCTCGTCCATGCTAAAAGAAATGCAGGGAGCAGTACGGGAATGAATCGGTTCCTCACCGGAATAGACATCGATCAGCTCATAATGGTCTTCGCGTAATTCATACTGCTCCAAAGTAAAGTTGGATGGGTCGACGATCCAATACTCGCGCACCCCGTACTTGGCGTATACGTTGCGCTTCGTCAGCTTGTCCCGCTTAAGAGAGTGCTTGGACGTAATCTCGACGACGAGGTCGGGAGCGCCGTTAATACCTCTTTTGCTGATAATGTGTGTGCGGCTCAGATGGATCATGACGAGATCGGGCTGCCGAACCTCGGTGTCCGATAGAATTACGTCGAGCGGAGCGGCCAGAATGATAAACTCGTTTTGGCAGCTACCGTCAAGTATGACTTGCATCTTATGGCAGATGAATTGATGAATAAATAGAGGAGAAGGACTCATCAATTCCAGCACCCCGTCCGAAATCTCGTAACGGTTGCCGTCGTCTACCATATTCGCGTACATCTCGTAGGTCACGGGCGACTCCTTCACCAATTCCTCGTACGTTTTCTTCTTCATTTTCTTTGCCTCCGGTTCTTCTTCGCTTTCGGGAACTTCACCGCGACTTTCCCGCTATTGCAGCACATCCCCGAATAGCTGGCTGACCGCAAAGGAGACGCAGGGGAGTTTGCTTGACACGACCTGCTCGTCATTTTCGTATAGCTGGATCAGCTCATATTTCCCGTTCTCGTCCAAGTGAAACTGCTCCAATGTCCGCGCCTCGGGGTCGACGATCCAATATTCCGGGACGCCGTGTTTCTCGTACACCGCCCTCTTTTTCAACCTGTCCCGTTTCCGCGAGCTTGGGGAGAGAACCTCTACGGCCAGATCCGGCGGACCTTCTATTCCTCTGGAAGTGACAATATGCTTTCGGTTGCGATGGATCATAATCGCGTCGGGCTGCACGACATTCGTGTCGCTCAAGATAACATCCAGCGGCGCGACGTAGATCAAGTAATCCGATCTGCAGCTTTGTTTCAGTTCAAAGCAAAGATCCACTGCAATAGATTGATGAGAAGCCGTAGGACTAGGAGACATCAGTTCCAGCACCCCGTCGATCACCTCGTAACGATTGCCGTCATCGGGCATTTCCGCATAAATCTCGTAGGTTACCGGCTGTTCTTTCACTTTGTCGGCGGCTCTTTTGTCTTTCTCCACTCGAATCATTCCTTTCTTGTGAAAGTTGGAAGCCATGCTGCCAGCGTGCTAGTTCAACTGTTCTGGCGGAATGGGAAGACTGCGAATAAGCTCGTCCATGCTGAAAGAAACGCAAGGGGCAGTGCGAGAGCGAATCGGTTCCTCACCGGAATAGACATCGATCAGCTCATAATCGTCGTCTTGTAATTCATACTGCTCCAAGGTAAAGTTGGACGGATCGATAATCCAATACTCGCGCACGCCATACTTGGCGTAGACGTTGCGCTTTGTCAGCTTGTCTCGCTTGAGAGAATGTTTGGACGTAATCTCGGCGACGAGGTCGGGAGCGCCGTTAATGCCACGGTTGCTGATGATATGCGTTCGGCTTATGTGAACCATGACGAGATCGGGCTGTCGAAGCTCGGTATCAGAGAGGATCACGTCTACCGGGGCAACTGCAATAATAAACTCATTTCGGCAGCTTGCATTCAGCCTGAATAAGATTTCTCCGAGCAACAACTGATGAATAAATGCCGGAGAAGGACTCATCAGTTCCAGAACCCCGTCCGAAATCTCGTAGCGATTGCCGTCATCCTCCATATTCGCGTACATCTCGTAGGTAACGGGCGATTCCTTCACCAATTCCTCATACGTCTTCTTTTTCATTTTCCCCGCCTCCGGTACATAATCAAAAAGCACCCCGCAAAGAAACACGTGAACGTGTCCGACTTTGAGAGGTGCTTCCTCGACTTGATTTCCTTTATTATGCCGAATTCATCAGGGGTTGTCAATATTGGGCGTTGAGGTCGTCGGTTCTGGCGATTTGCGACAGAGCGGACGAGAGGGTAGGATGAAGAGAGAGTGAAGAGGAAGGATGAGACGCTATGAGGCTTTCTTTTCGGCAAGTAGAAACAAGGGAAGACGTAGAGGCTGCGGCCCGATTGGCCTCGGAAATTTGGAACGAGTATTTCGTCAGCATCATTTCGACCGGGCAGATCGACTACATGCTGGACAAGTTTCAATCCGCCCATGCCATGACGGACCAAATCGAGCGCCAAGGCTACGAGTACTACTTCATGCAGGCGGACGGAGAGAACGTCGGCTATATGGGGATCAAGCCGGAGGAGACGAAGCTGCTGCTGAGCAAATTCTACATTCTCAAGGCTTGTAGAGGTCAAGGATACGCCAGCGAAGCGATGAGCTTCTTGGAGGAACTGTGCAGGGAACGCAGGCTGGGCGCGATCTGGCTCACCGTGAATCGGCATAATGCGTCCACGATCGCGATTTACGAGAAAAAGGGCTTCCGGACCGTTCGCGAGCAAGCGGCGGATATCGGAGGGGGCTTTGTTATGGACGACTATGTTATGGAAAAGGAAATTTCTCTCGATCAATAAGAGGGGGCGGAACCGGGCGCGGATCGTAGATTCGCGTCTTTTGTTTTTCGCAAAACGATCAAATACTGCTCGACATTATTGTTTGTTTAAATTAATATAATGTTATAAACGAACATAAAACAACAAAGGAGCAAACATGATGTCCTCATTCAAACCGCGGCTTAACCGGATGTTCAGCGAGCAAGGCAAATGCTTCGACGTTGCGATCGACCATGGCTTTTTCAACGAGTATTCCTTTCTTGCCGGCATTGAAAATATGAAAAGCGCTATCGAAACGGTCGTTCAGGCTGGACCGGACTGTATTCAGCTCAGCACCGGGCAAGCGAGATTGCTGCAGGAGATCCCGGGCAAGAAGAAGCCCGGCCTCGTGCTGCGCACGGACGCCGCCAATATCTATGGAAACGTGCTGCCGCGCCATCTGTTCAGCGAGCTGATCGACCGTGCGATCGAGCAGGCGGTGCGATTGGATGCCGTAGCGGTATGCGTCAACCTGTTGCTGCTGCCGAACCAGCCGGAGCTGCATCATCAATGCGTGCGCAACGTCTCGCTGCTGAAGACGGAAAGCGATAAATACGGCATGCCGCTGATGGTCGAACCGCTGGTCATGCTGCCTAACGAAGAGAAGGGCGGTTATATGGTCGACGGCGACATTCGCAAAATCATGCCTCTCGTCCGGCAAGCGGTCGAGCTGGGAGCGGACGTGATCAAAGCCGATCCTTGCGACGACGTGACCGAGTATCACCGCGTCATCGAGGTCGCGTCCGGCATTCCGGTGCTCGTTCGCGGAGGAGGACGCGCAAGCGACGAGGAAATTGTGAGCCGGACGGTCGAGCTGATGAACCAGGGAGCGGCGGGTATCGTCTACGGCCGTAACGTCGTGCAGCATCCGACGCCGGGCGCGATGACTTCGGCTTTGATGAGCATCGTTCATGAGGGAGCGGGGGCCGAGCAGGCTTTGGCGATCCTGAGGGAGGCGCAGCGATAATGGCGAAAACGATCGTATCGTTCGGCGTCATCGGCTGCGGGCTGATGGGCAAGGAGTTCGCCAGCGCGGCCGCGCGCTGGTGCCATCTGACCGGCGTCGACTTCGAGCCGCGCATCGTGGCGGTGTGCGACGCGAATCCGGCGGCGACGCAGTGGTTCGAGGAAAATGTGCCGAGCGTGGAGCGCGCGTATACGGATTACAAGGAACTGCTCGCCGATCCGGCGGTGGAAGCGATCTACTGCGCGGTTCCGCATAATCTGCACGAGCGGATCTATATCGATATTATCCAAGCGGGCAAGCATTTGCTGGGAGAGAAGCCGTTCGGCATCGACCTGGAAGCGAACGAGGCGATTATGGCGGCCATCCGGGAAAACCCGCAAGTGGTCGTGCGCAGCTCGTCGGAATTTCCGTTCTTCCCGGGCGCGCAGCAGATCGTTCAGTGGGTGAACGAGGGCAAATTCGGACGGATCATCGAGGTCGAGGCCGGCTTCTGGCATTCCAGCGACCTTGATCCGACGAAGCCGATCAATTGGAAGCGGCGGATCGCGACGAACGGGGAGTATGGCTGTATGGGCGACCTCGGCCTTCACGTGCTGCATCTGCCGCTGCGCTTCGGCTGGAAGCCCGCAAGCGTGCGGGCGCTGCTCTCCAAGATCGTCGAAGAGCGTCCGGACGGCAAGGGGGGCATGGCGCCGTGCGAGACCTGGGACAACGCGATTCTCGCTTGCGACGTGAAGACGGCCGGCCAGCAGTTCCCGATGGTGCTGTCGACGAAACGGATCGCGCCGGGACATGCGAATACATGGTTTATCCGCATCCAGGGTACGGAGATGTCCGCGGAATTCACGACCAAAAATCCGAAGCAGGTGGCGTCCCTTCCCTACACGCCGGGAGGCCAGCAGGCTTGGCATGTCGTGGACGCGCCGTACAAGTCGGCTTACGGCACGATTACCGGCGGCATCTTCGAATTCGGGTTCTCCGATTCGATCCTGCAGATGTGGGCGGCGTTCTGCGACGAGATCGTTCATGGCAAGGATGGCATGCAGCAGTCGTTCACATGCGCATTGCCGGAGGAAGCGGCAGACAGCCATCGCCTGTTCACCGCGGCTCTGGAATCCGACAAGACGGGCGGAACCGCGGTCGTGGACTGGGGGAACGGGGCGTGAACAAAAGCGATTCCTCCGCATCCGCTGCCGAGGTCGTCGTTGCCGGACATATTTGCCTTGACGTCATTCCGGCGATGCATGGCGGCAAGCCGGGCCAAGCGATCGGGGAATTGCTCGTCCCGGGCAAGCTGGTCGACATCGGGGCCGCGCAGCTTTCGACGGGCGGCGCGGTGCCCAATACCGGTATCGCCCTGCATCGTCTCGGGTTCCCGGTAAAGCTGATGGGCAAGGTCGGAGACGACCTGTTCGGCGAGGCGATTCTGTCTATCCTTAAAGGATACGGGGAGGGGCTGACCGATGGAATGATCGTAGGGGCGGGCGAATCCAGCTCCTATACGATCGTCATCAATCCTCCGGGCGTCGATCGGATTTTCCTGCATTGCACGGGCGCCAACGATACGTTCTCTGCGGACGACGTACCCCAAGCCGCGTTGGCGGGAGCTAGGCTGTTTCACTTCGGTTACCCTCCGCTGATGCGGCGGATGTACGAGGACGGCGGCGCGGAGCTGGAGAGAACGCTGTCTGCGGCCAAGTCGTGCGGGCTGACCGTATCGCTCGATCTGGCCCGTCCGGACCCGGAGTCGCTTGCGGGCCAAGCCGACTGGCAAGCGATTCTGAAGCGTTCGCTGCCGCATGTCGACGTCTTCCTGCCCAGTTTCGAAGAAATTTTATATATGCTCAGACCGTCCCGGTACCGCGAGTTTTCCGAGCGCCACGGCACGACCGAGCTGCTTGCGTATGCGGACGGACCGCTGCTGTCCTCGCTTGCCGAAGAATTGCTCGGCATGGGGGCTGCGGTAGTCGCGTTAAAGCTGGGCGAGCACGGGCTGTACGTTCGAACGACAGGCAGTCCGGAACGCCTGCGCAAGATGGGGCTTTGCGCGCCCGCTGCCGGAAAGCTGGAATCTTGGCAAGGCAAGGAAATGCTTGCCCCGTGCTACCGGGTCGAAGTCGCCGGAACGACGGGGGCCGGGGACTGTACGATCGCCGGTTTCCTGGCCGGAATGCTCAAGGGGCTGTCGGCGGAGGAGACGCTGCTGGCGGCAGTAGGCACAGGCGCGTTTAACGTGGAACGGGCCGATGCGGTGAGCGGCATCCCAGGATGGGACGGCTTGCAGAGCCGAATCGCGGCCGGCTGGCCGCAGCGGGAAACGGAGCTGTCTTTGCCCGGCTGGTCGCGCGAATCCGCGGACGGAATCTGGTCCCCGGATGTCGGCAAATAAGAGGAGGCTGAACTATGTCCATACGGAGAAGCGAAGTGACGAGAGCCCAGAAGCGTGCGGCCGAGCTGCTGGCGAGCGCAGGCATCGTGCTGACCGACGCGGAGCGCGAGAACATCGAAGTCGCCGGTTTCGGGCTTGGCGACTTGGCGGCTCAGGGGCTTGAGCTGGTTACGTACGTGAACACGGATCGGTATTGCGCGAAGGATCTGGTTCTTTTCCCGAGACAGACTTGTCCCGAGCATATTCATCCCCCGGTCAACGGCGAACCGGGCAAGATGGAAACCTTCCGCTGCCGCTGGGGGCTTGTCTATTTATATGTGGAGGGAGAAGCGGCTGCCGTTCCTCAGGCTGTCGTTCCCGCGGGAAGCGAGTCGTATTACACCGTATTTCATGAAATCGCGCTTAGACCGGGTGAGCAATATACGATTCCGCCGAACACGAAGCATTGGTTTCAAGGCGGCCCCGAGGGTGCGATCGTCTCCGAATTTTCCAGTACGAGCCGGGACGAATTCGATATTTTCACCGATCCGAGAATTGAAAGAATGCCCCGAGTGATCGAGGACTGACGGGAGAAAGGGGGAACCGGCATGCGCTTGTACGGCAAGCATTGGACGAGAAGGGAAGTCGAGGCGCGCGTCGGAGGCGTCGGTCAGATTGGCGGAGTCAGGCGAATGACGTTGACGGAGGGCAAGGAAGCGGGGACGGAGCTGATCGAAGTGCGGACCGGCGCCGGCCTTGCGTTCGAGATCGTTCCCTCCAAAGGAATGGACATCTCTCTGGCGCAGCTGTGGGGAACGCCGATTTCCTGGCAATCCCCGAACGGCAACGTTCACCCGGCCTTCTATGAATCGGAAGGCATGGGCTGGCTGCGTACGGCTTCGGGCGGACTGCTGATGACTTGCGGACTGGCGCATGTCGGTTCTCCTTCCGCGGACGATTCCGGCAGCTACGGTCTGCACGGCAGAGTGCATCACACTCCGGCCCGCAGCGTCTGTATTCGCGAAGAGTGGGTCGGAGACGAGCTGGAATGGAGCGTAACCGGCGTCCTGGAGGAAACGGCGATCTTCGGAAGCAAGCTAAGATTGACGCGGGAACTGTCCGGCAGGCTTGGGGACAATCGCGTCGCGATCCGGGACAGAGTGGAGAACTTCGGCTTCCGGCCCGCGGAGCATATGATGCTCTACCACTTCAACTTCGGATTCCCCTTGCTGGACGAGCGGACGGAAATCCGGTTTCCCGAAGCCGACTGCGAAGTCCGCCCGGGCGGAGGCGGAGCGGCGCCGGAAAGCTGTGCTTCCTGGGAGGCGCCGGATCCGGCTGTCGAGGAAACGGTGTTCTATCATACCTTGAGGCAAGAGGCGGCCGATGGGGAAGGCATGGCCGAGACGAGAATCGTTCAACCGAAATTTCCGGCTGCCGGAGGAGCGAGGGCGACGGAGGTTGCTCTCCGCTGGTCGGCCGACACGCTTCCGCTGCTCGTCCAGTGGCGGATGCCCGGAGCGGGCGAGCACGTCCTTGGCCTGGAGCCGTCCAACTGCTTCGTCGAAGGACGCGAGGCGGAACGCCGCCGCGGAGGACCGCTCGTCCTGGCGCCCGGTCAATCGATCGAGTATCGATTGGAGTTGAACGTCGTGTGACGGAAAGCGATAATAGAGGCATAGCGAATGGGACGATCGGGAGGCCGCGGGGCAATGAAAGGGACTTACTACAGCTTAAACGCAAGGCAGCAGCAGATGCTCGACCAGATTTCGCGGGAAGGCGAGGTTCGGGTGTCGACGTTGAAGGAAACGTACGGCGTGACCGAGATGACGATTCGCCGCGATCTGGAGAAGCTCGAGGAGACGGGAGAAGTCAAGCGCACGTTCGGCGGGGTCATCTTCGTCGGCAGGGACGTCGCGCTGCAGGAGCGTGTCTCCTTGCTGACCGACGAGAAGGCCCGAATCGGCCGGCATGCCGCCGCGCTGATCAAGCCCGGGGAGTCGGTCTTTATCGACGGCGGGACGACGACCTCGCAGATCGCCCGCTATTTGCCGCACGGAATGAACGTTACGGTCGTCACGAACGCGCTTAACGTCGTAACCGAGTTGGCCGGCAAGCAGATCTCCGTCATGATGACGGGAGGCACCTACATCGAGGCGACGCATTCCCTTTCCGGACCGCTGGCGGTGCAGAGCCTGTCCGGGATGGCGTTCCATCGCGCCTTCCTCGGCACGACCGGCATTACCGCGGAACACGGCTTCAGCAATTCCAACATCTACGAGGCGGAGATCAAGCAGATCGCGATCCGGCAAGCGACGGAGACGACGATTGTCGCCGACCGCTCCAAGTTCGGAACGAAGATGCTGATCTCGTTCTCGCCCCTGTCAGGCGTGCAGCGAATCGTCACCGATCGGCAGCCCGACGAAGCGCTTGCGCTGGCTTGCCGGGAATCGGGCGTTCTGTTGGATGTCGCGGAGTAAGCTGAGCCAAGCAATTCGAAGACGTCCCAGTGCCGCTCGCGAGGCGGAAGGGACGTCTTCTTGACGATTCAGCAAGTATAAAAATCCGCTATCCTTATCTGAATCGTCTCCGACAAAACGCATTCATCGTCCAGAGGACGCCGAAGGCGTTTTTGCTTGCGTGAAACGCGACAATCCGGGCAGCCGAGCCCGACACGATAAGGAATTTCAGGCCTTCCGAGAGGAGAATCGTACGTCCGCGACCGCAATTGTACCTTTACGGACCCGGGCCGTTCGGCTAATATTTTCGATACGGAAAACGCTAACATCCGGTGCGGGGAGCGCTTTGCGAGTCCGACTGGAAGCAGATCACGTATACCGTTTGTCCGTCGGTTTGTGTATCATCTAGAGAGATAAATTCCGTCAATCAGGCAACGCCGGAGATCGAGCGGCTCAGGCGTTGCCTCGCCGTTTCCGCCGACGAATCGCCAATCGGCGTCGGTTCGTTGTGGCAGCGCTCTCATCGCGGGGGGGTCTTCATGATTCGTTATTCGAAAGTGTTCAGAAGGTTCTTGTTTTCGTATCTGTTGATATTAATTATTCCCAGTCTGGCCGGGTTCATGTCCTACCGCACGTCCATCTCCGTCACGGAGTCGATTTCCATAGAGAACAGCGTGACGCAGCTGCAGAAGAGCAAGGAGCTGCTTGAACGCAGAATCGCCGAGGTGGAGGGCTTCACCAGACAGATCGCCATCCAGGCCGATCTGAACGTGCTGATGACCGATCCTTTGTCGGAGGAGAAACAGAACGTATACGGCATCTGGAAAATGACCCGGGATTTGACGACGTACGGCCAGACGAACGATTTTTTGCGTCATTTTTTCATCTATCTCCGCAATTACGATGTCGTGCTGACGCCGGGATCGGCCTTTTTCCGACCCGAGCATTATTATGAGAGCTACAGCTACGAGGATATGTCCGTCTCCGAATGGGAAAGCGACGTATTGAACAAGACGCACTTCAGGGAGATGATGCCGCTTCGTCCGTTCGTCACCCCGGTTTCCCGGACGTCGGTCGTTACCTATATGCAGTCGCTGCCGCTGGACAGCTTCGGAGAATCCTCTCCGGCCGTCGTAGTCGTCATCATCGACGAGAAGGTGATCGCCGAGATGCTGTCGGGAATCACGAATCAGAACGGCAGCTGGGTTCATATCCTCGACGCGAACGGCAATACGATCAGCCGCCAAGGGAACAGCGATTCGATGGCGGAGGCGCTCGCCTCCGATCCGCGGTTCGACGGAAGCCGGACGAGCCAGTTTTACGAGGACGATCTGGTCGTGACGATCCGTTCGTCCACGAACGGATGGGTGTATCACGCCGGCATACCGAAGGAAGCGCTGATGGAGAACGCCAACAAGATCAAGCGCATTTCCTTGTCCGTCACCGGGGGAGCCGTGCTCGTCGGTCTGCTCGTGGGACTGGCGCTCGCCTACCGGAACAGCGCTCCGATTCATCGTCTGCTGACGGCGCTGGGCCAGGAGACGACCGCCGACAGCAACGTCTACGACTTCTTGCACGGCAACATCTCCGAGATGATTCTGAGCAACAAGCAGCTTGAATCGGAGCTGAAGCGGCAGCAGCCGATCGTCCGGGACGCGTTCTACAAGCGCCTGATCGCCGGAGAGTTCCAATCCCGCGAGGAGATTATCGCCGCGGCCGTTCAATCCAACGCCGGCCTGAGCGGCAACGCCGGCTTCGCCGCGATCGTGCAGATCAACGGCTACTCCGGTATGGACAACGTCGAGGTGCTGAACGAGCTGCAAGCCGCGCGCCTCGTGCTGAAGCAATCGCTGCAAGAGCTGGCCGGCACCGTCCCGACGACGGACCTGGGCGCCGACAAGCTGGTCGTGCTGTTCGTCAACGAGGAGACGGACAGCGGTTCCTACGTCCAGGAGCAGGTTGACGCGATGCTGAATCAATTGGCCGAATCGCTGTTCAAGGAATACAAGATTTCGGCGAAGGCGGCCGTCAGCGCCCGGTTCGGATCGGTGTCGGACATCAGCCACGCTTACGAGCAGGCGAAGCAGACGCTGGAGAACGCCGCCCCGTTCGGGGCGAAGCCCGTATACTGGTACGGCGAGACGGCGCTGAGCAGCGAGACGTACTATTATCCGCTCGACGTGGAGATGCGCCTGATCGGCACGATCCGGGCCGGCGAAGGCCGGGAAGCGCGGCGTCTGATCGACAGAATCGTCGAGCAGAACACCGAAGCCCGCGAGCTCTCGGCGGAGATGCGGCAGCAGCTCTCCCTGGAGATGAAGGGGACGCTGCTCAAGCTGCTGGACCAGAAGACGTTCGCCGAATCGGAAGCGATCGAGCCGGTGAGAAACCGCATCGTCGCGATTCAGCCGACGGAAGCCGTCGATCAGCTGCGCGACGAGTTCGTGGAAGTGATGGAGGCGCTGTGCGGCATGGTCGCCAGCAAGAAGAACGATCAGCACGTCCGCATCGTCGAGCAGCTCAAGCAACTGATCGAGCAGCATTACGGCCAATCGGAAATGAGCCTGTACAGTCTCGCCGAACAGGTCGGAAGACCGGAGAAATACATTTCTCAAGTGTTCAAAGAAGTGGTGGGGGACAATCTGTCCGATTACATCGAACGGGTGCGGATGGATCGCGCCGAGCGGCTGCTGAAGGAGCCCGGGCATACGATCGACGAAATCGCCGCGCTGGTCGGCTACAACAGCTCCCATTCGTTCCGCAGGGCGTTCAAGCGTGTAACCGGGGTGTCCCCGAGCGCGTATCGCAGCGCCCAGGACGATTGACGGAAATTTGTCCCCTCAGATCGAGTATCGTACTCGCATAGAGCCGTTTCGCCAGAGCCGAGGGCATCCGCCCGGGCTTTGCGGGACGGCTCTTTTCCGCATGTGCGGAGGAAGTGCGCCGGCCACCCGACCGTACCGTGAATACGCTTGCGAAAATCGGCCCAGGTACGGAAAAGTGGCCCCCTCAAATCGGGAGAACGGGACGCAAAACGACCGAATTGTACCTACACAACCGGCGCCGGAATGCACTATGATCAAGCCACGAAAGCGCTCGCAACATCAACGGCGTCACACAAGGAGGGATCGTTCTGCAATCGACCACGGTTTCGGAAGCAACGACATTAAAGCGCATTCATATGGAGCGGAGAGGATTCCGGGAACGAGCGCTCAAGAGCTTCAAAGCCCACTGGCAGCTGTACTTGCTCGTATTGCCGCCGCTGCTGTTCTTTTTGATTTTCAAGTATTACCCGATGGCGAACGCGGTGCTCGCCTTCAAAGACTTTAACGTCATCAAAGGAATCTGGGGCAGCCCCTGGGTCGGACTGAAGCATTTCAACGCGTTTTTCGAAAATCCGATTTTTTGGACGCTGCTCCAAAATACGCTGCTGCTCAGCTTGTTTTTACTGCTGGCGGGATTCCCGATTCCGATTCTGCTCGCGCTGATGCTGAACGAAGTGCGCAGCGCCCGGTTCAAGAAGTTCGTGCAGCTCGTTACGTTTGCGCCTTATTTCATTTCGACGGTCGTCATGGTTTCCATCATCATGCTGTTTCTGGCGCCGAGACTCGGCTTCGCGAACGTCGCGCTCCAATACTTCGGCTTTGACCCGATCAACTTCCTGGGCGAGCCGGGCATGTTCCGTACGATCTACGTCACCTCGGATATTTGGCAGACGGCCGGCTATGCCGCGGTCATCTACTTGGCGGCGCTGGCGGGCATCGATCCGACGCTGTACGAAGCGGCCAAAGTGGACGGAGCCTCGCGGCTGCAGAAGATCATTCACGTAGACTTGCCGGGCATTCTGCCGACGATTACGATCATTCTCATTCTGAACGTCGGCAACGTCATGTCTCTGGGCTTCGAGAAAATCTATTTGCTGCAAAATTCGCTGAACCTGCCGTCTTCGGAAGTTATCGCCACCTACGTCTACAGCATCGGACTGCTGAACGCGAATTACAGCTTCGCGACTGCGGTCGGGCTGTTCAACTCGGTGATCAACCTGGTTTTGCTGGTCACGGTCAACACTTTGGCCAAACGCCTGTCGAACACGAGCATCTGGTGAGAAAAGGAGAGAGATTCATATGGCCATTTCTACGGCGGCGCCCCGGCGCCGAATCCGGGAGTCGGCCGGCGACCGGCTGTTTATGTTCGCGATTTACGCGATTTTAAGCCTCGTGCTTATCGCCGTCTTGTACCCGCTTATCTATATTGTCAGCAGCTCGATCAGCAGTCCGTCCGCGGTTACGTCGGGCAAGGTGTGGCTGTGGCCGGTCGACGTGTCGTTCAGAGGGTTCGAGACGATCTTCAAAACCCCGCAAATCATGACGGGTTACGGCAACTCGCTGTTCTACATGTCCGCGGGAACGGTGATCAGCGTTACGCTGACGATTATGCTGGCCTATCCGCTGTCGCGCAAAACGTTTTTCGGGCGCAGCGCGATTCTGATGCTCGTCACGTTCACGATGCTGTTCAGCGGCGGGCTGATTCCGACCTACCTGGTCGTCAAGGAGATGGGGCTGATCGACTCTCGCTGGGCGCTGCTCATTCCGAACGCGATCTGGGTGTGGCAGGTCATCATCGCACGCTCGTTCTTCCAGTCGACGATCCCGGAAGAGCTCGTCGAAGCGAGCGAGATCGACGGCTGCAGCGACTGGCGGTTTCTGTGGAGCGTCGTGCTTCCGCTGTCCAAGCCGATCGTCGCCGTGCTCGTGCTGATGTACGCCGTCGGCCAGTGGAACGCGTATTTCGACGCGCTGATCTACTTGAAGTCCGACAAGCTGTATCCGCTGCAGCTCGTGCTTCGCAGCATCATCATCCAGAACAACAGCGCGGGGGTCATGGATCCAAGCATTCAAGTGCAGCGGGCGGAGATGGCGGAGCTGCTCAAATATTCCCTGATCGTTGTCGCGACGCTGCCGGTCTTGATTATTTATCCGTTCGTTCAGAGGTACTTCGTGCAAGGGATGCTCGTCGGTTCCGTCAAAGGCTGATTCGCGATTCGGAAATCCGTAAAGGCGGTGAGGACGATGTAGGCGGTGAAACGGAAGGTCCAGCTTGGTATACTAATAACTCGAACATGCAAAGGGGAGCTACATCGAATGAAAAAAGCGACTTGGAGTTTACTGTCCGTCCTGCTCGTTCTGAGCCTTGCGCTCGCGGCTTGCTCAAGCAACAATTCCGGCTCGAACGCGTCGCCTTCCCAAGGGGCATCCGCTTCCGGTTCGCCGGCGGAAAGCCCGTCCAAGCCGGTGGAAATCCGGGTGTTCGCCGTCCAGGAGCAGGGCATCGACCTGGCGACCAACAAATACACGCAGCACGTCGAGGAGAAGTTCAACATCAAGTTCAAATTCGAGACGATTCCTTCCGACGGAGCCAAGGAGAAGCGCCAAATCTCGCTGGCGAGCGGGGATTACCCGGATGCCTACATTTTGACCCACTATATCGACCAGTTCTCGCAATCCGATCTGCTGAAGTTCGGTCAGCAAGGCGTCATCGTGCCGCTGAACGACTTGATCGACCAGTACGCGCCTAACGTCAAGGCGGCGTTCGAGAGCAACGCCGATTTGAAGCTGCTCAACACCGCGCCGGACGGCAACATTTACGGCCTGGGGGCCTATACGCAATGCTTCCACTGCTCTTATCCGAACAAAATGTGGATCAACACCAAATGGCTCGAAGCGCTGAGTCTGCAAATGCCGACGACGCCGGAGGAATTCAAGAACGTGCTGAAGGCGTTCAAGACGCAGGACCCGAATCAAAACGGCAAAGCCGACGAAGTCGCCCTTAGCGGCTCCACGGAAGAGTTCGGCGTACGCGTGCTGCCGTTCCTGATGAACCCGTTCGTCTACAACGACGACCGCAACTATTTGAACTTCTCGAACGGCAAGGTCGAATCCGCCGCGGTCAAGCCGGAATGGAAGGAAGGGCTGGCTTACGTCAAGTCGCTGTACGACGAAGGGCTGATCGATCCGGGCGCGTTCACGCAGAACGCCGAAGCGTTCAAGAAGATCGGGGAGAACGCGGACGCGGAAATTCTCGGCGCGGGAGCGGGCATGCACCCGGCGATCTTCCTCAACCTGGACGGAGCGCGTGCGGCCGACTACAATCCGGTACCTCCGCTGCAAGGGCCGAACGCCTCGTTCGCAACGCACGACAACGGCGGCGTCTCGCCGGGCGCCAAGTTCGTCATCACGAACAAGGCGAGCGAAGAAGCGAAAATCGCGCTGATCAAGCTGGTCGACTACATGTACACGCCGGAAGGACAGACGAACGGCGCCAACGGCATGAAGGGCATCGATTGGGAAGATCCGGCGCCGGGCGACAAGGCGCTCGGGGAGAACGTGGAGCCTAAAGTCAAGCCGATTCCCGGCAAGCAAGGGGAGCCGCCGCGCAACGCGGGCTGGAGCGGCATGGGCCACTTCTATATGCCGAAAGACTATCGCGACAGTTGGGTTCAAGGCACGGACATCTACGATCCGGCCAACTACGAACGCCGCCTGTACGAGGCGACGCTGAAATACGAAGGCCGCGAGCCTCAGGAGCTGTTCCCGATCTGGTCGCTGTGGGTCGATCCGGCCACCTTGGACGAGTCGAGCATTCTGCAGACGAACATCCGCAACTACATCGAGCAGAACGCGCTGCAATTCGTGACCGGCAACAAGGATTTGGACAAGGATTGGGACAGCTACGTCAAAGGGCTTGAGAACCTGAAGCTGGGCCGTTATCTGGAGATTCTTCAATCGGCGTACGACGCGTCGGCGAAAGCGGGTTCCTAAGAAAATAAAGGGGCCGTTCCAATAAGCAGAGAGGTCGCGGATGACCGGTTATTGTTCAGGCGTCCGATCGTCTGCTTATCGGGGCGGCTTTTCGTATGGAGGACAAGGCATGAACGCATTGGAACGGGCGAGCGCTCACGCGCTTCGCAGAGATAAACCGGCGGCGACGTTCTTCGAAGGAGCGCTGCTGGGCAACGGAGGCATGGGCGCGGTCGTGACGACCCGCCCCGACGCCGTCGTCATTCACTTCGGCCATAACAACGTATGGGACATCCGTATCGCGGAAAACAATCGGGAGCGAATCGGAACGTTCGAGGACTTGTTCGCCCGGTTGAAAGAAATACCGTCCCATTACGAGTCGCTGAGCGACGAGCCGTGGTACAAGGAATATGTCGCCATGGCCGGCGAAAACTACGATTTTCCCTATCCGCGTCCGATGCCTTGCGGCTCGCTGCTGCTCGGGTTCGACCGCAGGACGACGGAGGTGCTCGGACATACGCTGCGGCTCGAGAACGGGCGCTGCGAAATCCGGTTCCTCATCGGCGGACGCGAAGCGACGCTCGACGTATTCGCGGACCAGCGCGCGGATCGGCTGTGGATCGCCTTGCGCGATACGGAATCGGGAGAGCCGGACATTTCTCCTTTTAACCGCATCCGTCTGCTTCCCGATCCGCATACGCCGAAGGAGCTTCCCGCTTGCGAGAGGCTCGTGGACGAAGCGGCCGGACAGATCTCGTTCAGGCAGCAACTGCCTTCGGACATTGAGGGAAGAGGCGGCTCCATCAAGGACAAAGCTTTTCGCTTGTCGGTTCGACTTCCGTCAGGCGCGAATTTCCGGGCAAGCGGAAGCGAGCTGGAGGCGGCGCTCGGGCGGGAGTCGGGCTTCGTCGCTTGCGTTCAGTTGGACGAAGGAGCCGATTCGGCGGTAGCCGGGACGGCGGAGACGATCGCTGCTCCTTCCCCGGACGCTTTCGAAGCGGCGTTCGAGGCCGCGCGGGAAGACTGGGCGAGCTTCTGGTCCCGGTCGGGTGTTGCGCTTGAAGATGAATTTCTGGAACGGGTCTGGTATCGCAACCTGTATTTCTTCCACTGCTCGGTCAAGCCGGAGGCGGCGTGCCCGGGGCTGTTCGCGAATTGGAGCTATGGCCGAATCGGTTCGGAATGGCACGGCGACTACCATATGAACTACAACACGCAGCAGCCGTTCTGGGTCGCGTTCTCCAGCAATCACGTCGACAAGCACCTCGCCTACGTCAGTATGGTCGACCATGTGCTGCCCGTCAGCCGCAGATGGGCCCGCGAGTATTACGGCTTACGCGGGGCTTATTTTCCCCATTCCGCCTATCCGGTGGAAATGACGATGATGCCGTATCCCGTGCCGCACTGGGGCTGGGAAATCTGCGAAACGCCGTGGACGGTCCAGAGCCTGTGGTGGCATTATCTGTACACGATGGACAAGGACTTTTTGGCCGCGCGCGCGTTCGGGCCGATTAAGGACGCCGTACTGTTCATGGTCGACTACATGAAGCGGCCCGATGCCCGGGGACCGGAGTGGGGGGACGACAATTATCATATTTATCCGACCGTCGTTCCCGAGCTGTACGAGCTGACTCCCGGCTTTCGCCGCAACCGCGACTGCATCGTCGATCTGACGCTGACGAAATTTCTGTTCCGCGCGTTCGAGGGAGCTTGCGAGGCGCTCGGGCTGGAGAAGGAAGAAGCGGAGCTTCTGGGCGAGGTTCGGGAGATTGCCGGCCGTTATCCCGAATACCCGACCGCCGAATCGGAGCGGGGGACCGTGTTCGTCTCCGTGCCGGGAGAGGACCCCGAAGTCGTGTACAACGTGCCCAACGGAATCGCGACCGTGTTTCCCGGGGAAGACCACGGCTTGCATTCGCCGCCGGAGCAGTACCGGATCGCCGTCAACTCCTATCTTAACCATCGCAACGAGGGCGGGAACGAGCTGGTGTTTCTGAATTTGGCCGGAGCCCGCCTGGGCCGGCTCGACCTGGAGCGGTTCAAGCGGCAGATCGAATACTGCATGCTGCCGAACGGAACGTGCACCGACATGCTGCTGGAAGCGGGCGGCCGGTATTCGGATACGACGCCGTTCGATTACATGGCGCCGATGGGCGTATGGTTCGAGAACTTCGCGCTGCCCGCGGTCGTCAACGAATGTCTGATGCAGAGCTACAACGGCATCGTTCGCCTGTTCCCGAACTGGCCGGTGGACAAGCGCGCGGAATTCCGCACGCTGCGTGCGGTCGGCGGCTTTCTCGTCAGCTCGGTATGGGAGGGCGGGCAGGTGAGGGAGATGGAGATCGTCAGCGAAGCGGGCTCGAAGCTGGAAGTGTACAATCCTTGGAACGGAGCCGCGGCATTGTGCATGCGGGATGGCTGCGCCCCGTTTGAACTGGAGGGCGACGTTCTGCGAACGGAAACGAAAGCGGGAGAGAAGCTTCGTCTCGTACCGGCAGCGAACGCGGAACCGGGAGAGGAGCGGACAGGGACATGACCGGCCCGCGGGAATTGCTTCTGCGAAGCGGGCTCCCGAATGTGCGAGACAAGGCGCGCCGAGGCGAGCCGAT
Organism: Cohnella sp. SGD-V74; assembly: GCF_003001675.1. Taxonomy (GTDB): domain Bacteria; phylum Bacillota; class Bacilli; order Paenibacillales; family Paenibacillaceae; genus Cohnella. The sequence continues at coordinate 91,326 of NZ_PVYW01000006.1, read as the reverse complement.
CGCCGCGGCCTTCCTCGGGGGTTCGATAACCGAGGGGGCCGGCGCTTCGGACGCCGAAGCGACGAGCTGGCGGGCTCGGACGGCCGAATACTTGGCGGAGCGATTCGGAGAAGGGACGAAGAGCGTTAACGCTGGCGTCGGAGGGACGACGTCGGCGTTCGGGGCGCATCGGCTGGCGCTCCATGCGTTCGGAGAAGATGAGATCGATCTGCTGTTCGTCGAGTTCGCGGTCAACGACTGGGATTACGGAGCGAATGTCCGGGAGGCGGCGCTTCGCGGCATGGAGGGCATCGTACGCCAATGCCGCCGTCTGATGCCGCGCGCGGACATCGTATTCGTCTACGCCGCCTCGGATCGGAATATCTCTGAGGAGCTGCCGCTCACGATCGCCGCTCACGAGGAGGTCGCATCTCGATACGGCATTCCGTCGGTCAATCTGGCCTTCCGGGTTCGCACGCTGGCGGAAGCGGGAGCGATCCGCTGGGAGGAGCTGGCGCCGGACCGGATTCATCCGAACGACCAAGGGTACGCGCTCTATGCGTCGACGGTGCGGGAATGCCTGAATTTCGCTCTGTCCGCCGGCGAAGAGGCCGACGATGCGGCCGAGGGCGAAGAACCGACCGGGCTGCTGCCAGAGCCTCTCGTCCACGGTCACTACGGGGAGGCGAAGCTGCTGGATATCGGCATCGCCGAATCGGCCGACGGGTTCGCCACCTCGGACCGGGAGCCGGGAGCGTTGATGAACTGGCGCTATCCGATCCGCCATCTTCATGCCGACCGGGAGGATGCATCCCTGACGTTCCGGACGATCGGCAGGGGGGCCGGAGTCGTGCTGCTGTGCGGCCCGGATACAGGCATCTTCGAATATTCGGTCAACGGTGGCGAATTCAGGGAAGCGAATCCGTTCGACGACTGGTGCACGGTCGCTTACCGCCCCGTCATTCTGCTGTTTCCGGCGGAGAGGGAGCGGGGGGAGCTGCGCGTCGAGCTGAGGAATACGGCGAACAAAGACGGGAGAAGCGCCGGAACCGGCTTGCGTGTGCTCGGATTTCTAAGCCATTAAGCCGGAACGGGGCGCGCTCGCCATTCGGGCCAACGTCTCGTCCGGGCGGGAGGTAGATGTTGAACGAGATGCGCCCGATCGATCGGAAGATCCGCGGAGGCGGAAGAGATCGCGGGAGTGGCCGGCGGGGTTCCGCTCGATCGTCTTTAGGAGACGGACTATCGCTTGTAGGTTCGGCGTGCAAACGTATACAGATGTCGCGTTTTTGGATACACATGGGCGGTGCGATCTGATACCCTGATCTTGTCTTATCCGAATCCAGATGGATGGAGGGCCAACCATGGACAGATTGCGTATCGGCATGATCGGCACGGGAGGAATCGCGGAATGGCACGGACGGCAGCTGTTGGAGCTGCCGGAGGCGGAGATTGTTGCGATCGCGGACACGAGCGAGCGGAGCAGGGACAGGTTTGTCGGAAAATTCGAGTTGCGCGAAGCGGCGCAGTTCGAGGATTATCGCGAGATGCTGGAGAAGATCGAACTGGACGCCGTCGTCATCTGCTCGCCGCATACGCTGCACTATGAGCAGGCGACGGATGCGCTGAACAAAGGATTGCACACGCTGATCGAGAAGCCGATGACCTGCAGCTCCGCCGAAGCGGAGCAATTGATCGAGACGGCGAAGCGGTCGGGGAAAATTTTGCAGGTGTCGTATCAGCGGCATTTTCAACCGGAGTTTCTATATATTAAAGAGGCGATCGCGCGGGGCGAGATCGGCAAGCTGACGTCGGTGACGGCTTCGCTGTACCAGGAGTGGAGGCAGGGAACCCCCGGCAGTTGGAGGCAGGACCCGGCGCTGTCGGGCGGCGGCTTCCTGATGGATTCGGGCAGCCATATTATCGACGTGATGCTGTGGACGACCGGGCTGACGCCGATCGAGGTCAAGACGCAGCTGCACAAGCAGGGCTCCCCGGTCGAGATCGACACGTTTACCTCGATTCGTTTCGCGGAAGGCGCGGTAGGCGGGCTGAATCTGGTCGGCTATGCGCCGTGCTGGCATGAGACGTACGCCTTCTGCGGCGACGAGGGCGGCATTTTCTACGACAACGGCCGCATTACGCTGCGCCGTCTGCGCCAGGAACCGATTGTTCCCGAGCTTCCCGAGCAGACGACGAACCAGGACAAGAGCTTCGTCGACGCGATCCTCGGAAGGCGAGAAGTGGCGGTTAGCGGCGAATTCGCCTACCGGGTCGTGAAGTTTTCGGAGATGGTGTACGAAGCGGCGGGTTATTCCCCAATCGAAGACGCGCGCGCGGAAGGAGGAGTTCGGGCATGAAGCTTCCTATCGGAATGAGAATCCCTCCCCGAATCGGGAAGGAGGGCATCGAAGCGGTTGCCGCTTGGGCGGCTGAAGCCGGACTCGACGCGCTTGACGTGCCTGAGCTGACGACGGACGTCAAGTCGGCATGCGACAAGGCCGGCCTCGCAATCGGTTCGGTGGACGCCCACGGTGTCGCGCAATTGCTGAGCCGGGACGAAGCGAGACGGGCGGACGCCATCGTGTCGGTGAAGAAACAGATGGACGGAATGGCGGCTCTCGGGGGCAAGGTCATGTTCATGTGTCTCGTGCCCGAGGACGCGACACTGCCTCGTGCCGACGGATTCGCGATCTGGCGGGAGACGTTCCCGGAGGTGGTCGCCCATGCCGAGCGTACGGGCGTCTACATCGCAATCGAGGGTTGGCCGGGACCGGCTCCGCATTATCCGACGCTCGGCTGTACGCCGGAGATGTGGCGGGCGATGTTCGAGGCGATTCCGTCGAAGCACTTCGGCTTGAATTACGATCCGTCCCATCTCGTTCGTCTGGGCATCGACTATTTGCGGGCACTGTCTGAATTCGGGGAACGGATCAACCACTGCCACGGCAAAGATACGGAAATTTTGCACGACGAGCTGTACGAATGCGGAACGCTCACCGCGACGTTCGGAGCGAAGTACGGCTTCTCGGAAGGCTCTTGGCGCTATACGATTCCCGGACACGGAGAAGTCGACTGGGGCAAGGTCGCCGTCCGTCTCGACCGGCTGGGCTACGAGGGCGCGATCGGCATCGAGCTGGAGGATCACCGCTACTGGGGAACGATCGAAGCCGAGCGCCAAGGAATCGTGAAGTCGGCGGAGCATCTGGCTCAATACTTTAGATAGATCAACGAAGGGGCTGTCCCATAAGTAAGGGCGTACAAGATTATCAATGAACAAAAGGATGGGCATCTATCTCCCGGAGACTGCCTCATACGATCCTGAAATCACCTCTTAACGGGTTTACCGTTCCCATTTCAGGATCGTATAGCAGCGGAGGGAGATAGGTGCCCATTACCCTGCATCCATCGATAATCGTTCGGTACGACTCTTTTACTTACGGGGCAACCCCTTCTCTATTCCGAATAAGCGACCCGGAAGCCGGAGTTGCCTGTGGAGCTGTCCGGCGTATTGGAGCTTCTGGCGGCGACGCGGTACCGGTTGCAGTAGGAGCGGTGGCACAAGTACGAGCCTCCGCGCATCGAACGTTTGCCGGTAGGCTGGTCGAACCGTGGATTGACGTTCGGAGTCGCCCGGTGGTAGGCCGGAGTGAACCAGTCCGCGCACCATTCCCACACATTGCCCGCCATGTTGTACAGCCCGTAACCGTTGGGCTTGTACGCATCGACGGGAGCCGTCCCCTCGTAGCCGTCGCTTGCGTTGTTTTTGACCGGGAATTTGCCCTGCCAGATGTTGCAGCGGTGTTCCCCGTCCGGCTTGAGCAGATCGCCCCACGGATACGTCTTCCGCTCGAGGCCGCCTCTGGCCGCATACTCCCACTCCGCTTCGGTCGGCAGGCGCTGGCCGGACCAGCTGCAGTAAGCTTCCGCATCGTGCCAGGATACGTGAACGACCGGGTGATCCATGCGGTCCCGAATGTCCGAGTCCTGTCCCTCCGGCTTCGCCCAATAGGCTCCGTTCACGATGTACCACCAGGGCGTCGCCTGCGGCACGCTGACGACCTCCCGCTTCGTTTCTTCCGATACGAACAGATGGAAGACGTACGACCAGCCGAATCGCTCGGCTTCCGTAACGTAACCGGTCTCTTCCACGAACCGTCCGAATTGCGCGTTCGTAACGGCATGCGGCGAGATATAGAAGGGATCGACGCGCACGAGGCGCTCCGGTCCCTCGCCGTCCGACGCGAATCCATCCCGGGAATCGGTTCCCATGACGAATTCGCCGCCGGACAGCTTCACCAGTCCTTCGATCGGACTGCTGGAGCATTGCTTCGCGGACGGCGGCGCGGAAGGGGATGGCTCGGAATGCGTCCCTGCTAGGCCATCGTTCCGGCTCGCCGCGCAGCAGGCTTTTACCACGGGGTGTTCCAAAGGTTTTGCTCCTCTCGTGCGATCCAGGGCGTGTATGCAAACCCGCTCAGGGGCATCTATCACCCCCTGCTGCGTCGCTTTTGCTTGACGTACCCCCGGTACGCCTTCACAAAAGTTCCTTGCATGGAACGAAAATTCGGGCCATATCTGCTGTCCTCGGAGGTTGCATACACGCCCTAGCGCGAATGCCGCCGCCGCTTATCCGTATACCGCGATACCGACGAGCCCGGACAGCAAGACGACGGAAAAGGGATGCTTGTGCAAATAGATCAGGGCGAACAAGGACCCGGAGAAAATCGCGATCTGGCTCCACGTCTGCCAGCCGAAGTCCATCGTGATGCCGGAATTTTGCGCGAATACGATCGCCGCATAGACGATCATACCCGCGACGGTCGGGCGAAGTCCGAAGAAGGACGACTTGACCAGTTGGTTGTCGCGATAGCGCATAATGAGCTTGCCCGCAGCCAAAATTAAAGCGAGCGAGGGGAGGATCATCGCCGTCGAAGCGACGACCGCTCCAATCGGACCGGCTTGATGGTAGCCGACGGCCACCGCGATATTGGTCGCGATCGGGCCCGGCGACATGCCGGCGACGGCGACGATGTCCGCGAGCTGGACCGCGTCCATCCACTGGTGACGGTTCAGCACTTCCTCCTGAATAAGCGGGATCATCGCATAGCCGCCCCCGAAGGACACAAGCCCGACCATAAAAAAAGTAAGAAACAGATCGATAAGCATAACCATTCCCCATTGTCGTCGAGTTTAGATCATGTAGTCGTAGACGGGTTCTTTTTCCTCCAGCTTCGTTTTTCTGCCGAGCAGAGCTCTGATCTTCACGACGGCGATGCCCGCCAGCGCGCCGAACACGATGACCCAGACGGGGTGGACGAAGCTTCCGCCGAAGAGCAGCAGGCAGACGGCAACCGCCGCGAGCGCGCCCGTGGCGAAATCGACGACGGCGGTTTTGCCGATCTTGATGGCGGCATAGACGATCATGGCGACGACGGTCGCGCGTATGGAAAGGAAGGCGGCTTCGATCTTCGGGTTGTCCTTCATCTGAACATACACCAAAGACAGGCCGATCATCAAGACGAACGTAGGGAGGAAAATGCCGAGCAGCGCCGACAGCGCCCCGCCGAGGCCGGCGATTCGATAGCCGATCAGCGTGGCCGAATTGACCGCGACCGCTCCCGGAACGGAACCGGACACCGCGACGATGTCGGCGACTTCTTCGCTTTGCAGCCACTTGCGTTTCTCCACGATTTCTTTTTCGATCACCGGGATGAGAGCATACCCCCCGCCGAACGTTAACGGTCCCATTCTCAGAAAGGTCGCAAACAGCGAGCCGATCAACTTCCAGTTGGCTTTCACATGCGTTTCCTCCTCTCTGTGATTTCTAGTATACCATCTTTATTTCATTTTGGAATTAAGTTTTATTTAAAATGGACTATTAGTTCTTTTGATGAGCGGTATAGATTTAACTTAATTTCATTTTGGATTTTTGTGCAAAGAGAGATCCGGTTATCTAGTAGTCCCGGAGCCGGAAATCGGCTATAATGTTTAGTAGATTTCCAATGTGGTTACTTGGATAAGTGAGGAATACCGATGAGTCTGCAACGAAACAACGGCATGCCGTCGTCAAAACGCCTGATCTACTCTTATATCGCGGAGCATGGCACGGTGTCCAAGGCGGAATTGCTGGATCGTTCTTCGATGACCAGCAGCACCTTGACCCGCATGTTGGAAGAGATGGTATCCGAGAAACTGATTCTGGCTTCGGGGTTCGGACCATCGAGCGGGGGCAGGCGGCCGATTCTGTACGAGACGAATCCGGAGTACGGCTATTTCTTCGGGCTGGAGATTTCCCGGTTCTCCTCGACGCTCGGCTTCTATGACGTGCGCATGAACCCGATGTCGCTCACGCGCTGGCGCATGGACGAAGCGATGACGCCCGAACGCGTCGTCGAGCATGCCGCCGCCAATATGAAAACCATTCTTAACGACCATAAAGTCGATCCCGGCAAAGTCGTCGGAATAGGCATAGGCGCTGTAGGTCCGCTCGACAGGGAACGTGGCGTCATCATGAAGCCGCGGTATTTCTCGTCGCCGGGCTGGGTGGACGTGCCGATCTGCCGAATGATCGAGGAGAAGACCGGATTCCCGGCAGAGCTGGAAAACGGCGCCAACGCGGCGCTCATGGGCGAGCAGCGGGCGATGCGAGGTTCCAAGCCGCAGCATATGCTGTACGTGCATGCCGGGGTCGGATTGCGTTCCGCGATGATGTCCTACGGCCAGATCATACACGGATCGCTGGATATGGAAGGCGCGATCGGCCAGATGATCATTCAGACGGACGGACCGAGGCTGAACGAGGACGGCAACTTCGGCGCGCTCGAAGCGTACGCGTCCGTGCAGGCGCTGGAGCGGTTGGCGCAGTCCCGGGCGAAAATCAGCGGCGGAGGATGGCCGGAGCGGCTGCAGGCGTCCCCGGAACGGATCCGCTACGAGCTTCTATTGCAGGAGCTTCGGCAGAACAATCCGCACGTCGAGGAGCTGTTCAGGCAGGCCGCTTCCTACTTGGGCATCGGGCTGGCCAACATGATCAACATGCTGCATCCGGAGACGATCGTGCTCGGGGGGACGCTGATCAACTCGTACGACCGATTTTACGAGACCGCGATAGGCATTGCGCGCAAGAACGTATACTATTATCCGGAATACGAGCCGGTGTTCACCAAGGGCGAGCTTCGGGAGGACGCCGTCGCGACCGGAGCCGCTCTGATGGTGTGGAAGAAGATGCCGATCTGATCGGTCCAATCGGGCTGCGGGCTGGCGTGAATTTGTAGTCCGATGGCCTGTTTTCGCTATTTTTTAAAGTTGAACTCCAGTGACGTTGTGGTAACATGTGGAGGAACGGAAGCGCTTCATCATCTTCATTTTCCTCCGAAAGGGATGTTCCAATCATGCCGTTAATCGACATGCCGCTTGAGCAGTTGAAGCAGTATCAGGGAGTCAATCCGCGTCCGGCCGATTTCGATGCGTACTGGGAGAGGGCGCTTGCGGAGATGCGGGCGGTGGACCCTCAGGTCGAGCTTGTGCCGAGCGCCTTCCAGACGCCGTCCGCCGAATGCTTCGATCTTTATTTCACCGGCGTCCGCGGCGCGCGCATCCATGCGAAATACGTTCGTCCGCGCAACATCGCCGAGCCGCATCCAGCGGTCGTGTTGTTCCACGGGTATACCGGCAACGCCGGGGACTGGTCGGACAAGCTGGCGTATGCTTCGCTCGGGTTTTCCGTGTTGGCGATGGACTGCCGCGGTCAAGGCGGCTCTTCGGAAGACGCCGGCGGGGTAAAAGGGACGACGCATCACGGGCATATTATTCGCGGGCTCGACGATCATGAGGATAACTTGCTGTTCCGGCATATTTTCCTCGACACGGCGCAGCTTGCGGGTATCGCAATCGGCTTGCCGGAAGTCGATCCCGAGCGCGTGTACGCGGCCGGCGGCTCGCAGGGCGGCGCGCTGACGATCGCTTGCGCGGCGCTGGAGCCGAGAGTGAAGAAGCTGGCTCCGGTATTCCCGTTTCTGTGCGATTACAAGCGGACCTGGGAGATGGACTTGGCGAAGGACGCGTATCAGGAGCTGCGGACTTTCTTCCGTCACTTCGATCCGCTGCACGAGCGCGAGGACGAGATTTTCACGAGGTTGGGTTATATCGACTTGCAGTATTTGGCGAATCGGATTCGCGGAGAGGTGCTCATGTTCGTCGGACTGATGGACACGATCTGCCCGCCGTCCACGCAATTCGCGGCCTACAACAAAATGACCGCGCCCAAGCGGCTCGTGATCTATCCGGACTTCGGCCACGAGCATCTGCCGGGTTCGACGGACAAGACGATTCAGTTTTTCCTGGCCGGTCGGCAAGCTTAAGCTTGCACGCCGACGGCAGCGCAAAGAAGGGCATGTCGCGTTCCCTCGCAGCTTCGAGCTGCTGGGGAGAACGACATGCCCTTGTGTTATTGCGCGGGAGCTTCGACCGTCAGACGGACGGATTCGCCTTCGGCCGAGCTCGGTCCGATCCAGACGGTGAAGTCGCCGGACTCGACGGTTGCGTTCATGTCGGCGTCAATGATCGCAAGCGACTCCTCGCCGAGAACAAACGTTACGACTTCCGACTCGCCTGCCTTCAGCCGGATCTTGCGGAAGCCGACCAGCTTCTTCAGCGGCTGCGTGACGCTGGCCGCTTCGTCCCGGACGTAGCATTGGACGACTTCTTCGCCTTCGCGGTCTCCGGTATTCGTCACCTGGGCAGACAGCTCGAACGCCTCTCCGAGCGCGACCCGCGGTTTCGCGCAGAGGATTTCCCCGTAACGGAACGAAGTGTAGCTCAGTCCGAAGCCGAACGGGTACAGCGGATCGGTAGAAGAGTCGAGATAATACGACGTATACACGCCGCCGGGAGGGCGTCCCGTTTTCTTGCGGTAATAATAGATCGGCACCTGCCCGACGTTCAGCGGGAACGTAGCGGTCAGCCGTCCTCCCGGATTATAGTCGCCGAACAGCACGTCGGCGATGCCGTGGCCGCTCTGCACGCCGAGATGCCAGGCTTGCACGATGGCGTCCGCGTACTCTTGAAGCCACGGGATCGCCAGCGGGCGTCCGGTCAGCAGCACGGCGACGATCGGCTTGCCGAGCTTGGAGACGGCTTCGACGAGCCGTCTCTGTCCGCCCGGCAAGTCGAGGTTCGTCCGGCAGCGGGCTTCGCCGCTCATCTCGAACGTCTCGCCCAGCGCCAGCACGACAACGTCCGCTTTACCCGCCGCCTCCAGCGCCTCGGCCAAGTCGCTCTCCCCGGAAGCCGAATCGCTGTCCACCTCGCAGCCCTTCGCATACGACACGACGGCTTCCTGATCCGCCGCCTGCCGGACGCCTTCCAGCACGGACACGACGTCGTCCGGCCTGCCGTCGAACGCCCAGCAGCCGAGCGGGTCCTTGCGGCTGTCCGCGAGCGGCCCGATGACGGCGATCGCCCGCGCGCTCTTGCTCAGCGGCAGGACGCCGCCTTCGTTGCGCAGCAGGACGATCGATTCGCGTGCCGCCTGCCTGGCGAGGGCGATATGCTCCGCAGGCAGGCGCTCATCCGTCGCATAGTCGCTCGGCGCGACGAACGGGCGCTCCAGCAGTCCAAGCTTCAGCTTGACGGCCAGTATTCGCAGCACCGCTTCATCCACGAGGCTCTCCGGTACCTTGCCTTCGCGCACGAGTCTCGGCAGGTGGCGAATGTAGATTCCCGACGCCATATCGACGTCGGTGCCGGCGCGAAGAGCGAGCAGACAGGCTTCTTCCTCGTCAGCCGCGACGCCGTGCGTGATCAGCTCCTGCAAAGCGTTGTAGTCGCTGGCAACCACGCCCTCGAAGCCCCATTCCTCGCGCAAAATCGTCGTCAGCAAATACCGGTTCGCGCAGGCCGGAACGCCGTTCACCTCGTTAAACGACGCCATGATCGTCAGCGCTCCGGCTTCGACCGCCTGCCGGAACGGAGGCAGGATGACTTCGCGCAGCACGCGGTCCGACAAGTCGACGGTGTTGTAGTCGCGTCCGGCTTCGGCCAGGCCGTATCCGGCGTAATGCTTCGGACAGCTTGCGACCGCCGTGTCCGCCCCGACGCCATCACCGCTACCATCGCCGCCATCGCCATCGTCGTTGCCTTTGCCGTCTCCGTCGATCTGCGAGCCGCGAACCCAAGCTTCCGCGTAGGCGGAAGCCAAATACGGGTCTTCGCCGATGCTCTCGGCGATTCTGCCCCAGCGGGGATCGCGGCTGACGTCGATCATCGGCGCGAACACCCAGGCGACGCCGTCGGCCAGCGCTTCCCGCGAAGCCGCCGCCGCGGTCGCTCCGGCGAGCGCCGGATTCCAGGCGGAAGCCTGAGCGAGCGGGATCGGGAACACTGTCCGGTAGCCGTGAATGACGTCGCGGCCGATCAGCAGCGGCACGCCTTCGCCGTCTTCGCCGAGGGCGAGCTTCTGCAGCCGGTTCGCTTCCTCGGCTCCGGCCAGGTTAAACACCGATCCGACGTGACCCTGCGCGATCTGCTCGGAGATGACGTCCCGCTGGGACAGGCCGGTATCGGGATTGATCGGGTTAAAGCCCCAGTCGTACTGGGTCATCTGGCCGGCTTTCTGTTCGAGGGACAGCCGGGCCAACAGTTGTTGCGCCTTCGTGCGAATGTCGGGCGTTATCCAAGCTTTCTTCACGATCGTACCGGCTCCTCTCAAGGGTTATCGAACAGCAGAGTCTGAATGGCGTGAGCCGGAATCGACGTCTCCGCCAGCTCGTCGTTATTGCGCAGCGTGAACGGAACGGCTTCGTCGGTCCGGTTCAGCACGACGACGGCGATCGTGCCGTCGGTATTGCGGAAGGCGGTCGTCTCCAGCTTGTCGGTATATTTCGTGCTGCCGATCCGTACGGCTCCCGGGCGGATGTATTTGCTGAAATGCCCGATGTAGTAGTAGGAGCTCTGGTACGTCAGCGAGTCGGACTGGGTGTCGGCGATGATCGGGGCGTCGCAATAGTTGCCCACATGGTTCGGGCCGCCCTGCTCGTCGAGCACGATGTTCCAGTCCGTCCAGGCGGACATCCAGTTGTTCAGATTGCCGATGATGTCGTGCGCGTAGCGTTCGCCGCTTTTCCAGGAGCCGATCTGCACGCCGCCTTCGTGGCAGCCTTCGGTGAAGACGAGCTGCTTGTCCGGAAACCGGTCGTGCACGGCGGACAGCGACTCGAAGTGATCGCCCGAATACCAGTGGAAGCCCGCGCCCCAGATGTATTTCGAAGCTTCCGGATCTTCGAAGGCGACTTTGGCCCGGTCGTAGAGGCGCTCCTTGTTATGATCCCAGATCATCAGCTTGACGCGGGACAGGCCGGCCGCTTCGAGCGTCGGTCCGAGATGGTTTTTGACGAAGTCCCGTTCCTCTTCGCCCGTATAGATGCACGAGTCCCAGCGCTGAACCGCTTTCGGCTCGTTCTGCACCGTCAGTCCCCATACCGGCAAGCCTTCCGCTTCGTAGGCCTCGATGAATTTCGCGTAATAGAGCGCCCAAGCGTCGCGGTATTCCGGCTTCAGCTTGCCTCCGTTGTTCATTTCCCCGGTCGTCTTCATCCATTTCGGCGGACTCCAGGGGGAGGCGTACAGCAGGAAGCCGTCTCCGGCCGTATTCGCGGCTTGCTTGATGTACGGGATCAGCGTTTCCTTGTCGCGGCTGATATCGAAGTTGGCCAGCGTCGGATCTTCCTCTTCGACGTAAGCGTAGTTGCCGAGGGAGAAGTCGCAGCTGTTGATGTGCGTGCGGCAGATCGTATAGCCGATGCCGTCTTTCGCGTCATAATAGGATCGGATGATTTCGTCGCGATTGCTCTCGCCAAGCTTGGCCGCGGTCACGGCGGAAGCTTCCGTAATGGCGCCGCCGAAGCCGACGATCTCCTGGTAAGTCAAGTCTTCGTAAATATTGATTAACGGCATTTCGACGCCATGCTCGTCCGGACGGAAGGTCAGCGAGGCTTTCTCCGTCAGCCGGTCTTCGGATTGCTGGTGGGTTTGAATGACTCTGATCTTTCTTTGGCTCATGATCATTAACCTCCATAAGTGTATTCGTACTTTATTATAGGAGGAAGAAGCTCGGCATTTGTAGAAACAATATGATTGTAAACCTATACGATATGGTCGTTCTAGACGATCCGAACCGAGGCGGGAGAACATGGCGATCAGCGCGATTAGCGTTCAGTTATGCGGTCATTCCAGACATCAGGAGCCTTTTAAGCAGGAATACCGGAATGGTCTTGATACCTATATCATCCGATTGCAGCTCGAAGGGACTTGCCAGGCGCTCGTCGACGGGAAGATGACCGATCTGATGCCCGGAGATTTGCTGTTGTTCCAGCCGGGAGATCTGTACGAGCTGAGAATCGGAACGTCCGACGGAAAAATGAAGCCCAGCGGAGACTACTTTATTATGTGCACGGGGGAAGGCATGGACGAGTGGTGGGCGGAAAAAAGGCGGCCAAAGCTGCGCAAAATCGCCGAGGACGAGCGCATCAAGGCGACGTGGCATCAGCTGTTTCTGGAAAAAAGGAGGTTGGACGGCGGACACCCCGACTTGATCTCCCTGATCGTCCGCACGCTTCTGCTGCTCCTGGACCGCGCGCTGGAGGAGGCTCCGACGGCGCAGTCCGCCGCGGCTTTTCACGCGATCCGGATGCGGAACTTCATCGAGGAGAACGCGCCGAGACCGCTGAGACTGGAGGAGATCGCCGGCCATGCCGGGCTGAGCGTATCGCGCGCCGTTCATCTGTTCAAGGAGCATTTCGGCATGTCCGCGATGCAGTACGTTCAGCAGCTTCGGCTGGCGCATGCGGTCGACCTGCTGGAGCACAGCGTTCTGTCGCTGGAGCAGATCGCCTACGAGACCGGACTGAGCAGCTATACCTACTTTCACCGGGTGTTCCGCGCGGCGTACGGAATTTCTCCCGGCGCCTATCGCAAACGGCAGTCCAAAGGCGGCTGAGACGACTCGGCGGTTGAAGAAGCTGGACCGGAGCTCCATTTTCCATTAACATAACGATCAATACGATCCGAGCGCTTACGGGAGGCACCGAAGATGACGCGATGGTTGCGAAGATTAACGCCGGGCACGTTCAAAAACCGGATACTGCTGGCCGTGCTCCTGTTCGTGCTGGCGCCGATCGCCCTGCTGGTCGCCTCCAACTTCAAGGACACGGAGCGGCTGCTGCAGGAGAACGCGTCGGCCAAAAACATGGAACAGCTCCAAGGCATTCAGACCGGCCTCGTCGATCTGATGAGCCTCGTCATGAAGACGGGGATGATGCTGGAGCAGGACACGTATTTGCGATCGGTGATGAAAAATCCGGAGCAGTTGGACAAGATTAACCGAAAAAAAGCGGTCGAGAACAAGTTCGCCGCAATCGAAAACAGCTTTTTCCTGACGGGGGCGACCGTGTACTATACGCTGGTTGATTTTCATGGAAACGTTTACACCTCGTTCCTGCCCAAAGACGCGCTGAACTACGAGGCAATCCGGTCCGAGCCCTGGGTCGAGGAGCTGCAGCGAAAAGGCGGGGACAGATACGTCTGGAATCCCGGCGATACGAACTATGTCATCCGCGAGTGGTCGACGAGCCGCCGGATGCTGAGCCTGTACCAGGTGCTGCGGGACGACAATCTGAAGACTTACGCCTACGGGCGCTTCAGCATCGATTACGAGGGATGGTTCGGCCGCGCGACCAAGGGCCGCCAGGAGGAAGGCGCCTATTTCCTGCTCGATTCCTCCGGCAAGACGATGGTGCGGTCGCTGAAGGACGAAGAGATCAACGGTGCGATTCTCTCGCGCATTTTGGCCTCCCCGGAAGAGCTGTCTTCCTCCTCCCTGACCGACGACAAGACGAAGACGCTCTATACGTACAGCAGAATCCAGGAGATCGACGGTTACCTGGTGAAGAAGGTGCCGCTATCCCAATTGTTCAGGGAAGTGGACAAGCAGAGGCAGCGCTTCTTCGCCGGCTTCGGCGCGATTCTGCTCTTGCTCGTGCTGCTGACCTACTTGATTTCGTCTACGATCACCGTTCCCTTGAAGCTGTTCCAGCGGAAAATGGAAGGCGTCGTCAAGTCCAACCTGAAGGTGAAGCTGCCGGAAAACGGAAGGGGAGAAATTTTGGCGCTGACCCGCAGCTTCAATTCGATGATCGACAACATCAACGAGCTGCTGGAGCGGCTTAAGCTGGAGGAGAGGCAGAAGCAGCTCGTGAAGTTCCAGGTGCTGCTGGCACAGATGAATCCCCATTTTCTGCTCAATACGCTGAACACGATCAAGAGCATCGCCTTGGACAAGGACGATGACGACATTTACGACATTTGCGTATCTTTGGGGAAAATATTGGAGACGACGCTGAACACGGAGGTCGATCTCATTCTGCTCAAGGACGAGATCGTGCTGATCGATTCATATATGAGCATCCAGCGGGCGCGGTTCGGCCATGGCATAACGGTGAGCTACGAGGTGGACGATGAGCTGCGCTATGCGCTTATCCCTAAGTTTTGCCTGCAGCCGCTCGTGGAAAATTCATTGCTGCACGGATTCGGACAGTCGCCGGAAAGCGGCCGCATTACGGTGAAGGCTTCGACCCGCCATTCGCAGCTGGTCCTGGAAGTTGTCGACGACGGGATCGGACTGGAGGCCGCGGCCAAGAAGAGAGCGGAACGCAAGCGCAAGAGCGTCGGCGTGCGCAACATTCGGGAAACGCTTGAGCTGATGTTCAAAAACCAGAGCGCGGGGTTGACGCTGGAGCCGCTGGAAAAAGGGACGCGGGCCGTCATGAACATGCCCCTGCTCCTGGCGAAACCGTACGAGAAGGAGGAGGAAATCGGCCATGTGGAGGACGTTGATCGTCGAGGATGAGCAGCCCGCGCGGGCCAGCATACGCAAGCTGTTCGCGAAAGCCGGTCTGCCGATGGAGATCGTCGGGGAGGCCGGCGACGGCAAGGAAGCGCTGGAGCTGATCCGCGAGCTGCGTCCGGACGTCGTGATGACCGACATCATCATGCCGGTCATGGACGGGGTGAAGCTGCTTAAGGCGGCCCGGGAGGAAGGCTTCGACTGCCGCTTCGTCATGCTGACCGCGATGAGCGAGTTCGAATACGCCAGGCAGGCGCTCGAGCACGGAGCCTCGGGGTACTTGCTTAAGCTGTCTCTGGACGTGCGGGAGCTGAAGCAGGCGATGGACAAAGTCGTGCGGGAGCTGGAGCAGCGCGAGAAGCTGCGCAAAGTCGACAAGTGGTTTCCGGGGACCGGTCAGACCGGGCCGACGGATCATCCCGAGCTGAACCGGATTATCGCCTACATCGAGGAACGCTACGCGGAGGAGATCACGCTGAAGGGGCTGGCGGAGTTCATTCGGATGGACGCCAGCTACGTCAGCGACCTGTTCAAGAAGAAGACCGGCTCGACGCTGACCCACTACGTCCAGAACCGGCGCATTCAAGCTGCGAAAATGCTGCTCGCGGAGACGGACCGCACGGTCAGCGAGATCGGCCGACAGGTCGGCTTCGAGAACGACAACTATTTTATCAAGATTTTCAAGCGCTGGTGCGGGACGACGCCGAGCGAATTCCGCAAGCAACATCCAAAATCCGTTCTATGAATGCCCAAAGCCCGTTCATCCCCCAACGCGCCGAGCGATGATAAAGTGAAAGACGTAGAGCAAGACAACCTGCATAAGGGGGAAATACGAATGAGGAAAAGCAAATGGTGGATGGCGTCGATGAGCGTCGTCTTGACGGCGGGGCTGCTGGCTGGCTGCGGAAGCAACGGGGACGCGAAGGAGGGCGGTGCTTCCTCGCCTTCCGGCAGCTCGGAAAGCTCGGGCAATTCGGGAAGCTCGGGAAGCAAGACGAAGCTGACGCTGTGGGGCGCCGTTCCGGCGGAAGCCGGACCGCAAGCGGTCATCGACGCGTGGAACTCGGAAAACCCGGACATCGAGGTGGAGTACCTGCGCTACGTCAACGACGACGGCGGCAACCTGAAGCTGGATACGGCGCTGATGACCGGACAGGACGCCGACTTGTTCATCAGCTACTCGCTGACGCGGCTGCAGAAGCGCGTGGACGCCGGAGTCGCTCTCGATCTGAGCGCGAAGGCGGACTACGACATCGACGCGCAGATGGGCCCCGACGCCGCGCTGTGGAAGATCGACGGCAAGTACTACGGCATGCCGACGAAGAAGAACATGTCGTTCATTTGGCTGAACAAGCAGATGCTGGACGATGCCGGTCTGCCGGTTCCTCCGCTGGACTGGACATGGGACGACCTCAAGGCGTACGCCGTCAAGCTGAAGAAGGACAACGTCTACGGCCTGCTCCAGCACGATTCCAGCTATACGGCGACGCTCGACGGCACGATCGCCGGCCTGGGTGACACGAACGCCGAAGGCAAGTCCAATTTCAACAACGAGCTGTGGAAAAGTCATCTTCAGACGCTGCACGACATGATGTTCGTCGATAAGTCGACGCCCGAATACGGCGAACAGCTGACGAGCAAAATGCCGGTCGACACGATGTTCCTGAAGGGCGAAGCGGCGATGCTGAGCGCAGGGGAGTTTATTTTCCGCAACGCCAACAACCTGGCCGAATTCCCGCACGACTTCCAGATCGCGTTCGCTACCGTGCCGCGCGTAACCGCCGATCAGAAGGACTTCAAATATCCGGGCGGACTCGGCGACGCGCTCTCGGTCAACGCCAAGTCGAAAAACCAGGACGCGGCATGGAAATTCGCCAAGTGGTACGCCGACGGAGGCATGCTGCCGATGGCGAGCGGAGGACGCCTGCCTTCCTCCAAGAGCGTATCCAGCGACGAGGCGATCAAGCTGCTGCTCCAAGGCGTGGAGAACATGTACGACGTCGACTCCTTGAACAAGGTCGTGTTCGGCAGCTTCGAATCGTTCCAGCTGAGCATCCCGCAGCAGGTGATCGACGCCCGCAAGGAAGAGTACGAGAAGTACTTCCTGAACAAGCAGGATCTCGATACGACGCTCGCCAACATGGCGAAGCGGCACGAGGAATTCATCAAGTAAATAGCTTGACCCGCGAAGAGAAGAAGGGACGACGGCTTCCTTCTTCTCTTCGTCGTATCTATAAAGCAATCTAGAAAGGCGGCGATTCCGTGAAACGGCATAGCTGGATGCGCAAGCAGCAATGGGCGGGGTACGCTTTCATTCTGCCGAACATGGTCGGCATTCTGCTCTTCTTCATCATCCCTGCGCTGTTCTCGTTCGGACTGATGTTCACCAACTACCAATTTGCCAACCCGAACGTCTCGTTCACGGGTCTCGACAACCTGAAGCGGATGTTCCAGGACGATCAGTTCTATCGGGCGATCAAGCATACCGGAATTTTTCTGCTCTCCGTCCCGGTCTCTCTCGTCCTTGCGTTCCTGGTCGCGCTGGTGCTGAATCGCAGCGTGTACTTGAAGGGGCTGCTGCGGGGGATGTTTTTCCTCCCGTACATCTCGAGCGGCGTCGCCGTCGCGTTCGTCTGGATGCTGCTGTTCCAGCCTTCGCACGGACCGATCAACGAGGCGCTCAGATGGATCGGCATCGCTTCGCCTCCCGGCTGGTTCGCCGATTCGGATACGGCGATGTATGCCATCGATATCGTTCAAGTGTGGTTCATGCTCGGCTACAACATGATTATCTACTTGGCCGCGCTTCAGGAGGTGTCGGCGGAGCAGATGGAAGCGGCGACGATCGACGGCGCGGGCAAGGGCACGATTACGTGGAAAATCGTCTGGCCGCTCGTCAGTCCGACGACGTTCCTGCTGCTCGTGACCGGGCTGATCATGACGATGAAGTCGTTCGCGATCATTCAAGCGATTACGCAGGGAGGCCCGAGCGGAAGCACGACGATTCTGTCGCTCTACGTCTACAAGACGGCGTTCAGCTATTACGAGATGGGCTACGCGTCGACGGTGTCCTGGTTTTTGTTCGCCGTCATCCTGGTCATCACGATCGTGCAATGGATCGGTCAGAAGCGCTGGGTCCACTATTAGAAAGGAGAATTGCGGATGAACCCAACGGCCGGCTTGTCGAAAAGCCGCTTGCTCGTCACCGTCCTGATGCTCGTCGCCGGCGCGTTCATGATCGTTCCTTTCTTGTGGATGATCAGCACGTCGTTCCAGAGCGCGAGCGAGGTGTTCTCCCGCTGGCTTCCCTCGAAGCTGGATTGGAGCAATCACAAGCGAATCTGGACGGGCAACTATAACTTTGTTCCCTATTATATGAATTCGCTGAAAGTATCGCTGATCAGTACGGCAGGCGCCGTGTTCCTGTCCGCCTTCGCGGCTTACGGGTTTGCCAGAGTCGAGTTCAAGGGCCGCAACACGCTGTTCCTTGTGTACCTGTCGATGATGATGATACCGCCGCAGGTCATATTCGTGCCGAAATTCATCATGTTCAACTGGATGAACATCTACAACACGCACTGGGCGCTCATTTTGCCGGGCATGTTCTCGATCTTCGGAGTGTTTATGCTTCGGCAGTTTTTCATGGGCGTGCCGCGGGAGATTACGGAGTCGGCGTTCCTGGACGGCGCAGGGCATTTCAAGATTTTCTTCCGGTTGATTCTGCCTTTGGCCAAGCCGGCGCTGGCCACGTTCGCGATCATCGATTTCTCGTGGCACTGGAACGATTACGAGAATGCGCTCGTGTTCCTGACGAGTCCGAAGCTGTACACGATTCCGCTTGGCCTGCAAAATTTCATTCTCGAAAACAACGTCGACTACAACGGGATGATGGCGGCTTCGTCCGCGGCGATCGTGCCGATGATCGCGATCTTCCTGCTCGGCCAGAAATATATTATCCAGGGCATTGCGAGCTCGGCCGTTAAGGGCTGACGGTACGGGAATTGGCGAAACGGAGAAACGGTGCGAGGTTGGAGAAACGGAACTGACGATACGTGGAAGGACGATAGGGGACTGACGATACGAGAACTGACGGTGCGGAATTAACAGTGCGAGGTTAGAGAAACGGGGTTTTACGAAACGGAGGCATTCGAATGAAACGCGAAACGGTGAAAACGGACATTACGGTCGTCGGCGGCGGGTTGGCCGGAATCAGCGCGGCCATAGCGGCGGCCAGGCAAGGCATGACGGTATCGCTCGTCCACAATCGCCCCGTGCTCGGGGGCAACTCCAGCTCGGAGGTGCGCGTCTGGGTATGCGGGGCGACCAGCCACGGCGTGAACCGGTACGCTCGCGAGACGGGCATTATGGGCGAGTTGTTCGTGGAAAACCAGTACCGGAATCCGGAGGGCAATCCGTACCTGTGGGATCTGACGCTGCTTGAGGCGGTACGGGCCGAGCCGAACGTGACGCTGTACATGAACACGGACGTGCGCGAGGTCGAAGCGGACGGAGATAGGGACAACCGCGTCATTCGCAGCGCGACCGGGTGGATGATGGGCTCGGAGCGGCTGATCCGCTTCGAAAGCGAGGCGTTCCTCGATTGCACGGGCGACGGCTTGGTCGGCTTCCTGGCGGGCGCGGCCTACCGGCTCGGACGGGAGGCGCGTCACGAATATGACGAAGATTGGGCGCCGAAGGTTGCGGACGACATTACGCTCGGCAGCACGCTGCTGTTCTATACGAAGGATACGGGCAAGCCGATTCGCTTCGTCCCCCCGTCGTTCGCCAAGGACATTACGACGACGTCGATTCCGATCAAGCGAGTCATTCGCAGCGGCGATTCGGGCTGCCATTACTGGTGGATCGAGTGGGGCGGCGAGCTGGACACGGTGCATGAGAACGAGCGCATTCGCGACGAGCTGTGGTCCGTCATCTATGGCATTTGGGATTATATCAAAAATTCCGGGAATTTCGACGCGGAGACGATGACGCTGGAGTGGGTCGGCTCGCTTCCGGGCAAGCGCGAGTACCGCCGGTTTATCGGCGATACGGTGCTGACGCAGAACGACGTGCTGGCGCAGCGTCCGTTCGACGACCGCGTCGCCTTCGGCGGCTGGTCGATCGACTTGCATCCGCCGCAAGGGATGTACGCTTCGGAGAGCGGTTCGAAGCATCTCCACCCGGACGGCATCTACCATATTCCGTTCGGCAGCCTGTATTCCAAGAACGTGAGCAACCTGCTGTTCGCCGGGAGAAATATTAGCGCGACCCACGTCGCCTTCGGCACGACCCGAGTAATGGCGACGTGCGCGGTCATGGGGGAAGCGGCAGGAGTTGGCGCGGCGCTGTCCGTGCGGAAGGGGATTACGCCGCGGGAGCTGAGGGAGCGGCATCTGGCCGAGCTTCAGCAGACGATGCTCAGGAGCGACAGCTCCATCATCGGGCTCAAGAACGAGGAAGCCGGCGATGCGGCGCTCGGAGGAAGGGCGAGAGCTTCGAGCGTCCTGAAGCGGATTCGGCTGGACCGGCCTTCGGAGGCGTACCCGCTGGGCATCGACGTCGGACTGCTGTTCCCGGTCGACGGACCGACGGGCCGGATCGAGCTGCTGCTGTCGGCCGCGGACGACACGGAGCTGACGGTCGAGCTGTGGGGGACGGGACGTCCGGAAAACTACGTGCCGGCCGCTCTGCTGGAGCGGGTAGTCGTGTCGGTTCGCGCCGGCGAGCGGCAATGGATCGATATCCCTTTCGCTCAGACGGGCTTGGATGAAGCCGCGAACGTCTTCGTCATCGTGCGGGCGAACGAGGTTGTCAGCCTGTTCAAGTCGGCTGTTCCGCTGACGGGCGTGCTGGCGTTCGAACGCAAGACGCTGCCGGACGTGTCCCCGGATCTCGAAGACCATCGGCCGGACCAACCGGTCGTCGAATGGAACATGCGGCGCCTTGTTCGTCAGCCGTTCTGCTTCTCTGTCGATACGGGAGCGTATTCGGCAGACAAGGCGATAGATGGCTACGCTCGTCCCTACGGCGGCCCGCACATGTGGGTGTCGGAGCGAATGGAGGCGGGCCGGGAAGAGTGGCTCGAAGTCGAGTTGTCGAAGCGGACGCGGGTGTCGGAGATTCACCTGACGTTTAACGACGACGTGAACGAGGACCTGATCAACTTGCACCACCATGAGACGCCTTTCCCCGTCATTCCGGAGCTGGTCAAAGATTACGAGCTGGAGGCGTGGGTCGACGGCCGCTGGCAGACGGTTGCCGTTGGCCGGGACAACCGCAAGCGCAAGCGGGTCCACCGCTTGGACGCAGCGGCCGAGACAGACCGCGTTCGCCTCGTCGTGCGCTCCACCAACGGCGGCGAGCGGGCGGAGCTGGCGGAGATTCGGGTGTACGGGTAGCGGAGGCTGCGTGCTGGAGGTCTGAGGGCCGCATGCGGAGGCCAAAAAAGTGCCTCGGCGGAACTGACGGTCGCGTGCCGAGGCCAAAAAAGTGCCTCGGCGGATTGAGGGCCGCGAGCTGGAGGCCTGAGGGCCGCGTGTGAAGGCCAAAAAGGTGCCTCGCGGTGCTAAGATCGGATATGTCGCCGAGGCACTCATGACCGAGCGTCAAGTTTGACAGATTCCTGCATTTTTAACATAATAAAAGGAACAGTAGTCGAGGAAGCACCTCACAAAGTCCAACACAATACGTGTGGCTTTGTTAGGTGCTTTTGTCGTAGCGAGGGAGGAAGCGGGATGAAGAAGAAGCGGGAAGACGAGCCGATTGTTCGCGAGGGGCCGGTTACGTACGACGACTATGCGTCGATGCCGGACGACGGCAATCGGTACGAGATCATCGACGGTGTGCTGGAAATGATGTCTCCGGGGCCGATGACGGTTCATCAGGGGGTGAGCGGAGAGCTATTTCTGTTTTTACAGAGCTGCCGCTCGGAGTATGTCATGTTTTTGGCTCCTTTTGATGTCATCCTAAGCAGAACTACCGTGCTTCAGCCGGACATCTTAATGATTCACCGCAGCCGGATCGAGATTGTGAAGCCGCACGGAGTCGAAGGTGCGCCCGATCTGGTCGTGGAGATTCTTTCCCCAAGCACGCGCAAACGGGACAAAGTCGTGAAGGCGGCGGCTTACGCCAAGCATCGAGTGCCGGAATACTGGCTTGTCGATCCCGAAGCGCGGACGTTGGAGCAATATCGGCTGGACGGCGAGCGTTACGAATTGGCGCAGACATACGAAGAAGAAGACCGGGTTTCCTCGGACAAGCTGCCGTGCGTCTCCTTTATGCTGGGAGAGATTTTTAACGAAGTTGATCGGTTGGGGTTGCCGACTTAAAGGATGGGAAGGAGTGCAATCGCGATGAAGAAGAAGCGGGAAGAAGAGCCAATCGTTCGCGAGCAGCCGGTGACGTACGACGACTATGCGGCGATGCCGGACGACGGCAATCGGTACGAGATCATCGACGGTGTGCTGGAAATGATGTCTCCTGGGCCGATGACGATCCATCAGGCGGTGAGCGGAGAACTGGAATTTCTGCTTATGCAGAGCTGTCGCTCGGAATATGTCATTTTTGATGCCCCTCTTGATGTCATCTTAAGCAGAACTACCGTGCTTCAGCCGGACATTATCATGATTCATCGCAGCCGATTGGAGATCGTCAAGCCGCACGGAATCGAAGGTGCGCCCGATCTGGTCGTGGAAATTCTTTCCCCAAGCACGCGCAAGCGGGACAAGGTCGTGAAGGCGGCTGTTTACGCCAAACACCAGGTACCTGAATACTGGCTAGTCGATCCCGAGGCGCGGACGTTGGAGCAATATCGGCTGGCCGGCGAGTATTACGAATTGGCGCAGACATACGAAGAGGACGATCGGGTTTCTTCGGACAAGCTGCCTTGCGTTTCTTTTGTGCTGGGAGAGATTTTTAACGAAGCTGATCGGCTGCGGTTGCCGACTTAATGGATTGGGGGAGCGAGATGAAGAAGAAACGGGACGAAGAGCCGATTGTTCGCGAGGGGCCGGTGACGTACGACGACTATGCGGCGATGCCGGACGACGGCAACCGGTATGAGATCATCGACGGTGTGCTGGAAATGATGTCTCCGGGGCCAATGGCGATTCATCAGGGGGTGAGCAGGGAACTATTTCTGGTTTTGCAAAGCTGTCGCTCGAAGTATGAAATCTATTACGCTCCGTTTGATGTCATTTTAAGCAGAACTACCGTGCTCCAACCGGACATTATAATGATTCATCATAGCCGACTCGACATCGTCAAGAAGCATGGAGTCGAGGGGGCGCCGGATCTGGTCATCGAGATTCTTTCCCCAAGCACGCGCAAGCGGGATAAGGTCGTGAAGGCGGCGGCTTACGCCAAGCACAAGGTGCCGGAATACTGGCTTGTCGATCCAGAAGCGCGGACGTTGGAACAATATTG
The DNA here is from genome assembly GCF_003001675.1 of Cohnella sp. SGD-V74. GTDB lineage: Bacteria > Bacillota > Bacilli > Paenibacillales > Paenibacillaceae > Cohnella. Next base: position 68,021 of record NZ_PVYW01000006.1, on the reverse strand, counting down.
GCTGGACGGCGAGCGGTACGATCTGAAGGAGTTGTATGAAGAGGGCGACCGGATTTCCTCCGATAAGCTCCCTTGCGTTTCTTTTAAGCTTAAAGACACTTTTGACAACATACGCGTGACAGGGATGTAAGCTGGATTACAGATGCAGCCAACGCCAGCGAAACGCCTGCTAATACAAACCGACAATTCGCACAAACGAGGGTATAGATCATCATGCAAAACGCAACGAAAATCAAAATCGGAATCGCCGGAATCGCGGGGCTGGGGCTGGCGGCCATCGTCATGGCTATCGTATTCGCGGCCGGGGGGATGGGAGGGGCTCGCGACAGCGACGAGCCCGATATGCCGCAACAATACGAGTACGGGACGGAGACGGCCTCCAACGGCATGGAGCTGCACTACTTGCGGACGAGGCCGTCCAACGTGGAGCTTCTGACCGTCCGCAACAACGTCTCGGCGGCTCCCTATTACGGAATCAACGGAGGCTTCTTCTACGAAGACGCCTTGCTTAGCGTAGCTGTTGTGAATGACGAGCCGGTACACGGAGAATCGGGGCATTACGGGTCCGGCGGCTCCAATGCGAAATATGCAAGAGGGACGCTGGTGTGGGACGGCGCTGTGGATCGGTTAAGCGTGCAGATCGTCCGCCAGGCCCAGGAGATCGAGGTAGCGGAGCGTACGAATTTCTGGGCGCAAGGGGGCATCAGCATGAGCTTGGGCCGGGACGAAGACTGGCGGCGACAGGCGGCCGAAGAGGCGGCGCCTCTGCTCGATCAAGCCAGCTTGCGGTCGGCGGCCGTCTACGATGCGGAGGGGAATCTGTATCTTGTCGTGAGCGCGACGAGAGGAACGCTGGCCGCTTTTCGCGAGGCGATCGTCGAGCGGATCGGTGTGGGGAATCTCGTTGACGGCATCTTTCTCGACGGGGACGGTTCGTCCCAGCTTCGCAGCCGGGAGAAGAAGCTCGCCGGGGATGGGAGGCTGGTTGTGCAAATGCTGAGGCTCATTCGCTGAGCCCGGTTCCATGACATGTTGCCGAGCGATGCTGTACGTCAGCCCCCCCGTTGGATATCTCCTTTATTCCTGCCTCCCTGTTCGTTAGTCGCCTTTCCTCGAAAACATCACACTTCCGCAAGATTAGATCATCGCCCAAGTCCGTCCGATAATTTAGGCTGGTGATGGAGCCCTCAAGCAATCGGAGGAGAAGCCGGACGGCTCGAGCTGACGCTCGTCCAAAAAACTTAATGAGGCGGGAACGGAATGGGAACCATCATTGAAAATCATGCGGTAGTGCTGTTTCAGGGCGACAGCCTTACGGACGGAGGGCGCAACCGGGAGCAGCCTGACGAATTGGGACGAGGCTATGCCCTTATGGCCGCGGCGCAGTTCTCCGCCAAGTACCCGGGAAGCGGCGTCCGATTCTTCAATCGGGGCAAGGGCGGGGACAAGGTCGCGGACTTGCAGCGGCGATGGCGGGAAGATTGCCTGGAGCTGCGGCCAACCTGGGTGTCGATCCTGATCGGAATCAACGACACTTGGCGGCGCTATACCGAGAACAACCCTACAAGCGCCGATGCTTACGAGAGCGGATACCGGGAGCTGCTGGAGCAGGCGCAAGGCGGAATGGGCGCCAAGCTGGTGCTGATCGAGCCGTTCTTGTTCCCGAACTATCCCGATCACGATCGCTGGAGAGAGGATCTGAATCCGAAGATCGACATCGTGCGGAGGCTTGCCCGCGAGTACGGCGCGGCTCTCGTGCCGGCGGACGGATTATTCGCCCAAGCCTGCGCGAAGGCGGAGGCTGCATATTGGTCTTATGACGGCGTTCACCTTCATCCCGCCGGTCATGCCTTACTGGCGAACGCCTGGCTGCGGGCGATAGAAGCCTAAAGACGGAGCATTGTGCTCCCCGGGATGAAATCGCCGCGAATGCGGATATGTTCGTAGGGCATATTGGGATTCGCCAGCCGCCACAGAAGGCGGTCGGCGGCCCGATAGCCGCTCTCCTTGATCGGCAGCATCGGTCTTGTCAGCGCGGGCAGCCGTTCCGTCTGTTCGTTCACGATGCCGACAAGAGAGCAGTCCTGCGGAATCCGCACCCCCGCATCCTTCAATGCATAGTACACCGGAGCGACCTGCTCGTCGATCGCGCATAGAACGGCGGTGGGGCGAGTGATCCGGAACCGCTCCATGAACTTGGCGATCCATGGGCCGAGTCGGCCCTGAAAAGGCTCCGCCGCATGCGCGTCCTCGTCTGCGCTCAGTCCTCCTTCCTTCATCGCCTCCTGAAAAGCTTGCCAACGCAAGCGGAATCCCCTCTGAGAAGTCGCGTCGCCAGCGTACAGGATGTTCCGGTGTCCGGCGCGCAGCAAGTGGCGTACAGATTGATGCACCGCTTCGTGCACATCCCAGATGACCGAATCCACTTTGGACTCCGGCGGCGGGAAGTTAAGCAGAATGCGCGGCATGGGCAATTGCAGCAGCCGTTCCTCCATCTCGTCGCTCGTCATTCGGGGAGCGATAAAGACCCCCTCCGCATACGGAAGCCCGGTCTTCTCGGCCCAGTCTTCGAAATCGCGAGGCTGCAGCCCGGGAGGGAGGAGCATCGGCTCGACTTGGTGGCCGAATTCCGTGAACCGGTCGTGCAGTCCGGCCAGAAGCAGGCGGTTGAAGTTGACGAATTGCTCGTTGTGCAGCAGAACGAACCGGCGCCGCACGATCGGGTAGGGAGGGATTCTTTCGTAGGCGAGCGCGTGTTTCTGATCCTTGGTCAAATAGCCGAGCGACTTGGCCAGCCGGCTGACCTCGCTCCGCGTTTCCTCCGACATGCCCGGCTTTCCCGTTAACGCCTTGGACACGGTTTGAATCGACAGGCCGAGCTGCTCCGCCAAATGAGCCAACGTCACTTTTTTCCGCCTCATGTTCGTCCTCCTCCATCTGCAAGGGCGGCGCGACTGCCGCAACCTCTCATTTTTAAACAAAAGTTAAACTAACTTTAAGCTTTTTTCTCCTTCATAATCAAGATGAAATTGTAGCGCTCAACCTGAAGGAGAGATGCGGCATGAAGACGATAGAGGCGGACGTAGTCGTGTGCGGAGGAGGCCCGGCGGGCGTGAACGCGGCGATCGCGGCGGGCAGAACCGGGGCGAGGACGGTTCTGATCGAAAGATACGGGTTCATCGGAGGGATGTCGACGGCGGCTCTCGTGTATCCTTGGATGACCTTCCATACGCTGCAGGGGAAGCAAGTGATCAAGGGCATCGCGCAGGAAATTATCGATCGCCTGATGGGGATGAACGGCTCGCCGGGCCATCTCCGGGATACGGTCGGGTTCACGAACACGATTACGCCGTATCATCCGGAGATGTACAAGGTGCTGGCCGTCGATATGCTGAAGGAAGCGGGCGTTAAGCTGCTTCTGCACAGCCTGATGGACGAGGCTCGCACGGAGAACGGCCGGATCGTATCCGTCCGGCTCGCGACCAAATCGGGGAAAATCGAAGTCAAGGGCGGCGTGTTCGTGGATACGACGGGGGACGCCGATCTGGCCCATCTGGCCGGAGCGCCGTGCCTTCAGGGGCGGGAGCGGGACGGGCTGACCCAGCCGATGACGATGAAATTCCGCATGCGGGGCGTCGATCTGGCCCGCGTGAAGCGGTATATGATCGAGCATCCCGACGAATTTTACGCCAAGACGCCGTTCGAGGAGCTGGACCGGCTGCCGCTGTCTGGGGTGATGGGCTTCTTCAAGCACTGGAAACAAGCCGACTTGCCGATCAACCGGGATCAGGTGCTGTTCTTTACGGGGCCGGCGGACGACGAGGTGCTCGTGAACACAACCCGAGTGCAAGGATTAAACGGCTTGAACGTGGAGGACTTGACGGAAGCCGAGGAGCTCGGACGCAAACAAGTGCTGATGGTAGCAAATTTCATGACCGCCAACCTGCCGGGCTTCGAGAAGGCGTCGATCTCAAACGTCGGCGCGCAGATCGGAATCCGGGAGACGAGGAGAATCGACGGTCATTACGCACTGCAGGCGGAGGATGTCGTGCAAGGACGCAGATTCCCGGACACGATCGCCCGCAGCGGCTACCCGATCGACATTCACGACCCTTCCGGCAAAGGGGTGACAGCCGCTTGGGTGCAAGGCGACGGCGCGTACGACATCCCTTATCGCTGCTTGCTGCCCAAAGGCATCGACAATCTGCTGGCCGGGGGCCGCTGCATCTCGACTTCCCACGAAGCGCTGGCGACGACGCGCCTCACGCCAAGCTGCATGGCGACCGGGCAAGCGGCCGGAACGGCGGCGGGCTTGGCCGTGAAGCTGGGTAAGCTGCCTTCCGAGCTGGACATTGGCCTTCTTCGGCAGGAGCTGGCCGCAAGCGGAGCCGTGGTGGAATAGCGCTTCCTGCGCCCGAAGACCGTCAAGGACGAATCAGGTCCTGGCGGTCTTCTTTGGCGTTTCTGAATGCGCGTGGGTCAGGGGAAGAAGGGTGAGGGCGTCGTTTTGCTTGTTATTGTACAAAAAATAGGGATGGAGATTGTTGCGAAAGTTCGGTACTATTACATTCTAAATAGAGTTATTTTATGAAACCAGGTTTCATCAGATGAAACAAATGATTGGGAGTGGCCGAACATGACAAACAAATGGACCAACAGCATCCTGGAATTCGGCCGAGCCTACCACCCTATCGTCCATTCCTTGCTGCTGGGCACGATTCTTGCCCGGTTGGCTTCCTCGATGAGCCTGCCTTTTCTGGCGATCTATTTGGCGAAGCATACGGACGTCGGCGCGGTTATGATCGGAGCCATTATCGGAGCGGGATCGCTGGCCGGGATGGCGGGCGGGTTTATCGGCGGCACATTGTCCGATTTGTTCGGAAGACGGTTGATTTTGCTTGGGGCGTTGGTTGGATGGGGAGTCGTGTTTCTCGGGTTCGCGATGTCCGACAGCGTGGCGCTGTTTTTCTTGCTCAGCTTGCTCAACGGCTTGTGCCGTTCGTTCTACGAACCGGTGTCCCAGGCGCTGATGGCCGATCTGACGGATAAGGAGAGACGGTTCAAAGTATTCTCGCTGCGTTATCTCGCCATTAATATCGGGGTTGCCGTAGGGCCGCTGCTTGGCGCTCTGTTCGCCGCTCTCGACAGTACGCTTCCTTTTTATATCACCGGTTGCATCTACTGGGCATATGCTTTGTCGTTATATCTGTTGTTGAACAAGTTCGGAATCCGCAAGATCGAGGGGGAAAATAAAGCGGTCAACACGTTCGCGTCGGTGTGGAACGTCGTGAGGCGCGATATCGTGCTTCGGTACTATTTGCTCGGAGGCGTCGTGACCGCAATCGGCTATTCGCAGATGACGGTTACGCTGTCCCAGTACGTCGGGGGCAAGTTCGCCGACGGGGTCGCCATGTTCGCGGTCATGATGAGCGTCAACGCAGTGACGGTCGTCGCCCTGCAGGTTCCATTCACGAAATGGGCCGACGGACTGAAGCCGCTGACGGTGCTCACGATCGGCGTCGTCTTCTATGCCCTCGGCAACGTCGGATTCGGATTGTCGAGCGGCTGGACAACGTTTATTCTCTCGATGATCGTATTCACTTTCGGAGAAATGCTGACCTTCCCCGCAGGCAACATGCTCACGGATCGGATCGCTCCAGACGGCATGAGAGGCGCGTACTACGGGGCGCAGTCGTTCTCCAGCCTCGGCCATTTTCTCGGCCCGTGGATCGGCGGAATGCTGCTGAGCGGCTATAACGGCACCGTGCTGTTCCTGACGATGGCGGTCGTCGCGGTCAGCGCGATCGTGTTCTACGCGAGGGGAGAGCGCAAGCTGGCGTCCATCCTGGCAGGGAAATGACGCGGCGATCTTCCGGCGTCGAGTGCAACCTTTTCGCCTTATTTTCCGTTTAATTGGAAAATAGACTTTCAACGGCGGAGGAGGTTGCAGAAGATATGAAGAAACTCATCGTGGTGCTGTTGGCGGCTCTCTTAAGCGGTTGCGGAGCTCGGGCGCCGGACGATAATCCGGCTGCCGCTGCGCCTGTTTCACCGTCTCCCGTTGCGTCGTCGATGCCGCTGGACATTCCGTCGCCTTCATCGACGGGGCTGCAAGCGATCCAAGACACACTGACCGGGCAATGGGAAGAATTGCGGGAGAAGCATGCGCTGGAGCTGCAATTCGTCTATTCGACCGAGGATGCCGTCCATATGGAAGTTCGTCCTTACGGGGAGTTCGAGAGAGCGCCGACGGAGGCGGACATCGAGGCGTTCAAGGCGAGTTTGTTCGAGTTGGCCGGCGAGCCGTTTCCGGTGGATATTACGGTGCGGGAATGCTGCGAGGGCGAGCCTGCCGTCGTCGGCAAAATCGAATCTGTCGACGGAAAACGGGTGCTGATCGTGAACGAAAACAAGAAAAACGGCAACATGGACGACCCGGAAGCGTTCTGGGTCGGCTTGACCGCCGATGGAAAATTGTTGTCCGGCGACGGACGGGAGGAGCTTGACGTCGACGACTCGCTCGTGGGCAAAGAGGCGAGAGCCTGGACGACAGGGCTGGTCAACCAATCCTACCCGGGTCAGACGAGCGCGGTCAAGATCGTCGTCGAATAAGGAAGAGCCCCCGCGCCGGAATCGTCCGGCGCAGGGGCTCTTATTCCTTTATACGTACGGAGCGACGATTCGCTTCACCCGCTCGAGCCCTTCCCACATATCTCCCGGGCCGTCGTAGATCAGGACGAACGCCCCATCGTAGCCCGTCCCCCGGACGGCTTCGAGGCATCGAATCAATTCGGCTTCGTCGGGTATGCCGTTCTCGTCGTAGGCGGGTTTGACATGCACGGACGAACTGCGCGGCGCGGTCATCGCGATCTCGCTGTACTTGGTCTCGCCCTTGTAGTTGCCGAAGTCGGTAATCATGCCGACGCCGTCGCCCGCCGAGTTCAGCAGCTTGACGCTGCTCTCGCCGGTGGAGGTCAACGCCTTGAAGTTTTCCGTAACGACTCGCACTCCGCGAGCGGACGCATACTCGGCCAGCTCCCGCAGCGCTTGGGCGGATCTGAGGATCGCTTGCTCATCGGTCGGCTGCGCTTCTCCCGCTACGATGCGAATCCGCTTCGCGCCGCATTGCGAGGCGACGTCGATCCATTCGCGGAACAGCTTGACGTCGGCGGCTTGCCGGATTTCATCCGTTGCCGACGGATCGCCGTAGTCAAGCAGCAGCGTATCGAAGGACACGCCGGCTTCGGCGAAGGCCTGAGGCAGCTGCGCAAGATAAGAAACTTCGACGGACGGGAAATGAAAGTGGCATACCTCCACGGCGGCGTAGCCTCTGCGCGCGGCTTCGCCGGGCAATTCCAGAAGCGAATGGACTTGCGGCTGAGGCTGTTCGTGCGTGCGGTGTTCGCCGTTCTCGGCGTCCCATGACGTCCAGCGAAGAGGGCCGAGCAGGCGATGCAAGCTCCAGGTGCTGACGGATAGATAGGACATGCGGACATTCCTCCATAACGGTTCGGCTTGGTTGCTGATCTTATCGTAGCCCTTTTCGCTGCGGCATTCCAATGGCGATTGTGGCGATGTTGTCTCGTATTTTGGCTTGGAGAGGAAATTCGTTCTACAATAGAAGATGACGATATTGGAAAAGGACGAGGATAGAAGTTGGCGGACTACCTGTATGCGATTGCTTCCACCGAAGAGGAGCGCGGCTTATGCTTGCTCGAGATGCGTTGTTTGTTGGGAGCGGATTGCCGGAATAATCTGATCGGGAGCCGGGAAGAGGTCGAGCCCGGTCGCAGCCCTTTCATTAAAAATCGAATTCGAGTCCTGTGCGAAAGCGACGAACTGGCGGAGTTGGCCGAATTGGCGGGGGCTCGCGTGGAACTGGACGGGCGGACGTTCAAAGTGTCGGCGATCGATAACGACGACCCGGAAGAGCAAGGGCGCTTCGATTACGCCCTTAAGCGCGAGCTGGAACGGGAGGTCGGATTTCGAATTCGCGGCCGGGCGGACATGCGCAGTCCGGAGCGGGAATTCGGCTTCGCCCGATTCGGCGGCCGTTGGGTGTTCGGAGAGCTGCGGCGCGGGAATACAGATTGGATGAAGCATCGCGATCAACCCCGTCAATATTCAACGGCGTTAAGCAACCGCGTCGCCCGCTCGGTCGTTAACATCGCAGTGCCGCGCACGGCAGGCGTGCGCGCGATCGATCCGTGCTGCGGCATCGGAACGGTGCTGCTGGAGGCGATGTCGCTGGGCGTCGACATCGTCGGAAGGGACGTCAATCCTCTGGCTGCTCTCGGCGCGCGGGAAAATTTGGCTTATTACGGCTACGGTTCTCCGTCTTCCGTAACGCTCGGCGATATGAGGGAGATCGAGGAACGGTTCGATGTCGCGATCATCGATATGCCTTACAATCTGTGTTCCGTTCTCTCCGACTCCGAGAAGGCGGAGATGATGCGCAGCGCCAGACGTTTCGCTTCCAGAGCCGTCGTCGTTACGATCGAGGAGATGGATTCGTTCGTCCGGGAAGCCGGGTTCGAGATACGAGACCGTTGTGCGGTGAATAAGGGCAACCGATTTTCCCGGCAAGTGCTCGTCTGTGAATAACCGCGAACAGCTTATTGAAATTATGGCCGCTTTCGTCCACAATGGATGAAGAATATTAGGCCAGGCCATCTTGGCGTCAAGGAGAGAAAACCGAATATGAAGTATATAAGCACGAGAGGGAAAGTCGCGCCGATCGGCTTTATCGATATGTTCCTGATGGGACTGGGCGAAGACGGGGGGCTGATCGTTCCCGAGACGATTCCGGCCATTGCGGAAGAACAGCTGCAAGCCTGGTCGGGCTTGTCCTTCCCGGAAGTGATGTTTAACGTCTTTTCCTTATATACGAACGGAGAAATTCCGGACGAGGATCTGCGCAAGCTGATCGAAGACAGCTACGCCGGATTCACGAGCCCCGACGTTCTGCCGCTGAAGAAGATCAACGACGAGCTGAGCGTCATGGAGCTGTTCCACGGTCCGACATTCGCGTTCAAGGACGTCGCCTTGCAGTTTATGGGCAATCTGTACGCTTACGTGGCGAAGAAGCGCGGCGAAGTGATCAACATTCTCGGCGCGACCTCGGGCGATACGGGAGCTTCGGCGATCAGCAGCGTTCGCGGCAAGGAAGGCATTCAGATCTGCATTCTGCACCCGAACGGCAAGGTCAGCCGGGTGCAGGAGCTGCAAATGACGACGGTGCAGGACGACAACGTGCTGAACCTGTCCGTGGAAGGCAATTTCGACGATTGCCAGCGCATTATCAAGGATCTGTTCGCCGACGTCTCGTTTAAGACCAAGTATCACCTTCGGGCGATCAACTCGATTAACTTCGTGCGCATTTTGGCGCAGGCGGTGTACTATTTCTACGCTTACTTGAAGCTGCCGGCAGAGGCTCGGGCGAACGGCGTCAACGTCAGTGTGCCGACGGGCAACTTCGGCAACATTTTCTCCGGCTATCTGGCCAAGAAAATGGGTGTTCCGATCAAACAGCTCTTGCTGGCGACGAACGAAAACAACATTCTGGAGCGGTTCATCCGCGAAGGCGTGTACAAGCCGGAAGGCTTCCGCAGCACGCACAGCCCGTCGATGGACATTCAGATCGCGAGCAATTTCGAGCGTTATCTGTACTGCTTCCTCGGCGAAGATTCCGCAGAGGTCACGGCACGGATGGATCGGTTCAAGGCGGAGGGCCAGCTTACCTTTACTGAGGAAGAAGTCGCGCGCATTCAGCGCGATCTGTCGGCCTACAGCGTGTCCAACGAGGAGTGTCTGGAGACGATCCGCAAGTATAAGGAAGAGCACGGCTATTTGCTGGACCCCCATTCGGCTTGCGGCGTGGCGGCATATGAGCGCGCGGGCAACAAGAGCGACGGCGTCTTCGTCTCGCTGGCGACGGCGCATCCGGCGAAGTTCGACGAGGCGATCAAGCTGATCGGTATCGAGCAGGAATTCCCGGAGCGGATCTCCGAGCTGTTCGACAAGCCGCAGCGGCAAGTCGACGTCGACAATTCGGAAGCTGCGGTCGCGGCGCTGTTGGTGGACTTTTATCGAGTGGACGGCTAGACCGACAACAACGAAACGGGGGAAAATGGATTGCTTATCGGAGCGGTAGAAGCGGGCGGGACGAAGTTCGTGTGCGGAATCGGCAATGAAAAAGGGGAAGTTCTCGATCGGATCAGCTTTCCGACGGAACAGCCGGAGAAGACGCTGGCGCAGGTAGAGGCGTATTTCCGGGACAAGCAGGTGGAGGCGATCGGCATCGGGTCGTTCGGACCGATCAATATCGACCGCGAAAGCGCTCAGTATGGCTATGTGACGACGACCCCGAAGCCGGGATGGTCGAACTATCCGGTGCTGCCGGAGCTGAAGAAGGTGCTCGATGTCCCGATCGGCTGGGATACGGACGTGAATGCGGCGGCGCTCGGCGAGGCGACTTGGGGCGCGGCCAAAGGGTTGGATAGCTGCTTGTACTACACGATCGGCACGGGCGTCGGCGTCGGTGTCTATGCCGAAGGCAACATGGTGCACGGGCTCGTGCACCCGGAAGGCGGCCACGTGCTGACGAGACGGCATCCAGACGATACGTACGAGGGCAAATGCCCGTATCACGGCGATTGTTTGGAAGGCATGGCCGCGGGGCCGGCTCTCGAAGCCAGGTGGAAGGTGAAAGGCAGCGAGCTGCCTGCGGATCACCCGGCGTGGGAGATGGAGGCGTTCTATATCGGGCAAGCGCTCGTGAGCGCAATTTTGCTGCTGTCCCCGAAGAAGATCATTCTCGGCGGCGGCGTCATGCACCAGTTGCAGCTGTTCCCGCTCATTCGCGAGCAGGTTCGCAGCGGACTGAAGGGTTACGTCGCTTCGCCGGCGCTGGAGCCGGACGGCATCGACGCGTATATCGTGCCTCCGGGTCTTGGCGACAACGCCGGCCTGTGCGGCTCGATCGCGCTCGGTCTTCGTGCGTTCGAAGAGTCGCGGAAGTAGAAAGTTTGGGGACGTTAGAGGTCAACCCGAGAGGGTTGGCCTCTATTTTTATGTTTAGAAGTGAATATTCGATGTTTTATGTCATTTATACGTAATATTAACTAACATTATTGAAAAAGAAAAACGACGATGTAGGGAGAAGGGAATAGAGAAATCGAGAGAAAATATGATGAATTCGCTTTAACACGGGGAATGAGGGTTTGTAATAAAATATAACATAAACTTATGATTTGATTATCAACAAAGAATTAATCTTACATAGGAGGTTACAAACATGTCTTCTTCATCCGTTTTTCGCAAAATCTCGGTCTCGCTTCTGGCTCTGGTGCTTCTCGTAACGGGGATGAATGCCGCTTTCGCCGCCGATGCGCCGGCTGCTTCCGCATCTTCCGAGGTTAAAATTCCTCCTGTCCCTTTCGCCTTCAAATCTTCTCCTCTTCCTAACGTCATGGTTATTGCTACGGGCGGTACGCTGGCCGGCAAAGCGGCCGACGAAACAAGCTTCCAGAATTACAGAGCAGGAACGTTCCTGATGGAAGATCTGGTGAAGCAGCTTCCGGACAAAAACAAAATCGCCGACGTCTCGGTCTACCAGTTCGGCAACAAAGGCTCCGGCGGCTACGCCATCGCCGATCTGTACGATCTGTCACTGGTCGTCGACCAGGCTCTGAAGCTTTACGACGGAGTTGTCGTAACGACGGGAACGGACACGATGGAGGAGATCGGGTACTTCCTTGATCTGACGGTACAGAGCGAGAAGCCGGTCGTCATCACGGGGGCGATGCGGCCTTGGGATGTCATCGGTACGGACGGTCCGGCCAACCTGTATAACGCGATCAAGCTGGCGGGCAGCGGGAAGACGACTTGGTTCGGAACCGTCCTGATGCTCAATGACATGATTCATGCGGTACGCGACGTCACGAAATCGAACGCCCACCGCATGGATACGTTCCAGACGCCGATCATGGGCGCGCTGGGATACATCGATGAAGAAATTCGCATCTACCGCGCTCCGGCGCGGGCGCTGAAAGCGGGAAAAGAAGACTGGAAGACGCCGTTCGACCTGAAGAAAATCGCCAAGAAGGATTTGCCGATCGTAGGCATCGCTTACAACGGGCAAGAGATGACCGGAGGCGCTATCCGCGGTCTGGTGGCCGACGGAGCCAAAGGCATCGTCACAGCCGGAACGGGCGCGGGCGGCATCTCGTCGCTGATGGGAGAAGCGCGTAAAGAAGCGATCGGCAAAGGCGTTATCTTCGTCACGACGACTCGCACGGGCTCTGGCACGATGTATGGCGGCGGCGAAGGAATTATCGCCGGCGACAGCCTGAACGCCCAGCACGCTCGCATTCTGCTTATTCTCGCGCTGGCGTTCTCCGACGATTTCGAGACCATCAAAGGATGGTTCGAAGGCGTAGGAACGCAGGACATCGACGGCTCCAAGCTGGCATCCTGACAAATATTCCGGTTTTCTGGAAGGGGTCTCGAATTCCGCTGCGAAGCGGTGTTCGGGGCTCTTTTCGCGTCTAAATAGATCGGGCTGTCGTCGGGAAGCCTATTGACAAATGTTTCTTTCTGCAACATTATAATATATGAGCAAGTATTCATATGTTGTGGAATGAGGGATGGAATATGTCCAACCGCACGCACGATCACAATCATGCTGGCCGCAATCATAATCATGACAACCACTCGCACGATCATGGCCACAATCAAAATCACGATCATAATCATTATGACCACGAACATGAACATAATCATGACAACCACCCGCACGATCATGGGCACGGCCATCATCACGATCACGGACATCATCACGGCATCGGAGGCCGCCATCACCACTTCGACGGCAACCGCGACGGGAACAAAAAGGGCTTAACAATCGCGCTTATCATCACCGCGGGCATCATGGTGTTGGAGTTTGTCGGCGGTCTCGTCACGAACAGCCTTGCGCTGCTCTCGGATTCCGGCCATATGCTGAGCGACGCCAGCGCTCTGGCGCTGAGCCTGGTCGCGTTCTGGTTCGCGGCCAGACCGGCATCTCCGAACAAGACGTACGGCTTCTATCGGTTCGAGATTTTGGCTGCGCTGTTCAACGGCGTAACTCTGTTCGTCATCGCCGGATTCATTATGTGGGAAGCCTATGAACGTTTCTCCGCGCCTCCGGAAGTGTCGAGCCTGTCCATGCTGCTGATTGCCTCCGTCGGACTCGTCGCCAACCTGCTCAGCGCGCTCGCGTTAATGCGCAAAGGAGACGTCAAAAACAACCTGAACCTTAGAAGCGCCTATCTGCACGTGCTCGGAGACGCTCTGGGTTCCGTCGGCGCCATCGTCGCCGGGATCGTCATGCTCGCCTTCGGCTGGTACGTCGCGGATCCGATCATCAGCGTGCTCGTCTCGCTGCTCATTCTGAGAAGCGCCTGGAGCGTCATCAAGCACACCGTCCACATTCTAATGGAGGGAACCCCGGCGACGATCGACCAAGGCGCGGTCAAGTCGGCGCTAACCGGTATCCCGGGCGTTCTCGACGTCCACGATCTGCACATCTGGACGATTACTTCGGGAATGGATTCGTTAAGCTGCCATCTGCTTGTCGAGGACGCCTCGGATCAGCAAAGCATTTTGCAGCAGGCTATTCAGACGATCGAGGAGAAATTCAAAATCCAGCACGCCACGATCCAGATCGAGACGTCGGAGATCCGGCATATGGAGCTGAAGGTGTAGCCGAAGCGAAGCCGTCGGAGCGGATTGTCGCCTGGGGAGAAGCAGAGAGAGACGGTGTGTTTGCTCGGGCAATCTGCCATTTGGGACAGCTTGCTGGGGAGGGCGAGATTCGGGGATCACCCGTCGGTATCGACGTGATTCGAAAGGGACTAAGCGGGGTATATAACCTGTTCGGAATGTAGTTGTAACAAAATTAACGTTTTCTAACCGTTTTTTAAGAAAAGCTTAAAATCCCCCGGATAACGGCTATTCTTTTCTCTTTGGAAAAATATCGGAAAAAACGGTTATGTTATAGTTAATCCCGACAACGACGGTTCGATGCAACCAGAGATGCCCGGGAGGATTTACTTAAACATGAAAAACAAACTTGCGATAAAATGGGTGCTTGCGTGCGGCTTGGCGGTAACGGGATTGTTCGGGACGGCGATCGGAACTTCTTCCCAAGCGAGCGCGGCTACGCCCGAGTCGTTAAACTTGCTGTCCTTCGGCAAAGACTATATCGGTACGCCATACAAATTCGGAGCCACGGCCGGCTCGACCGCCGCATTCGATTGCTCCTCTTACGTCCAGTACGTGTTCGAGCAAGCCGGAATTTCCCTGCCCCGGACTTCGTCCGCACAAGCTTCGGTAGGCGAGAAGGTCGATAAAGCGTATTTGAGCGTCGGCGATCTTCTGTTTTTCAAAACGGGAGGCAGCGGAATCAGTCACGTCGCCATCTACGCCGGAGAAGGCAAAATGCTCCACGCCAGCAGCAGCCAGGGAGTAACCGTCTCCAGCATGAATACGAGCTATTGGACGAAAGCCTACGTAACGGCTCGCCGCGTGCTCTAATCGTCAAAAATGAAAAACCATCCTTCGCGGGATGGTTTTTTTTGTGCGATTTGCATATACAAGCAAACGAAACGCTCGATGGAGAGACTTTTGCATGCGGACGAAGGGCATTGTTCTAAAGAATCGGTTATCAACCTCCGAATCGCGCTCAAACGGAGGGCGTTGTTCTAAAGAATCGGTTATCGTCTCCCTATTTGAGCGAGTCCTTAAACGCCTTCTCCAGGTCGTCGGCGCTCTCCGAAATGAGGAACAGCACGTAGTTGCCCTGCGTAACGATTTTGTAGTTTTTGGCGTTCTCGTATTGGTCCGGAAGGTAGCTTTCGAACATCTTCTGAACGTCTTCCGCGCGCTTCTCCATGCCTTTCTTCACGGCGGCGACGTCTTTCGCTTTCTTCACCTTGAAGACGGCGATTTCGTTCGTCTTGACGTTCATGAGAGGGGCTTTGACGGTGAAATCTTCGACGAGCTTCGGATCGATGCCGTAGGAGGTCTCCATTTGTTCCGCGCTCATGTCCATGAGCATCGGCTGTTCGACCTGCTCGAGCATGGCGCTGACGATATCTCCCGTGGTCGGTGCGGCCGGTTTCTCGCTCGGTTCTGGCTTCTCACTTGGCTCCGGTTTTTTGCTCGGTTCGGGCTTCTTGCTTGGCTCCGGGGATTTACTCGGATCAGGCTTCTTGCTCGGTTCGGAAGGCTTCTTGCTGGGAGCGGGCTGCTTGCTTTCTTCCGGTTTTTTGCTCGCCTCCGGCTGCGTGCTCGGCTCCGAGGACTCGCTCGGGCTTGCGTCCGTTTCGGCATTCGGGCTTTCGCCGACCTCCGCGCTTCCGCTTGCTTCCGGGCTCGTGTCAGCCTCGGGGCTCTCGCTTGCCTCTGCGCTTGGGCTTGCGCTCGCGGATGCCGAACTCGTGGCGCTAGGCGGTACGCTGTTGTTCTTATCGGAATTGCCGGAGCAAGCGGTCAGCAAGCTTCCGAGCAATGCGGTGACTAACAGAAATGACAATGCGCTTTTCTTCATGGGGTACAATCTCCTTGATGTTCGATTCTCGATGTTTGAATAACGTACGGTATTACTGACGGAACCTGGGCGGAAAATGTTGCGGGCAAGCGCTGCGAATTTACCGTTCACGTTGATCTGCTTTCTGCGCTTGCCCACCATTTGACCGTCACTTGCTGCCGAGCTTCAAAATTTCGCCGTTATCGACGAAAGTCGCTGTGTTGAACAGCATCAGAGCTTTATCGATCCCGTTCTCTTCCATATAATCGCCAATGCTGCCGTTGTAGAAGCGGATGTCGATGACGTGAATTTCGGATACATGTTTGGTCAAGAAAGGGACAAAGCTATGGGCGTAGGAATCCTTCACGACGAGCAGCTTGCCCAGATCGGCGTTCCCGGAATCGCTCTTAATGACGGACAATGCGTGGACTCCGCCGAGGAAATACGAGTACTTATCCTTTTTCGCCAGGAACTCTTGCGCGTACAAGCTCTCATAAGTCGTATCCGTGTCCGCGACGTACATCTCCGAGCCGACGGGCTGCTTCGGCCGGAATGCCTGAACGATGTCCGGATTCAAGCCGCCGAACTGTCCCCGCGTATGGAAGCTGCCCAGAAACGAATCGCTGACGTTCTCGACCTCGAACTCGTCCAACGCAGCGGCCGTCCAGCCCATCTTCGCGGCGTAGGCGGCATAGGCGTAGTACGCGCCGAGCGTCGTCCAGTGATGGTCCGTCCGGTAGTAGATCGGCTGGGAGGCGTGCGGACGCAGGAAGTCAAAGCCGTTCAAATAACCGACGCTGTCCCCGAGAACCGAGCCCACATGGGCGTTAACTTTCTCCTGCGGATAGTTGGGCGCTTTCCAGGGCAGGCGCTCCGGGTACATCCCGACCGAGGTCGGAGCGAGCAGGAAAGAGACGTCCGCTTCCGGGTGCTTCTCGGCAAAGCGTTTCACTGCTTCGGCGTAGGTATTGATCTTACTGTAATCGGGCTCCGCGAACTTCTCGAACAAGTACCCGTCCTTGCCCAGGTAGATGCTGTTGTTTTCCTGCTGCAGCCTTAATCGCTCCGCCGCCGACTTCACCCCGATCCAGTCCGCCCTGAGCGGAAAATGATCGGTGACGAAGCGTTCGGTCTCGTCCGCGAATTTTTTGGAAATCAGATTGTCCCAGGTGAGTCGAGGCATTTGCTGCAAATAGCGGTTTTCCAGCTCCGAGAACCGTTCGGTCGGCAGAGCCAGGAAAGCTGCGGACAGGAGGAACAGCGTGCCGGCGAACGACCCGACGAGCAGTCGGTCCGTGATCCGCTTCATAGTTCTTTAACCTCCTTGTAATTCATGTTCAAAAAGTCCGGTTTTCAGCACCAAGGCTGGTCGTTCGCCTTACGGCGAACTGCTCGCCCATGCATCCTGGAAGGTTGGATGAAGTCCGGGTGTGAGGAACGATAGTAAAGCGTAGTGGAAGCTACGTGAGCACCGGAAGAACCGGCTGAATTCAAGATTCGATGTCGAGTCTGCTTCCTGGGATGCTTCGTGATCAAAATCGGACTTTTTGAACTACCTATCAAAAACGAAAATACAAAAACGGGTTGAAGGTCGCATCCACCAAATAAGACACCGACAGCAGGAACAGCGCGCCGCACCAGACCAGACGCAGTGCATCACCGGTCCCGCCGAGGCCGTGCGCCGCCAGTCGCCGCAGCTTGCCGTAGGGCAGGGCGGCAACCGTCAGCACAGCCAGCAAAATAGCGTTCGTGTAAGCGAAGTACATCGTTTCGCCGTTCCATAGAGGCTGGCCGGCCAGACCGAACATTGCGGCCAAATATCGGCCGACTTCCGGCAGCTCTTCGAACGCGAACAATACCCAGCCGACGAGAATGAGCAGCGCGGCATACAGATGGCGAACCCACCGGGGCGAGCGTTCCAGCAGCGACAAGCCGATCCATTTCTCGAAAATGAGAATGACGCCGAAGTACAGCCCCCAGAGCAGGAAGTTCCAGCTCGCGCCGTGCCAGATACCGGTCAGCGTCCAGACGATCAGGATGTTGCGCAGCTGGTTGCTCAGTCCCTTGCGGTTGCCGCCGAGCGGAATGTAGACGTAGTCCCGGAACCAGGTGCTCAGCGAGATGTGCCAACGGCGCCAGAAATCGGTGATGCTCTGGGCGGCGTAAGGCTTGTTGAAGTTCTCGTTGAACCGAAAGCCGAACATCAGGCCGAGTCCGATCGCCATGTCCGAATAGCCGCTGAAGTCGAAATAAATTTGGAAGGCGAAGGCGATAATGCCCAGCCATGCCGTCATCACGGGCAGCGTGCCGGCGTCGGCGGCCGAGATCGTATGCCAGAGCAGCCCGATATTGTTCGCGAGCAGCACCTTCTTGGCCAGCCCGGTCACGAAGCGGCGTACGCCTTCGGCGAACATCGCGGCGTCCACCTTGCGGCTGCGGAGCTGCTCGGCTACCGACTTGTAGTGCACGATCGGCCCTGCGACCAATTGGGGGAACAGCGCCACGAAGGTGGCGAAGTCGATCCAGTTCCGCTGCGCCTTCGCCGTCCCCCGGTAGATGTCCACAATGTAGGACATCGACTGGAACGTATAGAACGAGATGCCGATTGGAAGCGCCAGTTCGGTAAGCGGAATATCCGTGCCGAGCCAACCGTTCAGGTTGCCGATTAAGAAGTCGGCGTACTTGAAGTAAGACAGCAGAGCCAGATTGACGGCGATCGACGCGGCCACGACCGCTTTTCGCTTCGCCGGCCCGAGCTTCGGACCGTCGAGAAGACGTCCGAAGCCGTAGTCCGTCAGCGTGGACACGAGCATGAGGACGATGTAGACCGGCTCGCCCCATGCGTAGAACACAAGGCTCGTCAGAAACAGCACCAGATTGCGGATTCTCCACGGGGAGCAGTAGTACAGCAGCAGGACGACCGGCAGAAACAGAAACAGGAAAAGGAGACTGCTGAATACCATCGCCGGTTACTTCTTCGCGAAGAAGCCGTCGAACGCGTTGACGAAATCGTCCGCGCTCTCCGAGATGACGAACAGCACGTAATTCCCTTTTACGACGAGCTTGTAATTTTTGGCGTTCTCATATTGGTCCTGAAGGTATGTCTCGAATTGCTTCTGAACGTCATCGGCGCGCTGCTTGACGGCCGCCTCCACGGCGGCGACGTCCTGGGCGTCCTTCACTTTCAGAATGGCGATCTCGTTCGTCTTCACGTTCATCATCGGAGTCCGGATCGTATAGTCTTCGAGCAGCGCCGGGTCCAGATGGTACAGCTGCTCCACCATCTCGCTTTCCAGTTCGACCAGCATCGGCTGTTCGATCTGCTGCAGCATCTCGTCCGCCATTTGCTTGGGCGGGGCCGAAGGTTCCGGCAGGGCGGGCTTATCGTTATTGGAGCAGGCGGCAAGAGCCAGCCCGATCAGTACGGTCATCAGCAACAGTGTTATTCTTTTAGTCATGGTGACTTCTCCTCGTCGTGTTGGTAGTTTTGCGAATTCGACACTGCCTCTGACGCAATCGGCGCGAAAAAGGTTACATCTGCGACTTATTTCCCAGATTTTACGGGAATTTAAGGTTCTGATTATCGAAACGCGTTATTATTTGGTTTATAATTGACTAGGTTGAAACCTTTTTGACGGTACATCGTAAATGTAGGTAGTCGAGGGATGAGAGATTCATAGAATCCGGTCCCGGCGCAATCAGCCGAATTGAGTTTGAAGGGAGACCTTGCTAGACATGACGATTTCGCTTGTGAAAGGACAGAAAGTCGATCTCACGAAGGGCAACGCCGGATTAAGCAAAATTACGGTAGGCCTCGGTTGGGACCCGGTCAAGAAGAAAGGGTTCTTCGGTTCAAAAACGGTGGACATCGATTGCGACGCTTCCGCGCTGCTGCTCGACGAGAACGGCAAGCTTCGCGACAAGCACCTCGTGTGCTTCTACAATCTGAAGAGCATCGACGGTTCGGTCGTTCATTCCGGCGACAACCGGACGGGCGAAGGCGACGGCGACGACGAGCAAATTACCGTCGATCTCGCGCGCGTTCCGTCCCACGTTCACAAAATTCTTTTCGTTGTGAACATCTATGACTGCGTCAACCGTAAGCAAGATTTCGGATTGGTCTCCTCGGCCTACATTCGCGTGCTGAACCAAGCCAACGAGCAGGAGCTTATCCGGTTTAATCTGACCGACAACTACGCGGGCAAGACGGCGTTGATCGTCGGCGAAATTTACCGCCACGGCGGTGAGTGGAAGTTTAACGCGGTCGGCGAAGGCTCTTTCGCCGCGCACGTCGACTTGTTGGCAAGAAATTATCAATAATAAATCCAAATCCAAGAAAAGAGGTCATCTCACATGTCTATCAGCTTATCCAAAGGTCAAAAAATCGATCTGACGAAAACAAACCCTGGTCTTACGAAAGTACTGGTCGGTCTCGGCTGGGACACGAACAAATACGACGGCGGCAAGGATTTCGACCTCGACGCTTCCGTATTCCTGCTGAACGGCGCCGGCAAAGCCGGATCCGAGAAAGACTTCATCTTCTATAACAACCTGAAGAGCACCAACGGCGCTGTCGAGCACACCGGCGACAACCTGACGGGCGAAGGCGACGGCGACGACGAGCAAGTCAAAGTCAACCTGTCGACCGTTCCTGCGGAAGTGGAAAAAATCTCTTTCTGCATCACGATCCACGAAGCGGCCGAGAGAGGCCAGAACTTCGGACAAGTCACGAACGCGTTCGTTCGCATTGTGAACGAAGATACGGGAGCGGAGCTGATCCGCTACGACCTGGGCGAAGATTTCTCGGTCGAGACTGCGGTTGTCGTAGGCGAGCTCTACCGTCACGGCGGGGAATGGAAATTCAACGCGGTCGGCAGCGGATACAAAGACGGCCTGGCCGGCTTGGTTAAAGATTTCGGATTGATGTAAGACCGTAGTACCCCGGTTTTGGGGACCGCTGTTCAATCGGATCGCGGTCCCTTTCCAATTAACGAGGAGGCATGGCGGAAATGGCGGTTAATTTGTCCAAGGGCCAGAAAGTCGACTTGACGAAAAACAATCCGGGATTGACCAAGGTCAAAATCGGACTTGGCTGGGATACGAACAAGTACGACGGAGGCAGCGCGTTCGATCTTGACGCTTCGGCATTCTGCCTGAACGGCTCCGGCAAGGTAAACTCGGACAGCGACTTTATTTTCTACAACAACAAGACCAACCCGAACGGCTCCATCCAATTGTCGGGAGACAATCAGACCGGCGAAGGAGACGGGGACGACGAATCGCTCGTCATCGATCTCGGGCAGGTGCCGGCGGACATCCAGAAGATTTCCTTCTGCATCACGATTCACGATGCCGCGGCGCGCAATCAGAACTTCGGTCAGGTGGCGAACTCCTTCGCCCGCGTCTTGAACGAGGCGACGAACGAAGAACTGATCCGTTACGATCTCGGAGAAGATTTCTCGATCGAGACCGCCGTCGTCGTGGCCGAGCTTTACCGGCACGGCAGCGAATGGAAGTTCAGCGCCGTCGGCAGCGGATACCGCGACGGGCTGGCCGGCTTGTGCCGGGACTTCGGAGTGCAAGTATAGGGAGGAGGATTCCAGATGACCATCAGCTTGTCCAAAGGACAAAGAATCGATCTGACGAAGACGAACCCGGGTCTGAAAAAGGCGATTATCGGCTTGGGCTGGGATACGAACAAGTACACGGGCGGAGACGACTTCGACCTGGACGCTTCGGCGTTCCTGCTTCACGCCAACGGCAAGGCGAACGGCATCGAGGATTTCGTCTTTTACAATAACTTGTCCGCTTACGGCGGAGCCGTTATCCACACCGGTGACAACCGCGACGGCCAGGGAGAAGGCGACGATGAGCAGATCAAGCTGGACTTCACCAAAATACCGGACCATGTCCATCGCATCGGCATTACCGTAACGATTCACGACGCCGAACGCCGCCATCAGAATTTCGGTCAGGTTTCGAACGCGTTCGTGCGGTTGGTCGACGAGCAGACGGGAAGCGAAATTCTTCGCTACGACTTGGGGGAAGACTTCTCCGTCGAGACGGCCGTCGTCGTGTGCGAGCTGTATCGCCACGGTGCGGACTGGAAATTCCAAGCGGTCGGATCGGGCTTCTCCGGAGGCTTGGCCGCACTCGCCAACAACTACGGCTTGGATGCCAAGTAGACAACGGAGGATTCGCAGCGCATGTCTCTGAAGATCATTAAAGGCCAGAAAGCAGACGTTACCAAGAACACTCCGATCTCGCGAGTCGTCGTCGGGATGGGCTGGGGAGCCAGCGCCGGCGTAGAATTGGATTTTTCGGTTTTCGTATTGCAGGCAAGCGGCAAGGTGCGTTCGGACCAGGATTTGATCTTCTATTCGAATCCCAACGGAGCCGGAGGCTCGATTCGAATTCTCGGGCAGGATAAGAAGAGCTACGGCGCCCAGACGGATCAAGAGCAGGTGAGCATCGACCTGAGAAGCGTCCCGCAGGAGCTGGAACGGATTCCGTTCACGCTGACGATTTACGAAGGGGATGCCCGCCGGCAAAATTTCTCTCTCGTCAAGGACGCTTACTTGCGGATCATCGACGAAGCGACGGGCAACGAGCTGCTCCGATATGAGCTTGGCAATCAATTTCCCGTCGAAACGGCGATCGTCGTGGGAGAATTATATAGATACAACGGCGAATGGAAGTTCAACGCGGTCGGATCGGGCTACTCGGGCGGCCTCGCCGCTCTATGCGGCAGCTTCGGCATCGTCGTTCGGGAAGAGCCGCCGGCAGCTCCGCCTCCGACGCCGAAACCCGAGGCGGCCAAGCCGCCGGTTGGACAAGCTTCTCCTTCTCCGTCCGTTCCGCCTGTTCCGCCAGCTCCGTCCTCTCCGCCTCCGGCGGCTCCGCCTGTCCGGCTGGACAAGATCGAGCTGAAGAAGAAGGGCGACGTCATTAACCTGGAGAAGAAAGCCGGAACGCTCGGCGAGATTCTTGTGAATCTGAACTGGAATCGCAAGAAGTCCGGCGGCGGTTTCTTCAAGGCAGCGGCCGGCATCGACCTGGACCTCGGCTGTCTCTTCGAGCTGAAAGACGGCACGAAGGGCGGCGTTCAAGCGCTGGGCAACGCCTTCGGAGATTTCCAACGGCCGCCTTACGTGGCGCTTGACGGAGACGATCGGACGGGCGCGCTCGAAGGCGGGGAGAACTTGCGGATCAACGGGGCGAAGGTCTCGGAGATCGAACGGATCGTCATCTTCGCCTTTATCTATTCGGGCGTGACGAACTGGTCGCAAGCGGACGGCGTCGTTACCGTCAAGTATCCCGGCGGACCGGATATCATCGTGCGGATGGACGAGTACAACAACAGCAAGGGCTTGTGCGCCATCGCCATGATTCGCAACGTGAATAACCAGACGTTCAGCGTCGAGAGGCTCGTGCAGTTTTTCGACGATCAGCAGAAGCTGGACGTCGCGTACAATTGGGGATTGCGCTGGACAAGAGGAAGCAAGTAAATCAATCGATTAGATTAACGGAGCTAGAACCGGCAGGAGGGCCATCATGGATTTTTTGCAAAGCTTTATTGACAACTTCGCGACCTTCTTCGATTGGCAGCATATCGGCGAAGTGCTGTCGATGCCATCGACTTGGGGAATTATCGGTACGCTGATCGTTCTCGAGGGCTTGTTGTCCGCGGACAACGCGCTCGTGCTCGCGGTTATGGTTCGCCATCTTCCCAAAGAGCAACAGAAGAAGGCGCTGTTCTACGGAATTGTCGGCGCGTACGTCTTCCGCTTCCTGGCGATCGGGATCGGGACGTATCTCGTCAAGATTACCTGGATTAAGGTTGCCGGGGGTCTATACTTGCTCTGGATTGCGTTAAGCAATTTGTTCGA
Source organism: Cohnella sp. SGD-V74 (assembly GCF_003001675.1). Lineage (GTDB taxonomy): Bacteria > Bacillota > Bacilli > Paenibacillales > Paenibacillaceae > Cohnella. Next base: position 44,561 of record NZ_PVYW01000006.1, on the reverse strand, counting down.
TCTCCAGTTCAAGCTGGCGCGCGTGGGCGGAGTGCCGCTCATTCCGTACATCGGCAAGAAACCGGACGAGGACGAGCATGAGATTGAAAACAAAGGAATGGGCTTCTGGCGTACGGTACTCGCCGTCGAGATGATGGATATCGCATTCAGCATCGACAGCGTTCTGGCCGCATTCGGAGTCAGCGAAGAAGTATGGGTACTGTTCCTGGGCGGTATTCTCGGCGTACTGATGATGCGTGGAGTTGCCCAAGTGTTCTTGAAACTGATCGAGAAGTTCCCGGAGTTGGAAAAAGCGGCGTTTATTCTGATTGTCGTCATCGGAACGAAGATGATCGCCGGAGCTTTCGGATTCCATGTGTCGCATGCCGTGTTCTTCTCCGTGCTGATTGCCATTTTCATCGGTACGATGGTCCTCAGTGCCATCAGGAGAAAAGCCGAAGCCAAATCTTCCGCCAAGTCCTAATCGAACCGATTGCAGTCGCATTCCCTTGGAAATATCCCTCATGTGAGCGTGGGGGATATTTTTTAAGGAGAGATTTGGAAGTATTTTGAAGGATTAGAGATTTAGAGGTTAGGAGGGTGAGGTCCTTGCGCTATTTCGACTATCTGACCCCGGAGCAGGAACAAGATTTATTTCTTCAACTCCCGTCGGAGTTCAGCAATCGCGACGACAAGGAAACTTTGGCTTATGCGGTGGGCGCCGCCTTGTATATGCCCGCGATTCGTCCCCGAATCGCGGATGACGTCGTAAGCGGGAAAATTAAGGGGTTAGTGTCCTTGGTCATCGACCTGGAGGACGCGGTAGCGGACAGCCAAGTCGACTTTGCCGAGAGAAATCTGTACGAGACGTTGGACAAGCTGCATCGCTTCGTGATCGAAGGCTTTATCGAGTCATCGGCTCTTCCGCTCATCTTCGTGCGGGTTCGCTCGGCGGAGCAAATGCGGCGGCTGTTGTCGCTGCTGGAGGAACGGCTGTACCTGGTGACGGGATTCGCTTTTCCGAAGTTCTCGCCCGTCATCGGCGAAGCTTACTTCCGGCTGTTGGAGGAGTACAACGGAAGCGTCGGGCCGGATGCGCCGACGCTGTACGGAATGCCGATTCTCGAGACGGCGGAAGTGATCTACCGGGAAAGCCGGTCGTCCGCGCTGCTCGACATTCAGACTCTGCTGAAGCGATACAGTCCGTACGTGCTTAACGTGAGAATCGGAGCGACCGACTTCTCCAGCATTTTCGGATTGCGGCGCAATCCCGACATGACGATCTACGACATCGGCGTCATCCGCGATTGCGTGACGGACATTATCAACGTGTTCGGGCGGCAGGAAGACGGCTTCGTCATTTCCGGACCGGTATGGGAATATTTCAGAAGCGACCGCGTGCTGAAGCCGCAGCTTCGGATGACGCCGTTCCAGGAAGCGATGGGCAAAGACGGGCTGAAGCTGCGCATGTCTTATCTGGACAGGTCCGTGGACGGCCTGATTCGCGAAGTGGCTTACGACAAGGAGAACGGCATCATCGGCAAGACGATCATTCATCCGACGCATCTTCAGCCGGTGCAGGCGATGTACGTCGTCACTCACGAGGAATACTGCGACGCGGCGAGCATCATCGCGAACAGCCAGGGCGATTACGGCGTCATGAAGAGCCAGTACGCCAACAAGATGAACGAGATCAAGCCGCATTTGAACTGGTCCAACCGGATTATGAATCGATCAAAGATTTTCGGGGTGCTGCATGAAAAACATAACTTCACCAGCCTGCTCGCCGACCTCGAGCCGGCGGGGGCGCTTGTATAGCATTATCGACGGATTGGAAGTCGAAGTCAGCGTGACGTCCAATCCGTACGGGCTCGAGCTTGACCAACTGTTCGGGATGGCGGCGCGCATTAACAAGAAGCGCGGGTTTCTGTTCGTCAGCAGGCTGCTCGGCAAGCATATCCCGGTCGTTCCTTCGGCGTCGCTGGGGGCGGGAGCGCTGCTGGGCTGCCTGTATGCGGAAGAGGCGTTGAAGCGCCCTTCTCCGCTGGAAGCGGATCGCTTGCGGGCCATGTTCGCGAGCAGAAGAGAGGCGGATGAAGGATACCGGGAGCTGATGGCGCGCAAAATCCGCATCGAAGAGCCGACGCTGTTCATCGGCTTCGCGGAGACGGCGACCGCGCTTGGACATAGTCTGTTCGACGCGTTCGAAGGCAATGTGACGTTCGTGCATACGACGCGCGAGGAGATCGGAGGGCTCGTCCCGCCGATCCGCTTCGAAGAAGAGCATTCGCACGCGGTCGCGCACAGGTGCTACGTTGAAGATTCGTCCGTCTTCCGCGAGGCGTCTCGCATCGTGCTCGTCGACGACGAGATTACGACGGGGAAAACCGCGCTCAACATTATCCGCGAGCTGCACGCGGCTTTCGGGCATCGCGACTTCGCGGTGGCCAGTCTGCTCGATTGGCGATCCGTCGCGGATCGAGAGCGCTTCGCGGAGCTGGAGCGCGAGCTGGGCATCCGGATTCGCTGCCTGGCATTGATCGAAGGGGAGATCGAGGTGAAGGGGAGTCCGCTTGAGGAAGGGGCGAAGGAAGCTCGCGATGCCTTCGAGCCGCTGCCGGATTTCCGTATACGCCGCCACGATCTCTCACCGTTATTCGAGCATGCCGGATCTTCTCCGGAAGACAGGGCGCGTTCGCCGCAGCTTGGCTCCTATCTGCTGCATACCGGCAGATTCGGCATGAGCGCGGCCGACGGGGAAGCGCTGGACCGCTCCGTCGCCCGAGCGGCGGAACAACTGGCCGCGCATAGAACGGGCAGCCGGGTGCTGTGTCTCGGAACGGGGGAATTCATGTACGTTCCGATGCGGATCGCCGAGCGAATGGGCGACGGCGTGTACAGCCAGTCGACGACGAGAAGCCCGATCCATCCGCTGCGCCGGGAGGGCTATGCGGTATCCTCCGCTTATCGTTACGATTCGGTAGACGGAGAGGAAGTCGCCAACTTTATTTACAATGTCGAGCCCGGACAGTATGACGAAGCGTTCGTCTTCGTCGAACGGGAGTACGATCCGAAGCGGGGCGCGTCGTTCGAGCGGGCTTTGTCCCGGCTTGGCGTACCCGTCGTTCACCTGGTTTCGTTCGGCACATCAGACGATCGGAGGGACGGGGAATGAAGCAGCTTCTGTCCGTACACGAAGGCCAGGTCGCTCAACCGTCCCCTATGGGCAGCTATAAGCCGGGGGACGTCGTATTTTTATTGAAGGATCTAAGCTCGGTCGAGCTGGAGCGCGGCACGGAAGATCGGGAAGAGGCGATCCAATCCGGAACGCATTATTCGGAGATGCTGCCGATCGAGTACCGGCCGTCGGACGACTATATCGGGCTGTATCGCGAGACGCTGCTCGCCACCGCGGGCAAGGTGGCGGAGGCGGTCGCCGTCGTATCGGAGCAGATTGCCGCCAAGCGCGGAGCGAACGTCGTGCTCGCGTCTCTGGCGCGGGCGGGCACGCCGATCGGCGTGCTGATCAAACGCTATTTGCACTCGTTCCACGGGCTCGACGTTCCTCACTACAGCATCTCGATCATCCGGGGCAAAGGAATCGACGAGAACGCTCTGAAATACATGCTGCGCCGTCATCCGGAGGGAAACATTCAGTTCGTCGACGGCTGGACCGGCAAAGGCGCCATCCGCAAAGTGCTGATCGAGGCGTGCGACAGCTTCTATGAACGCTACGGCGTTCGTCTAAGCGACGATCTGGCCGTTCTGGCCGATCCCGGCTGCTGCTCCGCGACGTTCGGCACTCGGGAAGATTTCCTCATTCCGAGCGCTTGCTTGAATTCGACGGTGTCGGGCCTCGTGAGCCGAACCGTTCTGCGCGACGATCTGATCGGGCCGGAGGATTTCCACGGAGCGAAATATTATCGCGAGCTGGCGGAAGACGATCTGTCCAACGAATACGTCGACACGATCGAAGCGCATTTCGAATCGGTCCGGGAAGCGGCCAAAGCGAAAGCCGAACGTCTGCTTGCGGAGACCGGCGACCCGGTCACTTGGCAGGGAGAGCGGGACATTCGCGGCATCCAGCGGGAATTCGGCATCGCCGACGTCAACCTGGTGAAGCCCGGAGTCGGGGAGACGACCCGCGTGCTGCTGCGCCGGGTGCCTTGGAAAATTCTCGTGGACGACGCGGGCAATCCGAATCTCGCTCCGATTTTGCTGCTGGCAGCGGATCGCGGCGTCCCGGTCGAGGAATATCCCGGCCTGACTTATTCGTGCTGCGGCATCATTAAGCCGCTCAAGGGGGACTCCGCTTGATATTCGCCTGCGATCTGGATCAGACGCTGATTTACTCTCGCCGTTCGATGGGGCCGATGGAAGAGAGCGAGCTCGTTCCCGTCGAGAAGTACGAGGGCGAGGATTTGAGCTTCATGACCCGTACCGCCTACGCGCGGCTTCGGGAGCTGAGCCGGGAGATCGACTTCGTGCCGACGACGACGAGAATTTACGAGCAATACGAGAGAATACACGGATTGACGGGCGATATTCGCATCCGCTACGCGATCGTCAGCAACGGAGGCCGAGTGCTGGTCGACGGCCGGACGGACGCGCAGTGGGACGGCGTGATCCGGCAAGCCGTTCGTTCCGGGGCGGCTTCGGGCGAAGAAGCGAAGGCTTTGTTCGACCGGCTGGCGGACGCGAGCTGGGTGCTGAAGGAGCGGTACTGCGACGAACTGTTCTATGCGGTTGTCGTGAACAGGGAAGAGATTCCGGACGGCTGGATGGAAGAGCTGGCGGGAGAACTGGCGCGGATGGGCTGGAATTGCTCGCTGCAGGGGCGCAAAGTGTACCTGGTGCCCGATCCGGTGAGCAAGGGCGCTGCCGTCCGTTACGTGAAGGAGCTGGCGGGCGCATCGTTCGTATTCGCGGCCGGCGACAGCCTGCTGGACGAAAGTATGCTGCGGGTCGCGGACGAAGCGATGGCCCCGGGGCACGGCGAGCTGTTTCGGAATTACGCGGGCAAGGACGAACGGGGCATCCGGTTTGCCGGCCGGTCCGGCATTCTGGCGTCGGAAGACATTTTGGAAGCCGCGGCCAATTGCCGCAAGGAAGCGGGGCATACGGGATGACGAACATTTATTTTAACCGCTGGTTCTCCTCGGTCTATCATTATATCGGCATGATCCGCGACAATCCGGACGGCCAGCGCTTTACCTTCTACGGGACTCATCCCGATCCGGGGCATCTTTCGCTGCAAGCCTGCGACCACGCAGAGCAGGAGCCGGTGCTGGACGGCGCCGAGTACGTCGATTACGCGCTCGATTTCTGCCGCCGCAACGACATCGGCGTCTTCATCCCGCGGCTCCATATGCTGGACATCGCCAAGGAGGCGCGCCGCTTCGACGAGATCGGCACGAAGGTGATGGTCTGCCGCGATATCGAGCTGCTCGAACGTCTGATGGAGAAGGATCTGTTCTACGAAAGCCTGGCCGGGACGGGCGTCGTGCCTCTGCCGGAATACTATGTCGCCGAGACAGCGGAGCAGTTCAAGGCGGCATACGAGGCGTTGGTCGCAAGCGGGCATCGCGTCTGCTTCAAGCCGACGAACTCGGAGGGCGGCATGGGCTTCCGGATCATCGAGGGAGAGCGGAGCGAACAGGATAAGCTGAACGATCTGTACGGCTGGGTGAGCGCGGCCGTTCCGTTCGAGGAGGCGTACAAGACGCTGTCGGCGGTGGAGCGGTTCCCGAGATTGATGGTGATGGAGCTGCTGCCCGACGAGGAGGTCAGCATCGACTGCCTGGCGGACGGCGACGGCAATCTGATCGCAGCCATACCTCGCCGCAAATCGTCGGGGCGAATCTACTTGCTGGAGGACAAGCCGGAGCTGCTGGAGATCGCGTCCCGGGTGGCGGAACGCTGCTGCATTCCGTTCGTCTACAACATCCAGGTTAAATACAACGAGGGCGTGCCGAAGCTGCTCGAGATCAATCCGCGCATGTCCGGCGGATTGTACATCACGTGTCTAAGCGGGGTTAACATGCCGTATTTGGCGGTAAAATCGATTCTCGGACAGCCCTTCGAACAGCCGGTTCCTCGCTTTGGCGTCAAAGCGAGCTATCTCGAGCTGCCCGTCCTCATGAAATAGAGGCGGGCCGTCGGCTTACGATAAAAAATTGACGAGCGCTGCCGAAAGCCATAAACTAAAGTCATGGTTAACCGTTTACGCCAGTCGGATTCGGTTGGATAGACAGGAGGTAGCGGACTTGCTTCGTTCGAAATGGGGACTAGCGTCCATCATCATCGGTTATTCGGCAGGCTATATTTCGACTTTTTTCGTTCATGACGCGATCGCGCTTGTTTTTCCGATTCTGGGAACGATGCTCGCTTCGGTTATACGCAACGCCGAGCGCAAAGTGGCCCAGCTGGCCGCCGAGCGGGACGCGGCGAACGCGGCGGCTGCCGCAGCGGCCGCGGGAGGCAACGCGCAGCAGGCCCAGCGGATACCGCCGGCCGTTCAGCCGTTCGGAGGAGCCAGCCGTCCGGGAGGGCAGCCGCCGGCGAATCCGGCAGTTGCGGCGCCGCAGCAGGCCGCTCCGGAGCCAAGAGCTTCGGATCTCGGGCCGGAGTGGGATTCCATTATGGAATACATCGGCACGATCGAAGACATGGTGCTGCTCGAAGGGGAGAAGAACAATCTCGACAACGAGATCGTGCAGCGCACGCTGTCTCTTCTTGTCCGGTTGAACCGCATCATTCCGCAATTGGTCGCTTTCAACAACGGAGACATCAACCACAAAATCAAGCGGCTCGTGCTTAAGGACCTGAACGGGGCGATCACGCCTTTCCTGCATTTGAGCGGAGAAGCGAAGCGGCAGAACCGCCGGCTTCTGCTCAACAGCATTCGGGACATCGACAACCAGATTACGACCTATACAAGCTTCATCGAGCAGAAGGACCTTATGGAATTGAGAAACAAGGCCGAGCTCATTCATCAGCGCTACGGCGCAGGCAACTAATAGAGCGAGTTCAGAGAGTCCGGTTTTCAGCGGCTTTTGAACAACCTCAACATTCGATGGGAGGACTTATGCATGAGTACGCCAGCCATTCTGCTTAAAGATTCGGACGCCGTAAGGGTCCAGCAAGAAGCGCAAGCTACGATTCAACGCATCTCGTCGGCGGATGCCGCCCAGCTCGATTCCCTGATGGACGAAGTCGGCCGCATGGGCCAGAAGACGATGGAGAAAGCCGGCGCCAACCTGACTTTGCTGGAGCGCCCGCTCAACGATCTGCTCAGCGGCAAGCGCTCGGAGATCGCCGGCAACATTATGAAGCTTCGCAACGAGGTCGACGACCTGAACCGGGCGAAGGATCTGTCTATTTTCCAACGCATTCTTCGCAAAACGCCGATGAAAAACTACATCATGAAATACCAGTCGGTGCGGACGAATGTTCAAGCGATCATCTCGGCGCTGCGCAACGGCAAGGACACGCTGGAAGAGAACGTCGTGCACATGCGCAACCTGAAGCAGATGTGCATTCAGGAAATGTACAACGTTCAGCAGCGCATCGAGCTGGGCAACCAGCTGAAGACGCTGTTCGAGCAGGAACTGGCCAAGCCTGAGAACGAGAGCCGCAAGCCGCAGCTGGAGAAGGGTCTGCGCAAAGTCGTGACGCGCATCCAGGCGCTCACGGAGATGATCATGCTGTACCAGCAGGCGATCGCCGGCTCGGACATCATTAACGACAACAACGACAAGCTGATCGATTCCGTCGACGCTACGATCGACAAGACGCAGCACCTGATCACGGTGTCCGCGATGATCGCGACCGCGCTCGAGGATCAGATGAAGGTCATCGACGCCGTGAACGCAACGAACGACATGCTCGGCAAGCAATTCGCGGAGAACGCGCGCATGCTCAACGAGACGACGCAGAAGACGACGCAGGCGATGACGAAATCGGCGATGTCGATGGAGCAGATCAATCAGGCGATGAACGATCTTACCTCGGCGATCAACCGGTGCGAGGAATCCAACCGGACGATTATCGCTTCCGCTACGGAGCAGACGAGCCGTCTGCAGGAGATCAACAAGCAGATGGGGCAACGGCTCGGCTTGCAGCCGGGCGCCGCTTCTTCGCCGCAGGCGGCGATCCAGCAGCCTTCCGTGACAAGCTTACTCGATTAAGGCCAAGAAGAGGGACTGTCCCTAAGTCAGGCAACATGCATTATCGAGATAGAAAAGGGGTATATATCTCCTGGAGAGCGAAGCGCCTGCTTCATACGGTCATGAAATTACCCTGTCACGGGTTAATCGATTCCTAATTTCATGACCGTATCTGCAGCGTAAGGAGATATATACCCCGTTCTTATTTATCGATAATGTTTTTGTTGCGTTCTTACGACTTAGGGACAGTCCCCTTTTCTCCCATACAAAACCACGAAATTGAAATACTTATAAACGCAATCCGCGTCAGAGAAGCCGACTTCCCTCATCCAATCGATTTGCGTCGCCAACTCCGTCATCTTATCGAGTTTCGTTCGTTCATAGGCGGACGCGATTTCCTCTCGGGTCAGATCGCTGGCCTCGACTTTTTTCTTCCAATCGTTCTTGTACAGGGACTCAATAAACGGAGTATGGCCCAGAACCTGATCGGCATTGACGAATACGCCGTTGTTCTTCAAGTTCGAATAAGCGTTGCGGTACAGCGCCCGCTTGTTCGCATCCGTGAGATGGTGAATTGAAAGAGCCGAAACAATGATGTCGTACTTGCCCGGAACAACATAATTAGTATAATCGTCCAGCACATAGGTGACGTTGGCGACCCCCTCAAGCCGCGACTTCGCGATGTCCAACATTTTCTCCGAAATATCGATTAACGTGATGTTAGCCTGCGGATACTTCCGCAGCATGAGCGACGAGAACAATCCCGTGCCTGCGCCCAAGTCCAATATTTCCGGGCAATCGGAGCCGGCTTCCGCTACAGACACCGAAACCCCATAGAAATCGTCGAAGCAGGGGATAAGCTTTTTTCTTTGGCGATCGTATTCGCGCGAAACTTCATCGAATTTGCTGCTCACATCATTGCGATTTTCCACTTGTCCGCCTCCCGAGTATCCAAGCTTCCTTATAATATCGATCATAGTCAACATAAGCTTATTATTGAAATATATAAAAACTATTGAACACATAGGACATTCCTATGAACAGAGCGGCGATGAGGAGCAATAATTTCAGGCAGCGTTTTTGCTTGTCTGCCATCATATTCCTTCATTCCCCCGGATAGACTGGGAGTAACGATAACTTTCGACTCATGGACACTTGCGAAGGGGATGTGAGCGGCATGCTGATGAACGGGCTGATCGGACTGGTTATCGTGTTTCTGATCGTGGCGGCGAGCAGCGAGAAGACGGAAGCGATCGTCGAAATAATGGAGGACCAGCGGATTTAGACGGAATGCGCGAGCATGTCGAATATACAAGAAAGGCCGGCAAACCCTCTCTTGTCCGAGGAGGTTTGCCGGCCTTGCCGCATGCATGGACCGTTATTACTGGGCCGCCAAGAAAGCGTCGATCTGCGATTGCAGCTCTTGCTGAACCTTCTCGAGACCTGCGGCCTTCAGCTGCTTGTTGAGCTCCGCGAGACCGGCGTCGACGTCTTTGACGACCCCGTACTCCAGCGGAATGGCATAACGCAGCATGACGTTGCCGAGGTTGGAGATTTCCGTCTTCACCTTGCTGTTGTCGAAGACGAACGTTTCCAGCGGATAGTGGTACACTTGCTCTTCCCATTTCTTCACGAGGTCGGAGGCTTCCTGCGGGAAGTCTACGTTGTCGCGATTAAGCGGGGAGTTGAAGCTCCAGTTGGAGAAGCCGGTGTAGTTCGGATTTTTGTCGGTTGCGATATATTTGTCTTCGCCCGACTTCTCGTAGTGGACGCCTTCGATGCCATACATGATCAGATCGTGCAGTTCCTTGTCGTTCTGCATCAGATCGATGAACATCAGAGCGCGTTCCGGGTATTTGGACGTGGCATGGACGGACGTGCCGTTCTGCGTCGAGATCGCCACCGATTTGGCCTTGTCCGGGTTAATATCGGCCAGCGCCACCTCGTACGGCGAATTTTCCTGGCGCATGAGCGCCATCAGCGCCCCCAAGGTGCCGTTGTTATGCGTGATCGAAGCCGTTTTGCCTTGCTTGAAGTCTTGCTGGTGGTCGTTTTTGCTGTTCAAGGCGTTCTTGGACCAGCCGTTGTTGCTGGCGAGATCTTTGTAATAGTTGGCCAGATCTTTGAATTCCTGAGTTTCGAAGACGTTGAACACTTGTCCCTTCGGATCGCTAAGCTTAAACGCGAACGGCATGTCGAGATCGAACATGTTCCATTCGTTCTCCTGCTTCAGCAGCACGCGGTCGAGGTTGTGGTATTTCCAGTCGCCGGTTTCCGGAGTGAACGGGATAACGCCTTTCTCGTTCTGGGCAATCGTCTTCAAGTAATTCGCGTAAGCTTCCGGGCTGTCGATGGCCGGCAGATTGTATTTCTTGCGCAGGTCTTCACGGTACAGAATGAGCTTCTCGACGGATTCTCCGCGGTTCTGCGGCACCATGTACAGCTTGCCGTTCACCTTCGCTTGATCCCAGCTGACCTTCGGCATCGCTTCCCACGTCTTCGGCATGTACTTGGAGAGCATGTCTTCCGTCAACTCCAGGAAACCGCCCTTGAGCGCCTGGTCGTTGTAGCCGGCCCAGTTCGCCGAATAGATCAGGTCGAAGTTTTCGTTGGCCGCCAGCTTGAGCGGATATTTCTGCGCCCAATCCGACCAGTCGAGGAATTCGCCTTCGATCGTGGCGTTGATTTGTTCCTTGAGCTTTTTGTTGATTTCGCCGAATACGCTGTCATAATCGACCGGCTTCGGGCCGACGAAGATCATCTTCAGCTTCACTTCCTCAGAAGTGTCGATGCCGCCGCTTGCTCCCGTTTCTCCGGACGATTCCGCCGAATTGGAAGCCGGCGCCGAGCTCTCGGCGGCCGGGGTGCTGCTGCTATTGCTATTGCTGTTTTTGTTTCCGCCGCATGCGCCGAGAACGGTAGCGATCAATAGTATAACGGCGAGAAGCAGGAAGCTCTTTTTGGTTGCCATTCGAGATTTCCCCCTAAGGTTTATTGGGGCGTGTCTGAAAACCCGCTCAGGGGCATCTTTCACCGCCTTTTCGCCCCCTGCTGCGTCACTTTTGCTTGACGTACCCCCGGTACGCCTTCACAAAAGTTCCTTGCATGGAACGAAAATTCGGCAACATCTGCTGCCCTCGAAGTATTCAGACACGCCCTGGTGATAAACCGGGTTTCCCCGGACTCATCCTTTGACGGCGCCGATCGTCAGACCTTGCACGAAGTACCTCTGAACGAACGGATAGGCGAGCAGAATCGGACCGGTCGCGACGACCGTCATCGCCATTTTCAGACTTTCGGATGGAATCGTCGTCGTGACGACGGCTCCGGCGCTCATCATCGCTTTGCGCATGCCGTCCATGTTGCCGAGCATCTTGTACAGATAGTACTGCAGCGGCATCAGGTTTTCGTTCGAGACGAAGAGCAGGGCGTTGTACCAATCGTTCCAATAAGCCAAGGCGAGAAATAATCCGATGGTGGCGAGCGCCGGCTTGGACAGCGGGATAATGAGCCGAGCGTAGATGAGAAAATCTCCTGCGCCGTCGATTTTGGCCGACTCTACGATCGCTTCGGGAATGCTGCTCATGAACGACTTCATTACGATGATGTAGAACACGTTGAGCAGCATCGGGATGACGAGCGCAAGCGGCGTATCCTTCATATGCAAGTAGTTGACGATGAGCAGGTACCAAGGGACAAGCCCCCCGCTGAACAGCGTCGTGAAAAAGAAGAAGAAGGAGAAATGGTTGCGCCATTTGAAATCTTTCCTGGACAAGGCGTAAGCCGTCATCGAGGTCAGGAACAGGCCGAGCAAGGTGCCCGCCGCCGTTACGCCGATCGTCACGATGTACGCCTTGAGCATCTGCGTCGGATACTTGAACAGAATGCCGTACGCCTCCAGGGAGAAATCCACCGGAAGAAACGGATACCCTTTCACGATGATCGTGCTTTCTTCCGTCAAGGACGAAGAGACGACGAGCAGGAAGGGCAGGACGCACAGCAGCGCCAGCAGCGTCAGAGACACGTAACCGATGACGGAGAACAGCAGCCGGTCTTTCTGCAGTCGTCCCCGCGAATGCAGCGGGGCGCGCGGATTCAGCCTCTCAGTAGATGTTTGCATTGTCGTAACCCCCGATCAGAATAAGGCGCGGTCTTTGTCGTATTTGCGAACCGCGTAGTTGACCGACATGATGGTCGCGAAGCCGAGCACCGACTGGAATACGCCGGCAGCGGCGGACATGCCGATATCGTTCGACGTAATGAGCGAGCGGAACACGAACGTATCGATGACGTCGGTCGAAGAGAACAAAATTCCGTTGTTGCCGACCATGTTGTAGAACATGCCGAAGTCTCCGCGGAAAATGTTGCCGACGGCCAGCAGCACGAGAATGATCAGCGTCGGATACAGGTTGGGCAGCGTGATTTTCATAATGCGTTGGAAAATGTTCGCTCCGTCGATCTCCGCCGCCTCGTACATCTCCGTATCGATGCCCGCGATCGCGGCCAAGTACATGACCGTTCCGTATCCGAGCGTCTTCCAGGCGGAGACGGCCACGAGGATGAACGGCCAGTAGGAAGGCGTGTTGTAAATGTCGACCGGTTCAAGTCCCAGCCCCCGCAGCAGCGCGTTGACGGTGCCGATGTCGTAGTTGAGCAGATTGTAGGCGATCGCGCCGACGACGACCCAGGAGATGAAGTACGGCAGAAACAGGATCGATTGCGTCAGTTTGCGGAACCACTTGCCTCCGATCTCGAACAGCAGAATCGCGGCGAAAATTTGCAAAAAGTTGTTCACCGCTATGAAGGCGATATTGTACAGCGCCGTATTCCTCGTAACCGTCCAGGCATCCCCGGATTCGAAGAAGAAGCGAAAGTTGGCCAGTCCGTTCCAGGCGCTGCCGAAAATTCCGCCCGCGTAATCGTAATGCTTGAACGCGATAACGATGCCGGCCATCGGGACGTACGCGAACAACAGGAAGAACGCGACGGCCGGCGCCAGCATCAGCAGAATCGTTCGGTAGCGTTTCACGTCGTATAGAAATTTGTGTAGTCGCATGTGCTGCTCCCCTTTCCTCGCTTTTAATTATGCAAGCGCAGGTCGAAGAATTTAATCATGTGAAACAACGAAAACTAGTACGAAATCTACAATTCGGAATTTGGCATGGAGAGAGTTGGGACGCCCGGGTCTCGGAAGGGGGATTCACATCCGGATTTGCTTGTCTTACAATGAAGGCGTTGCAAACCGAGGGGAAGGTCGGAAAATATGGCGCTAACGGCTTCGAAGTCGGCACATGCGGAAGGGCGCATCAAGAGGTACATCCCCTTCACCTACAAAACGATGATTCCGTACTTGATTCTCGTTCTGCTGACGGACATCGTCATCGGCTCCATCTCGTATAGAATGCTGATCGATTCGCGAACCGAGATGGCCGAGACGAATCTCCGCACGGCGATGGAGCAAGCGCGCGAAAACATGGAATACCAGATGGACGAAATCCAGCGGATGTCCGACACGCTCTTCGGCAGCCTGCCGTTTCAACGCGCTCTGCAGACGAGAGGGGACCCGCTGAATATTTATTTGACGATGCTGGACGAGATCGTGCCGCAGATCCAATCTCCGCTCCAGCTGTACGGCAACGACATTCGTCTGATTCTGTACGTGACGAACGAAGAGCTGAATTACGTGCTGGGAGACGACCTGTCCGAGCCGATCGACGGAGACGACTATTACATTCTTCCTTTTGCCGAGATCGAGCGCACCGAATGGTTCAAGTCGTACCGGGGGACGGGCAGGGACAACGACTGGCTGCAGATCGATACGGACGCGCAGCTGGAGAACATCTCGCACATTCGCAAGCTGGTGTCCTACAGCGATTATTCGACGGTGATCGGGTACGTGCGCATCACCGCGAAGCTGCCCGACCTGCTGGGGAGCTTCGACGCGTTTCCGGTGGAAGAGGGGATCGCGCTCCGTCTGCGCGACATCTCCGCGGATTCGGTTCTGTTCGAGCGGGGAACGGCCGACCGGAGCGACGCGGGTTATTTGAGCTTGCGGGAGGAAATCCCGGAATCTTCCCTCGCCATCGAATCGTTCGTCCCGTCCTCTTACTTGACGAAGGACGCCAGTCGGCTCCGCAAGGCGATCGTCGCCGTCTGTCTGCTGAGCTTCGTCGTGATGACCGGCATCGGTCTTGTCGTCGCAAGGCTGTCCGGACGCAAGATGAGACGGATCGTCTCGCTCGTCCACTCCTTCGAGGAGGGCAACTTCCAGAAGCGGATTCGCTTCTCGGGCAACGACGAATTCGTGCGCATCGCCGATTCCTTCAACGTGATGGCCGGCAACATCCAGGAGCTGATCAACAGCGTGTACGTGGAAGGCATGCAGAAGAAACAGGCCGAGCTGGAGGCGCTGCAAGCCCAGATCAACCCGCATTTTCTGTTCAACACGCTGTCGACGATCAGCAGTCTGGCCAATCTCGGAGAGACGCGGAAGGCGACCGAGATGATCCAGCGGCTGTCCCGCTTCTACCGGTTGACGCTGAACAAAGGCCAGGTGTTCATCGCGCTGGAGAAGGAGCTGGAGCAGGTCCAAACCTATCTGGACATTCAGCGGGTCAAGTATGCCGATGCGTTCACTGTGCACGTGGACGTAGAGCCCGATATTTTGGACGTGCAGGTTATCAAGCTCATTTTTCAGCCGTTCGTCGAAAATATTTTCAAGCATGCCTGGTTCGGCGACGCGATTACGATCCGGATTACCGGGCATCGGGTCGGCGACCGGATCGAGCTGAAGGTGATCGACGACGGCGTCGGCATGCCGCCCGCCCAGGTGAAGACCATCATGCAAGGGGCCAGCCACGGGGGCGGCTACGGCGTGCGCAACGTGGACGAGCGAATTAAGCTGAGATACGGGAAGGAATACGGGGTGCGGATCGGCTCCGTGCGCGGCGGCGGAACGACGGTGCTGATCGCGCTCCCCGCGTCCGGAGAACCGGAATAGTTGCAAAAGTATGCAGGATCATTGTTTCGCGATATGTTCGCGAATGAAGTCGTCGGGTATGCTAATTTGGAGAGTCTATACCTTCTTGCGGAGGAGGAGGCTGGAGCAGCATGAGCATTCGCATCTTGCTGGTGGACGACGAAGCGGTCGATCTGGAATGGATGCGGCGCAGAGTCGCCGGCAGTCCGTTCGATCTGCAGATCGTCGGCGCGGTGAACACCGGGTTTATGGCTTTGAAAGTGTTGGAGCAGGAGCAGGCGGACCTTATTTTGTCGGACATCCGCATGCCGATCCTGTCGGGCATCGACTTCGCCCGCAGGGCCAAGAAGCTGCAGCCCAACGTGAAAATCGTCTTCATCAGCGGTCACGAGGATTTCGGCTACGCCAAAGGGGCGATCGAGATCGCCGCTTCGGGTTATCTATTGAAGCCGGTCGAAGACCGGGAGCTCTACGATCTGCTCGGCTCGCTGTGCGGCAAGATCGAACAGGAACGGGAGCAGAGCCGCTCCATGCTGCAGGCGCTCTCTCTCGTTAACGAGGAGCTGCTGCTGCGCTGGCTGAACGGAGCCGAAGGCGGCCCGCTCGTCCAGAGTCTGCTTGCGCCGCTCTGCGAGACGGGCGTATCCGTGGCGACGATCGAGATCGACGATCTTGAACTGAACCTGCGGGAGAAGCCCGAGGAAGAGAAGCGGGAGCGGGTCGGGCAGGTGGCGGAATGCCTTCGGCGATTCGCCTCCGACCATCAGGCCGGCATGCTGCTGCCGGACCATCACGGCCGGTTCGTGCTGCTGACGGCGGCTCCCGAGGATCTCGGCGACAGCTTGCTGGAAGAGCTGGTTCGGGAAGTGCGGGAGAAACTGCCGTTCACCGTGACGGTCGGGGCGGGCGCGTTCGCGCAGAGCGAGGACGAGCTGCTTGAGTCCTATCGTCAGGCGAAGGCGGCGCTCAGCGCGAAATGGCTGCTCGGCAAAAACCGCCTCATCCGCGGCGTATCGGAGACATCGGCGCGGGACAAGCACGAGGTGAGCTTCGGAGAGACGGTCGACCGGCTGCTCGAAGCCATCCTGCAATACGATCTCGTCGCCGTCGACGACGGCCTGCTCGAATTGTTCGACGATTCGGCTCCGACCGGGAAGAGCGAGGCGTACGATCTGATTGTGCGAATTACTTCGCGGCTTCATGCCGGCCTCGCCGCGATGAACGAGGATTTGTACGAGCTGCTGAAATGGGAGTCGCATCAGCCGGTGCGGCTGTTCCAATTCGAGACGATTCACGACATCCTGTCGTGGATTCGGCGGCGGCTGTTCGAATTGTCCGAGCTGCTCTACTCCAAGAAGCGGAAGCAGAAGCGCAAGCTGATCGAGGAGATTATGCGCTACATTGAGGAACGGCTCGATCAGAAAGTAACGCTGAAGGAGACGGCCGCTTATTTCGACTTTACGCCGAACTATCTCGGCCACTTGTTCCTCGAAGAGACCGGCGTTCATTTCAGCCAATACTTGAACGAGCGGAAGATGCGCCGGGTGTGCGAGCTTCTCTCCGATCCGACGCTTAAAATCTACGAGATCGCCGACCGCTCCGGCTATAAGAACATTCTTTATTTCAACCGGCAATTCAAGCAAGCGACCGGCATGACGCCGGGCGAGTACAGGAAGAAGCACAAAATCTAGCGTCTGCGCTTAAGGAGGGGGAATATGGGAGGCATATCGCGCATGCGAAAGCTGGCCGTCATTCTCGCTTCGGCGCTTCTGCTGAGCGCCTGCGGCGGCGGAAGCGGAGGTGGAGGCGGAGGCCAGACGGACGGGAGCGCGGACGGTCGGAACAGCGCCCAAGAATCCGGCGGGGCTGTAGCGGCTCCCGGATCGGAGCAGGCGGTTCGCGATCCGAACGCCGCCGGGGCCGGGGAAGTTCGATTGAAGATGCTGCTCATCGGCGGCAAGCCGGTGGACTACGAAGAAGTGTTCGGACGGCTGAATTCGCTGCTCAAGGATAAGATCAACGCGACGGTCGAGGTTGAATTTCTCGACTGGTCGGATTGGTCGCAGAAGTACCCGCTGAAATTCGCGGCGAAGGAAAACTTCGATATCGCGTATACCGCCAACTGGGCGTTCTACTACGATCAAGCGATCAAGGGAGGCTTCCTGGAGCTGAACGAAGAGCTGCTCTCCCGGTACGCCCCGAGGACATGGGAGCTAATGCCGGATATCGCCTGGGAGCAAGCGAAAGTGGACGGCAAGCTGTACATGATTCCGAACAATAATCAGGAAATCACCGACAAGGCGATCATTATCCGCGACGACTTGCGCAAGAAATACGGTCTCGACCCGGTGAAAGATCCGCAGACGTTCGCGGCTTACTTGAAGACGATCGGAACCGGGGAGCGGGGAATCGGCGCATTCGGGGCCAAGCCGGCAGACGGCTGGAAGTGGCACGAGCTGGATCAAATCCTGCTGGAGCAGCAAAACGAGTGGAACCTGGTCGACTACAGCATTCCGTTCGCTTATCGGCTGGACGACCCGGAGGGACGGGTGTTCAACGTCTACGAGACGCCGGAATTCCGCGAGCTGCTCTCGTACTACAAAGATTTGGCGGACCATAACGGCTGGTCGAAAAACATCATCACGAACAAGACCGACGTGTGGCAGGACATGCTGGCCGGCAAAACCGCATCGTACGCGCACAACTTGGGAACGATGGCGATCAATCTCGTCGAGATGCGCCGCGACAGGCCGGAGTTCGAAGGCGCGATCGTCGACTTGACCCCCGGCAAGATGAAGATCGGAGCCATCTCTACCCAGAACGGACTGGCGGTCCATGCCGTCTCGAAGCAAGTGGAGCGTTCCTTGATGCTGATCGATCTGCTGCAGAACGACAAGGAGATCCACGATCTTGCCATGTACGGCATCGCCGGCAAGCATTACGAGCCGGCAGGCGAAGACAAGATGCGGAGCGGTCCGAGCGCGGCCAATTACACCGGCTTCTCCAATTGGGGATGGAACTCGCCCCTGAACCGGACGGATGCCGCTTACCCGGAAGAAGCGGCCGCCGTTCACGACAGATGGCTGGACGAAATGGTTCATTTTCCGCTGGAGACGTTCGTGTTCAACGACGCCGCCGTGAAGACCGAGGTGGCCAATGTCGGCAACGTCATGCTTCGTTACGCCATTCCGCTGGAATACGGTCTGATCCAGGATCTGGACAAGGGTCAGGCGGAGCTGCTCAGCCAGCTTAAGACCGCGGGCATCGAGAAGATCGCTCGGGAATTGCAGGCGCAGATCGATGCGTTCCTAAGCCGGTCGAACGAATAAAGCATGCCGAGAAGCAGCTAAGCAATGGGCAACCTTTCGAGTTGACGGTTATATAGCACAATCAGGGAGATGAACGAAGATGGCTTTAGACAACGGTATCGGAAAAGGGAGCGGCGTCGCGGGGAAGCTTCCTCCGATTAGCGCGAAGTTGCCGGTCATGATGCACGGCGCGGATTACAATCCGGATCAATGGCTTCACGATCCGAAGGTGCTTGAGGAAGATATACGCCTGATGAAGCTCGCGGGCTGCAACGTCATGTCGGTCGGCATCTTCGCCTGGGCGGCGCTGGAGCCGGAGGAAGGCCGCTTCGAATTCGGCTGGCTCGACCAAGTGCTGGACACGTTCGCGGCCAACGGCATTTACGCCTGGCTGGCGACGCCGAGCGGCGCAAGGCCGACATGGATGTCGCAGAAATATCCGGAAGTGCTGCGCGTCGGCGCGAACCGCGTTCGGAACCTGCACGGCCTGCGGCACAATCATTGCTACTCTTCGCCGGTCTACCGGGAGAAGACGGCTCTGATGAACGCGAAGCTGGCCGAACGGTACGCGCATCATCCGGCCGTCGTGGGCTGGCACATCTCCAACGAATTCGGCGGCGAATGCCATTGCGACTACTGTCAGGAGGAGTTCCGCGAGTGGGTGAAAGCCAGGTACGGCACGCTTGAAGCGCTGAATCTGGCATGGTGGACCGCCTTCTGGAGCCACACGTATACGGACTGGTCGCAGGTGGAATCGCCGGCGCCGCACGGCGAGACGATGGTGCACGGCCACAATCTGGATTGGCGTCGCTTCGTAACCGATCGTACGCTCGATTTCTACAAGCATGAGGTCAAGCCGCTCAAGGCGGCCAATCCGGAGCTGCCCTGCACGACGAATATGATGGACTTATTTTACGATCTTGACTATCGCGCGTTCGCGGACGAGCTTGACGTCATCTCCTGGGACGCTTATCCGACCTGGCACGAGGCCGAGTCGGACGCGGGCGTCGCTTCGTGGTTTTCCTTCAACCACGACTTGTTCCGCTCATTGAAGAAGAAGCCGTTCATGCTGATGGAGAGCACGCCGAGCCTGACGAACTGGCAGCCGGTGAGCAAGCTGAAGCGGCCCGGCATGCACCGTCTGTCCTCTCTGCAGGCGGTGGCGCACGGAGCCGATACGGTGCAGTACTTCCAGTGGCGCAAGAGCCGCGGGTCCAGCGAGAAGTTTCACGGCGCCGTCGTCGACCATGTCGGGCACGAGAACACGCGCGTATTCGGGGATGTCGCCGAGCTGGGCCGTACTTTGGCCGGACTGACGGATCTCGTGGGCACGCCGGTGCCGGCCGAAGCGGCGATCCTGTTCGACTGGGACAACCGCTGGGCGGTTAACGACGCGCAGGGCCCGCGCAATTGCGGCATCCACTATGAGAAGACGGTGACGCAGCATTACCGTGCGCTCTGGGAGCTGGGCGTGCCGACCGATATCATCGGCTCCGGAGACGACCTGAGCGGATACAAGCTGCTGCTCGTTCCGATGGCTTATCTGCTGCGCGAGGAGACCGGACGGAAGATCGAGCGTTTCGTGCGGGACGGCGGCATCGCGGCGGTTACTTATTGGAGCGGCGTCGTGAACGAGAACGACCTGTGTCATCTCGGCGGATTTCCCGGACCGCTGCGGCAGACGGTCGGCATCTGGGCCGAGGAGATCGAGGGGCTGTACGACAACGACCGCAATTCGGCCGTGATGGCGGCCGCCAACGCGCTCGGCATCGAGGGGACGTTCGAGGTGCGCGAGCTGTGCGAGCTCATCCACGCCGAGACGGCGGAGGTGCTGGCCGTGTACGGAGGCGACTTCTACGCGGGACGTCCGGCGCTGACCGTGAATCGTCTCGGGGACGGCGCGGCGTATTATTTGGCGGCGAGAATCGCGGATGACGCCTTCTATCAGGCGTTCTACGGCAAGCTTGCGCAGCAGGCCGGCGTCCGCCGGGCCATCGACGGCGAGCTGCCGCCGGGAGTAACCGCCCAGCTGCGCAGCGACGGCGTCACCGACTACGTCTTCCTGCTGAACTTCTCGGGCGGCGAGGCGACGGTCGAGCTTGATAAAGCCGACTACGAGGACGCGGAGACGGGCGAACGCGCATCCGGCCGGATTGAGCTTCCGGCGAACGGCGCTCGCATCTTGAGGCGGCAGACGGCTAATTAGCGGACTATGGTAAACTAGCGAACAAGGGCACAACCCGCGGGCACGGAACGATTGGAGCCTGCGGGTTGTGCTTTTTATTATGCTCGCGGAGAGCGATGTGCTAAGAAACCTGCTAACTCCCCTCGAAAAGCCGCTATTTCGTCCGAGATGTTCTAAGAAACCTGCTAACTCCCCTCGAAAAGCCGCTATTTCGTCCGAGATGTTCTAAGAAACCTGCTAACTCCCCTCGAAAAGCCGCTATTTCGTCCGAGATGTTCTAAGAAACCTGCTAATTCCCCTCGAGAAGCCGCTGTTCCGCGCGAGATGTTCCAAGAAACCTGCTAATTCCCCACGTAAAACCGCCGCCGCGGATTTTGGAGCGGAGACGCCGACGGGAGAGGCTTCGCGAAGGGCTGAGGGGCTAGTATTGCCTAACTATTCCGTTTATTATTAATAAGAGAGAGGACGAACAGGAGAGAGGAGTCGCGGCTCTTGGATTTTACCTTTGAAGTTTTGGATTCCTCCACGATCAACATTCGGTTTAATTACGGAGGAGCCTGGTTCGAGTTTAACCTGTTCTACGAGCAGGAGCAGTGGATTCTGCATCCTTACGACGCCACGCTGCTGGGGAATCCGGAGATGTGCCGCCTCGTGGTCGCGGATTTGCTCGGGAACAAGTTTTTTCAGGTCATGCTGGCCAAACAACGCATTCTGCTCTCCCAGCTTCGCACTTCCGTCGACGTGTCGGGCGACCGCTACGAGCGCATCCCTTCGGAACGGGAACGATCCGGACGGGACCCGGCAACGGAGCTCGGAACGGGGGATGAGATCGACCGCTGGGTCGGGCAGCATACGCTCGAAGAAATCGTCGCACAAGAACGGGAGCGGCTCGAGGACCGCCTTCGACTCTATCAGACGGTGCTGGAGAAAATGTTCTATCAGAATCTGGGGCCGGGAGACGAAGAGTTCGACAAAGTGCAGGAGATTACGCGCATCTATAAAGACGCGATCGGCAGGATGAGCGGGTTGACGAATAAGAACAACGATAACGGCTTCGGGGACGATTTCTCGCGCGGACGCCGATTTTAATCTATAGGAGGAATTGTCGTGAAATACGAACTGTTGTACCAGGGCGCCTTCGCCATGCTGAAAGTTCAACTGCAGGCCGGAGAAAGTCTGAAAGCCGAGTCGGGAGCGATGGTGTCCATGTCTCCGAACGTCGACGTCAAGGGAACGGCGGACGGGGGCATTATGGCGGGACTCGGCCGGATGCTCAGCGGGGAGACGTTCTTCTTCCAGGAGCTGTCGGCGAACCGCGGCGGCGGAGAAGTGCTGCTCGCGCCGTCTTCCATCGGAGACATTCAGGCCGTCGAATTGGACGGGTCTTACCGGCTTCTCGTCCAGAAGGACGGATTCCTCGCCGGAACGAGCGGCATCCAGGTCAATACGAAAATGCAAAACCTGAGCCGCGGCCTGCTGTCGGGCGAAGGTTTCTTCATTATCGAGATCAGCGGAAAAGGCACGGTGTTCCTGGCTTCGTACGGTTCGATCCACGCGGTTAATCTCGCACCGGGAGAAGAGCGCATTATCGACAACGGTCATCTCGTGGCCTGGCCGGATTACGTTCACTATTCGATCGAGAAAGCGTCCAAAGGCTGGTTCTCCAGCATCACGAGCGGCGAAGGTCTCGTCTGCCGCTTCCGAGGCGAAGGGATCGTGCTCATTCAGACCCGCAATCCGTCGGGCTTCGGCAACTGGATCAAGAAGTTTCTTCCGGGCAGATAGGGCTGAAAAAGGTTTTGCGAATTTTCTGTGAATATCGAACAGGCAAGCTCTATGGTGTTATAATAGAGAATACTGAGATTTACGGGGAAGAGGTGCAAAGCCTATGGATATGCAGCCCGCAGTCGGCCGGGGATTGCCGGTCGTCTCTTACGAGCAATTATTCGAGCATTATAAAGATAAAATATTCAGCTTCGCATGGAAAATATTGCGGAGCAAGACGGATACCGAGGAAGCCGTGCAGGAGACGTTCCTTAAGCTCTACGTGAACTTCGAACGCCTCGATCCGGCGGGGTCGGTCTCCTCGCTTATTTTCACGACGACGAAAAACATCTGCATCGACATGCTGCGCAAAAGGAAGACGAAGCTCACCCTCAACCATCCGATGATGAACCACGAGGGATGGGAGAATCAGGTCGCCGAAGCGAGCCGGCCCGAGGATGCGCTTATTCTGAAGGAGACTTCGGAGCATCTGCTCGCCGCCATCGACAAGCTGCCGAAGGCTTATCGGCTTATGGTGTATCAGCGGTACGTGCTGGACATGTCGATGGAAGAGATCGTGGAGATGAATCAGGTGAAAATGAACACGGTCAAGTCGCGCCTTAAGCGGGGCAGAGATCTGCTTCGCAAGCATCTGGACAAGGGTTGAACAAGCAAGCCGAGAACTCCGGCAGTCGCCGGGCTTCTCGGCTGTTTTGCATTCCGGAGGTCCGCTACTTCAAGCGAACTCCCGTCTCGTATACGCCAAGCGTCGACACGGTTATGCCTTTATCCGTTCTGGTGACGGTCCAGTCCCAGCCGCTCTTGTAGCCGGACAGCAGCAGCTTGCCCGTCGCTTTGTCGTAGCTCCACGTGCCGGTCTTGGCTCCGTTCCAACTGTAGGAGAACGTGCCGTCGGCATGGATGGTCAGCGTGCCGCCGTCCGCTCCGTCTCTGCCGGCCGGAACCCACATGCTCCAGCTGCCGACGAAGTAGGAAGCACCCGTGTCGGATGGCTGCTTCTCGCCTCCGGATGCTCCCGAGGACGACGGAGATCCGCCGCCGGACGAGCCCGATGAAGACGAAGAACCGGCAGCGCTCTGGCCTTCTATCGTAATCTTTTTCGTGGCGTTGTCGAAGGTAATCTTCTGCTTCAACTGCTCGCTGACGAAGCGGATCGGCACCATTGTCACTTTGTTGTGAATGAAGGCGGGAACGTCCATCATGACGCGTTTGCCGTTCACCGTCGCCTGGGAGTCGTCGAGGACGAGCACGATCGTGTCCTTGTCGCTTTTCAGCGTGATGCTGCGGGTTTGGCCGTTCCATTTGACGTCGAGGCCAAGCGCTTCTCCGACGAAGCGGAGCGGGAGGACCGTTCGTCCGTTATAGTTGAACGGAGCGACTTCCAGCTTGTGCGCCTTGTCATTGACGTAAGCGGTCGTGTTGCCGAGCTGGAGCACGATTCGCTTGGAGGTTGGAGCCGGATGGCCGGCAGGCGGGTTGTTCCCGGACGAGCCGCCCTGACCGAGCGGGACAAGCGTGACCATGATCGGGTCCGATACGGCCAGCGGTTTGCCGCTGCGATCGTACGACACCAGTTTGTACAAGTACGTACGGCCAATGAATACGTAATGATCGGTGTATTCATGCTCCGTGATGACGAAGTCGGTCACTTTCGCATAGGGAGCGCCGTTGTCCGAACGGTAAATATCCCAGCTGTATTCCCCGGGGGACGGAGTCCAGGGAATCGTGATCGCTCCTTCTCCCTCGAACACATAGATTTCGGCCGGATCAAGCAGATCGAGCGTGGGCGAGCCGATGTCCAGGCCCGCCGAACCGCTGCCCAAGCCGCCGCCGGCCGCCGGAGGCTCCGGCGCTTCGAAGACGTAGGAGAACTTGAGCTTCGTAATCGAGAATCCGTTGTCCGGGAAAATCTGGTCGATGCGGATTTTCGCGTAGGACGTGTCGTGCAGAACGACCAGGTAGACGGCGCCTTGTTCCAGCCGAAGCGAATTGGAGAAGCCGCTCGTCGAACGCGGGGTCGGATCGCTCAGCGCTTCTCCGGACAGCTTGCGGATCGACAGCGCTCCGATGTCCCCGTATTGGTTGATGACGATGTCCGCGCTGGCGCTCTTGCTCTCGTATTTCATCGAGGCCAAGTTAAGCCCGCCCCGGTCCAGGACGTCGCCCGTCCAGTTCAAGGTGTAAGGATGAATTTGATCGTAGACCGCGCTTTGCTCTTCGCCCCAGTAGATCGTATCCCCGGCGCGCGCCGTGCCCGAGCCTAATCCGGGCAGCAGCGAGATAAGCAGTAACGACGCGATCAGCAGGGCCAA
Organism: Cohnella sp. SGD-V74; assembly: GCF_003001675.1. Classification (GTDB taxonomy): domain Bacteria; phylum Bacillota; class Bacilli; order Paenibacillales; family Paenibacillaceae; genus Cohnella. The sequence goes on along the minus strand of NZ_PVYW01000006.1, from coordinate 19,845 downwards.
TGTTTTTTTCACGTGCAGCTTCACTCCTTAAGTTTGATAGAGACGACTATACTAGGCCCCGATAACAGAAAGCTAACATGCCGCGTTTGTAAGAAAAGTGTTATTTCTTTGTAAGCGGGTTGAGGTAATGTGGGTACTGAACGGCAGATCGGAGGAGGCTGGAAGCGAATGAATCCCCGCATCGACGCCCTGCTGGACGGCGGGCTGCATATGGAAGCGTTCATTCGCCTGGAGCGCATGGCGATGGAAGGCGAGCGGACGGAAGAGGCATGGCTGCGCCGTCTGCCGGCAGAGATGCTGGCCGCGTCCCCGCTGCTGATGCGCGAGATGGGCGACAGCCGGCTTCGAGCGGGGGATCTGCGGGAAGCCAAGCTGTGGCTGACGCGGGCGATCGCGGAATTCGGGGCGACGGACGACCCCGACGGCCTGCTTGCCGTGCTGTGCTCGCTCGCCCCGGTATTGCTGCGGCTCGGAGAGGTCGAGGAAGCGTCGACTTTGTTCGAGTTTCTGGAAAAGGAGGCCGAAAGCTTGCCCGTCGATCGGATAGCCGGAGCGCTTCCGCTTGCGCTTGCCTTCGGCCACGCCTGGAAGGGCGAACCGGAACGGGCTCAAGCCCGATACGCAGAGGCCATCGATCTGTTCGAACGGAAGCAGATGTACGAAGAGGCGACAGCGGCGCTGGCGGAGCTGCTGCAGCAATGCGAGGGCCGGCTGTCGGAGCGGCAATGGGAGGAGCTGGCGTGGAGACTGCGGCACTGGGCGTCGCGGGCTCCGGGGGTCGCTCTGGCCGCGGAGTGGATTCCCGGACTGCGCCTGCTGCAAAGCGGACAATGGGAAGAAGCTTACGCCTGCTTGCGTCCGATGGCCGATGCGTCTTGGGAGCGGGAGCCTTACCGCCATCGCGTCTATGTCCATCTGGCGCTGTTTCGGGCGGCGCTTCGAATCGATCCTCTTCTGGCGGAGAGCTTGCTGCCCGTTCTTGCGGAGCTGAAGCAAGCTTACGACGCGGATCTGGAGATGCGGCGCGATATGCTGCTGACCGTATCCGAAGGCTGCAGCCTGCTCGGGCGAACGGAAGAAGCGCGGGATGCGCTGAAGGAAGCGGGATACATCGAGCGGTACCTTAAGCTGAAGCCTGACGGGAAGTCGGACGCGGCGATTCCGGCCGTTCCGACGGATCGTTCTCCGCAGCCGCGCGAGGACCAATACGATTACGAACGGAGAGGCTGGCGGATCGTATGCTTCGGAGGGCTGTCGTTCGAGCGCGGCGAGCACGAGGTGAGGCATATTCGCTGGAAGCGCAAGAAAGCCCAGGAGCTGTGCGTGTTCCTGCTGCTGCAGCCGAAATACGCCTATCCGAAGGAGCAACTGGTGGAACAACTGGAGCTGGGGGAGGACCGGGATAAAGCGAACAAGCTTCTCTACGTCGTCATTCACCAGCTCAAGCAGACGCTGCTTGAGGAATTGGCCGTGAGGGACGGGGCGGGCATTCGGGAAGGAATGGTCGCGCTCCGCGAGGACGCGTTCGATCACGTCGACGTCGAACGGTATTTGACGCTGATCCGGGTCGCGGATCAGCTGTGGCTGAAGGATCGGGCGCTGTCCTACGAGATGTATCAGGAAGCGTTCGGCCTGTACGACGACTTGCTCCCCGAGCTTCCCTACTTCTCGTGGCTGGAGCGGATGAGAGAATTCCTGCTGGATAAGCAGGCGGCAATCCTTCGCAAGCTTCGTCTGTTGGCCGAAGAGCAGGGAGACGGCGAGCTCGAAGAGACGTATTGCCGGGAATGGATCAGGCTGCAGCCGGAGCGGGAGGAAGCTTACGCGCATCTGATCCGCCTGCTGCTGGCGTTGAAGAGAAACGGCGAGATCTCCGCCTTGTACGACCGGCTGAGCCGGATGTGCCGGGAAGAGCTGGGGACGGAGCCGTCGGAGGAGCTTCGCGCTCTTGTGAGGGGGAACGGCATTGTTTCGTGACCGCAGACTTCGGCTGGTCGGAATTTACGCGCTGCTTGCGATAATAACGGCCGTCGGCATGCACTATTCCGGCAGATACGTGCATCGCACCCCGGAGCCCGAGCTCGCGATGGCGCTATGGGGGACGATCGTCGGGCTGTCGCTCGTTGTCCTGACGGTCAGCTTGTATACCTATTGCCGATTGCTCATACCGCGCAAAGCCGAGCATTCCGTTCGCGGGGACGAGCGGGATCGGCTTCTGTGGGAACGGTTCACCCGCTTTCCGATGGAGCTGTTTCTCGTCTATGTCGGCTGCGGCATGCTGCTGTCCCAGCTGTATCATTTCGTCGCGCTCGGACTTCCGCCTTGGCCGATGGAGACGGCGCTCGGATACGGACAAAGCTCCTTCTCGAATCTGACGACGTTTATCGCGCTCGGAGTGCTTCATTACGGGGCGGCGCGATGGATGCTGCGACCGTCCATTCTCGATTTGCGCATACACGCGCAGGAGGCGTCGAAGTTCAGAAGCGCGGGAACGAACGTGATCGCCATTTTCGTCTGCGGGCTGGTGTATATGCTCGTCAGAACCTTCTGGTACGTTCTGAACGGTCGCGAGGAAGACTGGCATCTTCGGGTAGAGGTGATGCTGGCCGTCGGAGCTGCGGTATTCGCGGTGACGTTGTTGGCCGCCGTCGCCATGGCCCGCTATTGGTTCCGGGATCTGGAGGGGATGGCCGAGCGGCTCAGAGATCTGGCCGGGATGACCAGAGGCAAGCTGCTGAGTCTCGTTCCGATCGCCTCTCCTTACGAATCCGGCGAGCTGGCGGCCGCGTTCAACGCATTGCAGCAACGGATAGGCCGACAGTACGCGCGCCTGGAGCGCGATCTTGATCTCGCCGGCCGGACGCAGCGTCAGCTGCTGTCCGGATATGAGCGGCAGTGGAGGGGATGGACGGTGCAGGGCTCCCGAGCCGAATCCGACGAAATCGCGGGCGGCTTCTACGACGCCGTCTCCGCGGGAGACGGACGCCTGGCGCTGATCGCGGGCTCCGTCGTCGGCGACGCGCTGCCGTCGGCGCTGGCGATGTCCGCGCTGCGCATGCTCGTGCGCGCCAACGTTCAGGCGGCGGAGTCGGCGGAACGGCTGCTGACGGAGCTGGCTCCGGCGCTGACCGACATTGCGGAAGAGCAGCTGCTCATTCATCTGGCGATCGCGTTCGTGGAGCCGGAGCTTGGCGCGGCGGAGTATGCGTCCGCAGGCGAAGCGGCCGTTCTCGTCGAACGGGAGGGCGCGGGCGAGAGCCGGGAATTCCGTTCGGAGCCGATCGGAGGAGGTAAGCGGTATCGCTTCGACGTCGCCCGGTTTTCGATCGGAGCGGGGCCATGCCGCATCGTGCTGTCCGCGCCGGAAGGGGCGGAAATCTCGGCCGGCCGGGAGAGGGGGGAGCAAGTCGGGTGAACGACGTTTCGGCACGATTTTGGCTGCGTTTGCTGCTGGTTTATTTTGCGGTGCTGTCGAGCGGGGCCGTATTCATTTTTACGAATAACAGGGTCATCTACGGGCAATCCTTCCGCAAGCTGCTGGAGTTCAACGTTCCGTTCGTCCTGCTCGGCTGCTTCCTGCTGGCGGCGTCCTTGACCGCCGCCGCGTTGTGGCGGATCGGACCGGCCCTGCGGAAAGCGAGCGTAACGGCCGATGCCGATAAAGCGGCGCGGTTCGAAAGATTGGCCCGCTTTCCCGTCGAGCTGTGCTCGGGCATGCTGCTCGGGTCCACGCTGCTGATCGCGGCCTATCATGCCGCGGAAGCGGGAAGGCGCGGGGCGGACGTCGACGCGTTAAACGTTCTGGTAGAGAACGCGATATGGGAGTTCGGGCTGGCCTCCATGCTGGCGGCGCTGCTGCTTGCCGTCACGCGCAAGCTGCTGCGGCCGTTCGCGGAAGCACTGGAGATCCGATCGCTCCGCGGCTTCCGCGGCAGACGCTCCGCCGTGCGGTTCATTGCGCTGGCGACGGCGGCATGCTTCGTGTTCTCGTTCGCGCCTCTGCTGAAGCTGGTCGGACGCTCCGAGCCCGGAGCGGTTCTGGCCGGGAAGCTGCTGCCGCTCGGACTGACGTACGCGTTGTTCGCGGCGGGCGTCTTCACCGTCTATATTCTCGGCATCCGCAAGGAGCTGAGGCTGCTTCTGGACCGTCTGCGGGCGCTGGCCGAAGGCGGTCCAGAAGGAGGGGCGGTAGAGAACAAGATCACCGCGCCGCTGCTGGCTCCGGACGAGATCGGACAGGTGACGGACGCGATGAATGCGCTGCAGCGCCGGATGGAAGCCGAGTACGCGGATGTTAATCGGCAGCTTCAGATGGCCTACAAGGTGCAGAACAGACTGCTGCCCAAGCAATTTCCGGCGATCGAGGGGATGGAGCTCGCCGTCTTCTGCCGGATGTGCCAGGAGGTAGGCGGAGATTTCTACGATCTTATCCCGCTTGGCGGGCGGCGATACTGCATCGCTATCGGAGACGTGTCGGGCAAGGGGCTTCCGGCCGCGCTGCTGATGACGGCGATGATGACGGGGCTGCGCGCCGAGGCGGCAAGAGGAGGCACGGCGGGCGACATGCTGTCCAGGCTGAACGCGCACGTCTATCGGATGACGCAGGGCAAGCAGTACGCCACGCTCGGAGTGGCGGTCGTCGATCTGGGCGGGGAGTCCGTCGAGCTGGAATACGCCAGCGCCGGACATCTCGATCCGTACTTGATTCGCCAGGGGCAGGCGATGGCCTGGCAGTTCTCCTCGTATCCGCTGGGAATGTCCCCCGAAGAGCGGTATGAGGTCGTGCGCCACCGGATAGACGACGGAGATATTTTCGTGCTGTATACCGACGGAATCATCGAACAGGGCGGCAGTTCGGGAGAAATGCTCGGATTCGACGGCTGGGAGAGACGGCTGCGGTCGATTCGTCCCGAGAGCAGGCTGGAAGAAGCGTTGGCGGAGCTCCGGGGGATGGAAGAGGCCGACGACGGGGAAAACGCGGAAGACGATCGGACGCTGCTGCTGATTCGCTGGGGAGACGCCGTTGCGGAATGCGGCGCGGAAGATGAGGGGAGGAAGCGGGATGAACGAAGGGCGGGTTGAGCTGGAGTGGCGCATTCCGAGCCGGATCGGCTGCGAGAAGAGGGTGATGCGCAAGGTCGCTGCGGCCGTCGCCGGCCACTGCCCGGGAGAAGAGAGGTCGGAAGAGATGGCGACGGCGGTCGCGGAAGCCTGTCTTAACGCGATCGAACACGGCAACCGGCTCGTCTCCCGTCTTCCGGTCACCGTTCGGCTGACGGTCGATTCCGAGAAATACCGGATTCGGGTGTTCGATCAGGGAAGCGCCGTGCCGGAGGTTCGTCCGGATTCGCTTACGCTTGCGGAGAGATGGCAGGCGGAACGTCCGAGAGGGTGGGGACTGCGCATTATCGACAGTTTGGCGGACCGCTTCGCGTTCGCGAGCGTCGACGGGGGCGTATGCCTGGAGATGATTTTTTTCAAACGGGGGGTAGAGCCATGAGTCGGTCCTTTCAAGCGAACATGAGGACGGAAGGAGAGGCGGTCATTTACGATCTGGAGGGCGATCTGTCCCATCAATCCGAGGATGCGCTGTACGGCTTGCGGGATTGGGAGAGGACGCCGGAATCCGGACGGAGGTTCGTCGTGTTTAATCTGACCCGGGTCTCCTATATTAACAGCATTGGCATCGCGGTGCTTATCCGCATCGTACGCGCTTTGCGGCAGGGCGGCTGCCAGGCGTTCGCTTACGGAGCGACGCCGCATTACCAGAAGCTGTTCCGCATCGTGGGACTGTCCGAGCATATGCCGATCTACCCGAGCGAGGCGTCGATCCTGCAGCGGCTGAAGCTGCTCGATTCCTGAGCCGGAGGCGGAACCGCAGTCAAATGTGGGGGACGACCAGCCCGCCGTAGACGAACGCGCACAAGATGACGAGAGCGGGATGGATCTTGCGCTTCTCCATCGCCCACAGCGCTATGGCTGCGATCGGAATCGCCTGCCACCAGCCCAAAGCTTCGATCGACGTCCTGCCCATCTGCCACGTCAGCAGGATCATCATGACGGCGATGACGGGCTGCACGAGCAGCGTCATGCCCTTGACGACGGAGGAGTGGCGATATTTCGCCATCAGCCGGAGCAGCACGATCAGCAGGACGGCGGAAGGGACGACGGTCGCGACCAGAGCGACAAGCGCTCCTCCGATTCCCGCGACGTCGAAGCCGACGAAGGCGGCGATCTTGGTGGCGATCGGACCCGGCAGCGTGTTGCCGAGCGCGAGCAGGTTGGAGAATTTGGTATCGTTCGTCCACCGGTAATGCGTCACGATCTCTTGGTACATCAGCGGAATCGAAGCCGGGCCGCCTCCGTAGCCGAGCAGGTTGGACAGGAAAAAGCCGGCGAACAGGTCGATCAAGTTTTGCAGGTTCATGAAGCTTCTCCTCCGGCCTTATTCTTGAGTTTGCCGAGCAGTCGGTAATGAACGGCTCCGTAGGCCAGAAACAGAACGATGACGATGGCGGGATGGATCGGCACGACTTGCAGCAGCAGGAACGAGATCGCGCAGAAGACGACGACCATCCATCTGCCGAGTCCCTGATAGGCTTTCTTGGCGAATTCGTAGGCCATGACGCCGAGCATGACCGCGATCACGGGCATGACCGCGGCGATCATGCCTTGAACGACGGGAGAGTGGCTCAGAAAATTCACGAAAGAAAGCAGGGCGATCATCGCGACGCAGGAAGGCAGAATGTGGGCGAGAATCGCGACGATGGCGCCGAGTACGCCCTTCTCGCGGTAGCCGAGATAAGCGGCCATCTTGGTGGCGATCGGTCCCGGCAGCGCGTTGGCGATCGCCAGCGTCTCCCCGAACTCGTCGTCGTCCATCCACCGGTAGGCGGAGACGGCCTCATGCCGGATAAGCGGAATAACGGACGGACCGCCCCCGTAGCCGAGAACACCCGTCTTGCTCATCGCCCATGCGAGCTGGACGTATTTTTTCGCGGAATGTCCCTCCATCGTCTACAACCTCATTCCCATGCGACTCTTGTACCGGGTAATCAACACCTGGCAATCGACGCTGACGACGCCAGGCAGCTTATACAGTTTCTCGTTCAGAAATTGTTCCATCTCCGTATTGTTCGTGAATAACGCGTGCATATGCAGCTTGCTCGGGCCGGTCATATGGTACAGGCTCGTGACGACGGGTTCTTCGGCCAAAGCGTCCGCCACGCCCTGCAAGCTCCGCGGCTCGACCTCCACGTTAAAGAAGGCCGATACGTGAATGCCGATCTTCTCGGGATTGATGACGGCCGTAAACCTCTCGATGACTCCCTCCTCCATCAGTGCGTTGACCCGGGCCTGAATCGCTACGCGGGACAGCCCGATTTCCTTGGCCAGCTCGGTGTAGGAGATTCGCCCGTTGGCGTTCAGCGCCTTGATGATCTGCCGGTCGATATCGTCTACTGGCATGTTGATGCACAACCTTTCCTGTCTATCCTCGAATGTTGTCTTTCGGATGCTAATTACCTTTCTAAATGTAATTGTATGATCGATTTTATTTTCGATACGTAATAATATAACCCTGATTTATTTCTTTAACAACGATAATTTATGTGTGGGATTACATCTCGCACGATATCCGTGCGCCGCTGACGGTCGTGCAGGGCGGAATTCGGGCGATGATGCTGGGCATAGAGATCGAACCCGGCAGTAAGAACAAGCACCTGGAGACGATCTATGAGAAGGTTCTGGATATGAACAAGTTTATCGACGAACTCTTCCTGCTGAGCCGCTTCGAGCAGGCCGCGGCGATCGAGGAGACCGAACTGGCGGGGTAAGGGATTGGCTGGAAAAGGAGTTTCTCGCGCTGGCGCGCGATATCCGTCCGCCGGGAAGCCCTCCGTTTGAGTATTGTCGTTTTTTTTCTACCACTGCTCAATTGACATACAGCCTTCGCCAGAGCCCACTCTGGAGTGCCGATGTGCGATTTTTTAGAACAACGCCTCTCGTTTGAGCACTATGGGGAGACGTTACACGACTTTTTAGAACAATGTCCTCCGTTCGACCGCCAATCGGGTGACGTTACTCGATTTGTTAGAACAATGCCCCTCGTTTGAGCACCATTGAGGAGGAATTATACGACTTTTTAGAACAACTCGCTTTGCGAAGAACTTCAATGTTACGAATCGATGTACGCGAATGTCAGCCATAGTTTTTTTGCCGCGATTTACCTCCATTTTACTTGGGTTGTTTATTGTATCTACTACCAAGTTCATATGGAGGTTATATTGAAATGAGGTTTTCAATACGGGGAATATCCCGCGTTTTGCTCCTTCAGTTGATCGGAATTGTGCTATGGTCGTCCGTTCCTCTTCATCCGGCACAGGCGGCTTCGGCCTTCGCGGGCGGCGACGGCTCGGCGGGCAATCCGTATTTGATCGAGAATGCCGATCAATTCAATGAGATTCGCAACAATCTTACCGCCTCCTACAAGCTCATTCAGAATATCGATCTCTCTTCCTATGCTTCGGCGGAAGGGGGAAAAGGCTGGAAGCCGATCGGGGGCGTATTCGCCGGGCAACTGAACGGGGACGGCCACCGAATTACCGGCTTGTCCATTCGCCGCGGAAGTGAAGGCAAGGTTGGATTATTCGCATCCGTCAGCGGTCAAATCAACGATCTGAACATCGTTCAAGCCGATGTCGTCGGAGGAAGCCAGGTGGGCATTCTGTCCGGCTTTATGTATCCGGGTACGGTGGATAACGTGCATGTCTCCGGTGCGGTGGAGGGTCAATCCTATGTTGGAGGGATGATCGGCGAAAGCAATCACCCCCAGGTGCAGAGGTCCGGTGCGGCCGTTACCGTTAAAGGAAGCGGAAGTCATGTAGGAGGGTTAATTGGATCCATCGCGAATTCGACGAACGATTTCATCGTCATGAACAGTTACGCGGAAGGCGATGTCGAAGGAGAGCGTTACGTCGGCGGGCTTGTCGGATTTATACTGATGGGAACGTTGGAACGAAGCTATGCCTCGGGAACGGTCACCGGGGGCGATGAAGTGGGCGGGCTGATCGGAAGCGCTTATTACGGAAGCATTATCCGAGACAGTTATGCTCTTGGCGCGGTTAGCGGAAATTCGGCAATCGGCGGATTCGTGGGCAATATCTACGAATCGGAGTTCAGCGACAGCTACTCCGCAGGCGCCGTAGCGGGCAACTATAGCGTGGGCGGATTCGCCGGATACACATACAACTGGACCTTCAATCGGTTGTACTGGAATTCCGACGCCTATTGGTCGGCTCTCGGTTATAGCTCAGAGAACATAACCGGAATTTCGGGAGTCGACCTGTTCAAGGCCGCCAGCTTTGGAGGCTTGGATTTTGCCGGCAAGTGGGCGATTGCCGAGGGGAAGAGCTACCCCTATTTGCGAGGGAACGCTCCCTTGTGGCTGACCGGTCTGTCTGTAACGCCCGATACGGGTACGGCGGGGAACGTGTCGCCTTCATGGCATTCCCTCGTTCGTCAATACGATCTGAGCGTAACGGGCGACGTATCCTCGTTGACGGCTGTCCCGTCCGTCGCGAATGCAGATGCGGTCGTACAGGTGTCCGGAATGGACGGGCTGGCAGTCGGCGCCAACGCGGCGACGATATCGCTCCATGATCCCAATGGGGTAAGAAGCCCGCAAATTTATGCGATTCGTGTCCATAAGCTGACTTCGAACAATCTGTCCTCCGACGCCAGTCTGGCGGACTTGCGGATCGATGGAGTCTCGATTCCCGGATTCAGCGCGGGGACGCTCTCTTACACGGCTGACGTTTCGAATTCGACGACCGATGCGACGATAACGGCAACTCCGAATCATCCCGATGCGACTTATACGATAGCCGGGGGAGGCTCCCTGCAATTGGGGGACAACGCCGTCACGGTGACGGTGACCGCATCCGACGGGACGATCCGGACGTATTCGATAACGATTAATCGAAGTCGCTTCGCAGGCGGAAGCGGAACGGATGCTTCGCCTTATCTCATCGAGAATGCCGATCAGTTCAACGATATTCGCAACGATTATCAGAAAGTGTACCGCCTGGTCGCGGATATCGACCTTTCCGCCTATGCGTCCGCCAACGGCGGAGCGGGCTGGGAGCCGATTTATTTGGAAGGGAAGCTGGACGGCAACGGGCACGTCATCAAGGGCCTAACGATCGATCGGCCGTATGAGGACGTGGTCGGCTTGTTCCAATACATCTATATCGGCAGCGTGTCCAATCTGGACATCGTTGGGGCTTCCGTAGTGGGCAGAGACAGTGTCGGTATACTCGCCGGTCTGCATAATTCCAACTTGATATCGAAGGTGCGGACTTCGGGATCGGTCCAAGGGAGAAGCAATGTGGGAGGTCTTGTCGGCAGCCTGCATAGCGGCACGATCAGGGCCAGCAGTTCCACGGCAACGGTCGTCGGCAGCGGAGATGCCGTGGGCGGATTGGTCGGACAAGGCTATGCCGTCATCGAAACGAGTTACGCGGAAGGGAATGCGCAAGGCGCGAACAAGGTCGGCGGCTTGATCGGAGAAGATATCGGCGGAATGATCTCGAACAGCTTCGCGACCGGGAACGCCAAGGCGAATCAGGCCTCGGCCGGAGGCCTGATCGGAAGAAGCAGTCAGGGAAGCTACACCAATGTGTATGCAACGGGTCAAGTGCAAGGAGGCAGCGCGGCCGGAGGGCTGGTCGGCACCAGGACAAGCTCGACCTTCACGAGAGGGTACTGGAGCACGGCGACGACCGGGCAGAGCGCGGGCGCGGGTTCGGGGTCGGCTACCGGATTAACAGGGTATACGACCGCCCAGATGAAGTCCAGCGGAAGCTTCAGCGGCTGGGATTTCAGCGGTACGTGGAACATAGCGCCCGCAACGACGCCTTATCTTAGGGGCGCTCCGCTGCCGCTATGGCTGACGGACTTAACCGTTACGGGCAATACGGGCGGCGCCGTCAGCGCGCCTGTGCCGGACAATCTAACGCGTTCCGCTACGGTTGCGGTCGCGTCCGACGTGGAAGGCGTAACCGTATCGGGAACGGCAATCGATCCGTTAGCGGTCGTTGCCGTAAGCGGAGGCTCCAATCTGTCGGCCGGCAGCAATCCGATTGCGATAACCGTGACGGGAGCTAACGGCGATGCCGGTCGGGAATACACGCTCAACGTTGTCCGCTCCGATCCTTCCGGAGCCGGGCTAAGCGGAATAACGCTGTCGGCGGGGACGCTTAGTCCGGCATTCGCGGAAGGGACGGTCGGCTATACGGTCAGCGTTCCCTATGCGACATCGGGTTTGACCGTTACTCCTTATGCGGCCAATGCCGGGTCGACTGTGACGGTGAACGGCACGGGAGTTTCCAGCGGCCAGGCCAGCGGGAATATCGGACTTACCGCCGGAGCGGGCACGGTCATCACGATAGAGGTTACTTCGCAGGACGGTTCGAATACGAGAAGCTATACGTTGACGGTGAACCGGGCGGCAGGCAGCTCGAATGCCAATCTGAGCGCATTAACGACGACGGGCGGGACGCTCAGTCCGACATTTAATGCGGCAGTGACCTCTTATACTGCTGCGGGCGTCGCCAATACGACGACTGCGGTTACGGTGCGGTCGACGGCAGCCGATTCTACGGCGTCGCTGACGGTCCGGGTTAACGGCGGGACGGCAGTTGCCGTGACAAGCGGTCAGAACAGCTCCGCGCTTGCCCTTAATGTCGGAGTGAATACGATCGAGATTACAGTGACGGCGCAAGACGGTACGGAAAAGAAATATTCCATCTCCGTCACGAGGGCGGCAAGCACGGTTACTACTTTGAGCGGGCTCACGCTGTCTTCCGGAGCGCTTAGTCCGAGCTTTCTCAGCAGCCGAATTGCGTACACGTCAACGGCGGCCAGCAGCTATTCCAGCGTAACCGTCAGGCCGACCGCTACGCATTCGGGCGCGACGATTACGGTGGCCGTCAATGGAGGCGATCCGGTATCCGTCTCGAGCGGAACGGACAGCCCGGCCTTGAATTTGAATACCGGCGCCAATACGATTCAAATCGTCGTGCTGGCTCAAGACGGGAGCACGACGAGAACGTATACGATTACCGTGACCCGAAGCGCAAGCTCGGCGAGCGACTTGACGGCGTTCAGCTTTGACGAATTGACGCCTCCGGTGGCGGGGGTAATCAGCGGAACGAATATCTCGCTGACTGTGCCTTATGGAACGAACGTCGCGGAGCTGGTGGCGACGTTTACGAACTCGGCCGCGTCCACGGTAACCGTCGGAGGCGCAACCCAAACCAGCGGAGTGACGTCCAATGATTTCACGTCCGCCGTCTTATACCGGGTCACGGCGGAAGATGATTCTGCGAACAAAGTGTATACGGTGACGGTGAGCGTGGCGGCGAATACGTCGAAGGATTTGACATCGTTTGGCTTCGCCGGATTGACGCCTCCTGTGGCGGGGGTAATCAGTGGAACGAACATTTCGTTGACCGTGCCTTATGGAACGAACGTCGCGGAGCTGGTGGCGACGTTCGGCAGTACGGGGGCGTCAGTCGCGGTCGGGACGGATGTACAGGTGAGCAGAACGACGCCGAACGATTACACGTCTCCGGTAGTCTACACGGTGACGGCGCAGGATGGCAGTACGAAGGACTATACCGTGACGGTGAGCGTGGCGGCGAATACGTCGAAGGATTTGACATCGTTTGGCTTCGCCGGATTGACCCCTCCTGTGGCGGGGGTAATCAGCGGAACGAATATCTCGCTGACCGTACCGTACGGAACGAACGTGAGCGCCTTGGTGGCGACGTTCGGCAGTACGGGGGCGTCAGTCGCGGTCGGGACGGATGTACAGGTGAGCGGAACGACGTCGAACGATTACACGTCTCCGGTAGTCTACACGGTGACGGCGCAAGATGGCAGTACGAAGGACTATACGGTGAGGGTGACCGTGGCGGCGAATACGTCGAAGGATTTGACGTCGTTCGGCTTCGCCGGATTGACTCCTCCTGTGGCGGGCGTGATCAGCGGAACGAATATCTCGCTGACCGTACCGTACGGAACGAACGTAAGGTCCTTGGCAGCGACGTTCGGCAGTTCGGCGGGATCTTCGGTGAAGGTTGGGACAATCGCTCAAGTTAGCGGAACGACGTCGAACGATTTTACGTCTCCGGTAGTCTATACCGTGACTGCGCAGGACGGCAGTACGAAGGACTATACGGTGACGGTGACCGTGGCTGCGAACCCGTCATCCGGCGGCAACGGGGGAAGCAACAACGGAGGGAGCAGCAGCGGGGGGGATGACGGGGGGCAAGCGGATAATACGCCAATAGCCGACGATGAAATTGCCATCAAAGCAGGGCAGTCCGGAACCTTCAGCCGCGCAGAGGAAATAAGCCTCGTTATTCCAAGCGGATCAACGGTGCGGGATATGCTTCTGCAGGTGAAAAAGATAACCGACGTATCGGGGCTTCAGGCTAACGGCGAACAGTTAATCGGCCCTGTGTATGAGCTGATCAAAAAATCATCCAATAATTTCACGAAGAAACTGCTGCTCCGGCTCAATTTCGATCCTTCACTATTAAGCAGCAATCAGAGGCCGTCCGTTTTCTATTACGACGAGAACAGCAAAGCATGGGTAGAGCTCGGCGGTGTCGTCGAAGGCAGCAGCCTTGCGGTGGAGATCGATCGTTTTGCGAAATATGCTGTGATGCCTGTCCGCAAGGATTCGACTAATGAGACGACGTCTCCGCGGTTTAACGATATAGAGGGACATTGGGCTGCGTCGGCCATCGTGCAGGCAGCGACGGCAGGAATCGCCTCCGGTTATTCGGATGGCACGTTCCGTCCGAATGTTGCGATTACAAGAGCGGAGTTCGCGGTTATGCTGGTTAAGGCGCTCGGGATTCAGGGAGAGGGAGCGGAGTTGCGTTTCAGCGACCATCCGGCAATCGGCAACTGGGCGAAGGATGAAATTGCCTTGGCGGTGAAAGCGGGCATCATCAGCGGCTATTCCAATGGCACTTTCCGTCCCAATGCGCTCATCACGCGTGCCGAGATGGCGGTTATGCTGGCCAACGCACAGCATGCAAAACCGGAAAGCGGTGCATCGACGACCTTCGCGGACGATGCGGAAATTCCTGCATGGTCCAAGGGGGCGATCAGAACGATCGCCGAACAAGGAATCGTGCAAGGCAGAGGCGGCAACCGATACGCGCCTATGGCTACCGCCTCTCGGGCGGAAGCAATCGTTGTTCTCTTGAAGCTTGCCCGGATCGTCAACTAAAGGAACAAAGTGTAAATAGTAAGCCGCAGTCTACTCTTCGCGAATGGAAGAGCAGACTGCGGCTTATATCCGTTGCTGCTCGAACCGGACCGACGAGGAAGGGGATGGGCCGAGACGAATAAGCGCGTCCGGCGGTACTACCGCGGCGGGAGAGGAGGGGACCATGCGGATAAGCGCGCCCGGCGGTACTACCGCGGCGGAAGGGGATGGCCCGGGGCGAATAAGCGCGTCCGGCGGTACTACCGCGGCGGAAGAGGAGGGGGCGAGGCGAATAAGCGCGCCCGGCGGTACTACCGCGGCGGGAGAGGAGGGGCCGGGGCGAATAAGCGTGCCGGGCGGTACTATCGCGGGGGAAGAGGATGGCCCGGGCGAATAAGCGTGCCGGGCGGTACTATCGCGGGGGAAGAGGAGGGGCCGAGGCGAATAAGCGCGCCGGACGGTACTACCGCGGTGGAAGAGGAGGGGGCGAGGCGGATAAGCGCGCCTTGCGGTACTACCGCTCCTCCACATCCGCATCAAATCATCAGCAAATCTCGAATCTCTTCCTCGGTAATCGAAGACAGAGCTTCCAGTCCCGGTTCGATGACCTCGTCGATGAGATGTTTTTTTCGCTGCTGGATCGCGTACATCTTCTCTTCGACCGTGTCCTGGGCGATGAGCCGCACCACTTGAACGACGTTTTTCTGTCCCATGCGGTGAGCCCTGTCCGCTGCTTGCTGCTCGACCGCCGGGTTCCACCAGAGATCGTAGAGGATGACGGTGTCGGCGCCGGTCAAGTTCAGACCGGTTCCGCCGGCTTTCAGCGAGATGAGGAACAGCTCGCGCTCGCCGTCGTTGAACCTGCTGCACAGGTCCACGCGCTCGGCTGCCGGAGTCTGCCCGTCGAGATAGAAGAACGGAACGCCCTGATAGCCGAGCTCCCGGGAGATCATGCCCAGCATTTCCGTAAACTGCGAGAAGACGAGCATCCGCTTGCCTGCTGCGCGGCATTCCTCGATCAGCTCCAGGAGCTGGTCGAACTTGGCCGAACCGCCATCGTAACCTTCGACGAACAAGCCCGGATGGCAGCAAAGCTGGCGAAGCCGGGTCAGTCCGGCCAAAATCTTGATTCGGCTTCTGCCGAAGCCTTCCTCGTCGAGATGCTTCAGCGTCTCTTTGCGCAGCTTGGCGAGATAGCTCAAGTAGAGCTTTTTCTGCTCGGGCAGCAGTACGGAAGGTTGTACGGACTCGATCTTCTCCGGCAGCTCGGAGAGCACGTCGGTCTTCAGGCGGCGCAGCAGGAACGGCCGAATCCGCTTGGCGACGGCTTCCCGGGTAAGCTCCGAGAACGTTCGGCGGTCCTGGAACAGCTCGGGGAACACGACGTCGCAGATCGACCACAGCTCTTCCAGCGAATTCTCGATCGGCGTCCCCGTCAAAGCGAATTTATGGCGGGCTTGCAAGGCTTTAACCGATTGGGCCGTCTGGGTCGCGTAGTTTTTGACCGCTTGCGCCTCGTCCAGAATCAACGCGTGAAAATAAGCCTCCGCATACGCCTCGACGTCTCTGCGAAGCAGAGGGTATGAGGTGATCAGCACGTCTATTTGGGAGAGCTGCGCCAGAGTGCGGCTGCGTTCGACCTTGTCTCCGTCGGCGACGACCGCGCGAACTTCGGGAGCGAACTTGCGAAGCTCGTTCAGCCAGTTGTAGCTGAGCGAAGCGGGACAGACGATAACGGCGGGCTGCCCGTGGCTGCGGATTTCGGGGAGCGCCGATACGAGATAGGCGATGCTTTGGAGCGTTTTCCCAAGCCCCATGTCGTCCGCCAGAATACCGCCGAACCGGTAATGGGCCAGCGTTCTGAGCCATTGGTAACCGAATTTCTGATAGTCTCTCATAATAGAAGAGAGAGAGTCCGGCACCGGAAAATCAAGGCTGTCCGGATTGCGCATATTCTCCAGCATCCCGCGCAGCGACTTGCCCAGCTTCAAGGCGGGCTCCCGGTTTTCCGCGTCGATCAGGTGCAAGCCTCGAACAGCGGGAAGTCGGAATTCCGAGCCTATCAATGCGCCCTTGTCCACCTTCATGACGGAGATAAAACGGTTGATCGCTTCGTAATCGGGCGTCTCCAGCGGAAGCAGCGCTCCGCTAGGGAGCTTGCAGTATCGTCTCTTTTCGCTCAGCGACTGGATCAGATTGCGAATTTCCGTCTCCGGCACGCCGTCCAGCTCGAATTTGCACTCCAGCCAATCGGTCCGCTCGTCTACGTCGACGCGGATTCTCGGAGGGGCATGCCCGACATGAAGCCTGATTTTCACCGCGGTGGTGGCGTACACCTTCAGCAGCTTCTCGAGCTGGGGAATGACATGGTACAGAAAATCGTACTGCCCCTCCTCATCCTCCATCAAGTAGCCGCTTTCCGTTTTCATGAAATTCGCCTGCTCCATCAGCTCCAGAATGCGAGCTTCCTTGTCGCCCTCCCGCATCAGGATTCGTCCCGCTCTGCGGCTTCCTTCGGCGTTCTCCAGCGGATTAATGACGATGTCCCCGTAATAGAATTCAAGTCCGGCCAGCAGCCGGTCTCTCACTCGGTCAAGGTAGAGCTTCGCTTTTAACGGAGCTTGGACGACTTCCTCGGAGACGGCCTGGGACAGTCGGACGCTGCCGAGCCCCATCAAGCCGGGAACGACTCGCTCCATGAACGGAGCCATCTGTTCGGGCGAGATCCGGATCGTGCGGGCGTCCCGGGCATTGGCCAGCATTTTCTGGAGTTCGGCGAGACGTCTGCAGGGCTCGGGCTTCAGCTTAAGCAGCGCGCCTTCCGACAAGATGACGCCGTAAGATTCGAGCACGGTAAGCCGGTCGAGTCCTTGCACGTTCATTCGATATCCCGCCGAATTGTCCGTCCGGGCGCTGGAGTCGTCTCTCTCAAGATCGAACAGCAGCGGTACAGGCATGTCCGAAAAACGCAGTCCCTCGTAGGACATGCCGTCGTACTCCAAGCGTACGGACGGGGCCTGCGCCAACAAAGGAGCGAGTTCCTCCCATGGAGAAGGCGGAATCAACAGCGCGCGTTCCCCGCCTGCGGGATTCGCATGAGCGGCATATGCGCTCGAAGTGTCGCGGTACATTTTCTCATTGCGATGAATTTCAATAAGCTTGCGAATGATGGCGTCGTTCGTCTCGTGGAAGCAGTGCAGCTCGGGATCGTACGTAAAATGTCTGGAACACTCGCACCGCTCCCGCTGGCCGACGCGTTCGAGAAAGTCCCGCAGCTTCGGCACGACGTACAGGCGCTGCGATCCGATTTTCAGCTCGATGGAGAACATGTTTTTGCGGTATCCGTACGGGAACAGGCTGACGATGAACTCCACGTTCAGAGGCTCGCGCGAATCGAAGATCGTCGACGCGCGGCTGGAGCGGGCAGGCTTCGGGTCGAACAGACCGAGCATGACGTCCGTTAGCGCGGCTTCCGTCGGGACGGCAGGCGAAGCGGGGCTTCTATCCGGTAACCGGACGGGGGCCGCAGTACTGCTCTTGGCCGATTTGACGGCGCTGTGCTGTCCGGATTGCTGAAGCTCGTACAGGGTCAACAGGGCGGCGGCAATATGGCGGCAGCTCTGGCTGGCGGACAGGTTAAGACTCAGGCACTCGCAATCGGCGCGAACGTCCCCGTCATCTCCGGCACGAATATCGACGCGGAAAAGAGAGTGCGTGCCTTTGACCGTCGCCGCGCAGACGAGAAGGGCCGGGTCGTAGTCGACGATCGAGACTTTGCCCGCCCGGCAATCGACCTCCCCTCTCTCGTAAGAGTAGGAGCCGCATATCGTTTTGATCTTTTTTTTCGTCAGTTGGAAGCTCATGGAAGGGTCTCCTGATTCGGAACTTGTTGTCCCCATGATACCAGAAATTCACGAGGCCGACGAACGTCGGATCACGACCCGATTCCGGCAGGATAGACGGCTGTGTCCGAGGGAATGCCAAGAAGGAGCGGTCATGATGACCCGCCCCTCCTGGAATTGGATTGTTTCCGTTTATTTCGCGGTCAAGTTGATGTGATCCAGATGGGTATCGTCGTTGAAAATAAAGGATAATGCGTAATCCCCGCGATGGTAGACGACTTTTTTCTGGACGAGCTTGCCGTTTTTGATCGTTTTCGATGAGTTGGGGAGTCCCCATTGGCGCACCAGCATTTTCAGGGTGATTCCTCCGATATTCGTCTGCCGCTCTACGTTCGTGCCGAAATAGCGGATTTCGCGTATCTTATTTAGCTTATAGCTTATGGCGTAGCCCGGATGCCCCATCTCGGCATGGTAGACGTCGAAGTCGTCGGCATGTTTGCCGGGAAAATCGGGGGCGCCGATTTGCTTCCGGACATCCTGTCGCGAACCGGTTCCTATGGCAAGACCGGTCATGGCCCCGGGGAATTCGCCTTTAAGGGCCGGTTTGTAGAAGCTGTTCAAAGTTTGCAAGGCTTGAGCCTGATCGGTGCTGACGGCTGCGGCGGATGCGGGTTGAGGCGCGAACGGATGACCTGAAGCTCCAATAGAACCTGCTGCTATCGCTGCGCTCAGGAACACGACGCCTGCGGATTTCTTGAGATGCTTCATTTTGATGTCCTCCCTTGATGTCTGGATAAAAGCATGTATGTGTATATAAACGAGTCTCCAAAAAAGAAAGTTGCAAGTCGGCGGGGCTGGACAAGCCAGGTCCGCTTTCAGGCCGCGAGGAGCTTGGGCCGTTCATGCCGGACACATGCTGTTGTGATCGGTCAATGGCTGGATGTGACTAGTCGGCAGTTGACGGAGAAATACAAAAAAGTCCGCTGCTCCAGATGAGCTAACGGACCGAGACTAAGAAATTCGGAGAGGAGACTAGCTCCGTTCCGCCAGATTGGCAAGAGAGCGGAGCCGCTCTTTGCGCCCCGGCAGTTGGGACAGGAAGATCCGCAAATCCGGGAAATCGCTCAGATTCAACGTATAGTAGACCCACTGGCCGCGTTTTTCCTCGCTGATGAGTCCGGCCGTACGGAGCTTGCGGAGATGCTGGCTCGCGTTCGGTTGGCTCGTGCCCAGCAATTCTACGATGTCCGAGACGCAGAGGTCCTTTTCCTGCAGCAGACCCAAAATAGCCAACCTCGTACGATCTCCCAGCAACTTCAACAGCTCCGCCATTTCGCTCAATCGATCGCTCATTTTCTCCAACTCCCTCTGTCCGGCTGAACTCTAGGATGATCTGATGAATACTCCCGCCACTTACCTATGCTGTCGCTTCGGCTGAAGTGAGGGTTTCTGATGTCTCAACCTGACTTCTTCAGGATGCTTAACACCAGCGGAGTTGACACGTTGACGGACTGGTTACCGTCCAACCCCTCTATCCCATCCGTGTTCTTGGCAAATACGTTTGGGAATACTTTGCGCATAATGTTGGCTGCGCCGTTCACATCGGCGTGAATCAAGCCCTTTATGCTTGCATACAGCCCGCGATGAACCCGCTTGCCGGAGAACGTCCGCCTCCCCTCTTCGCCATAACGGGGCAAGGGATCGTGATCCAGAAAG